>NZ_JAZETN010000002.1:0-625524 GCF_036864475.1 Alteromonas sp. S005 | reverse complement strand
GTAGCGTCCACCATCTCTTCTTAGTCTTTCCAAAATCTAACACCTATATCATCGTGTAAGCTAGAATCGTCACTTGTTTGTGTAGCAATTTCAGAAAATTAATTCACTCACAAAACCGACCTAACCTTTTATAGAAATGTCTGCGCCCATAATGCACATGGTTATCACTCAGCTTTTTAAAAAAGTGTAAACAAGCACTCAACCGCCCAATTCATCGCAAAATTTGTTTACCTAAATTCATCCCAAAATAACCTCAACTATGCGATAGTCTCGCTGACGAGCTATACTTTAAAAATAATTATCGTGGTATGGTGAAAACCATAACGTCCTAAAGGCTACCCTTTAATGAAGCTCCACTTAGCTAGAAATACTAAGTTGTTAATTGCCGAAGATCAGGTGCTGGCAAAAAGCCACATGCACTACGCGCTTGAGCAGCTAGGTTTCAGGAATATGGACTATGTTGATAGACCCTCTCATGCCCTGTCAGCGTTACAAGAACACACTTACGACGCCATCATTTGTTCCTATAACTTACGCTCGGAACAAGGCGGTTATTTTTTACTCGAGCAACTCAACGAGTCTCACATACTGCCCCTCACTAGCGCATTTATCTTCACTAGCGCAGACACTTCAGCAGATATTGTTCACGCGATTATCGAGTTACAGCCAGATGAATTCATTGCCAAGCCATTTTCCGTTAACGAATTAGACCGTCGACTTTCCCGCGTTTTAGCAAGGAAAAAAGCCTTTAAAAATGTTTATTCATTCATGGACAAACAGGACTATGAAAAAGCCCTAGCTGAGGTTGAGTATTTCTTATTGCAACCCGAGAACGCTGAACACTTTCCTTTAGCAATGAAGATAAAAGGTGATTTGTTTCTTATCACCGAGAGGTTTCAGGAAGCTATCCCTTTCTTTGAATCAATAATAAACATTCAAGATTTTAGCTGGGCCAAAATGGGGATAGCAAAAAGCTTTCTAGCGCTTAATGAGCTTGATGATGCAGAAAGAGAAATTATCCAACTGGCAATGCGCCCCGATTCTGCATTAGAAGCATACGACTTACTCGCCAAACTGCAGATTAAGCAATCAGCGTTTGATGATGCACTTGAGTGTACTACGCTTGCATGCAATATTTCTCCCCAGAATATTCCTCGACATCAGATGGCGATAAACCTTGCTCGCATCACACACGACTATGAAAGCCAGTTTAACAGTGCGAAGAAAGTTGTACGCTATGCAAGAAACTCTATCTACGATAAACCAGATATTTATCTAACAGCAGCAAGAGCCGGTGTTGATTTTGCGATGACGTCTGAGCCAGAATACATAAACAGCGTTGTTAAACAAACCAATGAATATTTACGTCAGTTGAAAAGAGCTCACCCTAAAGCAGCGGTAAATGATGAATTGACAGTGATCGATGCCCGACTTCACTACTTAAAGGATGACACAGTAAAAGCCCAAATGCTGCTGTCAGATTTTCACACAGACCACGCTCAACATCACTCCACGGAAGCATTACTTGATAGAGCCAAAGCGCTTCATGAGGTTGGACTGAAAAAAGAATCTATAGCAATCTTAGATGCTATTTCTTCAAGGCAGAATGAGAATGCTGATGAGTTAAATCTAATGGCGACGTACTTAAAGCAGGAAAAAGAAGAAAAAGAAACGATTACGCTAAGTCCTAAAACGCTCAACAACACGGCTGTCGCCCAGTATAAACGAGGCAATCTGGAGCAATCTTATACCACCTTTGCTCAAGCATTTCGGGTTATGCCTAAAAATCCCTCAATTGCACTAAACTATCTTCAAGCCATTATTAGAGCGAGAAAGGCAAACGCGCCTATGCTTTCTGACACAGTGGCTGCTATTAACAAATGCAGAGAAACACTTGAAACAACGACCCTATCTGAAGACCAGAATGCGCGCTATCAGAGCGTGAAGAACATATTGAAGAATAAATAACTTCAACTACCGTTTTTTGGTTTTACGACGGGCCTGTTTAGTTAGTATAAACTACCACTGTCTCATGAAAGAGTTTGTCTATGTATTCAAGTTCGTGGCTAAATGTCATTCCGAGCTTTTTCATAATATTGATAGACGCGCTATTTTCTGGATTAGCGATGGCCGAAAACTTTTCCACGCCAATGTCATATAAGGCGTCTTTTATTGTCTGCGCAGCCTCAGTGGCATATCCATTGCCCCAAGTATGACGTTTAAACCGCCAACCTAATTCCATGTTGTCACTTTCAGGGTGTTGAGTGAAAAAGCCAAAAGGACGAACCAAAACCCACCCTATACTTTCTTTTTCAGCCAGCGTTTCTACGCGCCAAAGCCCCCAGCCTAAAGCTGGATTGGAATAAGCTTGGAAACGGGGAACGAATATGTCTCGAATATCTTCTTTTGAAGACTTCTTACCGCCACTTATGTACTTCATAACAAGCTCGTCTTGGTCGAGCTCCCATAGGAAGTCAGCGTCTTTTTCGGTGATATAGTGGTAGGAAAGACGCGCACTGTCCTTGATATGCATATACTTCCTTTGTCTTTATTATTCTTAATATGTTCTCACCGCAGAATATAGCTTATTTTTACAACAAACCAAACTTATTCTATGTTTTTTATTTCGGCCTTAATTTTCCTTTAACGCAGGAGTAGTTTGCTAACCTCCCAACATGGCTAGGTGCTTCGTTGCCCCAGTTTTTCCCTCATGGAGATAATGGGTTTCGTGCTTTTGCCCCAGCACATCTTGTAGGAAGACAACCACATCATCCACATTACCATTTGCAAGAAGATGCCTCATGTCTATGCCATTTTCGCTGAATAAGCAAAGGTGTAACTTGCCTGGCGCGGAGACACGAAGACGATTACAAGTTTTACAAAAATCTTTGCTGTACGGCATGATTAAACCAATCTTGCCCGCATAGTCCGGGTGATAGAACTCTTGCGCTGGCCCAGCATCTTTCCTGCGCAATAACGGCTGCCACCCCATATCTAACAGGGTCGTTTTCAATGGTGAACCGCTTTGATGTTGTTTATTGAAAAATTGATTTAAATCACCTGTTTCCATTAACTCGATAAAACGGAGTGTTACCGGCATATCTTTGAGCCAAGCAAGAAACCGATGTAGGCGGCTATCAGAAAAGTCGTTGAGTAAAACAGAGTTAACTTTCACATCAAGATCGGCATCAATGGCCGCATCCAACCCTCGCAGCACAGCTTTTAACTTATCCTGTCCTGTTATAGCGGCGAATTGCCGGGGGTCTAGACTATCGATACTGACGTTTACTTGATCTAAGCCTGCATTTTTCCATTGGTGGGCAAACTTTTCCATTCGCGCCCCATGTGTTGTCATCGCTACACGCTCTATACCCGGCGTATTACTCGTTAGTTGTAAGATATCAAGGAAGTCTCTTCGCAGCGTTGGCTCGCCACCTGTTAGGCGCACTTTCGAGGTACCTAGCTTAGCGAACGCTTTGAGCAAGGTATCAATTTCGCTTAGTGTCATAAACTGATCGCTCGTTGGGCCTTCATACCCATCTGGCAAACAGTACTGACAGCGAAAGTTGCACGCTTCGGTCACTGACAAACGCAAATAGTGAAACTGTCTACCGAAACTATCTTCTAACAAACCAACTCCTTAATCCTTTGCTGCTTTATGAGTCGCTAAAAAGGTTTTTGACGTTACAAAACCTAGCGAACCATTGAATAAATAACAAGGTAACTAAATTAAACTACCTCTAGTGTACGCGGGGAGAAATAAAAATTAAACACATTCGTTGCTATAAATAAGACCATTTTAATCTCTAGCCTATTTCAAAACGTACCACAAAAGGCGAGAATAATTGTATATGGGCAAGCTTGTTCAATTCCTAGTAAAGGTGTTACACCAAATTATTTTCCGAATCTTCCCGCTCTTAGTACAGTAAGCCAAACAATAAAGCACACTATAAAATGAGAAAAAACCGTTTTCCTACGAATACCGATGAACCTGTTAAATGGCACGTTCTATCGCAACTTTGGCCTTATCTTCTCGAGTTTAAGCAGCGTGTATTTTTAGCCCTGCTGTGCCTAGTAGCAGCAAAGCTTGCCAGTATTGGTCTTCCCTATGTGCTGAAGTATACCGTTGATAGCTTAAATGGAGATTTAACTACGCTAGCTTTAGCGGTTCCTATTAGCTTAATCGTTGCTTATGGGACGCTGCGCTTACTCAATGTTTTACTCGGCGAAGTACGAGATACGCTATTTGGTCGCGTTACTGAGCGCGCCATGCGTCGTCTTGGGCTTAAGGTTTTTAAACATCTACACAACCTTGACTTAGGCTTTCATCTAAATCGGCGTACAGGCGGTTTATCAAGAGATATCGAGCGAGGCACCAACGGCGTAAGCTTTTTAATGCGCTTTATGGTGTTTAATATTGTCCCCACTCTCTTAGAGATCGCCCTTGTCGTCGGTTTGCTCTTATTCCAGTTTGGCGTATCTTTCGCACTAATAATTGTGATTAGCGTAGTGGCGTACATTGGCTTTTCGATGAAAGCCACCGACTGGCGCACACGCTTTGTCACACAAATGAACGAAGCAGACTCAACTACGAATTCAAGAGCGGTAGACAGCCTGCTTAATTTTGAGACAGTAAAGTATTTCAATAACGAATCGTTTGAAGCCAATCGGTACGATACCGACTTAGCAGCATGGGAGAAAGCGCGACGGAAAAACCGCTTATCGCTATTCGCATTAAACGGTGGTCAAGCCGCCATCATTGCCATTGCCATGACTTCAATGATGGCAAACGCTGCTTTCGGGGTTATAAATGGCGAAATGACCATTGGCGACTTTGTACTTATCAACGCCTTTACTATGCAGATTTTCATGCCCTTAAACTTTTTGGGTTTTGTATACCGTGAAATTCGTGGCAGCCTTGCCAATATCGATAAGTTATTCGACCTTCTATCGCAAACCCCAGCTATCAAAGATGCAGACAACGCCACCGAATTAACCTGCGCCAACCCAGCACTACGCTTTAATAAAGTGTATTTCGCCTACAACGAAAATAGACAAATATTAAACGGGTTGAGCTTTGACGTACCGCCTGGTGCCAAGGTAGCAGTAGTAGGTGAAAGCGGCGCGGGAAAATCAACGCTGATGAAACTACTCTTTCGGTTTTATGAGCCTCAACAGGGCGACATCACTATAGATGGAAAAGATATCGGATCGGTTACGCAACAAAGTCTGCGTTCACATATCGGCATTGTCCCTCAGGATACAGTACTATTTAACACCACTTTGCTAGAAAATATTCGCTACGGTAACCCCGATGCCAGCGACGAAGATATTAAACAAGTGATTAGGCTTGCACATCTTGAAACCTTTGTAGAAAGCTTGCCTGATAAGCTAGAAACAACCGTAGGTGAGCGAGGACTAAAGCTTTCTGGCGGCGAGAAACAACGCGTATCTATCGCACGAGCCTTACTGAAAGGTGCGCCCATTATGATTTTCGACGAGGCCACCAGCTCATTAGACAGCACATCAGAACGAGCAATTTTGTCAGCCCTTCGCGATGCGGCCAAGGGGCATACTAGTTTGGTCATAGCCCATAGACTGTCCACTATTGTTGATGCCGACAAGATCCTCGTACTTAAAAACGGTACCATAGTAGAGGAAGGGACACACACTTACTTACTTGAACAAGGCGGGGAATACGCAACCCTATGGCAAGCCCAACAGCGTGAAGACGACGAAGTTAGTTCGAATAAAGATGCAAAAGGTAGTTAGAAGATGGACCCAACGCTTATCAAAGCCGCCATTAATCAAGTGATGCCGTTCGGAAAATATGCTGGAAGACGCCTTTTCCATTTACCAGAGCCTTACCTCGTTTGGTTTCACAAACAGGGCTTTCCCGAAAACAAGCTAGGTGAACAGCTCGCTTTAATGTATGAAATAAAGTTAAACGGCTTAGAATCTGTTGTAGAGCCCCTGCTAGATGATGACTAGCAACTGCCTTATAACGAGCATTGCCTTATTTCCGTAGTTTTTATTCTGGTTGCCGTATTTTTACCTAAATCCGCGTGTTAGGCACACCAAAACAGCAAGAAGATTTATGTTTGCAAGACCCCGAAAACAACGCAGAAGTGACGTAAACGAGCGCATCAAAAAGATTCACAACGCGATAGCTAACAAATTGCTATCTCATCCAGAACTTTTTGAACAAGCTGAACACACTTTAGAAACCCGATATCAAAACAAAATGATGCGTTATGGTAGCTACCTGCAATGGAAGGGCATTATAGAAGCCCGCAATGAACCCGATGTATTTAAAGCTTTATTGTTGGCCGATGACGAGCGCACCGCCAATTTGAGAAGAGAAACTATCTTCACCGGAATTTTAAGTGAAGAAGAAAGAGAACAGCTGCTATAAAAAAACGGGCAGCGTTTGTTTCGCTGCCCGTTTTTAAGTTTTACTGCGATTCACGCATTACGCATTACGCATTACGCATTACGCATTACGCAAATGATCAGCTACCAAGAATGCCATCTCAAGCACCTGGTCCGCATTTAGGCGCGGATCACATTGTGTTTTATATGCCTGGGCTAAATCATCATCGCTAATTTCATAAGCTCCGCCAGTACACTCCGTTACATGCTGGCCGGTCATTTCAAGGTGAATACCACCTGCGTGAGTACCTTCTGCTTCGTGAGCTTGGAAGAACTGCTTAATTTCTTTCAAAATTGCATCGAAGTTACGGGTTTTATAGCCGCTAGACGCCGAGAACGTGTTGCCGTGCATCGGGTCAGAGCTCCACACTACGTGTCTGCCTTCCGCTTTTACTTTGCGCAATAAGCGTGGCAAGTTGTCAGCTAGATTATCGGCGCCCATACGCGTAATAAGCGTTAAACGACCCGGATCGTTTAGCGGGTTAAGCGCATCAATTAAACGAATAAGCTCGTCTTCCTGCATGCTTGGCCCAACTTTCACACCAATTGGGTTGTGAATGCCGCGAAAAAACTCTACGTGAGCATGATCAAGCTGGCGTGTACGCTCACCAATCCATACCATATGCGCTGAACAGTCGTACGGTTTACCGGTAAGCGTATCAACACGCGTAAGCGCCTGCTCGTAGTTCAAGAGTAAGGCTTCGTGCGACGTAAACAGCGAGGTTTCATGTAGTGTAGAACTGGTTTGTGCGTTAATGCCAATAACGTCCATAAATTCAAGCGTATCTTGAATACGGTTAGCCATATCCGAATAGCGCTCTTTAAGCGGGTTATTTTCAACAAATGCCATGTTCCAACGGTTCACTTCGTGAAGGTCGGCCAAACCACCTTGGGCAAACGCGCGAAGAAGGTTCAAGGTTGAAGCGCTGCGATGATACGCTTCTAGTAAGCGATCAGGGTCTGGTCGACGGGCCGCTTCAGTAAACTCAAAGTTATTAATGATATCACCACGATAGCTTGGCAAGGTCACGCCACCGCGGGTTTCAAAATCTGATGAACGCGGTTTAGCATATTGTCCAGCCATACGGGCAACCTTGGTTACCGGGCAACGACCAGCAAACGTAAGCACAATAGCCATTTGAAGAATTACTTTGAACGTATCGCGAATTTTAGGCGCATTAAATTCGTCAAACGACTCTGCGCAGTCACCGCCTTGCAAAAGAAAGCCTTTCCCCAAGCTCACTTCGCCTAGCTGACGTCTAAGTTCACGGGCTTCAGCAGCGAATACGAGTGGAGGATAAGAACTTAGTGTTTGCTCTACTTCATTTAAACGTACTTTGTCATCGTACTCTGGTTGCTGAAGAATAGGTTTATTTCTCCAACTGTCTACTTGCCAATTACTCAACGGTGTTCTCCTGAATAAAAAACGTAGGGCAAACGTTTTACTGAAAATAATTATTGAAACTCAATGCTTCGAATAAAAAGACTGTAGCGCGCTTCACAGTATGCCTGTAGCGCATTTTTATAATCAGCCTAATGTGAAAATACGAATCTTAAATTGTGATGGCACTTTACCACATTTATTCTAAGGAAATAGGTGCGCAAACTTGAATTTCTAGAAAGTTATCGTGCTTGCTTATAGCAAAATAGCATTCAAATACCTTCTCTAGGTTTGCCTGAGTCGCTACTTCTTGTGGCTCTCCCAGCGCTACCATACTACCTTTGTGCATTAACCATAGACTATCGCAGTAATTTGCGCTCAGTGCGATATCGTGAGACGTCATGAGTATCGTATTTCCTTTACCACAAAGGAATTTCACCAAGCTAGCCAATGCGTATTGATGCCTAATGTCAAGCCCCTGCAGAGGCTCATCTAAAAACGCTATACCTTCACCCCGCTCTAACTGGGGCCAAATTTGTAAGAGCGCTCGACAAATTTCTACCCGCTGCCGCTCGCCGCCAGAAAGCTGGGTAAGGATTTTGTTTAAAAAGCCTGACACTTCGAGGGCCTTTTCTAAAACCGGAGGAATGAGCGAAGCCTGGTTTTCTACTGTATAAAAACTTAAGTATTCCTTAACTGAAAGGTGAAAACCACTTTCACTTTGCTGAGCTAATAAAGTACGTACGCTGGCAAGCGTGGCAATAGACCAACTATTCATTGGTTTGCCATACAGCATCACCTTACCTTCATCAGCTTCAATAAGACCCGCAAGGGTGAGTAGCAGCGTTGACTTCCCTGCCCCGTTTGGCCCTATGATATGAATACATTCGCCCTTTTTCGCGCTTAAGTCTTCCACCCGCAGCCGTGACCCAATGCTTACGTTCTGCAGGCTTAAAATCAATGGGGCATCCGAAGCTTTTTCGCTACTGTTGACGCAAGACGCTCTGTTGTAGCTGACTGCATGACGTTCACCAGTGCTTTGCTCTTCATTACGATAAGAATCAGGTTGCTTTTGCGTAAAAGGATTCGGGGACGTCATTTCATCAGCCTTTGAGCTGGCCTTTTGCCAGCGCCCAAATTAGTAACGGGCCACCTAACGTTGCTGTAACCATAGAGACAGGAAGTGTAATAGCTCGAGTCATTTCAGAGCATAGCGCTACCAACATTAAAAGGCTTGCACCGCTCAACGCACTTAACGGCAACAAATAGCGATTGTTATGCCCGATGATCAGACGCAAAATATGAGGTACAAGTAAGCCTACAAACGCAATAGACCCAGCCATCGACACCGCCGTACCCACCGCGATAGCGCAAATAATTAGGGCGCGTTCGGTAAGTTTTTCCACATCCACACCACTACTTTTTGCCGCCAGTTCACCTGCATATAGCTTATTTAAATCACCTGCAAAAAAAAGTTGCAAACCCACAGCGATAACTATCAACGGGCCTCCAACCGATAAAATTAACCAGTTAGTTTGATATAAGCTGCCCATTAGCCAAAAAGTGAGGTTGCGAAGGGCATTAGCGTCGCTGAACATATAAAGCCAGGCAATAACCGCCCCGCTAAGAGTAGATATGGCTATACCGGCAAGAATAACAGCAGTGGAAGAGCCGACAAGTTTTCTAGCTAACCGGTAGATAATAAATGTAGATAACAGAGCACCTACAAAGCACCCAAAGGGCAGTAAATAATGCAGGTACGCTGTAGCCCATTGAGGCGTTAACAATAGCAATAGTGCAGCAACTAAACTTGCTCCACTGGTTATACCTATGATTCCTGGATCGGCTAGCGGATTACGAAGTACCACCTGTAATGTGGCCCCACTGACAGAAAGCGCGGCGCCTACTAAGCATGCGGTAAGTATAAGCGGTATTTGAAGCTGTACGATAATATGCTGCTTTAAGTCAGCAGCCGTATTAGCAACCCCTGTCACGCCAATGATTCCCACCACGCCAACGGCTAATAAACAAAGTAGCGTTATTACAACCAAAGAAAGGCCTCTGCGTTTAGTTTCTATGGCTCTCAAAATCGGCTCTCAACATCGTTTATCAAAATCGCTTCTCAATATGCGTTCTAGGTTTGGCTCGCAATGCCGCTTTTCAATTTTGGCTTTTTATACAGGTTCTGAATATGGCTTCCGGTTATAATTGCTGGGTTTGTTTGATGTGCGCAATCAAACCGTCCGACGCTTCTTCAATTAAATCTAACACCAACTCAAAGCCGCGCTTTCCTCCGTAGTATGGATCAGGCACTTCTTTGTCTTCTGCGTTTGCAAAATCAAGAAATAACTTAATTTTATCCTGGTACTGGCTTGGCGACATACCATGCAAATTTGCAAGGTTGCTGTTATCCATAGCTAAGATATAGTCGAAGCGCTCAAAGTCACTTTCATCCACACGGCGGCATTTAAGCCCCTTAAAGCTATAACCTCTCTCTACTCCAGCTGCCTGTGAACGCTTGTCGGGCGGGTTGCCAATGTGGTAACCATGGGTTCCCGCAGAATCAATTTCAATATTTAACCCGGCTTGTACAGCTTTGTGCTTGAACACCGCTTCTGCGGTTGGAGAACGGCAAATATTACCCAAACACACGAACAACACCGATGTAGATTGTTTCATTCAAAATCCTATTTAAACGCAGTGACGGAGCGCGACTAAACTTTGTACCCAGTTTCGCGTATGATACGCCGTCAGAAAAATTGTGGAGTTAGTATGACCGCACATGTACTTATGCTAAGTAGCTCTCGTCAAGGCGACGAAGCTTACTTAGAGCACGCTAGAGCGTTTATTTTTGCACACTTAGGCGAAATTCGCGACCTTCTATTTGTTCCTTACGCTGCTGTAACTCAATCGTACGACAGTTATGTAGATGCTGTCGCTACTGCACTGCCAGAGTGCAATGTCACCGGGCTACACACTACAGAAGACCCTGTGGCCGCCGTGAACAATGCAAAGAAAAACGGCCAAGCTATTGTAGTAGGTGGTGGAAACACCTTTCACCTGCTTTCAACACTTTATGCGAACGCGCTTATTGTACCGATAAAGCATGCCATCGCCGATTGCACACCTTATATTGGATGGAGCGCGGGTTCGAATATCTGTGGTGAATCAATAAGAACCACTAATGATATGCCTATCATTGAGCCGCCGAGTTTTGATGCGCTAGATATCGTGCCGTTCCAGTTGAACCCGCACTACACCGATTATCAGCCTCCTGGCCATAATGGTGAAACCCGCGATCAGCGCTTGGCAGAGTTCACCGCGCTTAATCCAACAACGCCAGTAGTTGCTATTCGCGAAGGTACAGCGCTGCGCCTTACAAATAACCAACTTAGCCTAGTAGGTGAAAAGGACGGCTTTATCTTTCTAGGTGAAGAAAAAACGCCAATTCATTCAGGTGATGATTTAACTTATTTGCTTAATAGCGGCGAATAGCACTTCATCGTTGGGCGCTACCTGGTAAGGAATTTCTGCCAGTAGCGGCTCGGGTAACATGGCTTTAAGAGAGTGCAGATTTTCTTGGTATCGCGCCATGTTACCTGTGATGTCGTTCGCAACCCATCCTTTAATGGTAAGTCCATCGGCACGAATTGCTTCTGCCGTTAATAGCGCATGATTCAAGCAACCTAGTCGCATGCCTACAACTAAAACCACATCCATTTTGAGTGTTTTCACGACATCAGAAAGATAGTAAGTGGGCGTATACTCATCACCTACCGTTAGCGGTAAACGCCACCCACCTGCACCTTCCATTAACAGAAGTTCTGGTTGATAGGCGTGCAGTTCGTCAAGCCCTTTTGCAATCTCGTCAAACGTTAACGCAACACCTTCTTCAAGGGCAGCAATATGTGGTGCAATAGCCGGCTTTAGTGCAATTGGGTTTATTTGATGCAAAGGAAGTGTCTGTCCACTTTCTTCTTTGTTTTCATTTACGCTTTTTAGCTCGTTATTGTCTGTAATTTTAATGGCTTTATTTGCGCGTATTTTGGAGCACGCTTTCTGAATATTTAGCGCATCTTCGTTAACCCACTCGCCGTTTATCTGTTCGCATCCGGCTGCAATAGGCTTGTAGCCGATGGCGCTTAACGAGGATTTTTGCGCAGCTTGTAGTAGTTGGCAGGTAACATAGGTTTTACCTACTTCGGTGTCGGTACCGGTAATGAAATACTGCTTCATCGTTTTTCCAATCTAAAATGACTTACGCGGTAGGTAAGCGGTAACTTACTTTCTACACCGCTCATATTGCTGTAAGCCATGGCTAATTTTTTAATATCTCGACGGGTGAGCGGCGGCTGTTTTTGGCCAGTCTCTCCTGCCCCTACACCTTTCACAGAGCGCAGTAGCGACATAATATCGTGGTGAGAATCGACATAATCTTTAGTAATCACCCGTTGCAAAAAAAGACCTGATTGCTTAAAGCCATTTACCCATTGTGCGGTTGTTGGCATATAGGTTTCGGCTTGTGGAAGCTGCGCTACTTTGCGCGCCGTTTTAAGCTCACTAAATGAACCTGCTACCATGATAGCCAACTCGGCAACACCACCTTTTTTAAGCACTCGCGCTATCTCATCAGCGACAAGCCCAGTATCGCTAACCCACTGAAGCGCCATAGATGAAAATACGGTTGAAAATTGGTTGCCAGAAAATGGTAAATCCACTGCACTACCTTCTACAAAAATGGGGGCAGAGTACATTTTTCTGGCCTGCGCCAACATGCCCTCGGCAATGTCTACGCCAGTTGCAGCTGCACCTTTATTTTCAAGGGTTTGGGTATGAATGCCAGTACCACAGCCGATATCAAGAGCCTTACCCTGTAGGTTTACAGATAGGTTCGCTAATGCCTGTATAGCAATAATTCGCTGAATACCCGCAATACTGTTGTACTGCACTGCTGCTTTTGAAAAGCGATGTGCCACGTCCTGCTCGTTAATTCCTGAAGCAGTATCATTGCGTTCAGCTCTTGCAGCGCCTTTAGTTGTTATAGAGCCTTCAGCTGTAATATAGTCCTCTGTTTTAGTGCTTTCCTCAGCATTCAAATGTACCGCAGCTTTGGAAGAACTATCAGAAGGGTAAGCAGTTTTAACTGTGAGAGTCCCTTTAGCGTTGGTCGCACTTTTAAAATCGAGAGGTGCCTCGGACGAAAAAGCCCCGTTTGCCTTAAAAGCCGCCTGGGCCGCATCATGTGACAACTTATCGTCGAAGATACTTCTCGATTCTGCCGGCATAGCAGCTTTTACAGCAGGACTTAGTGACATGGTTACATCTCTTGTTTAGTTACAGAGTCAGGATTACTCACAGCGCTTTCTGACTCTTTTTCTACTGGAGTCGCATTTAACGCCAAGTTATTAAGTGAAAGTTCTAGCGCGTCAAGCAATACGTCAATATCTTGTGATGTGTGATTTGCTGTGAGTGTTATACGCAGTCTGTCTTGATTTTTCGGGACCGTGGGTTGCCTGATAGCCGTTGCCCAAATGCCGCGCTGTTTTAGCCCGTCACTTAGTGCAATTGCACGTTCTGGGCTACCAATAATAATGGGCTGAATCGCGCTTTGCGATTGCCCCAAAGTGATTTCAATTGGTGCCTTGTCTATCGCACTTGTATTAAGTGTCTGTCCAAAACGTTTTTGAAACGACTCTCTGAAATAGGTGATATTGGTTTGTAGCGTTTCGCGGCGGGCAGTATCACTGGCGATATGAGTGAGGGAGTACAAAGTAGCCACCGCTTGGGCTGGCGGCATGGCAGTGGAATACACGTAGTGTTTAGAAAAATTTACCAGATAATCAATTAGGGTTTGGCTTCCTGCAATAAAGGCACCGGCCGTGCCCACTGCTTTGCCAAATGTTCCCATAACAATAGGCACTTGTTGCTGGCTTAAGTTTAGTGCTTCTGCTGTGCCGAAGCCGTTTTCACCCAATACGCCCATACCGTGTGCATCGTCTAACATGAACCATGCATTATATTTAGCGGCCAGTTCAGCGATACCTTCGCAAGGCGCTACGTCACCGTCCATACTAAACACTCCTTCGCTGGCAATCAGAATGTCTTGCTGGTTTGCATCAGAATTACCAACCGCATCGGATAACTGGCTGTGATAGCCGTTTGATAGCATGCTCTCTAAATGACTTAGATCGTTATGCTTGAAACGGCGAAGCTTGGCGCTATCAGATACACATTGTGCCCCCTCTAAAAACGAAGCGTGCATGAGCTTATCAGCAATGATGTGCCCTGCTCTCGCGCTTTTATTAGAGTTAGACATGTGAGGAAAAAGTGCCATGCACAGTGCCTGGTTGGCGGCAAAGCCAGAGTTAAATAACAGCGCAGCTTCTCGGTTTAAACCATCGGCAATGTAGGCTTCTAGCGCCAAATGAGCCTGTGTGTGCCCAGTGACCAATGACGATGCACCACTGCCACCACCAAATTGCGCTAGCCCCTCAACCCAACTTTGCAATACACCCTCATGCTGGCGCATGCCTAGGTAGTCATTGCTTGAAAAATTAAGGTAGTGCTCACCGTTAATACAAATAATGCTGTCTTTTTCGTATTGTTGGCAGTGGCGCTGGCGCAGCAAGCCTTGCTCGGCACGCGCGCTCAGCGAATCGTCTAACCAGTGAAAGGCCATTACGCCTCCGTTAAATGCTGTTTCTTTGGCGCTACCTTAGGCTTGGTTGCATCAATAAACAAGTCGTTACTGTCGTCGCCTTGCTCTTGTTGCTGGGCAATTTCTTCTTCTAACACTTGTTGATGTGCTTCGTCTGAGTAATCTCTTGTACGTTCAGTATTAATACCAAGCTTTTTGAACAGCATTACATCTTCATGGGTATCTGGATTTGACGTGGTTAACAGTTTGCAGCCATAGAAAATAGAGTTCGCGCCTGCCATAAAACAAAGCGCCTGCATTTGTTCGTTCATTGCTTCGCGGCCTGCCGACAAGCGCACATGTGACTTAGGCATCATAATACGAGCAACGGCAATAGTGCGGATAAACTCAAAATAGTCCAAGTCTTCTACGCTATCGAGTGGCGTACCTTTTACTTTAACCAACATGTTAATTGGCACACTTTGAGGCTGCTCAGGAAGATTTGCCAATTGCACTAACATACTAGCGCGATCGCTCACCGTCTCTCCCATGCCAACAATTCCCCCAGAGCAAACGTTCATGCCTGCAGCACGCACGTTCTCTAACGTATTCAATCGGTCTTGGTAAGTACGGGTGGTAATAATATCGCCGTAGTATTCTGGAGAGGTATCAAGGTTGTGATTATAATAATCAAGGCCCGCTTGCTTTAAGGCCACAGCTTGATCGCGGGTTAACATACCCAGCGTCATGCAGGTTTCTAAACCTAAGTTTTTCACCTCTTCAACCATTTTTAAAATGTAAGGCATGTCTCTGTCGCGTGGATTACGCCATGCGGCGCCCATACAAAAACGGGTGGAGCCAACTTGCTTCGCCTCTTTTGCTCGCTGGATGACCTTTTCAATTTCTAGCAGGCGCTCTTTTTCAAGCCCTGTATCATAACGGGCACTTTGTGGGCAGTACTTACAGTCTTCAGGACATGCACCGGTTTTAATCGACAAAAGCGTGCTAACCTGCACTTCGTTAGGATTAAAGTGCTGTCTATGCACCACTTGGGCATCAAACAGTAGATCGTTAAATGGCATGGCAAACAAAGCTTCGACTTCAGCTTTGGTCCAATCGTTTCGAATAGTTGTCGTTCGCGCAGAAGGCGCACTAGCCAGTGTCATTGACTGTCCTTTACTAATTATTATTGCTGGCTTAGTCTATGCCCCAATATCGAGTTGTCAACTCTGACCAATTACAAACCTTTACCAACGGTTATTTTGTGAACAATATAGAATTTGATAAACAGCACATTTGGCACCCTTATACCTCGGCGGTTAACCCCCTTCCCTGCTACGAAGTAGTCGGCGCAAAAGGCGCTGAACTTACCCTAGCAAGCTCTGAAATATTAGTAGATGGCATGTCTAGCTGGTGGGCCGCTATTCACGGTTACAATCACCCCGTACTCAACGATGCTGCGCACAAGCAAATTGACGCATTTTCTCACGTAATGTTCGGTGGCATTACTCACAAACCCGCTGTGGATTTGTGTAAAACTTTACTTGGTATGGTGCCCGCGGGCTTAGAGCGAGTGTTCTTAGCTGACTCTGGTTCAGTGTCGGTTGAAGTCGCAATAAAAATGGCAATTCAGTATTGGGCATGCCAAGGACGTACAGAGAAGTCGCGTATCGTCGCGCCGCGCAATGGTTATCATGGCGATACGTTCGCCGCAATGAGCGTGTGCGATCCGGTTAACGGCATGCACAGTTTATTTGAAGGGGTACTGAGCAAGCAGATTTTTGCACCGGCCCCTCAAACTCGGTTTGGTCAAACCTTTAGTGAAGACGATATTCTTCCACTTGAAGAGATTTTTGAGAAGCATCATCACACTATGGCGGCGTTAATTCTAGAGCCTATCGTTCAAGGTGCAGGTGGTATGCGTATTTACCATCCTGAATATTTAAAACGCTGCCGCCAACTTTGTGATACCTATGATGTACTTTTAATTTGCGATGAGATTGCTACTGGATTTGGTCGTACAGGTAAGCTCTTCGCTTGTGAACATGCGGGTATCTCGCCTGATATTTTGTGTTTAGGCAAGGCTATTACTGGCGGCTATATGACGTTAGCTGCTACTTTGTGTACCGAAGATGTCGCTTTAGGGGTTTGCCAGGGTGAGCCTGGTGTTTTTATGCACGGTCCGACCTACATGGGCAACCCGTTAGCTTGTGCTGTGGCTAACGCTAGTTTATCACTCATTAATGAGAACCATTGGCAGCAGCAAATTCCTGCTATTGAGAAACAATTACAAACCGAGTTAGCAAAATGTGCAGACTTACCCCGTGTTTCAGATGTTAGGGTGCTGGGTGCTATTGGAGTGGTTGAGACAGTAAAATCGGTCAACGTTGCCGAAATTCAACGCCATTTTGTCGAAAAAGGCGTGTGGATACGGCCCTTTGGTAAGCTGGTATACATTATGCCTCCCTATATCATATCTTCCGAGCAATTAAGTAGGTTAACCCATGCGATTTACACAGCCTTGAAATAGCATGAGAGGTTGTTACGCTAAGTACTTACTTTTTGTCACATGAGATAAATTCAATGTCGAGATCCTCTTGCGTTCAAAGGCTTCTATCAATGAATGTTAGAAGTCAGCAATTAGACGGGTCACTATTGAGTCGACAATACTGATTATTTTATAGCGAGTTTTTAATGGTAGTGCGTATTCTTGATAAAGTGGTATTTGCAGTTTTATTTATTGTCACACTGCAAGTGCCTATTTTAGCGGATCACTACCGTCAATACTTGAACGGTTACTATGACGCACTAAGAGATGAAGTATCCAGTTCTTCTGAACTCGCCAAACAGCATGGATTTTCTTCTGTAGAGGCCATGCTAGACAGCTTGCAGAAAAATAGCGAACCAGTGGTGCGCGAAAATGCGTCATTGAAGGCGAGTCGCTTTGCCCAGATCACCACACTTGAGCAAGGTATGAGAAAGCTTGAGCACGGTCACTATTTCGAAAAACTGGTGTTTATGGCCTCACCTTCTCAGTACGGCACTCTGAATCGCGTACTCGACAATTTTAGTCCTTCCGTACCGCTAACTCCTTCCTCAATTGTTTTTAGCCTTATTACCGCTATTTTGCTTAATTTATTAATTTGGACACCGCACTTTTGCTACTGTCAGGTTAAGAAAATTAAGGACAAACCCAAACGCTATTCTTATAGATAGTACAAAAGCTAGCTTCACGTCTTCTAACTGGCGACGAAAGTCGAATAGGCATCAGGTCAAACTCAATATAGTGTGTTAGACATAGCGGGCAACTCGCTTTGCTAAATACTTAAGCGAGGCGGCGTAGATGGCTTAGGAGCACTATGGAAAGACGCTTTTTT
The DNA here is from genome assembly GCF_036864475.1 of Alteromonas sp. S005. Classification (NCBI taxonomy): domain Bacteria; kingdom Pseudomonadati; phylum Pseudomonadota; class Gammaproteobacteria; order Alteromonadales; family Alteromonadaceae; genus Alteromonas; species Alteromonas sp. S005. The sequence continues at coordinate 607,697 of NZ_JAZETN010000002.1, read as the reverse complement.
TGTTTACTGACTTGCTGCGTGATGATAGTAGACACTTATGCAGAACAGCTAAATGTAGGCGTGTCAGTATCAACAAGTGCTCAAAGGGAAGCATTTTATACTTTGGCGCACGATTTTGAGTCGCGCTACCCCAATATTCAAGTAAAATATACTGCCTTGGGTAGTGAAGATTATAAACGCGCTTTTCCAAAGATGTTGGCAGATGATAAACGCTTTGATGTTTTATACTGGCATGCTGGCCAGCGCTTGTTTAACTTTATTGAAAAAGACTTAATTGAACCGATAGATGATGTGTGGACAAAGGGTGACTTAGCCAAAGCATTCGGTCAGAAAGTTACGCAAAATATCAGCTACGATGGCCACTCATTCGCGGTCCCTATTTCTTATTATCAAATCGGTTTTTATTACTCAAAAGACCTATTTGAAAGACTATCTTTGTCCGAACCAAAAACGTGGGAAGCGTTTATAGCCGTCTGTGAGGTTTTAAAAGCAGAAAACGTCGCACCTATTTTTATAGGTACAAAGAGTAACTGGCCGGCAACGGCGTGGTTTGATTACCTTAACCTAAGGCTGCACGGTATTGAGTTTCAACAGAACCTCGCAAAAGGAAAAATTGCCTTTACTACTAAACGGATTAAAGCCACTCTCAAGGTATTGCACGACTTAAAGGAAAACCAATATTTCATTGAAGATCATCAGTTCTTAGAATGGCGTGAAAGCTTACCTCTATTATCCAGAGGTCTAGTGGGTATGTCACTCATAGGAAATTATGTCATACAAGAAATAAGACCTAGCATACAATCGAAAATTGGCTTTTTTCCTTTTCCAGAAATAAATGAAAATGTAGCCAAATACGAAGAAGCACCTATAGACGTGCTGCTTATCCCCAAAAACGCAGACAATACTTCTCTAGCCAAAAAGTTTCTAGCTTTTGCTTCCAACTACGAAGTTCAAAGTAAACTGAATAATAAGTTAGGGGTCATATCTCCACACAGACTATCTCAGACACAGTCTTCACAACTTACTAAAGAGGCCTATTCAGCACTTTCTGAAGCAGACGGCTTTTCACAATTTTTTGATCGTGATGCTGAAGAAACCTTCGCATCTGAAATAATGCCAATCATCGATGAGTTTTTTATACATGGCGACAGTCACGCCACAAGCTTAAAACTAGAGCAGGTTCGCCATAAATATTTTCCTCCGAATTCCAAATAATTGTATGGGGTTAACATCTCATCCTAAATTCAGTTAAAAGATAAAAAGCCCCCTCTTTAGTTCTCGGTCGAAATCTATTTATTCCGCGTTTTAAATTTATAAACATGCTTTGCTTCTGATTTTTAAAACGCTGTTTCAAGAATTAAGAGGGTGTTCCAAAACCTACAAACGCGCAGAAAAAGGATTCTTACCTTTTTATTGAACGTGGCATCAATAATGCAATCTTTAACGTAACGGTTAGAAGCGAAACACTGGTTCATCATTTTTCTCGTAAAAAGAAACTTGTAAACAACCAAATATCAGCGACTTACCCAAGTTAATTGCGAAGGAGATACTATTATGCCTACAGATGCTCAACTTTTGATCGGGAAAGTGTTGCAAATAAAAGACAAAATTATTGCAAAACGTCATTGCATCCCAAGTGACTTAGAAGCGGAATGGAATACGCTAAATAAGCAAACTGCATGCTTTGAAAGTGAAGCGCTCTATAAGAGTGCAGTAAAAGGCCAAGAAATGAATAAGCACATTGATTATTCAGGTTCGGTGAAAGAGCTATCTGAATTAGTAAAACAGCTTAAAACCCTGAATAAAAAGGTTAATGTTACACAAGTGCATCACTAAGGCCTCGGGCATTTTTGTGCCTAAGGCCAGAGCGAGACTTGTATTACTTTTTGTTTTTAAGGAGCACCAATGTTCTTACCTTACGCGTGCCATAGCTGGCAAGCCTTAGAAAGTCTTCGCGAGCAACCGGAATGTGTTGGTACTCGATAGGCTGCCCTTCGCTTGCATCTGGATCGTGCAGATAGTAACAGTGAGGGTCGCAGCTTGTAATTGCTACCCAATGAGGTACTTTTTTCTTATCAAATGCGTATGTGCTAATTAAGCATAGCACTGCCCCGCCCGCCCTAAGAGTTTGGTCGATAACGTCCATGGGCCAGTCTGATATTTCAACTGATATGCCTCTTTTCAGTGCTTCTGCGATGAACTGAGACTCAACATTTTCGACTATCGCTTTTTTGTTGCTATCTCTTACGCCATCAACGAAAAGCGGAACATCCTGGTTAATAACGACTTTCGCTACATAACCTTCGTTGACTGCGGCAAGCGCTAACCCCACCGGATGACAGCCTCCATGACCCGACATCATGAATATCGTAGTAGCCGTACGCCACAAGGATAGCTCTTTTTCTTGTGTCATTTCATAACGGTTGTTCAATGCACACAGTGCCATCATCAATGCTGACGGCCCGCACGTGAAATCTGTAGTTTGCTGATACCAAGGATAAACTTCTGGCTTAACCGACTTACTTGCCACCAATACCTTTTGCATACGTAATGCGTCGGTGTGATCGTCGTAGTAATCGGTATACATACCAAACTGACTAAACCCTAGCTTTTTATACAAAGCAATGGCGCCAGCATTACCTACTGCTACTTCCAGGCGCATAAATCGCTTTCCCCGTAACAGCGCCCTCTCCCCCAAGCTAGTTATAAGCTTTTCAGCAACGCCAAGACCTCGCGCTTCTGGTAGAACCGCTATAGAATACAGTCGAGTGAGCTGCGTTCCGCGTCGTAGCAGCAACAGTCCGTAGCCTACTATACTATTTGAACCTTGATTATTCTGTTCAAAGTTTGAGCCTGAACTCGAGGCTGCACGCTCGGCCACAATAAGCTCTGCGTGCTGTGCATCAATGTAAAACTTGAAGCGGCTCTTACTTAGTCTATCGGTTGTGAAACAGGTTTGCTCGATATGTTGCAGCGAAGCAAGATCCCTTAATTCCGCCACTCGAAGCGCGACACTTGACTGCGTTGAGGACGCATCAACACTTTTTGTCGGTTTAATACTCACTGCGTCTTCAATTAAGCCATTTGCACAATTATCGCTTTGCTGTGGACTTGCATTATTTACTTGCTCAGCCGATATAATCATCGCCCTCTTAGCTCCAACCTATCTGCAAATTCCTGCATAATTAATTCGTACAACTCTTTGCCTAAATATTTATCTTCGACGCCCGAGTCGATACTAGGGTTGTCGTTTACTTCAATAACATAAACCGCATTGCCGGCTTGCTTTATATCTACACCGTACAAGCCATCACCCACTGCTTTCGCAGCTTTAATGGCGGCTTTTAATACCGGCTTAGGTACTTCAAATGTGGGCATTGTGGTAAAACCGCCCGAAGAGAATCTATCTCCCTGATGGTTGTATATCTGCCAATGATTGCGCACCATAAAATACTGGCAAGCGTAGATAGGTTTGCCACCTAATACTCCAATTCGCCAATCAAATTCAGTAAAAATGTATTCTTGAACCAGCACTAGCGCCGATTCAGCTAGCATTTGTTCTAAGCGTGTTTTTAACGCCTCTTTATTTTCCGCTTTGTGCACACCGCGAGAAAACGAGCTTTCTGGCAGCTTTAATACTAGCGGCAAACCAAAGTCCGCAATTAGCGTATCGCATACTTCATCGGTAGCGCTCGATACAAACGTTGCTTTTGGCGCTGGCACTTTTTGATAGGCGAACGCATCTTGCAAATACACCTTGTTGCAACAGCGCAAAATTGACTGCGTGTCGTCCATTACCACAATACCCTCGCGCTCGGCAGCGCGGGCTAAACGATAGGTGTGGTGATCAATTGCAGTAGTTTCACGAATAAATAGTGCATCATAGTGACCTAGTTCTTCTGGCGACAAGCGGCTAACTACATCGGCTCGAAAGCCCACTTTTTCAGCCGCTTTCACGAAATTTCTGATGGCGCGCTCATCACTTGGAGGCGTACTTTCTTCTGGATTGACCAAAATAGCCATATCCCAACGTGTGCGCTTACTTGTTTTACCTGCTTTCCACTGTATTTTTGTGTGCTTTTCAAGCTGCTCAATAAAGCAAGTTTTTTGCACAGCATCTAGGTCTTTAAATGCTCTCGCCTGCAAAGTGGCAAAACCTTCAATTTGCACTTTACCCGTTGTTTTAGGCAATACACTTTTGTCGGTAACCACAAGGCTTAACACCAACACTGGATACGAATACTTTTCAAACGCTTGACGGGCCAAACGTTTAAAGCGCTGATCTTTCACTTCACCGAAAAGTACTAATAAAGGCTCATTCTCAATTTCAGTATTGTCTTGAGGTACCTGCAAGGAAAAAGCGATGCGATCGATACTTTTCTCTTCAGCCATACGTAAATCATTGATGGTATTAACTGAAGGCAATACCGAATGATTGCGAGCCTGAGCCAATAGCGAACAATAATAGCCTTCACTCAAATACCGCGTGGTATCGCAGATATTGATAACCCGGGTTTTGGGTTCGTTTAACTTTGGGAACTCAGCAAGATATTCTTGAAAAGTAAGTACGGTTAGTGAAGAGTTACGAAAAGGGGTAACGTCATCAGTAACAATCAAGGTCTTATGCATTAATCTCGCTTCTAAAAGATAGTGGGTTAGTTAAGATTTAAACTGCTTTGCTCAAATAGCGTACACAGTTATTTAGGCGCGAAGTTTACGCTTAACTTTCATTTTGCATAGCACTATCTGCACGCCTTTTTTTCATCGAAATGACAATAAAAACTGATGTACAATAAAATCTATTGATACAACTTTTGTTTATTAATTCTGTCTATAAATAGAGATAGGCAGAACGACACAAATGGTTTGAGGAGTAAGTATGTTACTAGCCAGTCTGGCTATTTTGATCGGTTTACCGGTACTGCTTTGGAGTGCAGGGAAATTTGTAGGCGGTGCCGCATCAGTCGCGAACCATTTTGGTGTTTCTCCCCTCTTGATAGGTATGCTTATTATTGGGTTTGGTACGTCCGCTCCTGAGATCATCGTCTCTATATTCGCCGCGTTTCAGGGTAACTCTGGCATTGCATTGGGTAATGCCTACGGCTCGAACATCGCCAACATTTTGTTAATCTTGGGCTTGACCGCTGTCATTAGCCCTATCGCAGTTAGATCTGAAATTATTAAAAAAGAATTACCCGTACTACTGGGTATCACCTTTTTCGCTGTTTGGCAGATATGGGACTTAACGGTTTCCAAAGATGATGCATTTTCTTTGCTAGGACTTTTTGTACTGCTGATTTCATGGAGCATCTATCACGCAATGAAAGGCGATAAAGACGCCCTCGCCGATGAATACGATGAAGAAATCAATAGTAACGAAGGCACCGTTAAAACCCACGTTATGTGGTTAATAGCGGGTTTGTTGTTACTTGTTGCAAGCTCTCGCATGCTGGTATGGGGCGCGGTGGAATATGCGACCTTTTTCGGAGTAAGCGATACAATAATCGGCCTTACCGTGATAGCTATTGGTACATCACTACCTGAACTCGCTTCATCATTAATGGCAGTTAAAAAAGGCGAACATGATTTAGCGATTGGCAATGTCATTGGCTCTAACATGTTTAATACCCTAACCGTTGTGGGTATTGCAGGGACGATACAACCTATGACCGTAGGGGCTGAGTTCTTATACCGTGACGCTATGGTTATGTTTGTCTCTACCGTCGCCCTTTTCATTTTCTGTATCGGTATTAAACGTCAAGGCCGCCTTAATCGCCTGGAAGGTGGCGCATTTGTGCTTGCCTACGCTGCCTATACCTATTGGCTAGTTCAGGCAGCGTTTGTTTAAGTCACAGAATTGTACAATTTAGGTAAAAATAGTTAGGTAATAACAAAAAGCTTGGCCGTTCTACTAACGTAAAGTGCCAAGCTTTTTTGATTTCCCGCCGCTACTTTCGATAGCTAACCAGCGCTATAAGCCCAATGTAGTAGCAAGGGTAATTAAACTAATTGCAGCAATAGCAAACAAGATTATAAGGTTTACGCCGAAAGAGTCTGTGCGTCGACGGTTGCGTCTTGCACGCATCACAATGCTAACAAGAGTCACTATTAAGCATACCTGCAGCATAATAGTCATGGCAGACAAGTGACTTTCAGACCAAGATGAGTCCCCTTCAATTCCCCAGTACTTCTGAACGCCACTTATAAAGTCGGGCCTTGCGTAGTGAAACAATATAAGAACCACCACCATTCCCACCCATCCGAAGACATTGAGGCCAAGCATTACTTTGTAAAAAGGTGTTTTTGACCGAGGTGTCGAGCGCCGTTCAGCTAGTTGCTCATAGGTCATAGAACGCCTATCAATATCGCCAGTTGCAGAGGATTGTGACGCCCGTTGCGATTCCCCCTGCGTTTGCTGCTGGTTACGTACCGACGTGCCTGAATCATTTTTATTTCCCATTTGTCACTCTGTTCTCTGGCATCCCGCTTTATGTTGGGTATACTAGCGTGCTATTGGATTGTATTTCATTGGTTATTTTTACATCGCCGAAGCGAATTCCGTTCGGAGTATCTCGTTATTTATACTTATTTTTATAATTCGCGATACATAAATGACATAAAGAAGTTAACCATAACTTCAAAGTGCATTTTACCGACATTAAAGACTTATCGGCACAGCAATCCAAAACATTGACCATAAAGCAAATTTTAGTGCAATTTTTCATACATAGTTTATTGCACTGGGTTGATACACTCGATGCGTATTCGAGCAACAACATAAGATCAGTAAGACGGAGAAATTAACATGACGCATGCGCCCGTAGTTGACGTGCTTAAAGGTAAGTACGCCGTTGGCGAATCGGTAACCGTTAAGGGTTGGGTAAGAACACGCCGTGACTCTAAAGCGGGGTTATCATTTATTGCACTACACGATGGTAGTTGCTTCGATCCTGTACAAGTTATTGCGCTAAATTCTCTGTCAAATTACGCCGATATCCAGCGCCTTACTGCTGGTTGTTCATTGTCGGTAACCGGTACAGTGAAAGAATCGCAAGGTCAAGGTCAATCACTAGAGATTGACGCTACCGAGGTAGAAATTGTAGGTTTGGTTGAAAACCCTGATACCTACCCAATGGCGGCAAAGCGCCACAGCATTGAATATCTTCGTGAATACGCACACCTACGCCCGCGCACCAATGTTATTGGCGCGGTTACCCGTGTACGTAACTGTTTGTCTCAGGCTATCCACCGCTTCTTCCACGAGAAGGGCTACTACTGGATCTCTACCCCAATTCTTACGGCTAGCGATACAGAAGGTGCAGGTGAAATGTTCCGCGTATCAACACTTGATATGATGAACCTTCCGCTAGACGATAAAGGCAACGTTGATTACTCAGAAGATTTCTTCGGTAAAGAAACCTACCTAACGGTATCAGGTCAGCTTAACGTTGAAACTTACTGTACAGCTATGTCTAAGGTATACACCTTCGGACCTACGTTCCGCGCTGAAAACTCAAACACCTCTCGCCACCTTGCCGAATTCTGGATGATTGAGCCTGAAGTGGCGTTTGCTGAATTAAAAGACGTAGCACAGCTAGCTGAAGATATGCTGAAGTATGTATGTAAGGCCGTGCTTGAAGAGTTACCAGATGATATGGCGTTCTTTGCTCAGCGTATCAAGAAAGATGCGGTTGAGCGCTTAGAAAAGCTAGTTAGTTCTGACTTTGTTCGCATGGACTACACAGACGCTATCGAAATTCTGCAAAACTGCGGTAAAGAATTCGAGTTCCCTGTTGAATGGGGTATCGATTTATCGTCTGAGCACGAGCGTTACCTTGCTGAAGAACATGTTGGCGCACCAATCATCATGCAGAACTATCCAAAAGATATTAAAGCCTTCTACATGCGCATTAACGACGACGGCAAAACCGTTGCAGCAATGGACGTACTAGCGCCAGGTATCGGCGAAATTATCGGTGGTTCACAGCGTGAAGAACGTTTAGATGTATTCGACGCTCGTCTTGATGAAATGGGGCTATCAAAAGAAGATTACGCATGGTATCGCGACCTTCGTCGCTACGGCACTGTACCTCATTCAGGTTTCGGTCTAGGTTTCGAGCGTCTTGTTGCATATGTAACCGGCATGCAAAACGTACGTGACGTTATCCCATTCCCACGTACACCAGGTAACGCTAGCTTCTAAGCAGTGTTGCTGTACTAATGAAATGAAAGCTCGCTACAGTCTACTGTCGCGAGCTTTTTTATTTCTCCATCGCCTATGTGCTTTAATTCAGAAACTCATTTTGACTAAACTACTGCAACATAGTCGCGGCTCTAGCTTTATTCTCTTTTTCCCATTGCTTTGGCGATAAGCCATACATTCGCTTAAAGTCGCGGCTAAATTGCGATGAGCTTACATAGCCGACATCCATCGCTGCAACACTCACATTTGTGCCGTCAGCTATACGTTTTGCCGCATTATTTAATCTCATCGACTTTACAAACTGGATAGGCGACATATTGGTGGCTTGCTTAAACTTACGATGAAATACAGCCTTACTCATTCCAACCTTGTTCGCCATATCGTCAATAGTGACATTCTCAGCCACATGGGAGGCCAGGTATTCAATAGCGCGCCCTATGGCGTTACCTAACCCAAAGCTACCTCTTACTGTGTTACCAGCCTCCCCTTTCAATACCGAGTAATACAGTTCACGTAAGCGTGCACTCGATAACATAGCTATATCGGTAGCGTTATCGGTGAGCAGAAGTAAGCGGTATAAAGCTTCGGTGAAATCAGCATCCCAATGTGCAGAAGCAATACCCGAGGGTACAGACGAAGCTGACGATTGACGAAAATTACCGCCTACACTTTCAAACTCTATGGCTAAATCAGTCATCATTCTGCTATTTAATGAAATATATACACCCAATAGAGGACTATCTTCCGAAGCGTCGGGAATACCCGCTTCTACAGGCATAGACATAGTGCAGCACGTGTATTTACTGGTATTAAACGTATGCTTTTCTCCATTTAAAATAGCTTCCTTTCCACCGTAAACAATAGCGGTTAGTGACGGTTCGTACACCACAGGGGCACATTCGATGGGCTGTGTTATCTTAAATAATTGAACACCGTCGATCCCTGTTTCGTATAAACCGCTGCTTTCCACTTTATCTTCAATTAATTGCTTTATTAATGCTTTGCTCATAGTGTTTTGTTCATAGCGTTTTAAACCACTACCTCATTATTTACCTACGTCACGTGCTTTGCTCTGCTTTACGTTTTGCGAATCTAGCAACAAAATTTACTTAAAACAACAAAGTGATACGAATAGGCAAATTTTAAAGAGCTTATCGCCTACTTAAGCTAAGCAATAGTCATTATATTACAAATATACAAATTTTAGTGACAGAAGGTGCTAAGCAGATGGCAAAGAGCAATCAATTTGGAAAAGGCGGGTGGACACCCACTCGAATTGAAAACGCAAAAGATAAGACATTTTTAATAACAGGCGCTAATACGGGCGCGGGGTATGAAGCAACACGAATTTTGCTTTCAAAAGGTGCGAAAGTAGTCATGCTGAACCGAAGCCCGAGCAAATCCCATGACGCTATCACTTCGCTAAAACAAGAGTTTGGCGACGATGCCAATGTCTGCTATATACGCCTTGATCTAAGCAGCCTTTATGCTGTGAGACAATCGGCTAAAGAAATTTTAGCTCAGGTTCCAGTTATTGATGCGCTGATTTGTAATGCTGCTATTGCGCAGATTTCAACGCAACAATTCACTGAAGATGGCTTTGAAAGTCAATTAGGCGTTAACCACTACGGGCACTTTTTACTGTGCGGTTTGTTATTCGATCGTATCAATGAATCGAAGGGACGCATCGTAGTCGTTGCCAGTGAAGGGCATAAAATGGGCTTAAGAACCATGCAGTTTGACGACATGAACTGGGACAAAAATTACAACCCCAATAAGGTATACAGTCAGAGTAAACTGGCGCAAATGATGTTTGCGTACGAGCTTCAAGACAGAGTAAAAGCACATAACAAGCAAGTGAAGGTATTTGTGTGTCATCCCGGAGCTTCGAACACTACTCTTATACGAGAAAGCGCTAGTTTTTTAACACGCATTTCTTGGTCTTTTATGGTGAAAATAGGGCTGGCGCAGTCAGCCGAAAAAGGTGCCTACCCTGAAGTGATGTGTGCCACCGAAGATAACATTAAACAGCGTGCCTATTATGGTCCAACGGGTCTAATGAATTTTGGCGGCCCCGTTGGAGAATGTAAATTAGAGGATTTTGCCGTAGACAAAAAAGTGCTAACAAAGCTTTGGGCCGTGTCAGAAGAAGCAACAGGCTTTGCCTGGTGGTTTTAGCTGCTAAATTGAGTTTTCACAACATGATAAGTGCTGCCTTATTCTTAGGATTTTTTATGATGACATCTACGCCCGCAGAGCCTGCTTCGATTAATGGCACAAGCAAAGAAATTGAAAACACTGTGAGTACTTTTCAAGATTTAGAAGGTAATCGCTATAAAACCGTTAAAATAGGTAAACTTGAATGGTTTGCAGAGAACCTAAGAGCTACTCAATTTCAAGATGGAAGCCCTGTTGCATCAGGGTTTATTCCAAAAGATGACAAAAAGAACCTACTTAAATATGGAAGGCTTTATCATTGGCAAGACGTAAATGACGAGCGAAAGCTGTGTCCTGCAGGATGGCGCATAGCTACAGACCTTGATTGGCAAGACATGGAACGCGCTATTGGCATAGCACAAAGCGAGCTTTCGAATGAGGGCTGGCGCGGAAACAATGATATTGCGATTACTTTAAAAGCAGAACAGCCCGATACCCTATTTAAAAAGTTTGATCAGGCTAAAGTTAATCAATCTCACTTTGGCGCTATGCCAGCAGGTGTAAAAATAGGCAACTGGTATATCACGCAAGGAATGTACACCGAGTTTTGGACAAGTACTAGTGCCACGGATAAAGAGGCGTACGCCCGCACCCTCGCCTATTCGTGGTGGAACTCACATAAGGGCGAAATTAGAAGAGCTAAGCTTAACAAAGACTATATGTTTAGCGTTCGTTGTGTACGAGATGCCAAGTAGCTATATACAAATGGCACATACTCTTAAAGCGTTTTCAAGGTATCGCCATTTGTACATTTAATCTAAACCTGCGATGGCCCTGCAAACTATGAACGAAAAAAGCAGGCCCTTTAATCGAGCCCAATAGCAGCTGAACGACAAGGCTCTACTGTATACGTATAGCCAATTTCATTTTCAGGTGCTTGTGCTATCTGTAATATCTCGTAATCATTGAGCTCGATGACGCGCGTTCCTTCAGGGTGAGCACAGCGGGAACGTGAATCCGCCTCAAACTCATAGATAAAACTGGCTAACGCTTGTCGCTGTGTTTTTTTATAGCGAACACTTTTTTGTTTAGCATCGGTGAGAAGCGCGGTTAAATCCGCTTCTAGCTCAGAAGTATTTCCCGCTTGTTCCTCAGTCAGTGGTACCTCACTGTCCTCAATCGACTTTTCGGTCTCGTTTTCGATTGTGATTAACTGACTAGAGTTGTCACCACCAAACTCAGAAAGTAGCCCTACTTGCCCTGCTAAAACGCAAAGCTGTAGTGCTACACCTAGCGTCCAAACGAACCGCGCCACGGCGGTAGAGAGTACATAGCGATAGCCAGGCTTATGCCACAACCTTTGTACGCCAAAAGGTTTTAGCAGCAATAGAAAGAACAAATAAATGAAGATAACCAGCATTCCGCCAACGAGTGCCATTAGTGTGGTTACAAAAAACCAACCAGGCACCATCAAGATCAATGCGAAATTGTGGCTGTAGGGCAACGCTCCCGCTGAAACACCCGTTATGCTATTTACTAAACCGCTAGCAGAAGCAAGAGCAAAGTTAGCGATAACGGCATAGATAAATAATATTGCGGCTTTACCCGGTAAACTATTCCAAAGCGTCATAAACCTTGGCCAAGTTTCATTTACAATCCCCGTGAGGGCAAAGCCAAACATGACCACTTCAAACAAGCCACTATTAACATCAAAAAATAGCTGTAATAGAAGCATTGCAGTTGCCAGAAAATAGCACCGCTGTGCAAAGGTGATGCTCCCCCAAAAGCGCAGAAAGCCGATACGCCTTTTTAGCAACAACCGATTTCCTTGCTTTTTAACTTTTCTGTAGGTGCTGCGAATTTCGTTTGTTGTTTCCATCATTCACTCGTCAGTTATTGTTGTTATGTTTTTGAACAAGAATGACTTTACTTCCCGATATGGCCGCAATAAGCTATTCTGTTGAAATCAAAAAACAACGAGTTATTCCATTAGATTACTCACGAGCATACACCCAATGTATGACCCTTGTATAAAAGTGGCGCACTAAAACTTTATGGCTAAATCTAATACGTTATCTATAGTTTGTGAGCAATGCCATACTAAGGTCCACATACCCGCGTTAGGTCACAGACAAAGGGCTGTATGTCCTGTCTGCAGTCACACATTAGTTTCTTATCGCGTCGGAGCCAGCGAAAAGCTACTCGCTTATGCTTTCAGTGCACTTATTTTTTTATTGCTTTCGCTACCCTTTAACTTTTTGACATTTAAAGCGAGCGGGCAAAAGCATAGTATCGATTTGCCTACCGGTATTACCGTACTCATCGAAAACGATTATTTGTCTCTTGCGATAATAACCAGTTTAGCCACACTTTTACTACCTGGAATGGTTCTCGCTGGCCTGGTACTCCTGTCATTAGCTCAAATTCAAAACCGTCGTCCTTTTTACTTGGCAAGGCTCTACAAACTAGTGAAATCGCTGTTGCCATGGAGCATGGCTGAGATATTCCTGGTAGGGACCTTAGTAAGCCTTATTAAAATCACTGAGTTAGCCGATGTATCTATAGGGCTGTCGTTTTATGCATTCGTTGGTTTTTCAGCATTTACCGCCCTTTGTATATATCAGTTCGATACAACAAGTTACGCCCTGTGGATGTCACAAGGAGAGCCCCCTCAACCCAAACCGCTATGCGAAAAACAAGCACAAGTTAGCATACAACGCACGTGGGCGCTGTTGTTAACCGCTTGTATTTTATATATTCCTGCTAATGTACTGCCAATTATGTATACTGAATTTTTTGGCCAAGAAACGCCAAATACCATTATCGGCGGCGTTATTTCACTTTGGGAATCTGGCTCGTACCCAGTTGCAATAATCATTTTAGTTGCCAGTGTGGTGGTACCTGTTGCAAAAATTATAATTCTTGCCTGGCTTAATTTTTCTGTACAGCGAGAGAAAACCACATCAAAACAATTACGTATACGCTACTACCGCATTACCGAAGCGATAGGTCGCTGGTCGATGATAGACGTTTTCGTAGTAGCAGTACTGGTATCCCTCATACAAATGGGAAACACTATGTCTATTTATCCGGGCCAAGCGGCACTCGCCTTTTGCGCCGTAGTATTTGTAACAATGATAGCCGCGATGACATTTGATTCTAGGCTAATTTGGCAGCAGTGGAAGCAATTACCATGACCACAAACGATCCGAACATTAACGAGGCAAAAGTTAAGCCCACCTCATCGGTTTCTCGCATTTGGATTATTCCAATTCTTGTTATCGTTATCGGCGGCTGGATGGTTTATTACCAGTGGAAAAACCAAGGTCCACTAATAACCATTGAACTGCAATCAGCTACGGGCATTGAAGTTAATAAAACCCCGATAAAAGTGCGCGATCTAGATATTGGGCAAGTGAAAAAAATAACACTGAACCCCGATTTGAACGGTGTGCTAGTCACGGCCAGAATTGACGCCAGTGCGACCCACCTGCTCAATGAAAATGCAAAATTTTGGGTGGTAGCTCCTCGCATTAGTTTTTCGGAAGTATCTGGGCTCAATACCCTTTTATCTGGTAGCTATATTGCGATGTCGGCTGACGATAAAGGCAAAGAACAGCTGCATTTCACTGCACTTGAGCGTCCACCCGTCACGCCACCTGGCACTCCTGGTCTTCACGTTATGCTAAAAAGCGACGACGAATTTGCTTACAAACCTGGCGATCCCATTATTTATAAGGGCTTTAAAGTTGGTGAGTTTGAAGACGCCACATTCAACATTGAAGAGCGTGTCGTTTATTACGATGCCTTTATTGAAGCGCCCTATCACAAGTTAATTACTAACACGACCCGCTTTTGGGATGTCAGTGGCGTAAAACTTCTACTAGAATCAAATGGGGTCAGTGTAGAAACTGGAAGTTTAGAAACCTTATTAGCCAACGGCATTACCTTTGGCATTCCTGAAGGTGTCGCTAAAGGTGAACAAGTATTAGACAATGCCTTTTTCACTATTTATGGCGACAGTACCTCTGCTTCAGATGCACGTTATAAAGTGGCAGCGGAATATTTGTTGCTCATCGATGAAAGTGTTAGAGGGCTAACTGTCGGTGCACCTGTCGAATACCGTGGAATTGAAATTGGAAATGTTACCGCAATTAATTCCTTCCCTGCTGTTGAAGGAAACATTCTGGAAAGGGACTACCCCATTCCAGTGCTCATCAATATCTACCCAGGGAAAGCGCGACAACCTGATACAGAAGAAGGACTAAGTGCCATAAAGCAGACCATTAGAAATTGGCTGCACCGAGATCTCAGGGCTTCACTTCGAATGGGTAATGTTTTGACCGGTGGCCTTTACGTAGACTTACAGCATATTCCTGACGCCGACGCCGGCAATGAAATTGCCGTCATTAATGGTTATGAGGTTATTCCTACCGTAAGTAATGAGTTTACCCAGCTAACGCAAAAAGCTGACGCTATCTTAGATAAAATTAATCAGCTACCGCTAAAAGAAATGGTAGAAAATGTACAGCTGGCTGTTGAAGACATGCGGCTAGCGGCTGAATCTGTAGAAACAGCGAGTGACGACTTCGATTTACTTATTGCAGATATTGATGCCAAAGCCCTGAACAGTAATCTTAATCAGGTTCTTGTTAGCCTTGATAGCCTGCTAAAGAATTACAGTGAGGGTGGCTTTGATCAATCTGAAATTAAAGAAACCGTTGATGCCTTGCAAGAAACCATGCGCAATATTCAGCCGTTGCTTTTGCAATTAAATCAGTCTCCGAACAGCTTGATATTTTCCAAAGATGACGAGGCAGATATTCAGCCCAAGGCCAAAAATTGATGTGACCATTTAAAATATTGCCTCACAAAAGCTGTACGCAAAACATTCAATTTGGCGCAAAAAATGAATACTAAAAGTGAATAAACCTGTAAATAGACAAAAAATACCGTAATTCTACTAATTGGGCATATACCCTAAACATTATTTTTGGAAAAATTGCAGCGCGTACCCGTAGACAGGGAAGAAAGGATTAAATTATATGATAATGCAGGTTGAGACTTTTTCTTTCAACAAGGATAAAAAATCGCTAAAGATCATTATTTTAGCTGTATTATTTTCTTTTTTATCTGCATGCGGAAGCACGCCGAACGCACTGACTTATTACCTTCTCCACTCGACTGAGAATGCATCAGTGTTGCACCGCGAGGTAAAGCAGACGGTAGTTTTAGATAAAGTAACCTTGCCAGAGTATCTAAAGCACAGAGGCTTAGTGTATCAAACGAGCGACACAAATCTTCATATTTCTACCAGCCATTTGTGGGCAGAGCCTGTAGATGAAGGGCTTACCAAGGCGCTCAAAGGCGCATTAGCATCACAAAATGTAGCACTGGTTCGCCCCGACCACTATGTAAGTGAAGAGTCGTTGCACATATCTCTATATATAAACGACTTAGTGAGTACTTACGAAGGCGAAGTGATATTTTCGGGAGAATATGCTGTAACGCGAACATCTGAAGAAGCCAGTTTCCACCCATTTATGTACAAAGCTCCGCTCAACAACGATGGTTTTGCTTCTAGCATAATTGCAATGAGAGCGACTATTGAAACGTTAGCTAAAGATATCAGCAATGCGGTTCACCAGCCGAATTAATTATGATCAGTAGATTCAAGCAATACGTTTTCAGTGGTGTAAAGAGCTACCATAAAGACGAAACTAACAGGCGTATTATTGTGGTCAACTTGTTTGCCGCCGTTGGTATGTCTATTACGTTTTTGCTTGGAACTCGTGCCTTCATCGACGCGGAGTATTCGCTATCTACAACGCTTTATATTGCGAGTGTTGCATTTGCCGCCTCGCAACAGTTACAGATACGCTTTTCTTCTGCTACCGCTCGCACATGGTCTATTACGCTACTAATAAGCTGTTTGATGGTGCTCACGTTACTTTTGATCATCACTGGGGGCAAGGACAACACTGGCCCACTTTGGATTTACCTCGTTCCGCCTGTGACCATGTTTTTTGCTGGGTTTGTTCGCGGCCTATTAGCGCTCATCGCCTTTACGATTACCTGCGCAATCTTTCTATTTGGGTTTAATGATGCAGCCTTTAGTGCCAACTACACTTATGCGTTTAAAACTCGCCTACTCTACTCTTTTCTAACTGTTTCTTTTTTATCTGCTTTTTACGAATTTAGCAGACAGAAAAGTTACGACACCGCACTTTATCTCAGTGAACAATTTGAGAGACAAGCAAAACACGACCACTTAACGAATTTGTTGAATCGACGTGGTGCCCAGCAGTGTTTAGACAGAGAATACGCAAGAATGCTACGCAGTAAACGAGCGTTCTCTGTTGCCATTGCCGATGTAGATAGATTTAAAAGCATAAACGATACCCTCGGTCATGAACAAGGTGACGAGGTGCTTCGACAAATCGCTAAGATATTTAGCTCTCGGCTTCGTGGGCAAGATATACTCGCGCGATGGGGCGGTGAAGAGTTTATGTTTATCTTTGCCGATACTCGCGAATCCGATGCGGCGAAGGCATTAGAAAGTATAAGAGAACTACTCAGTAAGGCTCCGCTAAATATAGACGGCAAAAAGGTCCACGTCACTAGTAGTTTTGGTATATGCGAGGTCAGTGCTGGTACCGATGTTTCAAGTGCGATACGCCGTGCAGATATGGCGCTTTATTTCGCAAAAGATAACGGGCGCAATCGTATTTGTGCCTCCTCATCGATAAGCCCGTCTCCTTTCTCTAACTCAGCCCTTTCTAAAGTATAGTTGCTAGTAATTTTGTGTCCTTTACACAAAATTGACTCATGTTTCGTTACATTTGCGCTGTATTCCTGAAACACTTTAGCGCTACACTATGTAAAGTATTCGCTATAAAAGTAGATCTAGCTATGAAATGGATGAAAGTTGCGTTACCTATTGGTGTCTTACTGGTGGGCTATCTAGGTATGAAAGGAATCGAAGCTTCTGCTTCCGACAGTGCTATTACCGAAGAGGTTGATACTCGCCCAACTGTCACTATTGAAGCCTTATCGCCAGAAGACGTGCGTGTTCAACTGACCTCTTATGGCGAAATAATGCCCCTTGAGACAACGAATCTTGCTGCGCAAGTATCGGGTGAAGTCGAGAGGTGGAACCCCAAGTTTGTAAGCGGTGGTTTAGTCAGGCGTGGCGAAACCCTGTTTGAAATAGAAGCCGATGCCTATGAAGCGGCCCTTTTGTTGGCAGAAGCCAACCTCGCCAGTGCCCAAGCGCAACTCATTCAAGAAGAGGCGCAGGCTGAAGTGGCCGCCAAAGAAGCGAAAACAATGCCGAACGCACGGGTAACCGACCTGTACCTTCGCAAGCCCCAAGTTATGAGTGCAAAAGCTGGTGTTAAATCAGCCGAAGCGCAGCTTAAAATTGCAAAACGTGATTTAGATAACTGTAAGGTGAAAGCGCCTTACGATGCACTTATCGTATCAAGAGACATCAGCACCGGTGACTATGTTACACAAGGCTCCCCAGTTGCGGTTCTTAATAACATAGAGTACGCCGAGGTCACTTTCCCTATTGCCGGTTTTGACCGCGTTTTTCTTTCAGAAAACACTATAGGAAGTGAAATTGCGATAGAAGTTGACGATGTTCAGGGCGCTACGGTTAAAGGCACCATTCACAGAGATACAGGTGTAGTTGATAACACCACACGTATGAGCTATTTCGTAGCGCGTATTGAAGACCCTTACGCAATTAATTCGTCAAAACCTATCGTTAAATTTGGTTCTTACAGCACGATCGCTTTTGAAGGTAAAACGTTAAGTGACGTATATCGTGTACCACAAGAACTAGTTACCAACCGTTTACTGTGGACCCTCGATGGTGAAGACCGTTTGAAATCTCAAAAGGTTAAGGTTGTCCGGGAAGAAAATGGCGACTTTCTTATTCAAGGCGATTTTAATGCAAAAAAAGTGGTAATGAGTCTTCCTGAATACCCGCAAAACGGCATGCCGGTAAAGGTTATCGAGACCTCGGCTGAAATCGTGACAGCACAAGCTAACTAAGGAGCTGTCATGGAAAATCTTAACAATACTCAAACCGGCATTATTTCTTGGTTTGCAAGAAACTCTGTAGCGGCCAACCTTCTGATGTTTTTTATTATTGTCATGGGTATTGCCAGCTACGTTACTATTCAGCGTCAGATGTTTCCTAACATCGAAATTAATTACATTACCGTTGAAGCCAACTACCCCGGCGCGTCTCCACAAGAGATTGAAGAAAGTATCTTCATCAAAGTTGAAGAAGCGGTAAAAGACATCACTGAAATTAAGCGCACCGTATCCAGAGCATTTCGCGGTGGCGGTGCAGTCACCTTAGAAATTGATACTAAAGCTGAACTGACCGACGTTCTAGATAAGGTCAAGCTTCGCGTAGACAGCATTGCTACTTTTCCTGCGGGTATGGAGCCTGTCAACGTTTCGCAAGTAGAGTTTCAGCAACAAGTTATCGAAATGCCTATTGTTGGCGACTTGCCTTTATCAGAGCTAAAAGTGCTGGCTAAAGAAATAGAAGATGAACTCCTTCAGCTTGGCTCTATTTCACTGGTGGAAGCCAATACACCCGATGATGAAATTGCTATTGAAATTAAGCCCGATACGCTAAGAAAGTACGGCTTAACCATTTCCGATGTTACCCAAGCCATTAATAGTTATTCAGCAAATATTTCGGCGGGCCAGCTAAGAACTAATTCAGGGATAGTGTCGGTTCGCGTTGAAAATCAATACTACAGCGGCGACGAGTTCAAACAAATCCCAATTAAAATTGGCGCTGGAGGTGCGAAAGTAACTTTAGGCGATGTTGCCTATATCAATGATGGATTTGTTGAGGGCGAACGTTACTTTAAGTACAACGGCATGAACGCCATCTACATTGCTGTCAAAGCCACTAAAACCCAAAACACCATTCCAGTAGCGGAAACTGTAAAAGCCTATATCGACCAGAGAAATGAGACCCTTCCTCAGGGCGTCAGTCTAGAAGTTTTGGTGGATATGACCTACTACCTTAATGCACGCCTAGACATGATGTTATCGAATCTTGTTCAAGGATCTGTACTCGTCGCGTTTATGCTTACCCTTTTCTTGCGCTTTCGTTTGGCGCTATGGGTTATGGTCGGCTTACCGGTGTGTTTCTTAGGTGCAATGATGCTTATGCCGGTTTTCGGCGTGAGCATCAATATTCTTTCGCTCTTTGCGTTTATCATGGTGCTGGGTATTGTGGTTGATGACGCCATTGTTATTGGAGAAAGTGCCTACACCGAAATTGAAAGCAAGGGCGGCGGCGTCGATAACGTGGTTCGCGGCGCTAAACGCGTGGCAACCCCTGCTACCTTCGGTGTATTAACTACTATCGCGGTATTTGCTCCATTTACACTAAGTAGCGGCCCTGAAGGCGCATTTTTCTATAACATCGCCGTGGTAGTTATTTTGTGTTTGGTATTTAGTTTAATTGAGTCAAAACTAATCTTACCCGCGCATTTAGCCCACACTAAGTTCTCTCCGGTGCGCCAAGACAGCTGGCGTGCACGCTTTAACAAGGGCTTCTTCGCTTTTGTTAATGGTCCATATAAGCGAACTGTTACGAAAGCGATTGAATGGCGCTGGGCTGTACTTATGATGTTCGTGGCTATGCTAATGCTTAGCATGGGCCTGATTGGCGCAAACTATGTACGCATGGTGCCAAATCCTAAAGTGCCACACGACTTCCCTAGTGTAAAAATAGAGATGAACGAAAACGTCTCTGATATGGCTACTATTAATGCGCTTAAAGTGGTGGAACAAACGATTCTGGACGTTGAAGAGCAGATCATAGATGAATTCGGCCAGGGCATGATACGCGATCGTCTGGCTTTTAACGAAGATAGAACTGAAGGGCGCATACTCACACCACTGGTTAATGAAGAAGATCGCCCTATCGACACCTTTGAGCTTGCACGACGCTGGCGCGAAGCCATTCCAGAAATTACCGGTATGAAGTCTTTTACCGTGGTTGATGATGTAAACGGTGACGGTGACGACGGTGAATTCGGTTATCTACTTTTTGGCCCAGACATTGACACCTTAAACGCAGCTGGCCTTAAGTTCATTGAAATGCTGCAGCAGCAAGAAGGCCTGTTTGACGTAAGCTCAACTATTGACCCGCCGAGCAAAGAAGTGCAAATGACGTTACTTCCGGTTGCCTATGATCTAGGGCTTACCCTTTCTAATATCGCCTCTCAGGTTGGCGCGGGCTTTTACGGCGGCGAAGCACAGCGTGTTATCCGCAACGGCGAAGAAGTTAGGGTCATGGTTCGCTACCCTGAACTTACCCGCGAACGTTTTGCTGACTTGAAATACTCTTTAATCAAAACGCCTAACGGCCAAGAAGTGATGCTTGGTGACGTGGTGGCGTTAGAAGAAAAGCCAGGTATTAGCTACATTCGCCGAGAAGGTGGTTACCGCAGCGTTTATGTTTGGGGCAACATTGATGAAGAAAAAGTTGAACCTAATGAGGTCGTCACAGAAATTCAAGATAAACTACTCCCTCAGCTTAAAGAGTCGTTTCCTTCTGTGATGACAGAGCTTGGCGGTGATATTGAAGAGCAGCAGGCACAACAAAATGAGCAAATACTCTTCTTCATTGCGGCCATGATCATGGTGTATATCCTTTTAGCCGTACCGTTAAAAAGCTATGGGCAACCGCTTATCATTATGTCGGTTATTCCGTTTAGCTTCACCGGCGCGGTTTTTGGACACTTTGTACTAGGCTTAGACTTATCTATGATGTCTAACTTTGGCCTTATCGCGGCTGCCGGGGTGGTAATTAACGACTCGCTGGTTATGACTGACTTCGTAAACCAGCGTCGTGCACAAGGCTACAGTGTTAAAGAAGCAGTTACTGAGGCTGGTACCGCGCGCTTTAGAGCGATTACGCTAACCTCAATTACTACATTTGTGGGTGTACTGCCCATTATGTTTGAGACTAGCCTGCAGGCAGCATTTGTTGTGCCCATGGCGGCAGCACTTGGCTTTGCTGTACTTTATGCCACTTTGGTGACTTTAATTTTAGTACCTTGTTTGTACCTGATACTGATAGATTTGCGTGGCCCTTTCTCTTACATAAAAGGGTTGATCACACGCAAAAAGTCAAGCATCGGCGTGGTAAGTAGCGGTGTGAATGAAGCATATACGACTGACCCTTCGGGTTCGGCTGAATAGTGACGAGCACTTTCTATGTAGCCATTCACAAGTACGCGTTATAAGCGCACTTAACTTTTAAAAATGAGCCTTCGAGGCTCATTTTTTTCGAGCCTATTGAAAGGAAAACACGATGAACAACGCAATTTCAATAAGACCAGCAACACCTAGCGATATTTCACAAATTCGCCAGTTTATTTTAGAACTTGCCATTTATGAAAAAGCTGAGCATGAAGTAGAGGCCTCAGAGGAAGCGCTTTTAAAAACACTATTTGGAGAAGGTTCCACCGCACACTGTGTTATTTGCGAGAATAACAGCGCTCCTATTGGCTTTGCTGTGTACTTCTTCAACTACTCAACGTGGCAGGGTCGCAACGGGCTTTATCTTGAAGATCTTTATGTTTCACCTAAATCCCGTGGCCTAGGTGCGGGGAAAGCGCTGCTGCAACATTTAGCGAAAACAGCGGTAGAAAACGACTGCGGCCGGTTTGAGTGGAGTGTTTTAGATTGGAATAAGCCTGCTATTGATTTCTATGAATCCCTTGGCGCTAAACCCAAGAGTGAATGGCTAGGCTATCGCATGGATGGACAGACACTTATCGACTTCGCAAAACAGGCTTAACGCTGACTTGCTGACTTGCTAACTTGCTAACTTGCTAACTTGCTAACTTGCTAACTTGCTAACTTGCTAACTTGCTAACTTGCTAACTTGCTAACTTGCTAACTAAGTCAGTATGAAAGTAAAACAGAATTAGCTGCAAATACGCTTATAACATCAACGGCACCTGGTACAACTTGTCAGCTAAATAAAAAAGCCATTCGCTTTCGCGAATGGCTTTCAAACTCTACATCAAAGATAGTTTCAATCTTGTTTAGAAAGAACCAATCAATGATAAACGTGCATTGATAGGCGCACCTACTGTTGCCTGATGCGTAGAGTGTGCATTAGGGAAGTAAAGCGTATCAGTTAAGTTCTCTACGTTAAGCTGAAGACGTGTTTTGTCGCTAAGCGTGTAGTACGCTGATGCATCCACGCGAGTATAGCTAGGTAGTACGGGCGAGTCCTCATCGTTAATGACAAAGCTTTCGTCTTGATAAGTTGCGCCAATACCAAAACCAAACACGTCATTCACTTCATACGTTGTCCATACTGACATAGTGTTTTCAGGTAGCTCGCGAAGTGCTACGCCATCAGCATTTTCGCCATCAAGGTTGCTGTAGTTAGCAGTAACATACCATTTGTCAGTAATGTAGCCTTGAAGCTGAAGCTCAAAACCAGATACATCTGAGTCAACTTCGATGAAGCTTTCTATGTCATTAGGATCGTTATCAAGTGACGTTTGCTCATTTTCAAAAATAGCAGCTGTAAAGCTCATGCTGTCATTGAAGTCCCACTTAATACCAATTTCTTGGTTGGTAAAGGTATCTGGGTCAAGCGCGTCAGCATCACCGTTGATATTCGCATACTGCTCGCCACTGCGTGGTAGGAATGACTCACTGTAGCTTGCATAGATGGAGATATTCTCTTGTGGCTTGTAAACAAGGCCCGCACGTGGCGATACTTCTTCGTCTTTTCTGCTCCGCGTTTCAGCCGCTACAATATTAAACACTTCAATATCGAAGCTATCAAAACGTGCGCCTAGCACTAGGTCAAAGTTGTCTGATAGCGCAATTTCGTCTTGCACGTAGAAAGAGTAAACGTCAAGTTCTACGTGTGTATCGTCGTTTACATCACTAAAAGTAGCAGTAACCGTTTCGCCAACTGAGTTAGTGCCAGTTAGACCTCTGAAACTAAGTGGACGAGATACATTAAACGCTTCTCTATCGCCATCTGTTGAATCAAATACAGGGTTATAACGGTCTTGATTCGACTTGGTGTTGATAACCTCACCACCAAAGATAACCGTATGTTCAATGCTGCCCGTTGCGAACTCGCCTACTAAGTTTGAAGACAAGATAAGGTTTTCACGCTGAGTAGTATCTACATAACCATCAAGGGTTACTACTTCCGTGTCTGCGTCATATGCCGCAGCGTAGAAGTTTGAATAAACTTTGTCGTAATCACCGTAAAAGGCGTTGAAGTTACCTTTTAAGTTGTCAGAGAACGTGTGCTCAACGTTTGCGCGAAATACGTCAGCACCAAGAGTTTGGTAGTTATTTTCTGGGTCGCCAAATACGATTTCTTCAAATGCTTCTACTGGCTCGCCGTTAGCCGTTGGTACACCACGGTCAATGAAGCGCTCATGATCGATATATTCGTATGACACATCAACAATTGTATCGTCGCTTACTTCAAAGCGTGCAGTTGGGTTAAAACCATAGCGGTCGCCATCGTAGAAGTCACGGTGGTTATCAAGGCTTTCGTACATAGCATTAATGCGAAGCGCAGACTTGTCGCCCGTATCAACATTAGTGTCTAGCTGAAGGTTGTAGGCGCCAAAGGTGTTAGCAGAAACGTTATAATTTACGAATTTTTCGCCCGTTTTCGCTTTTTTAGATACACGGTTTAAGATACCGCCTGTACCGCCTCGGCCGAATAACAATGCATTCGGTCCACGAAGAATTTCTACTTGCTCAACGTTGTAAAGTGCACGGTAGTACTGAACGTCGTCGCGATTACCATCTAAGTAGAAGTCAGCTGTTGAACGTACGCCACGAAATACCACTGCATCGCGGTGACCTTCACCTTGAGACGTATTAACACCTGGTGCGTAGTCGATAATTTGCCCAATACTTGTAATACCGCGAGCCGTAATTTCTTCAGCAGTGACAATTGACAAGCTTTGCGGTACGTCGATGATAGGCGTAGGGCTCTTAATAGAGTTCGACTGGTTAACTGAAAGGTACTTACCTTCTACTGTTAGTCTTTCGATGTCTTCCATATCAGCAGCTAGCACAGCTGGGCTTAATATTATCGCAGTAGCAATACTCGTAAGTTTAAATTTCAAAACTACTCTCCAAGTGTTCTCAAAGTGTTGTGTGTTTATTGGCAACCAAGAAGCTTATTTTTCGCGATGTTTTTAAGTAGCTAGTTTCATCTAACTACTTAACATTCAGTTCGCTTTGCAATTGCAAATAATAATAGTTGCTATTTGTGGTTTGGATAATATAGAAAAAATGACAAGATGACGAGAGCAAATACAGTAAAATTTTAAAACTCTTTATAACTTTTCTTAATCAACGGCTAAAAAATCGGCTCCCCAGTCAATAAAAGGGCAATAAATAAACAAAATCGTGTGGACTACTGAACTGATGACGCCATGGGAGGAAGGTAACGTTGAAATGGCATCTTTTAGCCTGTTGCTGCCATCAATTTTTTTACTATAACGTTTTGTGATGCGAGCAGTTAGGGAATTGGGAAGTAACAGATAAGATAATGAGAAACCTAGTTAACGTATTTATAACGAGTACTAACTTTAGGGTATTTACAATAAAAACTAGCCGCTAGGCAGTAGCATAACGGCTTAGAATGAGCGCGACAGTATTCTTCGCTACATTTTTTTTGTCATTATCGCTTAGGGTATCTTCAATTTTAAAAAGCTGAGGCCAAAAGCACTTCCCTTTTACTAAGCTGTCAATTTCCTCAACGACCCGGTCTAAATCATCAAAAGCAATTTTGTTATCTGCTTTAGCATCTTTCAAGAAACGATGCATTGCCGTTTCTTGGGCTTTTAGCTGTGCTACTTCGTCTTTTAGCTTTTCCGGCTCGTAAAAGAAATGGCCAATAGCCACCCGCGCTAGGTCTAAATGCGACTCGCTCACCATAAACTCTATATCTTGCAAGATAAGGTCTTCAAGCTGCTCATCGAGCGCAAGCGCGCTATCGTATGCTTTATTAATGTTGAGAATAGCCGATTGCCACTGCTCTGTAACCAAGTGCATCACCAATTCTTCCTTAGTAGAAAAATGGTTATACACAGTGCGCTTTGACACATTCGCCAGTTCGGCCAGCTTATCCATACTGGTGCCATTTACGCCAAACTCTTGAAACGCCTGAGTTGCAGCCTGAATGATGGCTTCGCGTTTTATATCACTACGCGTTCTAGTATTGCCTACCATGTTGAAAGTCTCAAAATAAATCCCCTATGTCTTGCCCGTCATTTTGCAAGACCGCGTGTGTTCCCATTTTACACCGAACAGTTTACTTTTCAATGCGACCGCACTAAAATGCACTCACCAGTTTACTTTAGGTAATAACAGCTTCATCGCTCACGTATTTAAGCGTTATTACTTAACGTTCTCATTTCTATACTTTATTTACCCTGACAATGGATTACACACACCTATGTCCATAATGCGATTCTCTCACATTCTGTTTTTAAGCGTTCTATCGGCCTCAACCTTAACTGCATGTTCGCAAGAAGAGCCTGCAAAGCAGCAGTCAAACGCTACTCCTCGCTACGTGAAGCTTGCTACAGTTAGCAATATACCTGATTTTGATGAATTCACCTTTCCTGCCGTTGTTTCGGCGGTTAAGACCGTGGATTTAAGCTTCGAAGTTTCGGGTAGACTTATTCAAACCGACTTAGTGACAGGTAGCGATATAGAGAAAGGACGGTTGCTGGCCACTATCGACCGTAAACCGTTTGAACGTCGCGTTGATGAATCTAAAACACGTCTAGACCAAGCAAAACGCGAACTAGATAGAATTGAGAAAATGTTTGCGCAAAAGCTAGTTGCTCAAAGCGCACTAGATACTGCGAAAACATCTTATGAGCTTGCGGTCATCGACCTAAAAAATGCAGA
Organism: Alteromonas sp. S005; assembly: GCF_036864475.1. Lineage (NCBI taxonomy): Bacteria > Pseudomonadati > Pseudomonadota > Gammaproteobacteria > Alteromonadales > Alteromonadaceae > Alteromonas > Alteromonas sp. S005. The sequence continues at coordinate 581,362 of NZ_JAZETN010000002.1, read as the reverse complement.
GCAAGATTTAAGTTACACTCAGCTCTATGCCCCGTTCGACGCAAAAGTGTCTCAACGCCTAGTTGAAAACAACAGCTTCGTTGCTGCGGGTACCCCCATCGCTCGCCTCCAAGATGTGTCAAAAATCTACTTTAATATCAATGTGCCTGAGCGCCTTCTAACGGCCAATATTGGTCGTGGGATCAAACAAGCTAGTGCGACCTTAGCTACCAATCGCAACCAGTGGTACCCCGTAAATTATGTAGAGCACTCTACACAGCCCGACCCTGTGTCGCAAACCTATGAAGTGGTGTTTGCGATGGAACCTCGCGCAGAGCTGCCGTTAACGCCGGGGGCGCGCGCAGTGGTAAAAGTAAGCTTACAAGGTAGCCTATATCCTGAGGGCTTCGTTGTGCCGGTAAAATCCCTTGTAGGCGACGAAGATTCAGGTTTTGCAGTTTGGGTATACAACGACGAAACAAGTTCGGTGGCAAAAACACCTGTCGACGTAAAACATATAGAAAACGAACTCGCGATTATCAAGAGTAAAGGCCAAGGCGATATATCACTAGATCTCCAGGTCGTTGCCGCCGGAGCAACACAAATGCGTGCAGACATGAAAGTACTTCCTTACCAAGGAGAGAAGTAATTTATGGATATCGCACGTTATTCAATTGATAAGCCCGTCAACATTTGGCTTATGGTGGTCATTCTGCTTTTAGGCGGCATTTTAGCTATGAGCAAGATAGGCCGCTTGGAAGACCCTGCATTTACTATAAAACAAGTAAAGGTATACACCAGCTACCCTGGAGCCAGTGCCGAAAAAGTAGAGCGCGAAGTCACCGAACGCTTAGAAATTGCCATCCAACAAATGCCGCAGTTAAAAGAAGTGACGTCGATTTCATCGCCCGGCCTTTCAGAAATTACGGTTGAAGTCAAAAGTACTTACGACAGTAATTTGTTGCCGCAGATTTGGGATGAGCTAAGAAAGCGTCTTCGCGACACAGCAAGTTCACTTCCCACCGGCGCACAAGATCCCATTGTTTACGACGATTTTGGTGATGTGTACGGTCTTTACTATGCCTTGAGTGCACCAGATTTTGACACTCGTGAACTTCGCGAGTTTGCACGTATTATCCGACGTGACTTACTTACTACAGAAGGGGTTGCCAAAGTAAATGTAACTGGTGTTCAAAAAGAGCAGATAGTGGCGTACATCAACCCCTATCAGCTGGCAGGCTTAGGCATTTCCTTCCCCGATCTTGCCGCCCTTTTTGAAGATAACTTACGGCCCTTTAACGGCGGTCGGATTAAAGTGGACGAAAAGAATGTACGCTTAATTGTTGAGCGCGCACCAGACAGGCTTGAAGAAATCTCAAACCTCTCAGTAGTAGTGCCGGGCACTAACCGTTCACTTAGAGTTGCTGATATTGCCACATTGAAATTAGAGCCTGCTGACATACAGCCTGTACATGTGCGCTACAATGGCGAAGAAGCCTTAACACTCTCTGTTTCAGCCCTCACTGACGTAAATATTGTTGATGTAGGCGAACGAGTAAATGCAAAGGTGGAAAAGCTACTTCAAGAGCTGCCCGTAGGTATTACGCTCACCCCTATCTATGATCAGGCTTCTGTGGTCGATGAGTCTGTAACAGGTTTTATTAATAACCTCGTGATGTCAGTGGCCGTTGTTACCTTAACCCTGTGTTTATTCATGGGGTGGCGCTCAGGTGTAGTAGTTGGCTCTGTGCTGCTTGTTACCGTGCTAGGTACAATCCTCGTTATGTGGCTAATGAATATCCAGCTTCAGCGAATATCCCTTGGAGCTATGGTTATCGCCATGGGAATGCTGGTTGATAACGCCATTGTTGTTGCCGAAGGTATGATGCTGCGCATGGCCACCGGCTCTACAGCAAAGGAATCTGCAAGCTTTATTGTAAAACGTACTCAGTGGCCATTACTTGGCGCAACCATTATTGGTATTGCGGCGTTCTCAGGCATCGGCCTTTCAAACGACGCTACCGGTGAGTTCCTCTACTCTTTATTTGCCGTTGTGTTGGTTTCATTGATGATAAGTTGGGTATTGGCCGTTACCTTAGTACCAGTACTCGGGGCTTACTTTTATCGCAAAGGTATTGGCCAAACTACTGGCAACGAGCTCTCTGCATCACAGCGCTGGTTTAAACGCACGTTACTTGGCGCACTTAAACTTCGCTGGGTTACTATTGGTGTGCTATTTATTATCACCATTGTGGCTTACGGAAGCTTTGGCATGGTTAAACAAGGCTTCTTCCCGCCATCAAATGCACCGCTATTTTTTGTGCATTACTGGGGCCCGCAAGATAGAGATATACGCGCTACTGAAGTTATTGCCAAAGAGGCAGAAGCTCGCATCTTAGAAATGGAAAACGTAGCGGCTGTCACCACCTTTATCGGGCAAGGTGCCGATCGTTTTACCCTCACTTATGCGCCTAAAAGCGCAAATGAAAACTATGCCTTCTTCATGGTTCGTGCCAACGAACTGGACAATATTCCGGCTATTCAGTCGGCGTTAGCCAACAAACTCACCGACCTCGATTTCGACGCGAGCTTTTACATGGAGCGCATGCAATTTGGGCCCGGTTCGGGGGCTAAATTAGAAGCACGTTTCTCAGGCCCTGATACTGAGATGCTTCGCAAATTAGCTGAAGAAGCTAAAGCCTTATTGTTTGCTGACGGACAAGTTAAAGACGTACGTCACAACTGGCGTGAGAAAGGCTTTGCTATTAATACACAGTTTGACAATTACAATGCGGGCATTGCTGGGGTTTCACATAGTGACTTTAGCCAAACCATACAGTATGCAAGCAGCGGCGTTCAGCTAGGTACAGTACAAGATGGCGACTATGCCTACAACATTATTGCGAAAATGGGCAAGGCAGAAGATACTGAACTTCAGTCAATACGCGAATCGCAAGTATGGTCTACTCAACAGCGACAGTACGTGCCTTTCACACAGGTGTCGCAAGGCTTAGAGCTAATGACCGAAGAAATGCGTATTCATCGCCGCGACCGTGTACGCAACATTACCGTAGAAGCTGAACCAGGCGACCATGAAACCGCAGCTAAAGCCTTGGCTAGAATTCGCCCTCTTATTGAAGATATTGAGCTACCGGCAGGGTATTCACTAGAATGGGGCGGCGAGTTTGAAAGCTCTAGTGACGCACAAAAAGCACTAGGCGCCGGGTTGCCCGCCGGCTTTTTAGTTATGTTTATTATCTCGGTATTGCTATTTGGTCATGCGCGCCAACCACTTATCATTTGGCTTGTGGTACCCATGGCCGTGGTCGGTGTTGTTACAGGCCTTCTTAGTACTGATATGCCCTTTGGCTTTATGTCACTACTCGGCTTTTTGAGCTTATTTGGAATGCTTATTAAGAACGCCATAGTACTTATTGAAGAAATTGACCTTCAGATAGAAGAAGGCTTAGCAATAAGACAAGCCATTGTTGACGCTACTATCAGTCGTGTACGCCCGGTTTCTTTAGCAGCGGTCACGACTATTTTAGGTATGGCGCCGCTGCTGTTCGACGCGTTCTTTGCCGACATGGCTGTGACGATCATGGGCGGTTTGGCGTTTGCCACAGTGCTTACACTAATCGCTGTTCCCGTGCTTTATAGCCTGATGTTTAGAGTGAGCTATCGCAAAAGTTAACCATTCATCATAGTTGGCCTTTCTACTGAGAAGCGTTTCTTGCTCCACTAGGAAGGCCTCTATGCCTAGAGGTTGCAATGCATCCCTAACTTGATACAACTAACCCGAGTCAAATAAATCGAGCAAGTAGAGCAAGCCCTAACGCTTTGCCTCTACCCGGCTTTGCATAAACTTCATAACATCGCGCCATGACACCATGCCTATTGGGTGACTATTTTCGTCGATAATGGGGATACAAGAAATTTTATGTGAATTAAATAGCTCTATGGCGGAAAATACAGAATCTGTTGGATTTAATGATATCACTTCGCGGGTCATGATTTGATGCGCTTTCTTGTCCAATGTGGCTCGATCTAGGCTTCTCTCGCTTACCGTATCTACAAAGGGGCTGATAGATTTCATTAGGTCTCTGTCAGATATAATACCCTGAAGCTTGTTATCGTGAACCACCACTAAATGATGAAACCCTGTCGCAGCAAAAAGCTCGCGTAACGACTGCAAGCTATCATCCATGTGCACGCTAACTACCCGTGTAGACATTATTTTAGCAATGCTCATCAAGTCTCCTTTTTTACTTTCAATTTACTGCCCTGCCTTAGCATTATTACGAGTATCAATAATAGCCCTAACTCAGGACATTAGCTCGGCTTGTTAACTCGGTATATCAACTCAGGGCATCAGCTGGGAAAATTATCTCAGTAGTTCAACGCACCATAAATTTAGCTAACCAAAGGTTAAACAAAAATTAAACGTATGGGTTATCTCCCATAGCAACAGCTATACAAAACAATCGCAAATCTAATTCAAGTTGATGATAATCTGGCTCCATATAACAGCAAAGTTTATAAAAAGCTTTGTTGTGATCCTTTTCTTTAAAGTGCGCCAGCTCATGTACTACTAGTGCTTTTAAAAGTGGCTCTGGTGCATAGAGCAAATCGTTATTAATAGCTAAATCATGCTTGCGCGTTTTACCCTGCATACGGTAGGTATGCGTACCTAGAGCGTTGGTTATCATATCACCTTGCTTTTTAAACGCGGCGCGCCCAAATGGCGGAGCATTTTTTAAAAACTGCTTCTTTAATTCAGTCGCATACTGATAAAGCAATTTGTCGGTGGTTACGTCATGGGTCTCTGGGTACTTTTTAAGCAGATAAGTCTTTAGCCGATTGTTTGAAATTAGCTGAAGCGCTTGCTCCACGATAGTTGGGGGGTAACCATTAAAATACCGAGCATATTCATTCACGTCTATTTCTCCTTTACCGGAAGAATTATAAAGCATTTGAACGTAGTGGACAGGTCTCGTATTCCTAAGGCATCACTTTTATATAAACCCCAAATGAAAAAAGCCGCAGTTACGATTACTGCGGCGAAGGGTGTGCTAAGGGAAGCACAACGGGAAGTTAGTTTATCTAAACTCGAGAAGTTAAAGCTATTCTACGGTAACTACGACTTTACCCACAGCGTTTCACCATATGCTTCTAGGCCCACAGTTTGAAACATAGGAAGTAGCATAAACACTAGAGCCTCCAATGATAATTAGTGTATAAAGGAAAACAGTTTTTAGATTTTATTGATAATCCAAATGAACATAGAACACCTAAAGCTTTTTGTGCGTATTGCGAGCACAGCAAATATCAGCTTAGCGGGGCGTGAACTTAACATTTCACCTGCCGTGGCGAGCGCGCATATTGGTAAACTTGAAGAAACGCTAGGTGTTCGCTTAATCCACAGAACCACGCGGAAAGTATCGCTTACCGACGATGGAGAGCTTTTTCTCCCCCATGCACAAGAAGTGTTGGACAGCATCGAAACGGCACAAGCCGCTGTTGGCAGCGGCGCTCAAACACCGCAAGGTACATTACGCGTTACCGCCCCTGCATCATTTGGTCGAATGCATATAGTTCCTGCGATCCCTGAGTTTTTAGAACAATATCCAAAGCTAAATATCGACTTCCGATTCAGCGACAGTATTTTGGATGTGGTAGAAGGCGGCTTTGATGTTGCCATTCGCGATGCCGAATTAAAAGACAGTAATTTACACGCGAAAAAGCTTGCTGATGACAAACGTATTATTGTCGCCGCCAAAAGCTACATAGATAAATATGGCGCACCGGAAACACCATCAGACTTAAAAAACCACAAAATAGTAAACCTTACAGGGCTAGAAGTATGGGACTTTAGGGGAGCTCATGGTGTCACATCAGTAAAAACGCCTAATTATTTGCGTATGGATAATGGTGAAGCGGTGCGCGATGCTTGTATTCAAGGCTGCGGTATTACCCTTACGGCTACTTGGTGCAGCTCTCCCTATTTAGAAAAAGGCGAGCTAGTTCAAATACTCCAAAACTACCCACTCGCTACTGACTGTGCGCTATGGGCAGTGTATCCCAGTAATCGGTTATTGGCTCCCAAGGTTCGTGCATTTATCGATTTCTTAGCCGAGCGCTTCGACGGCACGCCTTATTGGGATGAAAAACTAAACGGTGTTGTAGTGTAAACCAGAATTAATTCAATAAACCTCATCTTCAGGTTTCTTAATTTTTAAACAAAAACACAATTGTTCAATTACTTCTTAGTTTCTTTACTATGCTTGTACTAAAGTAAAATTGCCACGACTCATTGTTTTAGGCAACATTTAACACAGTCTTCGAATTAGGTATATCAATGATGAAAAAGCCGTACTTGTTCCTCACGGCCATCTTCAGTTTGTTGCTGGCCAACAACTCGTCAGCAGAACAAAATAAATTGAATATCAGCGGTTTTGGTACGCTTGCCACTGCAACAGCCGACACACGTATTTATCAATTTCGTAACGATCGCTCCCAAGCAGAGTTTGCAAAAAAAGATGGCTTTGCATTTAAGCCTATAAGTTTGATTGGCCTGCAACTAGATTACACATTATCAGACAACCTTGATTTCGTAGGGCAGTTTGTTTATCGAGAGCAAGACGAACAAAATATTGGCTCCATCACCCAAATGGCCTTTTTGCGGTGCGACATTTCGCCAGCGTGGCAAGTAAGAGCAGGTAGATTAGCCGCGGATATTTTCCACTTTAGTGATACCCGGGATGTTTCTATCGCTTATCCTTGGGTAAAGGTACCAACCGAAGTTTACGGCATCGTACCCGCGAGAAGCTTCGATGGTGGCGACATAAGTTATACCACCCCCTTTAGCGACTTTAACCTGTCGATAAAAGGCTTTTGGGGTAGTGGAAAAGCCGATTTTACCAGTGGCGATTACTTCCCAATTAAATTTAACGATTTGCGCTCTATCGGCGTTGAGTTTTTAGCGTTTGATTGGAGCGTAGCGCTGAAGCACACGCAGACTGAAGCAGAGAACGACAATGCTGACTCAGCATTCGTTTCCAATTCCGTTGCACAGCTTCAGCCTTTTTGGAGCGGCGCCAATGCCTTTGCTGATTCATTAAGATTACGCGGTGCTACCATTCAATATACGTCTGTGTACTTTAATCGTTTCTTGGGTGATTGGGACCTCTCTGGAGAACTATCCTATATAGATTCAGACTCTATCGCACTAAGACCTTCTTTTAACGGCTTTCTCAATCTTAGCTATCTTTACGGTGCCCACACTTTCTATGCACTGTATTCATTTGCAGAAGCTGATCCGTTCTACCTTAGTGAAGAGCAGCCAGGCTTCCCAATAAACGCAAATACTGCCGAGTTAGCTATTTTTGTAGAAGAAGTAGCAAGCACGCTAGCACATCGCCAACAGTCATTCTCTGTGGGTTGGCGATGGGACTTAAGAGAAAATCTAGCCTTTAAAGTCCAAGTTGAGCGAACTGACATTAAAGCAAGAGGTACAGGGCTTCGTGCACGTGATGGCTTAGTCGTTGATGATGAAGAGGGTGTCGCGCATACCCTGTTTCTAGCTTTAAGCTTTAGTTTTTAAGGGAAGGAGTATGAAATTGTTCAAACGCCTCCCCCTTACATTTGCTTTAGTTCTGCTAATGCAATGCACTGCTTTTATGTCGCAAGCGCAAGAAAAAATTGTCGTTGTCACTAACTTTAATAGCGATGTGCAGGTTTTGGATAAAAAAGGCTTAATTGATTTATTTATGGGTAAATACTCGGCGTTCCCAAATGGTAAAGAAGCCACGCCTATTGATGTGGAATTAGTTCCCGAATTGAAAAGTCAGTTTTATAAGTCTTTGGTTGGGCTTCCTCTTGCAAGGGTTAATGCCTATTGGTCGCGACTTAAATTCTCTGGCCGCGTTAAACCTCCTGCGGTGGAGCAAACCCTTGATGATATCAAGCTAAGGCTTGAAGAAGACGAATCGGCGTTAGCTTATGTGTATGAGTCGAGTGTGACCGACAGTATGAAGGTAGTATATCGTTTTGATTAACGTGCAGGGTCTAGGTTTTCGTTTTTCGCTGTTTCTAATAGCAGCTGCAATGATCGTAGTGCTTACCACCGCGGAATTTTTTTATCGTGCTACTTATGAAAACGAAATAGACGAAGCTAATAACGATATAGAAGAGCTTTTTCAAACCGTTAGCGCTACTGCATCTATTGCAGCTTTTTTAGAGGATGAAGACTTAGCCAAAGAAGCCATTAACGGCTTAGTTAAGACTAACAAAATACTTGCAGCCTCTATTAAAAGCGAGTCTCTCTATTATCAAGCAAATGTAACTGATGCTATTAACAAAAACACCGAACCTCGGGTATTTTTGGTTAGGCACCCCTTTATGCCGGAAGAGGCTCTGGCTGAAGTTAACGTGTATCCTAATTTCGAACATATTATTGACCAAGCAGAAAAAATCAGTACTGACAACAGCTACTCACTTTACGCTGAGGCCCTAGTAGTGGGTATTGTAGCGTTAATAATCACTTACTACATAATCATCTCACCTATGTTAAGAGTAGGCCGTTCTCTCCACAAGATTACGCCAGGAACAAATGAACGCATTGATATGCCAGATTATCATGCTAATAGTGAAATTGGTGCTTTGGTACAAGATACCAACGAGCTGTTAAACAAAGTTGAAGAGCAATTTACCCAAGAGCGTCAATTAAGAGAAGAAATAGAGTTTCTTGAAAAGCGATTTAGAATGCTGTTTGAGAACGCCAAAACTGCAACCGTGTTGATGGCTGAAAATGGCACTATAGAGCTTCGAAACGATGCGTTTAATGATTTAGTAGAGAAGACTGGGCTCGGAATACAGCAAGGCTACGGCGAACTGCTAGACGAATTATTCGAAACGCCAGTGGCAATGAAATCCGCGCTTAATGAAGCCTTTGCGCGAAACGAGTTTGCTACAGGCGAGTACAAGCTAAAAAGCAGAGCAACCGACAGTGCTATTTGGGTTCAACTTATTGCTAGCCCCTTGCTAACAGAAGAAGGTGAACGTTATTACCAGCTTACGTTAAATGATATTTCTAGTCGTAAACACGAGCTACAACAACTTGCACTACAAGCGGATTTTGACGCGTTAACGGGGATCTACAACCGAAATGGTGGCGAAAAGCTCATTGCTAAACTCATGAGAAAAGAGCATCAGTTTGCTTTGGCACTTATCGACCTTAATGGATTCAAAGCGGTAAACGATATTTATGGCCATGATGCAGGGGACGAAGTTCTCATTTTTGTTGCTGAGCAATTAAAAGAAAAAATACGCAAAAATGATGTCGCTATACGTTGGGGTGGCGATGAGTTTCTGTTGTTACTGCAAGCTGATGATGAAGCGTCTGTTAAAAGGGTTATAGAAAAAGTGAACGCTGGCGTTAAACAGCCTTTTTATTTTGATAACGACAGCAAGCCGACTGTAGTTTCAATGAGTGTCGGCGTGGCTTTTTACCCTCAAACGAGTCGCAATTTACATGACCTGATTAAGTTGGCCGATATTGCCATGTATAAAGCGAAACAAAATAAGATAGCCTCACCTAACGACTACCTTATTTTCGCAGCGCCCGAGACACGTATTTAAGTACGTTACGCTTTATTCACTAATTGTTTTGCCCAGCATACGCTTTAACGTACCGTCTTTATCAATAATGTGGTGCTTAAGTGCGCCAGCAATGTGTAGCAATAAAGCAACAATAACGGTGTAGCCGAGATAGAAGTGAATAGTGCCTCCTAACTTCGATAACTCATAATTAATCGGTAAGGTTTTTTCTGGGTCATCTACGCTAAAATTTTGAGCAAATACTTCTAATCCGAAAACCGATAGGCCGTGGCCACCCAATACTGATGTCATCAACCCTGAAATAGGCATTAATAAGGTAGCGATGATCAAAACCCAATGAACGATAGATGCAAGTTTGTGCTCAATTGGCTTGTAGTTCGATGCAGGGCTCGGCCAACCATTTTTCATTCGCCAGATAACGCGGGCTATCGCGACTATTAGCACAAGAAAACCAAATGCCTTATGCCAACTAAATAGCTCGTAGACATTGTTCTCTGTCATATAAATACCTGTGGCAAGTAACCCTATAATGGTTAACCCCACCAGCCAATGTAGAATTACCGTAGTGGTAGCAAATTTATTATGACTATCGTACTGCATGCTTTTCTCACTCCAATTGTCTATACCAAGAACTACGTTTTCCATAAAGCGTATCTCGGCATTTTATAACTCCTCACACATTGTAAGGAAATATCTAAAGGACTAAAGCAATTTCGGGGCCAGCAATTTCGGGGCCAGCAATTTCGAAGCCGCCAATTTCAAAGCCAGCAAATCCGAGGCCGATTTTAAAAGCATGTGAAGATTCATTGAGATGGATGTGAGCATATGGGGGCAGGAACTGCCCCATACCGCGGTTCATTTTTCGGTGGCGTGCATCGAGCGTCGCCAAAAAATGTATAGCTAGTTAGCAGAGATAATTGCTTTAAGTTCTGATATCAATGCTTGTCTATTAGTTGAATAACTGGCAGAAGGGTGTGGAGATACAAAAGTATTATGGTCATTGTCAAAGTAATCGCCAGCGACATGAGCAAAGCGTTCAGATAGTGCTGCCTCAATAAATATCTTAGCTCCCTCTTTTAAATCACCACCTGCAATACCATAGGCATTTTTAACCATTTTACTACCTAGTAAAGACTTGGGGTTAACCGAAACCATCTTAGGTCCATTTAATTGATATTGTTCTCCAAGATGGGTCGTCCACATAGTAATGCCTAGTTTACTTTGTGCATAAGCTGCGCCATCTGAAATGTAAAAAAAGGTTATGTCCTTCTTTGGCTAATATTTTAGCTGTTTCTAGACCGATGCCGTCAGTCGCCCCAGTTATCAATATCGTCTTCATCTCATACTCTGCCGTAAATAAAGCCCAAAACTCAGTGCAAGCGACTTATACCAATCAACCTGCTTTAGATTACATTACCAGTGAAGTAAAAAGCTGATAATGGTGTGATTGCTTAAAGCTGTTTCAATGTAATCTATATAATCAACAGCTTTCGTTTTAATACTGTTTAAAATGCTTATATCAGCAATAGATAATTTATAAAAACCATCTAGCCAGCGACTTCAATAACACTTAGACTGCGGGGACAAAAATAAAAAACGACAGGTATTACGCCCGCATTATATCGGCGGCGTTCGCCATCATATGCAAGATACGCTGGTGCCCTTACCCACTTTTAAATAGTGGTGTGCCACGCGTGTAATAACGCGCACATGATGAGGTACTTTTCATTTTAGTAACAAGGGTTCTCAATTTAATGTCACAACAAAAAGTAGGTTTAGTGGGCTGGCGCGGTATGGTTGGCTCAGTATTAATGCAGCGCATGCAAGAAGAGCAAGATTTCGCGCACATTGAGCCCACCTTTTTTACCACCTCTCAAAAGGGTATTGCAGCGCCAAACTTTGCTGGCAAAGATGCAGGTGTTTTAGAAGATGCGCACGACATCGAGGCGTTATCAAAACAAGATATTATTATTACTTGTCAGGGCGGTGACTATACAAAAGCCGTGTATGATGATCTTCGCGCGTCTGGCTGGAATGGCTATTGGATTGACGCAGCTTCGGCCCTTCGTATGAAAGACGATGCGGTTATTGTACTAGACCCAGTGAACCGCAAAGAAATTGATAGTGGCATTGAAAAAGGTATTCGCACATACGTTGGCGGAAACTGCACAGTGTCACTTATGCTGCTGGCTCTAGGCGGTTTATTTGAACAAGACCTTGTTGAATGGGCATCACCGATGACCTACCAAGCCGCTTCAGGTTCAGGCGCTAAGCATATGCGTGAACTTATTAGCCAGATGGGCGCTATTCACAATAATGTAAAAGATAAAGTGGAAGATCCGGCTACCGCTATACTGGATATCGATCAGCAAGTATCTGAATTTATTCGTAGTTCAGAATACCCAAGTGAGCAGTTCGGGGTTCCTCTTGCAGGAAGCTTAATTCCGTATATCGACTCACAGCTTCCATCGGGACAAAGCCGTGAAGAGTGGAAAGCCCAAGCCGAAGCTAACAAGATTTTAGGCATTAAAGGCGGTGAAGTACCTATCGACGGTATCTGTGTTCGCGTTGGTGCTATGCGCTGTCACAGCCAAGCAATTACGCTTAAGCTTAAAAAAGACTTACCAGTTAGCGAGATTGAGGAAATCCTGGCGAAACACAATGATTGGGTAAAAGTCGTGCCTGATGATCGTGAAGTAACTATGCAGGAGCTCACGCCAGCTAAAGTGACTGGCACCCTGTCTATCCCAGTAGGTCGAATTCGTAAGCTCAACATGGGCCCTGAGTATATCTCAGCGTTCACTGTTGGCGATCAGCTTTTATGGGGTGCTGCAGAGCCGCTTCGCAGAATGCTACGCATTGTGCTTGAGCAAAACTAACTGCTAGCTTTTAGCTAACTAATCTGAATTTAGAGCGCCTTGCTGTGTCGTTACACGCAAGGCGTTTTTTATCAGACTATAAAAGCCATAATCACTCGACATCGTAGACATGATAGCGCTATTTTACTGACTCAGACCAGACAGCCAGCTCATTACCACCTGGCTCGACAAAATGAAAGCGACAGCCCCCCGGGAAGTCAAACAGCGGTTTGGTAATTACTCCACCTGCTTTTTCTACACATCCTTGCGATTCAGAAATGTTATAAGAATACAGCACCAATAAAGGCGCCCCACTTTCTGCCTTCATCACACGTTGTGCAGAAAAAATCCCTCCGTCCATGCCAGCATTGCTAAACGCACTGTATTCACTGCCATAATCGGTAAAACTCCAGCCAAACGCACTTTCAAAAAACGCTTTTGAGCGGCTAATATCTAGAGATGCAAATTCGACATAGTTGAGTTTGGTGTTTTCTTGCATGTCACTCTTCTCTTTTTAAAAATGATGAGCTCATACTATCACCAACTTTAGACTTATTGATTAAATTCTAAACGTGCTTATTCGTTTAAAATTAGATAACCAGCATTTATTCAGGTCACTTAGTTTGCAGCAATTTATTAGTTTGGCTTTATTGCTTGCCTTAACTTGGAGCATGGGAACGATTAATGCTCATGCATCTATCTCAGACAAGGTCAGTGAAATTAAAGTGGACGTTGAAACCTTAGTGCCTATGCCTATAGGAGCAGCAATAGAAAGGCTTGAAGCTTGGTTGTTATCTGACACATTAACGCAAGACGAAAAAAGAAAAGTGGGCGCGCTTTATGTCCAGTACCAACTTTCAATACATCAACGCCCTTCCGAAAAAATCTTAAATTCGCTGGTTGCGTTACAAGACAACTCGAGTGAAGGTCTTACAATAGCTACTGGCGTAGCAAGAATGTATGGTATTTCAGCAGACTACGACAAAGCCTACGAGCACTTTAACCGCGTTGTTGCAACGCCTGATATTCCACCAAAGGTAAAAGCCTACGCGCTGATATACCAAGTATTGACCTATAGCGAAGGTCAGGTTTTTTCACCAAACGCTGAGCTTATCAACACGGTAAACGATATACTTACCGAGCATGAGCTTACTGAGCTTAAACCCTTGTACTACGCTATTGTGGCGGACTACTATCAATCAGTCAGCGCTTATGATCTTGCGCTTTCTTACTATGAGAAATCGCTTGATGGCGCCAAAGTTGAAAACCAACGAATTTTGGTCAGCGACAACCTTTACGCCATTGGTATTCTGTATAGAAATCTAGGAAACTATAGCAAGGCCATCGATTATTTTGAACGTGCCATTGAATTCGATTCGCAAATTGATATCAGCTATTCTGAGTTCCTTGCTACTTACGGTATCGCCACAACTTATTTCCGTTCAGGTAACCTGAGAAAGGCGCTGACGCTCTCTGATGTTGTTCTTTCACACCCTCTCTCATCTTCTTTTTACAATAGCGAAATTTACCGTTTAAAAGCGGAAGCCCACCTTAGTTTAGGAGAACTTAATAAGGCGACAAACGCGCTTGATAAAGCACGTGAACTCTACGATGAAAACCGCAAAGCCGAGCTAACGACCTGGCGTGCTCAACTTGATAAAACAGAAGCCTACATTACTGCTGCGAAAGGCGATTACGCGCTAGCATTCAAACAGTTTGAGGTTTTCCATGAAGCCTATTTGAATGCAAAGAAATATGAAGACTTAGAGCTAATAAAAAGCGCCAACTTAATTGATCAGATAACTCAACAGAAAGACAGAGCAAATCAACTTGAGAATGAGAATAAAGCATTCGAGGAAGCGCTTTTGTTGAAAACAGAGGCTCAGCGCACCCAATCACTTTTTTCCACGTTGCTCGTCATACTTATCACACTCACACTAGTAACAATTGTTATCATTCTGATTTTATTGAGTAAATCAAGACAGGCTAATGCGCTTTACTTAACGGCGAAAGAAAAAGCAGAATTAAACAATCGGTTAAAGTCTGAGTTTATTTCTAATATTAGTCACGAGATCCGCACGCCTTTAAATGCCATTATTGGTTTTGGACAAACATTATCGAACCATGCGGTAGATATGCAAGCAAAGGATCTCACCAAGAAAATCGTCAATGCGTCTGAAATGCTGCTTCAACTTATCAACGACCTACTCGACTTTTCGAAGATTGAAGCGGGCAAGCTCACGTTGGCTATCAGGCCTCACGACATCACTGAAAGCCTGTGCACATTAGTCGACATATTTTCAGACCAAGCGGAACGCAAGGGATTAGTGCTCCAGCTTGATATCGACAAAAACCTTAATAACGATTTGATGTTTGACGAACTCAGATTTAAGCAAATATTGGCAAACCTAATAAGCAATGCCATCAAGTTTTCTGATAAAGGGATTATAGAAATTGGATTATCCGCAGTAGAAGCCAACGAAAGTCACTGCACCCTGCACTGCTGGGTAAAAGACAACGGGATTGGTATTTCGAAAGAAAACCAAGTAAAGCTGTTTACACCTTTTACGCAAGCTGAAAGCACCATAGCGAGAAAGTATGGTGGCACAGGTCTAGGGCTTAACATCAGTAATAATCTGCTTAAGCTAATGGGCTCTTCACTAACGCTTGAAAGCGAATTAGAACGAGGCTCTACTTTTTCTTTTGATGTCACATTTGCTGTTGCAGCAGATATTGATGTTCCGCTGTCTGAAACACCTCAGCAACACGTTACGCTAGAAGGCGCTCGTGTCCTCCTTGCAGAAGACAACGACATTAATGTTGAGGTAATCAAAGCGCTTCTTGAAGAATTCCGTTTAGATTTAACACATGTATCAAACGGACAAAAGGCCATTGATGCATTGAAAACGTGCACTTATGATTTGGTACTAATGGATATTCAAATGCCTGAAGTTGATGGGCTTAGTGCCACACGGCATATAAGAAATGTGCTTAAGTTAAAAACCCCCATCATTGCCCTGACGGCTAACGCCATGCAGCAAGATATAGACAACTGTCACGCGGCAGGAATGGATGCCCATGTGGGCAAGCCCGTAGACAAGGCTCGCCTTGTTAACACACTAGGTGAGTTTCTTGCTCGCCCGGCGTGAGTAGTTAAAAACTGACGTCCCACTGCAGAGAGTAGATGGTCTCGCCCCCTACTTCAGTATCGAACTGATCCAGTGAAACCCTGCTTACCTCTGCGGTTAGTTTGTTTTCGTGGCCATTAAAAAAATAGTTGAATGCTACTGTCTTTTCAAAAAAGCGTTCGTCTTGTTCACTGTCTTGGGACGAATAGGTCCCGAAGCGTGCAGCTATTTCAAGGGGCTCTGGCCACCAGCTGATTGATTCACTCAAAAAATAACCCGCCTGCACATAATAGCCGCGCAGCGTAGTTTCTCTATTGTTGTCCGCTAAATTCACAATATCTTTTTCATGATATTCCGCTTGAGCATTAAACCCTTTATAAAAATAGGCACCATCAATCACAAACTGCTGAATGTCGTACTGATCTTCGAGCTCGCCCTTACCAAAGTAGGCTAAATTACCAGCGCCAGACGATGAAAAACGCGTAAACTGGCTTTTGAACTTCGCCCCTGCTATTGCTAGAGCTGCTTTGGGGGTAGCTGTTCGTTTAATGTCACTGTTTTTAAACTCGACAGATTCACCTAAGAAATTCCACTGTAGTCGCCCTGTATACATATTCTCGCCATCGTGATTGCTATAATCACCACGGCCCGAGCCATTGAATACTCCTACCCAGTAATTGAAATTGGCCGCGCCTGGGCCATCAAAATTACCGTACAGGGATGCCCCCATTTGCCTATCTAGCGTAAATATTCTGTTGATGATTGAACGATCCATCATTTGCTGGCCGCCACTGCTTACACTGCGCTCTCTGGAATACTCGACCTTCCACTGACCAACCTTAAACCGAAGCGCGTCATACTTTTCAAAAGATAATGTAGCGGTGAGCGTGCGCTGATCGACAGCATCGTATTCCACACCATATTTAATCCAGGGCAAACCAATGTGACCGTCTAATTTGACCCGCGCCCTGTTAACGCCAAATTGATTACCGGCGTTATGCTCAAAGTCAGCACGCTCGGTAGGCTGGCTTATACCGGGATTGGCATAGCGAGACTGAAGTCTACCGCGCACGCGTAGTGAGAAGGTATTGTTGTCGCTTTGAAACGAAAGCCCGTTGCCATTGTATTGAAAGAAAGTTGCGCTAGATTCACGCTCGGCATCAACCTCAGACGCTACAACTGTCGCATGGAAAAGCGACGCCCATAAAGTACACAACAGAAGAAAAGAAGAAAAACGATTTTGAAAAAGCAAAGCACACTAAATATAACGGAAGTTTGCGCGCAGGATATATACTTTAGTATAAGATTCAAGTGCCCTGACATAAAAATGACACAAAACTGTAATATTTAGCGTTAAATACGCCGATAGTTCGACCTTTCACTTTAACAACAGAGCATTCGCCGGTAAGTGAGGACTTCCTTTTTTAGCGACTTCGTGTTGTTTGATCAGGTTAACAATATGCTTATTCACTGGCGTAGCTATGTGATTTTTTTCACCGAGCCTGACTATCTCGCCGTTCAAATAATCAATCTCCGTTCGTCGCCCCAGCGCCAAATCTTCATACATTGAAGAGCGTGCTTCGGGATCTATTTTAAGCGTAGATGAAGCCACCACATTGAATAAAAAGTTAGGTAGCTTCATAATTTTTGGCATCAGTTTGGGAATGACCTTACCGGTTCTTGCTGGTGTAATTCCTTCTGCTTTTAATACTGCTAACGCCTCGGACAACACCTTTGCCATAACCAACCTGTATTGCCTATCCCCTAGCTGTGATTTCAGCGGTATACCCGACAGTGCATTGACCGCGTTATTTAAGTTCATAATAAGTTTGCCATACTGTACAGCTTTCATATCGTTATAAACCGTAACGGGCAACGACGCGTTGTTAAGCGCTTTTATGATGTCACTACATTGGTTATTGGGGTCTTCAAGGGCAATATTACCTTCAGTACCACAGTGAAAATGGCCGTTACCTTTATAAAAAACATTGAAAGGCACCATACCTGCAATTACGCATTGTTTTATGTGCTGGCGAAGCAGGTGTGCATTACCCACTCCGTTTTGAAGACTGACTACGACTGCTGATTGCTTTGCATGCTGATTGATTATCGCAGCAGCCTGCTCGGTATCTTGGCTTTTAACGCAAAGCAAAATGACGTCAGCATCAACTAAACTATCGTTCTCAATTGAAAAAGCGATATGCTCAGGCTTTGTTAGCTGCTCACGCCCTTGCCAATCCGTTACTTTAAGACCATTAGCAGTAATATCATCATATAAACGCTGACGGCCAATGAGCGTAAGCGCATTAGCGGCACTCAATGTGGGGTCAGAGGCTAACAGGCAGCCCGCTACATAACATCCAATACTTCCCGCACCTAACACGGCAATTTTCATTATTGACTCCCAATGAAAGTTTAGCTTTCAACACTTTGTTAGACTGCGATTAAACGATCAAAATGTAAACACAAAAATCACAATAAAATAACAAAAAGTGTTTCAGTATCAGTTATTTCCTATCAGTCCGATTTATTCTTTCAATTTTCTCCGGCGTCGTGATCTCCCTACAATTAGACCAAGTAGTCAATTTATAGTCATGGTCAAATAGAGGGTTATCATGTCGGGTCAACAATCTGCTCCTTCTCTCGCTTATTCAAAAGCACACAATGCTGACATGTCGGACAATGGCAAAGTTGCCTTGGTTGCGGAAGGTGGTGGACAACGAGGAATTTTCACGGCAGGCGTACTCGATACATGGTTAGACGCCGGACACGACCCTTTCGATATTCTTATTGGCACATCAGCTGGTTCACAGAACTTAACTAGCTTTGTGGCGCGTCAAAAAGGCTATGCAAAGCGTCTTATTCGCGGCTTAACCCGACACAAACGCTTTTTCCAAATGGGACGAGGTTTAATGGGCAAACATATTGTCGATTTAGATTGGTATTTTGACAAAACCCAAGAGGCGAACCGTTTGCTAGATTTAGATACTGCTAAAAGCAATGTGGCAGATAGAGAAATACTGTTTACGGCTACGAACTCACGAGATAGAAAGGCTTACTTCCTAAACCCGATGAAGAGCCAAAACAACTGGGTTGAGTTGATTAAAGCGTCGAGCGCACTGCCCTTGCTTTACAAACAAGGCGTTCCGCTTCACACTGAAATTGAAGCCAAGCAAGCTGCCAATACAGACTTTTACTTAGATGGTGGTTTAGCCGCGCCTTTACCCGTGACGGAGGCCTATAACCGTGGTGCTACAAAAATCGTAGTGATTAGAACAGTGGACGAAGGCTTTCAAGTACAGTCGCCTTGGCTACAAAAGTTAAGCGCGGTAATGTGCGCAACGGGCACGTGCCCAAAGACCATCGACTATCTGCTGCAGCACGAACAAGCGTATCAAAAAGAACTGGCGTTTATTGAAAACCCGCCAGAAGGCGTAGAGGTTATTCAAATTTTTGCACCTAACAAACTGCAAAGTAAGCTGTTAGGCAGCACTGGTGCGCAGCTTCGCCACGACTACAATCTTGGCAAAAAGGCTGGTATCGCTTTTCTAGAGGCAGAAAGCGCATCAAAGTCTCAATTTGAAAACGAAACTGTTGCGGTACTTACCAAAGAGAACGAAGCCGAAACGTTAGGCAGTGATAATATTCGTGTTGCGAAGAATATTGAAGAGGTTAAAGATAAAGAGGCGAAAGCAAAACGACCTTTACTTACATTGCCCTTCCCTGCTCGTTTGAAACAGAATATGAATGCGCAGAAAGAAGATAAGCGAATGACGGCATAATCGCTGCTCTATTTACTTTTAGGGCAGCGAGGCTTCCATTTATATATCTGACAGCGATGCTGTCCTTACCTCTGGGGCAGCGATGCTGCCCAGTCCTCAAGATTTTCATACACGCCAGCTGCTTTAGAAAAATCGTGATTAGCCGACAAGGGTGTGGGTATAGCCACTGTTTTAATTCCTGCACTAACGGCAGCTTGTAGACCAAACTCGGTATCTTCAACTGCCATAACTTCATGTGGTGCCAATTGCATTTGGGATAGGGCTGCTAAATAGCAATCAGGTGACGGTTTACCTTTAACTACGTCATCAGAAGAAACGACACACTCAACAATATCTTCTAAACCATATATCTTCTAAACCATATATCTTCTAAACCATAGAAAGACACTGTCTTCTCAACCGCTAAACGGGTGCCTCCCGTTACTATAGCTACACGCAAGTTATGTGATTTACAAAGCATAAGGGCTTCTTTTGAACCACGTATTAACGGAAATGCTTGGCGCTGTAAAAACTTTAGTGTCAGCGCCCTTCTCTTCTTGAAAAGCTTCTCGGGCGTTAAAGCAAGCGAAAAGTCTCGAATGATATCGCTAGCATTGTTCATTACTGAGATACCAGCCATACGCGTGTGGTAATAATCGAATGTTAGTTCTTTGCCCATATCCGCAAGCATGGTTTTCCATAACTCGAAATGCGTCACTTCTGAGTCGATTAGCGTACCGTCGTGGTCGAAGAAAATGGCTTTCACGGTAAACACCGTAAAACTAACTTAAATGACATGGAAAATAACCTAGTGGATATGTGTAAACGGTTTTCACTGCACGACAAAGTGTAAGCAATTGAAAGATATAGAAAATAAATACGAATAAAAACTAGCCACCTTGACAGCAAATAGAAAAGTATTTATAAAACGCTTTTTCACTATTTCATCAAGTAAATCATGTCAGAATTATCAACACCTGTAAAACAAACTGAAGCACACAAACTTATCGAAGGCCTATTGAAATCAAGCGATCCAACTGCCGAGCTAGATAAAATTTCTGAAGAGTACAACATCGCAAATTGGGGCCAAACTAATGCTGTTTCTGCCGACCTTTACAATGCCGTACGCGACTTACTTGGCAAAGGTGTAGTGACAGGTAATGACCTTGTAGCGGGCAAAGACACAATGGACCCAATTGTACATAAAGTACAAGCGGAAACAGAAACGCTTATCGCTAACCCAAGCGAAGCAGACGCTGACCGTGTTCAAACCTTTGTACTTGGCTTCCTACGCACTTTTGTAAGCCAACTACTTCACCCGGGTACAAAGAAAGCGATTTACGCGAAAAAGCTGCCTGATCTAATTAAAGTACACCAGCAGGTTGCTAAGTAATTATCTGCTGCCAGCATTTGAGGTAAGAGTCCATTGCCTTTAGCATAAAGAGTGCTGCAACTGACGCGTTTGAACGGAAACCCGCTGCATAGCGGGTTTCTTTTTAGTTTCATAAAAGTATCAATATATGAATCAGTGCAAATTGATGGGCACAAAAAAACCGGCGTAAAGCCGGTTCTTTGTATTTGGCGGAGAGAGAGGGATTCGAACCCTCGATACGCTATAAACGTATACACACTTTCCAGGCGTGCGCCTTCAGCCACTCAGCCATCTCTCCAAATTTTGTATCAAGAAGATTTTAACACCGAAAATCCTTGAGCGCGCGTATAGTAGGTAAAGCCGCGCGCTTAATCAAGAACTTGCTGGAAAATATTCAGCAAGTGCTTATAAAACGTGCGCTTATAACCCGCCTTTCGCTTTTAACTCGGCTGAGAAGTTAAGCATGCGATCAAGTGGAATAAGTGCACCTTTACGCAATTCATCATCAACAAAGATTTCGTGCCCATCAGTTTCACCCGTCAAAGACGCCTTAATCGCTTCTAAGCCGTTCATTGCCATCCAAGGACAGTGAGCACAGCTTTTGCACGTAGCGCCGTTACCGCCCGTTGGAGCCTCTATAAACGTCTTCTCTGGAGTAAGTTGTTGCATCTTGTAAAAGATGCCTTTATCGGTAGCAACAATAAAGGTGTCGTTATCCATGGTTTGCGAGGCTTTTATCAATTGACTGGTTGAGCCAACCGCATCTGCCATTTCTACCACGCTTGCGGGTGATTCAGGGTGAACCAGTATCGCGGCATTTGGATACAGTGCTTTCATGTCTGCTAGCTTCTGTGCAGAGAACTCGTCGTGAACGATACACTCGCCCTGCCACATTAGCATGTCGGCACCCGTTTGCTTAGCAATGTAAGAGCCTAGGTGTCGGTCAGGGCCCCAAATGATTTTCTTGCCCTGGCTGTCTAGGTGCTCAACGATTTCAAGGGCGATGCTTGACGTTACTACCCAGTCAGCGCGCGCTTTTACTGCCGCTGATGTATTCGCGTAAACCACGACGGTGTGGTCAGGGTGCTGATCACAGAATTCGCTAAACTCTTTAACCGGGCAACCAATATCAAGCGAGCACGTTGCTTCAAGTGTTGGCATTAGTACGGTTTTTTCAGGGCTAAGAATTTTTGCCGTTTCGCCCATGAAGCGTACGCCAGCAACAATTAAGGTTTGTTCTTGTGCATCTCTACCGAAACGCGCCATTTCCAATGAGTCTGCCACGCAGCCACCAGTCTCTTCAGCGAGTGCCTGAATTTCATGATCGGTGTAATAGTGTGCGACAAGCACAGCGTTACGGGCCTTAAGTAAAGCTTTGATCTCAGCCTTTAACTCAGCTTTACGTGCTTCTGATAATGGCTGTGGTTTTGCTGGGAACGGGTACTCTACCTGATCCACTCGAAATGCTACTGACATTAACCTACATCTCTGTTGCGACAAGGGTGCGGATTATACCCAACTGTCATAAAAATTACACACTACCTAATCAACATAAGGGTAATTAAATAGTCGTATTTGTACTTACCTTTTCTACTACATGGGGTTAGGTAAACCAGATCAAAGTGCAAAAGAGACGAGTAGCGTTTTAAAACGCAATAAGCATTGGCGTTTTGTACTGAGGAGATTATTTAAAAAAGGAATATTTGAGTTTGAGACTTGATGGTGGGTCGTGCTGGATTCGAACCAGCGACCAATTGATTAAAAGTCAACTGCTCTACCAACTGAGCTAACGACCCATCAAGTGACACACAGATATTTTTAGCAATTCAAATGATGGTGGGTCGTGCTGGATTCGAACCAGCGACCAATTGATTAAAAGTCAACTGCTCTACCAACTGAGCTAACGACCCATCATTTGATGCTAGGAGAGAAAGTGGTGGGTCGTGCTGGATTCGAACCAGCGACCAATTGATTAAAAGTCAACTGCTCTACCAACTGAGCTAACGACCCTTTCTTTCCTGTTGTTGCCTGTGTCTTGGCAACGGCGGCATATAATACTCAGATTTTTATTCGACGCAACCCATAACGTCCTTTTATTTTCATTTTTCTGTCAAATTACGACTAAACGGTCAAAATGAAAACAAATCGCTGAGTATTTATACCAGTACTAATTGAGTTTAGTCAGGTTTCTACGAAATACAGTGAATTTTGGTGCAGAAGTTTTATGCACTCTAAATGGAATTTTTTGAAAAAAACTTTTCTCTAACTCATAAAAAAGCCTCTTTAAAAGAGGCTTTGTTCATTACAAGTTATTTAACCGAGATTCAGCGAGGCGTTTCGCCGAAGAATCAGGGTAATCATTTACAACTTGTTGGAACAGCTGTCGAGCCGTTGCACTGTCTCCCGTTCGCTCAGCAATGACGCCTAGTTTTAGTAAGGCATCAGGGCGCTTGGCAGAATCGGTAAAGCGATTAGCTACAATATTAAATTGCTCACTTGCTTCGCTCCACTGCTGTTTATTAAACAACAGTTGCCCTAACCAATAGTGCGCATTTGGTGCGTAACCACTGTTGGGAAAGCGTGAAATGAACGATTGAAACGCAGGAATGGCTTTATCGTATTCACGAGACTTAAGGATCAAATTCACCGCATTTTCATAGGCTTCATCTTCACCTGCTTGCGGTGCTTGCGTAGGCGTAGATGCTGCTGGAGAGCTCACAGAGCCCGAATCAACACCTGCACTAGGCATGGCACTACCTTGTAGCGCGCCGCTTTGCTTAAGTGCTTCCACGCGTTTATCTATTTCAAGGTAAAGCTCTCGCTGACGCTCAAGTACTTTTTGAAGTTCGTTGGTATTAACTTCAACCGCACCACGCAGCTGGTCGACTTCCATTTGCATATTGTCTAGCTGCGTTTGAAGCCTGTGCTGCATTTCAGTTCGGCTTTTTACAATACGCTCTAGTACAACAATACGCTGCTCTAATTTACTGCCGCCATTGGCGTCTACCACAGGCGCTTGCGCAAATGCGGTAGAAACAGCAAGGGCGGCACATAAAGTGACGCCCATTTTTAATGTCTTATTCGTTAGAATAGTCATTAGCGGTAAACAACCACTCCGCGACGGTTTTGAGCAAATGCATACTCAGTAGAACCCATCACTGCTGGTTTTTCTTCGCCGTATGAAACTACTGTTACTTGGCTGCTGCTTACGCCAGCATTAAGTAGGTAAGTTTCAACAGACTGTGCACGACGTTCGCCTAGCGCGATGTTGTACTCTGGCGTACCACGGCTGTCAGTGTGACCTTCAATAGTCACTTTAGTGCTTGGGTTTTTCACCAAGAACACCGCGTGCTTGTCTAGAATACGCTGGAACTCTGGCTTGATGCTTGAGCGGTCAAAGTCAAAGTAAACGGTTTGTTCGTTTTTCAGCGCTTCCATTTCTTGCTGAACCATTTCTTCTTGACGCTTCATACGCTGAGCAGCTTCTGCTTTAACGCGCTGTGCTTCTGCTTCACGTGCTTCCGCTTCCGCAGCCGCTTGTTCTTGTGCAAGGCGGTTACGCTCTGCTGCCAATTCTTCTTCGCTAGGGCCTGAAGAACATGCCATCATTGTCACTACTGGCAATGCGATAATGAAGCTCTTCATCACTTTATTCATTTGCATCCTACTAATCCTTAAATTTTATTGTTTAGTCGTTAAATTGTTAGAACAAAAATGGTGACCAACTTGGCGATTTAACTTGCCCATTGGCTGCTGGTAACCTAGCTTTAAAACGCCCATCTAAAGAAACCAGTGACAACACTTGGGTCCCCTCGTGAAGGGTGCTGTATATAATCATGCTTCCATTCGGCGCTACACTTGGTGATTCATCTAAGTACGTCCGTGTCAGTACTTGAGGTGATCCACCATCCAAAGACTGCTTAGCAATGTGATAGTTCCCATTAGTTTGGTTAACCATAATCATTTGCTTGCCGTCAGGTGTTAGCGTACCGCCAAGGTTCTGTTCACCTACAAAGGTAACTCGCCTTACTTTCCCAGAATTTAAATTTACGCTATATATCTGGGGTTTACCACCCCGTTCCGAGCTAAATATTAAACCGCTGCCATCAGGTAGCCACGCGGGCTCCGTATCAATCGCTCTATTGCGTGTAACTCGGCGAAGATTTTTTGTCGCTAAGTCCATTACATAGAGTTCAGGGTTTCCATCTTTCGATAAAACCATAGCAAGTTGCTTGCCATCTGGCGAAAATGTAGGGCTACTGTTTATTCCAGGAAAATCAGTAATGCGTGTACGTTCACTGGTGTAAATATCCTGAATGAATATTTGCGGTCTACGGTTTTCAAAGCTCACATAGGCTAGCTTCTCACCGTCAGGAGACCATACTGGCGACATAAGTGGCTCAGGTGACGACAGCAGACGGGTTTCGTTCTCGCCATCATAATCTGCAATTACTAATTGGTAAGGCTTATCCACGGTGTCGCGATCGCGAACAATGACATAAGCAATTTTCGTTAAAAATGCACCGCGAACACCGGTTAATTTTTCATAGACAATGTCGCTAATTCGATGCGCATATTGGCGAAAATCTCGGCCATTGATCACAGCCTGACGGGCAGCAAGAACGTGATTATTACTTGATACTAAGTTTCCGTTTTTGAGTACCTTGGCTTGACCATTATCAACTTGGCCTTTAAGCACATCAATAAGTTCATAAGATACAAGAAAGCGGTCGCCTCCTTGAGGCTCGATACTTCCCACTAATACAGTATCGACTCCAAGTGTCGCCCATGCTGTGTATGACACTTGCTCAGCGGTTTCTGGGTACTGTGGCATTTTATCTACAGAGACCGGGTTAAACTTACCGCTTCGCATCAAATCAGCCATCACCACTTTAGAAATGTCGCCAGGCATACTGCCCTGCCCTTTCCACTTAAATGGCACAACACCGATTGGACGGGCGCTATCTACACCCTCGGTTATTACAATTTCTAAGGATGCAAATACTTTGACACTAAAGGCCATCGTAATAAGCGCTATCCATAAACCTAGTTTTTTCATACCACTATAATTCCACTTTTAAAGTTATGTCTTTTAGCTGCTCGTAAACATCGGGTGCATCTGACACAGGTAGCTTTTCAGCGCGGCGCACTGCACTTTCAGCGGCTCGGCATAGCGCGTCGTTGCCGCCTAACACACGAATGCTGGTTACAAATCCTGTGGTCGCCAGCCGTATATTCAAGCGACAGGTTTTACCGCTATAGCTGTCGTCAGAATACAAGTTACGCTTAATGGTTTGCTGAATTAGCGCAGTATAGCGCTCAACTTCAGTTAACACTTGCTTTCGTCTACGTTCTCGCTGAGCCGCTTGCTCTTGCGCTAACTGCTCTTGCATGATCCTTTCCATCTCTGCACGTTCAGCCGCTTCTTTCTTCTTACGCTCGGCTTCGGCTTTCGCTTTAGCTTCACGCTCTTTGCGTTCTTTCTCTTTCTGAGCAGCAAGGCGTTCTAACTCTTTTTGCCTCTTCGCCTCAGCAGCCTCAGCTTCTCGCTTTTCCCTCGCGCGCTTAGCTGCAAGCTGTTGTTGGCGCTTTTTCTCTGCTGCCGCTTCTGCTTTTTTTTGCCTCTCTTGCTCTTCGGCTCTTGCTTGTGCTTCAGCTTGTGCCTGGGCCTTTTTTTGGTCGGCTATCGCTTGCGCATCAATAAAGGTTGCTTCGATTACCGGCGCATTTGAGGGAGCGTTTGGAAGCGGTTCGGGCGAGAAACTGACGCTAATAAGTAACAGTGCAGCAATAATGGCGTGCAAACCTAACGACTTGCACAAACCAAGTTGTTCAGGCGTCATTTTGCTTTTCTTATTACCTTTTTGCTTCGCCCCCGCGCGCTTTCCTTCTTTCGAAGAAGCATTTTTGTGCTCAGTGCTTTTCGACACTTCAGGTTTCGACATATCTATATTACTCAACCGGATCCGTCATTAACCCTACTGAAGGCACACCCGCCTGCTGTAACAACACCATTAGCTGTATCACTTCGTTATACGCTACTTGTCCATCGCCTTTTACCACTACGGGCGTATTGGGCTCTTTGGTCAACTGTGCTTTTACAATCGCGCCAAGTTCATCTTCGCTAATTGGCGATTCCTGATCCTCGCCAACGTTCAAAAAGTAGCGGCCTTTAACATCTACCGAAGCAATAATAGGTGGGTTATCTTCCTGCTCGATTGGGTTAGCGCTTGCTTTAGGTAAATCTACCTTTACCCCTTGAGAAATAAGCGGCGCCGTTACCATAAAAATAATGAGCAGCACTAACATCACGTCGATGTAAGGTACAACGTTTATCTCTGATACCGGTCTACGGCGTTTTCTTACGTACATAACAAGTCCTCCGTTTGGAATGTAAACGCTTAGGCTTGTTGTTGTGCTTGCGCAGCAACCGCTTGGCGATGAAGAATTGCAGAGAACTCTTCCATGAAGTTGCCATAGCTATTTTCTAGCTTCTCAACTTGGTGACTAAAACGGTTGTATGCGATTACAGCTGGAATAGCGGCGAATAGGCCGATAGCAGTTGCAATAAGCGCTTCTGCAATACCAGGCGCTACCATTGCGAGGGTAGCTTGCTGCACTTCACCGAGTGCGATGAAGGCATTCATTATTCCCCATACCGTACCAAATAGACCGATGTAAGGACTGATCGAGCCTGCAGTAGCTAGGAATGGTAGGCGACTTTCTAATTCTTCAACTTGACGAGACATAGAAACACGCATAGCACGGTAGGTACCGTCGACAATGCCATTAGTTGCCGTATTTGATTTGCGCAGACGAACAAACTCTTTAAAACCTGAACAGAAGATGCTGCCCATACCCGTAAGGTTAGTTCTTGCTGACAGTTCTTGATAAAGACGGTTCAGGTCAGCGCCTGACCAGAACTTATCTTCAAACTGACGCATTTCATTTCGTGCAGCTGACAAAGCTTTACTTCGTTGAAATATGAAAGTCCAAGACGCGACTGAAACGCTCAATAGTAAAAGCATAACAAGTTGAACGATAAAGCTTGCTTGTAAGAACAAGCCAATAAAAGTGAGATCAGATGACACGCGAAATTTCCCCTAACAAAGTACGTGGTAATCTTTTTGGCTTCATTACTGCCAAATCGACGCAGGCAACCTTAATATTTCCAGTTACTAAGGTAACGCCTTGTTCATTTTTAATATTTTGTTGAAACGTCATACTAGCGCCTTTCAATTCTACAACGCGAGTTTCAATACTCAACAGCTGATTAAACCGCGCGGGCGCATAGTTATGCATTTCAACGTGTTTGACGACAAAAGCGATGGATTGTTCCATTAGCGTATCTTGTTCGTAACCCAGCCCGCGAAGCCACTCAGTACGGGCTCTTTCCATAAACTTAAGGTAATTCGCATAATACACAATACCGCCAGCGTCGGTATCTTCGTAATACACTCTTACCTGATGTAAATGCATAACTATTCCTTCACCTTTAAATTAATTAATCCAAAATATAGTTAGAACCACTGTTTTAAGCGACAAAGTGCAGAACAAAAAATCCCTACAAACCGCATTTAGACTAACCATTAATCAAATTTATACTAATATTAAACACACAATTAACACATTAGATTTTCTAATCCAAAATAACAATTTTACTCAATTGTGCTTTTTTCTGTGCTCCCTATAATGCACAGCATCAGTCGTACAGAGCGTGATGGTGCTTAGCACGGTCATGCAAGAGTTATTCTCCTGTTAGACATGAGTTCCCTGGATTTATTTCCTTCAACACTTGTTGTTTTAGCCCGCTCTCTGAGCGGGCTTTTTTTTGCCCATAGTTTGTGACTGTTTCTAACGAAAGAATCAATACCTATAGAAGCCAATAGCTCTATACTCCCGCTCTCCCTCGATCCGACTTTGTTTCTACTCCAGCATAAATTTGTATGACTTGCGCAATTTACTAAGCCTAAAAAAGCCCAGCAATCCAGCTAGGCCTTTAAAACGAATCTGTAGCTTCTTACAAAGGGACGGTAGATTATTCAGACGGAGCGAAGCCAAAGTGAAGATAGGCTCGCTGAGACACTATACGGCCTCGAGGCGTACGTTGTAAGAAGCCCTGTTGAATAAGGAAGGGTTCAATTACATCTTCTATGGTTTCTTTTTCTTCACCAATAGCCGCTGCCAAGTTATCTAAGCCTACGGGCCCACCATCAAACTTTTCTATAATAGCAGTAAGCAATTTGCGGTCCATGTAATCAAAACCCTCTTTGTCTACATCAAGCATATCTAGGGCTTTGGCCGCAACATCAGCGCCAACGGTACCATCAGATTTAATTTCGGCATAATCTCGAACTCTGCGAAGTAAGCGATTAGCGATACGAGGTGTACCTCTAGAGCGACGAGCTACTTCTTTCGCGCCTTCCTCGTTCATGTCTAAATTAAGGTAGCTGGCGCTTCTTGCCACAATACTGGTGAGGTCTTTTACGTTGTAAAACTCAAGGCGC
This sequence comes from Alteromonas sp. S005, assembly GCF_036864475.1. Classification (NCBI taxonomy): domain Bacteria; kingdom Pseudomonadati; phylum Pseudomonadota; class Gammaproteobacteria; order Alteromonadales; family Alteromonadaceae; genus Alteromonas; species Alteromonas sp. S005. The sequence continues at coordinate 552,139 of NZ_JAZETN010000002.1, read as the reverse complement.
TGCACAATGCCGAAACGGTCGCGTAACGGCGACGTTAGCGAGCCTGCGCGGGTGGTAGCGCCGACCAGCGTAAAAGGAGGAAGGTCTAGCTTAATAGAGCGCGCCGCTGGCCCTTCGCCTATCATAATATCAAGCTGATAGTCTTCCATGGCAGGATAAAGGATTTCCTCCACTACTGGGCTTAGGCGATGTATTTCATCGATGAACAATACATCGTTGCGCTCTAGGTTGGTAAGCAGCGCGGCAAGATCCCCAGCTTTCTCTAGCACAGGCCCCGACGTGGTTTTAATGTTCACGCCCATCTCATTTGCCACAATATTTGCAAGCGTGGTTTTACCCAGTCCTGGCGGACCGAAAATAAGTAGATGGTCTAGCGCATCATCACGATTACGCGCAGCTTGAATAAAAATTTCCATTTGCTCACATACGTGAGGCTGCCCCGTATAGTCTTCGAGCATTTTAGGGCGAATGGCGCGGTCGATGACCTCGTCTTCGGTGCTTGCTTCAGGCGTAATCAGTCTGTCGGCTTCAATCATGATAGTTCTACTTTAAACGGTAACGTGAAGACAGACAGACTAACAGCCGCTGTCTTCGTTGGGCGCCATTATATGGCCGCTTTTAATGATTCGCGAATAAGGGCTTCACTTTCCATGCCTTCTTTATACACGCTGTCGACTAACTTACTCGCTTGAGCAGGTTTATAGCCCAGTGCAATAAGCGCACTTTGCGCTTCTTCCCGAGCGTCGTTCACTTCAACAATAGTATTGGTGGATAACAAGTCGCCACTTGGGGGTGGTACAGCAATACTCTGCGCCTTGCCAAATTTTGCTAAGCGGTCTTTAAGCTCTACCACTAAACGCTCTGCGGTTTTCTTACCTATACCCGGTAAGCTGACAAGTGCAGAAACATCTTCGTTTTGTACGCTTGCCAAGAACTGGCTTGCCGACATACCAGATAAAATAGCAAGGCCTAACTTTGGACCTACACCATTGGCTTTGATCAATTCTCGGAAAAGCCCTCTTTCCATTTTATCAGCAAAACCAAACAGCAATTGGGCGTCTTCACGAACCACAAAGTGTGTGTACACCACCACTTCTTCACCTACCGCGGGAAGCTGGTAGAAACTGGTCATAGGCATGTGAATTTCGTAGCCAACACCGGCTACATCTACAAGAATTTCTGGAGGCTGTTTCTCAGCCAACGTACCGCGAATTCGTCCAATCATGAATTATCTCTGTAAAAGCGTGAGCTTCGAGCAGTATTAGCGCAAACGACCACGAACGGTTTTTCGGGCTTGCCCTGCCATGTTTATCAGGCTCTGTTCAGTGTGTGCATGACACAAGGCAACGGCTAATGCATCGGCAGCATCGGCCTGTGGCGTGCCGCTTAAGCTAAGCAGGTGTTTTACCATGTGCTGAACTTGCGTTTTATCGGCGCCACCTTTTCCAACTACCGACTGCTTAATTTGCCTTGCGCTGTATTCAGCAACAGGAAGTTGCGCTTGGGTGGCTGCCACAATGGCGGCACCTCTGGCCTGACCAAGCTTTAACGCTGAATCAGGGTTTTTCGCCATAAATACTTGCTCAATAGCAAACTGGTCGGGTTTGTATTGACGAATAATATCGCCAACCCCGGTAAAGATATTAGCAAGACGAGAAGGCAAATCTGCCGTTCCAACGCGAATGCATCCGCTTGCTACATACACCAGTTTACCTTGCTTGCGTGCAATTAAACCGTAGCCTGTGATCCGAGAACCTGGATCTATACCCAGTATAACCATTAAGGCACACTCGGTACAAACAAAGATACCGCTTCTTTATTAGAAGGAGACCATAAACGCGCGAGCGCTTCCTCTTTCGACACCCATTCGTACTGCAAGTGCTCTGTTAAGACAATAGGTAAATCGCTATTTATTTGAAGGGAAAATACGTGTTCTGTGTTATGCACAGTACCAGGAGGATAACGATGTAGCCAGCGGCTACGAATTTCATATTGGTTTTGCTTATCGTGGTCGTTAACCACAAAGCCGTGCGCTTTGGCATCGATGCCAATTTCTTCACACACTTCACGATATGCTGTTTCTAAGGGTAACTCCCCCTCCTCTAACGCGCCGGTTACCGACTGCCAAAAGGTGGGGTCGTCTTGTCGTTGCAAAAGCAGCACTCGGTAGTGTTGGTCATACAACACTACCAGTGCAGATTCAGGCTTCTTATACGCCATAAATTACGATTGCTTTTTCACCGTTGCAATAGCTAGCTCTTCAAGCTGCTGTGGGTTTGCTGGGCTAGGAGCAGATGTTAACGGACACGCCGCTGTGGTCGTTTTAGGGAATGCCATCACGTCACGAATAGACGTCGCGCCAGTCATAAGCATTACCAGACGGTCTAAACCAAACGCAAGACCTGCATGCGGCGGCGCACCAAAGCGCAGCGCGTCAAGCAAGAAGCCAAACTTGTTCTTCGCTTCTTCATCGTCAATGCCAAGAATATTGAATACCGTAGACTGCATGTCTTCATTGTGAATACGTACAGAACCACCGCCTAATTCAACACCGTTCAATACCATATCGTAAGCGTCAGATAAGGCTTCTGCTGGGTTAGCTTTAAGTTCTTCTGGCGTTAGACCACGTGGTGCAGTAAACGGGTGGTGAATAGCGTGAAGCTGACCGTCAAACTCTTCGAACATTGGGAAGTCAACAACCCAAAGTGGTTTCCACTCGCCTTCAAGAAGCTCAAAGTCTTCACCAAGCTTAAGACGAAGTGCGCCCATCGCTTCAGTCACTACTGTGTAGTTGTCTGCACCAAACAATAGAATATCGCCACTTTGTGCGCCAGAGCGCTCAATAATTGCGTTAGTGATGTCTTCAGTTAGGAATTTAAGGATTGGCGACTGTAGACCTTCAAGACCAGCACCAGCATCGTTAACTTTAATCCATGCTAGGCCTTTCGCGCCGTAAATACCTACGAACTTAGTGTATTCGTCAATTTGCTTACGAGAAAGTGAAGCACCGCCCGGTACGCGAATAGCCGCAACGCGACCTTTAGGGTCGTTTGCCGGGCCGCTGAATACTTTAAAGTCAACGTTAGCAAGCAAGTCTGCAACGTCTGTTAACTCTAGCGGGTTACGTAGGTCTGGCTTGTCGCTACCAAAGCGCGTCATGGCTTCTTTGTACGTCATGCGCGGGAAGTCACCAAGGTCAACGTTTAGCATTTTGTTGAACAAGTCGCGGATCATGCGCTCGGTAATAGACATTACGCCATCGGCATCTAAGAACGTGGTCTCAATATCGATTTGGGTAAATTCTGGCTGACGGTCGGCACGTAAGTCTTCGTCGCGGAAGCACTTAACAATTTGATAGTAACGGTCCATGCCCGACATCATCAGAAGCTGTTTGAAAAGCTGTGGCGATTGCGGAAGTGCAAAGAACTCACCTTTGTGTGTGCGGCTTGGCACTAGGTAGTCACGTGCACCTTCTGGCGTTGCCTTAGTAAGAATAGGCGTTTCAATATCAAGGAAACCTTCTTCTTCTAGGAAACGACGTACAGCACCGGTTACTTTTGCACGAAATTGTAAGCGCTGGCTCATTACAGGACGGCGAAGGTCTAGATAACGATAGCGAAGGCGCTGTTCTTCTGAGTTTTCTTGGTTCCAATCCAGTGGAAGCACGTCAGATTTGTTGATCACTTCAAGGCCTGTGCCTAGGATCTCAATCTCACCTGTGCGCATGTCTTTATTAATTTGACCTTCAGGGCGCGCACGCACTTTACCCGTTAGCTTTACGCAGAATTCGCTACGCAACGTGTTAGCTACCGATAGTACGTCTGGTAAATCTGGGTCGAACACCACTTGTACGATACCTTCGCGGTCGCGTAAGTCGATGAAAATTACACCGCCTAGATCGCGACGCTTATTAACCCACCCGCAAAGGGTAACTTCTTGTCCAATGTATGATGAATCGATATTCCCACAGTAATCTGTGCGCATGGTCCTTGACCCCTGATGTTTTTTCTTGCTTCGCATGCAGTGAATTGGCGTTCAAAACCGCTTACTTTTGGGCTTAAGACTTTGCCAAAAATCGCGTAAACTTGCTGGCCAATTAGCTGGCCCGCCCACAACATGCATAATGTAATGATTTAAAGGCCGCATAGTATAAACAAATGCTTGATAAAGCCCAATGACAAATATGCACAAATCAGCCATATCACAAGGAAATCTCTATATTGGATTGCCAATGTGGCAACACAGCCATTGGCCAAGCACGTGGTTTGCTAATTATCCCAAGTCTGATAATGGATTGTCGCTGTATGCCAAGGAGTGTAATACGGTTGAAGGGAATACCACATTTTACTCTCTTCCCCACCAAGACGCTGTAGCAAGGTGGTGCAATTCAACACCCGACCACTTCAGATTTACTTTCAAGTTTCACCAGAACATTACACATGTACATCAATTACAGCATTGTGATGAAGAGGTTGCCCAACAGCTTGCTTTATTAAGTCCGCTTAAAGAAAAGCTAGGAGTCATGATGCTGCAACTGCCCGCTTCTTTCGGACCAGAAAAGCTATCCATTTTGGATACCTTTCTAGCGGCGTTACCTAAAGAATTAAACGTAGCAGTTGAAGTGCGCCACCTGGCATTTTTTGCAAAGGGGGATGAGGAAAAGGCGCTCAACCAACTATTGATTCGACACGGTGCGAATAGAATCATTATGGACACCCGAGCCCTGTTTACTGGGTCTTTAGACGCAGGGGGAACAAATAGACGCGCGATGCTAAAGGAAGTGCGAGAGAAAAAGCCTCGTGTACCGGTTAATGTTATCGCTACAGGCCATACTCCCATTGTCCGCTTTGTCGGCAACGATATAGATGATGACAACCAACGCTGTTTATTACCTTGGGTGAAGAAAGTGAAGCTTTGGCAAAGTGAAGGAAAAGACGTGTACTTTTTTTGTCACCGCCCAGACAACAAAGATGCTCCCAGGTTGGCTCAGCAGTTTATTGATTTATACAACGCTGAAGAAACAGCCCACCGTTTAGACAACCTCTCAATTAAAAGTCAGCCAGCCCAAAACGCCTTATTCTAAATAATAACTATTTAATAGATAGTATTCCTACAAGTTACAGGTAAACTACTACGGTTATTAGTTTTTGTAGAGACCCATTTTTTATCGTGAAATCATTCAATGAATAATGAATACGAAAAAGCACGTCTTGCTGCTTTAGAATCGTTAGATATTTTAGATACTTCCCCAAGCGAACAACTTGACGAACTTACCAAAACCGTACAAGAAGAATTTAATGCTAAAACCTGCTTGGTAAGCCTTGTTGCAGAAGATCGCCAATGGTTTAAGTCTCGCCAGTGTATGGATGCAACCGAAACACCGCGTAATATCTCGTTTTGCACCTACGCGATAGCCGAAGAAGAGTACTTAATTGTTCCCGACGCAAAAGCCGATAAGCTATTTGCTAATAACCCGCTGGTGACTGGCAGTCCTTTCATAAGAGCTTACGCAGGTGCTATCTTGCGCAACAAAGATGGCTATGAATTGGGTACGTTATGCCTTCTGTTTGATGAACCACGTGACTTTTTGGATGTTGAGATAGAAAGCTTAAAAAACCACGCCCGCAAAGTTGAAGCCATTATTTTTTCAGAGCACCTTCCAGCATAACTCCAGCCCTACGCTTTTCGTATCGCAAAACAAAAACGCATCACTAAAAAGTGATGCGTTTAATAAGTCTCTAAGTTCGACTATGTCTATCTGAAATCGGCTGCATCTAACTCATGCTTTTTCATAAGTTTATGCATGTCTGTACGGTTTCTACCAGCAAGCTCTGCCGCGCGCGTTACGTTGCCGTCGGTCATTTTAAGAAGCTTGTGCAAGTATTGCTGTTCAAAGGCATCGCGCGCTTCTGTAAGCGTTGGCCAGCTTTGCTTAGTGGCTGACAAGGCTTGCTCTACTAAGTGAAGCGGAATCACAGGCGTTTGTGTTAATGCAACACACTGCTCGACCACATTCACAAGCTGGCGTACGTTACCTGGCCAAGATGAGGTTACCAGCTGTTGCATAGCGTCATCAGAAAATTGGCTTACATTCACACCATGGCGCTGCGCACTTTGCTGAAGCAGCGAGCGAGCCAAAAGAGGAATATCTTCACTTCGCGATTTAAGCGACGGAAGTTTTAGATTCACCACGTTTAGACGGTAATATAAATCTTCGCGAAAGGTGCCTTCTTCCATTTCTTTATGCAAGTCTTTATGCGTTGCAGAAATAATACGCACATCGATGTCGACGTGCTTGCTGCTACCTACTGGACGAATTTGACGCTCTTGTAATGCACGCAGTAGTTTTACCTGCAGCGTCATCGGCATATCGCCAATCTCGTCCAAGAACAAGGTACCACCGTCGGCTTCTCTAAACAGACCTGGGTGAGCGGCTACAGCACCGGTAAACGCCCCTTTAGCATGACCAAACAGCTCCGACTCAAGTAAGTTTTCAGGTAAAGCTCCACAGTTAATCGCTACAAATGGCTTGTCGCTGCGGTTACTGGCTTTATGGATGGCGTTAGCAAGCAGCTCTTTACCTGTACCGCTCGCACCGCTAATAAGCACAGACACCTCGCGCTGGGCTATACGAAACGCTTGGTCAAGGACATTAAGCATTTCCGGTGAACGGGTAATGATGTCTTTTGCCCAATCTCCAGGCTGCGCAGCTTGAGACTGACTCAATGCTTTTTGCAGAAGTGTACGCAATTCATCGTGATCAACCGGTTTCGGTAAGAAACCAAATACACCGCGCTGCGTGGCAGCTACAGCATCGGCAATAGTCCCGTGGGCTGTCATTAAAATTACAGGAATGTCTTTTCTAATTCCCATTATTTCTTCAAACAGGCTCAAACCGTCTAGGCCCGGCATGCGCAGATCGCTTAATACAACATCATAGTTATCGTTCTGAAGTTTTTTTAACGCCGATTGACCGTCTTCCACTGCGGTTACGGTATATCCCTCGCCTTCAAGGCGAATGGTTAACAAACGTAATAAGCTTTTATCATCATCAACCAACAATAAGTTAGGGTTACTACTCGCCTGCTCGCTCACTGTTGTGTACTCCTGTTTTTGTCCATTAGTGTTGCTTCAATTTGCAACAGTTCTTCTAATTTTTTGCGCAAGTTAACGGCTTCTTTTTCTAGCGCTTTTACTTTCTCTCCACGCGAGGTGTTTTCTTGCTCTAGTACAACCATTGCCGACTCTAGCTGCATAATCTGGTTATTCTGCGATGCCGCAATAACGTTAACCACTTCTTGAGCAGTCGCTGTAAATTCACCCGCAATATCGTTTAATGCCAGCTGCGCGCGCAATCTGTCTTGATAAGGGGTATCAATAGGTAGCGTTAAGATGTATACGTGGATAGTATCGGAAGCAGATTTTCCCAGAGCTTTTATAGCTTGCTTGCGCTTCGACCAAGGTTGGTTGGCTGCTTTAATCCACGTATTAAGCCAATAAGCCGTATCACAGTTGTATTTGAAATCTTGAGGCGGCTCGTCAAACAAACAGATACCACGTTCTATTTTTGCTACAGATGTCGCATTTTCCGGCTCACCTGTATTGTCGCTGTTTCTGGATAAACTCTGACATCCTGTCAGTACCAGCAAGGCAACAATTAAACCACTTATTCTCATTTTAATTTTCCTGTTGCGGAATGGTCACTCTAAAGCAAACATCGGCATAGTCTACATCTACCACTTTTACATCACCATGCATGAGTCGAGCACAATCGGCAACAATTGATAATCCTAACCCCGTTCCAATAACGTTGTCATTTCTTGGCTCGGTCCCGCGGATGAATGGTTCAAATAGTGTCTGCACAGATTCTGGGGCTATACGCTTGCCCCTGTTTGCAACGTCCAGTACAAGGTTATTATTCTCGTTGTAAAGATTAATATTTATCGGTCTTCCAACCGCACCATGCGCAACGGCATTGGACACTAAATTATCAAGTATTCTTCTGAACAGCTCCTCGTCTACATGTACTAAAGGTGAGGAAATATTGACATCTACCTCTCTATCTTGGATAGCAAGGGCATAATCTTCTAAACAGGCGGTGACTAACTCATTAGCATTGCTTTCAATTATTTTAGGCTGTGCTTGTTGTAATAGCAGATTGTAGTCGAGTAGCTTTTCAACCAAAATATTGAGACGCTGAGTACTCGCGGTGAGTAGTGAAAGAACTTCACGCTGACTATTATTTAATTCGCCAACAACGTTTTCAGACAACAAACTACAGCCTTCTTTAATGCTGGCTAAGGGGGTTTTTAGTTCGTGTGCGGCATGCCTTAGCAGTGCTGTTCTAATGTGCTCTAGCTGCTGTAGACGATCGTAAAGCCAGTGCAAATCCTTCTCCACATCAATCAGCTCTCTCGGTGCCTGCTTAGACAACGGAGGAAGCTCACCATCACTGCGCGCCATGATCCGAATAATTTTTTTGAGGTTATTGACAGGATTTACGATCAGCTGGCTTCCCAGCAAGATAAGAAGTAATGAGACGCTAACCAGCATTGCAGTTGACCATGCTTGTTTTGCCTGCATGGCGTTTAGGTCGTCTTGTTGGACTTTGACCCGCTCTGTAATAGCCGATTCTACATCGTCCCGTAATTGCTCTACACTATCTCCCACCGACGCTAAATACGCATTAAGTAGAAGTTGATCTTCAATAGCACGATATTCAGCGAGTTGATTGAGTTGCTCAGATAATCGAGAACAAGTTGCAGGCACCGAAAGCGCCTGACATAAGTTATCTGCTGCAACAGCAAACTGATCTATTGCATTGTCAGAAAGTTGCGCAACCCTATCGTTACGCAAAACGGCAAACTGCCTAATGCTGCGCTCCACATCAACTACAGCATTATCAAGTCGCTGCATGTCACTTACAACATCAACCACAAAGCGCGTTTCGAGGGTGGTCATTTGACCCACCTTGGCTAAGTCACTTTGACTTTGCCAAAGAAGCGCGATAAGAGGAATAAGGGCAAGTACAAAACTTCCTAACGTTAACTGCCTTAGTGAACCAAGTTGTACCAAGCGTTCACCAAACGATATCTTGTTTATCAGAACCTTACCCTCATTACTGTTGATATTCTTATCTACTCACTTGCGGTGAGATTTTCATTTCCAGGCGTCAGCTTGCTCTTTGCCATTTCTGCTTCAGAAAGTTTGCCGTCTTCGTTGTCGTCAATAAGTCCGAAGTTACGCAGTAGCCCTGTATGTCTAACTGCTTCTTTAAGTGAAATAAGACCATCTTTATCTACGTCTAATTTCTGCATCAGCGAACGCGCTGGTGTAGCATGCGCATCGGCGACTGAAATGGCCTGTACTGCCGCAACGGCACAAATTGCTAAGAAAACTTTTTCGAGACGTTTCATCATGAATCCTCCACTAAACGCTTTTTAAATTCCTTCTTAATTCGACAATTGCTAACCTTCGTCGGTTAACAGCAATCGGTCATATGGATGTTACCATTAGTCTTCAATTAACCACTATATTTAATGCATTCAAACCTATAATGCTATTTTCAGACCAAGACAAACATTATATTCTAAAACAATGACTTAAGAATACTCCTAAGAGCTTATAGCCTCTAGCTAAAGGATAGGTGTTGCAATAAAGAAACACTAAGCGTGAACATATGTCGGCATCAATGCCGACATATGATTGTTAGCATCAAGCGAATTGTTCCGCCTTATATTGGCAAGGGGAAGTAATGAGATCATTGATAGGAATAGGTTTGCTGAACATGAACCCCTGAACATTGTCACAACCGTGTTCTATCAGATAGTGCCATTGTTCAAGGTTTTCTATCCCTTCCGCGCAAACAGAAAGTGATAGGCGTTTTGCCAAGTCAATAATAGCACCTGTCACTAGTCGGCTGCGTACAGAAGATTGGATTTCCGTTACAAACTGTCTGTCGACTTTAAGGGTGTCTATATTAATTTGAGTGAGATAGCTTAAAGACGAATAACCCGTACCAAAGTCATCAAGCGCAATCGCACACCCCATATTGCTTATGCGCCTGAAAAACTTATTGGAGAGCGAGAAGTTTTCAAGGTAGGCGCTTTCGGTAACTTCAAATTCAATATTTTCTGGGTTTACGTCATAAAGCATAAAGGTGTTGTAGATATGATCAAACAGTTGATTACTTCTCAAATCATGGCCGGATAAATTAATAGAGGCCCTGAACGCGCCTGTAGCCCAGCGTTTGAGGTCGGGCATATCCATACACACACGATTAATGACCCATCGTGTTATAGCAGTGATCTTCCCGCCTTGCTCCGCAATTGGAATAAACTCATTTGGCATAACAAGGCCAAACTCAGGATGCTGCCAACGAATCAATGCTTCAGCGCCAATTACGTTGCCGTCATTGTTTACTTTAACTTGGTAATAAACGACAAACTCATCGTTCGTTATGCCTTGTTCTATGCCATTAGCCAAGTGCAGTTTACGCTTGTGAGATTCCACCATATCTGGGGTAAATAGTGTGTAGCTTCCCCTTCCCCTAGCTTTTGAACGATACATGGCAAGATCAGCGTTGCTCATCAGTTCACTTAAATCATAACCGGCATCTGAAGCTGTTGCTACGCCAACGCTCAGTCCTACAGTAAGTGAAAGTCCTCTAAGCTCAAATGGCTCATCGAAGGCTGTGATTAATCGCGTTGCTAAACTCTTCGCTTGATCTGCTGTCGCATCTCTATCTGGGAGTACTAAAAACTCATCGCCCCCTAAGCGAGCAAACAAGTCACCGTCTCTAAGTAAACATTGCACCCTATCTGCGACTTCTATCAAGATAAGATCGCCGGTCTCGTGCCCTAGCGAATCATTTATCCCTTTAAAGCCATCAAGATCAAAAAACAGCAGTAACAAATCTTCGTCGTTTCTCTTTGCTCTGGCTAATTCCAGTCTTAGATTATCAAGAACAAACTGCCTGTTAGGTAACCCTGTCAAACTATCAAAATTTGCAAGCCGAGACATTGTCTCTTGCTGATCGACCAACGTTTGTCTTTGTTCAAAATTTACCAGTAACTCAACTTCAATAGCATCTAGTAAGCTATTTATATTATTGGCAATTCTTCCAATTTCATTGGATGAATCTAGCGAGCTTCTCAGCGCGTAATCTTTGGTTTCAAATACATCTTGTGTGAACCGGCCTAGCGAGGCTAAAGGTGAAATCAATCGATACAAAATAAAAATACATATTCCAGTGCACAATAGCCACAATGCTAGAAACACCGGTAATTGCTCTAGGAGCTGTCGAGCGCTATTCATTGCTTGAACGCGGCTAGCGTCGATATAAATAACAACGTGCCCCATAGGGTAAAGGTTGCTACCAACAATTTGATGGGCGACGATAACATCCTCGTACTGTGTTATGCCGAAGGGAATATTGTGTGGCGACTTAGGGACTAAAGCGTCGCTTGTTTCGAGTACTCTCTCGGGTTGAACGGCAGAAATAACGTTATAATTATTATCGTAAAGCGTTGCCGATAAAAGATACTCGTGTTCTTTTATCGGCTGAAAAAGAGTAGAGAGTAGAGTGATGTTACCAGGATTTCTTTCCATCATCACAGATAGCTGTAGCGCAAGAGAATTACTCAAAGCGGCGGTGTTGTTTTTCACTACCTCTATGACAGACTCGCTATTATCTAATTTATTGACGATAGCGATTGATATGATTAAGACAGCCGAGGATAAGGCAACGGCAAATCCAATGGGAACTTTCAATGTTTTCAACACTAGTGTGTCCTTGCTTACTACCTTGATTAAAGCGGTACATGCAAGGTTGACATTTCCCTTAACACAGCCACTTTTTTATTGTTTTGACCGCAATAGTATGTCACGGACAACAAAATTAAAAATGGATTTTTAAAGGTATTCATTTCAGTCGATTTAATGTTGTTTATTTAGCACCATCAACGACTTCAAGTTTTGTTTTAATGAACTGGCTGTGAGGAACATATAACAAATCTGCGATTTGTCTAATTGTACTTTCTTCCAATGGCGCTAGCGACTTATCGGCGTACGCAATGATCCAAAGACTTTTAATGACGCTCGCTTTTTCCTCTGCGGAATAATGGTTATTAAGAACTTGAGTAAAGTGAACAAGGTCGACTGCATCATCGGCCGTTTGGTGGCCTCGTTTTAACAAGAGCGCCATTGCCTCATCATCGACATTTACCAAATGTCTAAGCTGCTTTTCATATTCTTCTTTTTCAGTTTCCGTCACCTGATTATCTGCGCTAACCAGTTCGCTAAGCAGTGCTGCAGTAGCAAGCTCTATTGAATAGGCAGGTTCCGCTTTTTTGTGGGACTCTTCAAAGAGTTTTAGAAAAGATTTCAGCATAAGTCCTCGGTTTTAACGTTACAGTGATACAGTCTTCAGCTAAGGAAACTAAGTATTTAGATTATTCTTACTGAGAGGAAGAAGATTTCGATTAGCAGGCTTGATAATTGGATAACTGTCGGTAATAAAGCTAAAAAACTACTGACTGGCAAGTTGCTAACTTTGGGTACTTAATAGGCATGTTACTTTGCTTCCGTTTTTTTCAAACCATACTCGCTCACATAATGTGTTAATAAGGGGGATGCCACGACCGTAACACTCATCATTAGATGAGCGAGTTCCAGCTAAATAGGTTTTATTTTCCCACATAAATCCTTGCCCACTATCTTCAACCGAGAGCAACACTTCATTTCGTTCAGGCAAAGATTCTACTCTTATGATGATTCGGCCATGGTTTAACTGTTCTAATGAGGCTTCTCGCTTCTCATAATATTGCTGAAAGCCCGCACTGTCTTGTTTTAGCCTAGATTCGAGTTTCAATAGACCGTGCTCAAGTGCGTTATTAAAGAGCTCTGACAACACGGTATATAAAATAGAACGGACACCTTGTATACCCTCACAATGTCCTACTAGTTGAAGGACACGTTGAAGAACATCGGGCTCCTTCAGGTGGGGCGCATCGAGAACAATTTCATGCACTGATGGAAATGCCTTCGCTGCTTGGCTATGCAATGCCATTTTAATTGGTTTTGAGGTAAATATAACTACAGTGACGTCATCGTGGAATTTCGATGTTTCGCAATGTGCTTTTGCCGCGTTAAACAAAGATTTAGCATTGATAGAACGGCTCTTTGTCATGTGCTCTTTTATTATGTCGACTAACCCGTCTTCCAACAACATATCACCATCGTCATTAGCTATTTCTATGAGCCCGTCGCTGCATACAATTAATTGTTCATGATGGCCCAAATGAATTGTGTCAGTATCCGTGTTTAGTTCATGTTCTTGCAAAATGCCCAAAGCCATATGGCGAGAGGTAAATTTACGCAACCCCACATCCGATGCGGCAGGAATGATGACTGCAGGCATGCCCCCTTGCCATATAGTTATGCGATTCCCTCCCGCATTAATCTCACCAACAACAGCTGCCATAAACATGTCACTAGGCAAAAACTTGATGAGGATTTGATTTAGCTCGCCAACAATCTCAGATACAGATACGCCCTGTTGACTTAACTCTTGAAACGCACGTGTAACGGGTAACGCACCAATGGCCGAAGCAAGGCCGTGTCCGGTAAAGTCACCCACTATGAAATAAATTCCTCCACTTGGGCTTGCTTCACAGAGAAACAAGTCGCCATTGAAGGTTTCTGCGGGCTTTAGAAAATAGTCGAAGTGACCTTGTACGTCTGGATGATTAACAATGGCATGACTGAATATATGTTCAACAATGGCATGCTCACGGGCAACCCGTTGGTTGAAGAGTCGTAATGTTTTGTTTTGTTCTTCAACATATTCGCTAAGCGCGCGTATTTTTAAATGTGCTCGGATTTTTGCAATCAAGATATGGCGGTCGAAGGGTTTAGTTGCGTAGTCGTTGCCTCCTACCTCCAAGCAGCGCACCAAACTATCTTTATCTTCTAACGCAGTGATAAAAAGAATGGGAAGATAAGGGCCTGTTGCAAGTTGTCGAATTTTGGGCGCCACATCAAAGCCTGACAACCCCGGCATAACCACATCAAGCAGAACGAGATCGGGTTGCTCTTTAGTAAACTTATCAAGCGCCTCTATACCATTGACCGCTTCCACGCATTGTTTATAGCCCGCGTTATAAAGCATGTTAGTCAACAAAGTACGGTTGATAGCCTCGTCGTCAACAATAAGGATTTTCAAGAGAGGATCCCAAAAGACTATTTGATGTCGAACTTTTTATCGAACCGAGATATTTGAAGGATCTTAGCTACTTGCGGTCGGGCATTTTCGATGCTGTAGGTGAGCGTTCGTTCAGAGAGCGTTTTCTGCATGTTTAGTAACATGCCTAAGGCTGAACTATCCATGTACTCCGTACGAGACAAGTCAACAGTGATATGACTCACATCATTATTGAGCCCACTGTAGGCGTTTCTAAAGTCTTCTACTTTGCTGAAGTCGAATTTGGGACCTACATCGATAACTAATACTTTTCCTTGATTCTGATAGCTTGACATTATTTCCATCTGCTTTCCTTAAATTTGTCACCATAAATGCTTCAATAGATGCTTTTATCTTTGCTATCCTTATCTTAGTTGAACTTTTCCACAACGCCATCGAAGCCTAGTTAAACTTTCGTATTATTACGCAATTGCTAATGCATTAAAGATGGTTTTAACGAATTTTTTGAGGTAATTATGCAAGATTGGCAAGACGCTCTTTTAGTTTACAGTACAGAGAGCGGCAAAATAAAGCCTGAGCAAAAAACTGAGCAACGTTCAGTTTCTACTGACGGCGTAGTCCGTATTCATCGAGAAACAAAAGGTCGCAAAGGAAAAGGCGTATCTTTGATTAAAGGGCTGGATCTTCCTTCCGATGAGTTAAAGAAATTGGGCTCGGAGTTAAAAAAGAAGTGTGGCTGCGGCGGTGCTGTAAAAGATGGTGTCATTGAAGTTCAAACCGATGACAGAGAAAAGTTGCGCACGCTACTTGTAGATAAAGGGTACAAAGTAAAGCTTGCTGGTGGTTAGCGTTTCTAGATCACTGGTTCGCTCTCACTTTTTCATAAACATATAACAAAAAGAGTCTGAAATGGAAAAGCTGTCAATTTCTGATTTACATATTATTTTGGTTGAGCCTTCAGATACACAACGAAAAATTATCACTACGTTGCTGTTGAAAGAAAACGTTAAGGAAATTGACCCCGTCAGTACCCTTGCCGAAGCGCGCTCAGCAGTTAAAGCCCATGGCGCTGACTTAATTGTTAGCGCGATGTACTACGAAGACGGAACCGCATTAGAACTACTTAAATTCATTAAAGAAGATGATGAATTTAAGAGCATTCCTTTTATGCTTGTGTCTAGTGAAAATCGTTTGAGCAAGTTAGAGGAGTTTAAACAAGCGGGTGTTGCCGCTATTCTTCCGAAACCCTTTGAACCTCTTCATTTGTCTCGAGCGCTAAATGCCAGCCTTGACCTCATAAACCACGACGAATTAGAGCTCGATTTATTCGACGTTCACGATGTTCGGGTGCTGCTGGTAGATGACAGTAAGCTTGCTCGAAATCACATAAGACGGGTACTTGAAGGAATGGGGCTACAGCGAATTCAAGAGGCAGAAAATGGAGCCGCAGCGCTTACTTTGATAAAAGACCAAGCTTTCGACTTGGTTGTGACAGACTACAATATGCCGGAAATGGACGGTCGTGAGTTGTCTGAATTTATTCGATTTAACCCAGAAACTACCCACATCCCTATTATTATGGTGACATCTGAATCGGCTGATAGCGCCCACATGGCAAACATTCAGCAAACTGGGGTAAACGCTTTGTGCGATAAGCCGTTCGAGCCAAACGAAGTGCGCCAAATGCTTTCCGCACTTCTGGGCAACTAACATTCAACAAGTCCTTTTTCAACTTATCGCCGCTTTTCGTACAAGGCTACGGTTTGCGGCAATCTTATTTTTAGTGCTTTTTCAAGTCCCTCATATCAAAAACAACTATAGATTTTGTAAAAATGGGTTGACACACATGGGGCTTCAACATACATTCAACGTTATGAAACAGAATATAAAGCACGTAGCATTTTTCTTTTTTGCGTTTACATCCTTTAATTAGGGAGGCGCTGCTACATGCATGAAAACCTCCCACTAGGGAGGTTTTTTTTTAGCAATATTTTTATACGACTCGCACGGGAACGATATGTCAGACAATGCACTAGATACTGTTAGAAAGCGTATTACCGCTTTAGACAGTGAATTACTTAAGCTACTTTCAGAACGCAGAAAATTAACCAACGAAGTTGCTGAGACGAAAATAAAGCATCACATCCCAGTGAGAGATCAAAAGCGCGAAGAACAGTTACTCGTTCGCCTTATCAAAGAGGGGCAAAATATAGGGTTAGATCCCCATTACGTAACACAAATTTTTCACGTCATTATTGAAGATTCTGTTTTGAACCAGCAGGCCATGCTTGCAGAGCGTGCTAACCCGGGTAGCACACTGCCGTTAAACCGCGTTGCATTTTTAGGTGACAAGGGCTCTTATTCATACTTGGCTACACAAAAGTACTTTTCGCGTAGACCAGGCGAGTTGCTGGAAATTGGCTGCCAAAGCTTCGCTGAAATCGTTCATAAAGTTGAAAGCACAGAAGCTGACTATGCAGTTCTGCCTATAGAAAATACAACCTCGGGCAGTATCAATGAAGTGTACGACCAACTTCAGCATACTCAGCTAAGCATTATTGGCGAGCTTACCCACCCTATTCGCCATACTTTATTGGTAGGAACGAATACCAGTATCGATAAGATTAAAACACTGTATGCACACCCTCAGGTATTTACTCAATGCAGCCATTTCTTAGCAGAACTCGGTAACGTCGAAGTGAAAACCATGGACAGCACCAGCTCTGCCATGTTGACGGTTAGCGAGCTTCAGCGCGACGACGTAGCAGCTATTGGAAGCGAAGCTGGCGGCAACCTTTACGGTTTAATGGCTATTAAGAGTAATTTAGCCAACCAAAAAGAAAACCACAGCCGCTTTATCGTTGTGGCGCGTAATCCAGTAGTAGTGCCTTTACAAGTGCCGGCAAAAACGACCCTTGTTATGTCTACCATTCAAAAGCCAGGTGCGCTTGTTGAAGCGCTACTTGTGCTAAGAGAAAACAGCATTAATATGACGAAGTTAGAGTCGCGCCCTATTCCGGGTAATCCTTGGGAAGAAATGTTCTACATTGATGTGGAAGGCAACGTAGAAGACGGCCCTGTACAAAATGCCCTTGATGCATTGCGTGGTATTACGCGCTACATCAAAGTTCTGGGATGTTACCCAAGCGAAGAAATTAGTCCAACTAAAGTAGCCGCGGCAAGTGCACTGACTGAATAACACAAAAAAGGCGAGCTCAATTGCTCGCCTTCTTATTCACTCGATTATTTTACTTATCTCTTAGAAGCTGACCATCATCTGCCTTTAACAGCATTTGTTTGCTATCAACTAAGCACTTTTTCGCATAGTCCCCAAACCATGCCCCCACCTTCATGAACTGCTCGACAAAACCTTTTTTGTCTCCGTTTTCCAGCAACGATAAAGCGATACCAAAACGTTCGTAAAAACGGCGTAGTAGCGCAAAGTTGTCAGGGTTGTTGAAGATAATATCGGCATACAGTTGTGGCGATTGGGCAAACAGCCTTCCAACCATTGCCAGCTCTAGCCGATAAATAGGCGAACTAAACATAGTGAGTGATTCTAGGTTAGGGTCTTCACCTTTTAAGTGTTGCCCATACACAAATGTGTTGAAGTGGCGCATGACCTGTATATACGCCATGGCTTGATCGTGCTCTTGTGCGCTTGAGTCATGAATTGTAGCCCCCCAAATTCGCATTTGTTCGACCAGCCAGCTGTATTTTTCCCTATTGCGTCCGTCACACACTACCACCACTTGTTTGATCATGCCTGGTGCATCAGGGCCAAACATAGGGTGCAACCCAACAACAGGACCGCTATGCACGGCAAGCATGGCTTCTAAAGGCTTAGCTTTAATACTGGTTATATCTGCGAGCACGCAATCTTTTGGCAGCATAGTTAATTTGCTAATCACGGCTTCTGTTAAATTTATAGGTACTGCAACAACCACTAACGAAGCGCAGCTTAATAGTGATGCTGCCCTACCATTTTCCCAGTCGTCTTTTTCAACTACCGAAACTTTGTAGTTACTTCGTTCGAATAAGCCTACAAACACGCGGCCAAGTGCACCTGCCCCACCAATTACAACGACGTTGTCAGTATCAGGTTTTACGCATCGATACTTGTTATTTTGCGTATGATAAGACTCTCGCATTACACGTCGTAACAAGTCTTCTGTTAAATCGGGGGAGACACCAAGTTCTTCGGCCTGTGCACGGCGTGATGCGATCAATGCTTTCTCACGCTCTGGCACGTAAACGGGCATGCCTGCTTCTGCTTTGATCTGACCCACTTGGGTTGTGATTTGATTGCGTTTTGCAAGTAATTCGACGAGCTGAGAATCCAGCTCGTCGATACCTTCACGCAGCGTATCTAACTGTTTTAAGTGCTGCGATAAATCGGCCATTCTGTCTTATCCTTGAATCAAATGGCACGGGGCTTATGGGCATCGTTGTAATGCCACATTAATCTTAACTTTTTATTAGGCCACCGTGCGCTTATCTTGGCGTAAGGGTAACACAGTTATTAACTTATCTCTGGTTTGAGAGATTAAGTTTTCCGTTGTTTCCCAGTCGATACAACCGTCTGTAATTGAAACACCATACTCTAATTCTTCAGGTTTTTTACCTTCCGCTTTCTGATTACCAGGCTTCAAATGACTTTCAAGCATAACGCCAATGATTGACTGATTACCTTCTAAAATTTGATTTACCACATTTTGTGCAACCAAGGGTTGACGGCGGTAATCTTTAGAAGAGTTTGCATGGCTGCAGTCAACCACTAGCCCCGCAGTCAATCCAGCATCCTGCAGCTCAATTTCACATTCTGATACACATACTGAATCGTAATTAGGCTGCTTACCGCCGCGCAAAATGATATGGCCATCTGGATTACCACTGGTACCGATAATACTTACCTGCCCCTGCTTGTTAATACCCATAAAGCGATGGCCTGAGGCTGCTGACTTAAGTGCGTTGATTGCAATATCTAGGCTACCATCTGTACCGTTTTTAAAGCCCACTGGCATTGACAGGCCACTGGCCATTTCTCGGTGAGTTTGTGACTCAGAAGTACGCGCACCAATCGCTGCCCAACTAAATAGCTCAGCAAGGTATTGCGGGCTAATTGGGTCTAACGCTTCTGTCGCAACAGGTAACTCTAATTCAGCTAACCAAATTAGAAGCTCTCTTGCTTTGCGAAGACCGGTTTCAATATCAAACGTACCGTCAATATGGGGATCGTTTATTAAACCTTTCCAACCTGTTGTGGTACGCGGCTTTTCGAAATATACGCGCATTACGATAAATAACGTGTCTTTGCATGACTCATGAAGTTCTTTAAGCTTAAGCGCATATTCTTTCGCGGCTTCAACATCGTGTATAGAACAAGGTCCACACACTACAAGTAATCTATGGTCGCGACGATGAATGATATCAGATACAATTTTTCTAGACTCAGAAATAGCCTCTAGCGCTTTGTCTGACACAGGCAGTTCAGCACTAAGCGCTTCTGGGGTAATAAGTACGTCTTCTGTACTTACGTGAACATTATTTACGGTGTCCTTGATCATGGGAGTTCTCTTACTCTCTTAACTACAAATAAAAAACGGGAAATTAAACGCCAAAAGAGTGTGCAATCTGCATGTAAACTTTATTGTACAACCAGCTTTTTCTATATTTCTTTAACGTCGTTGACTTTTTAACAATTTAAGCATAATAGCGCAAGCAATAACGAATAATACTTTAATCTAGTGTCGATTCGAAGCAAGTGAGCATGACTAAATGGCAACTCCCCAGATTCAAAGCTCAATTTTTAATCGGCAGTGAGGTTTAATCCTTTCAACGTACTCTCCCGACACTGTAAGCGTCTTCCATAAGCATATCGCCAAGCTATAGCGCTCATTAGTACAGCGTTAACAAATGGCATATCTGTATGCACCTTAGACTTATTTATCTCAAGTTATTAACGGGCATAAATAAGCTAAATTTTTCAATAACTGTCTAGGTTTTGTATGATTGTCACAAAGGAATAATAATGAGAATAGAATGCAACTTTTAACCATCACTTATACTGGCGACGTAGCCACGTTAACCATGAAAAATGGTGAAAACCGCCATAATCCTGTATTTGCAAAAGAGATGCTCTCAGCCTTAGATGCTATTAAGAGTAATAAAAGCTGTAAAGCGCTGGTGATCACATCTAACGATGAGAAATGCTTTAGCTTAGGTATTGATACCGATTGGTTAATGCCGGCCATGAAAGCGGGTCAAAAAGAAGAAATAAAGCAATTCATGCATGACATGGATGATGTATTTAAAACACTGCTTCTCTACCCGCTACCTGTTATCGCCGCTATCAATGGCCACGCCTTTGGCAATGGAGCAATTTTAGCGTGTGCTTGCGACTTCAGGTTTATGCGCTCAGACAAAGGCTTCTTCTGTTTCCCTGAAGTCGACTTATCGATTCCCTTTTTGCCGGGAATGATTGAGTTTGTTAAAAAGGCGATGCCTTATTATCGGTTTAACGAAATGAAGCTTTCAGGAAGACGGGTTTCCGGTAAAGAATTAGAGCAAGATCATGTGATAGAGAAAGCATACGATAGCCAAGAAAGCTTACTTGAAGGCGCACTTAATTACGCTAAGACCTTTGATAAAAAGCGAGGCATATTTGGTGAACACAAAAAACGACTGCATAAACATATCATCCACACTATAGACAGCGAAAATAAGCCACTTATAGAAGCCCTCTCCCTTATGGCTTAATTCCCTATTCGGGACTGGTATTAAATCTTACAAGGCTGTGTAAACCGAGAGGCCAATGCAGCCTAGCGAACTAATAGTTGTCCGCAAAACTATATATTACTATTTTATCTTAATGCTTTGGCGTCCGTTTTCTGAACAAATCCACATTCACTCCCCAATGAAGTGACGCTACCCGCAACAATACTGTTACGCCAATAGAGCCCAAAATGCACCAAATGTAAGGAATATCCACTGCAAATAGCGCAGCATACGTGAGTCCTCCAGCAAAGCACGCACTCGCATAGACATCACCACGCATAACATAAGGCATTTCTCGGCACACCACGTCCCTCATCAAACCACCGACGATTCCCGTAGTCATTCCCATAGTTAAGGCAACAATCATCCCCGTGCCGCTAATCAAGGCTTTCTCGATGCCTATGACGTTAAATATGGCAAGCCCTATTGTATCAATCAGAATGAAATAAAAGTTTGAAGGGGATGGAAAGTAGCGTATTAATATTACAGTAACGAAGATCGCACTGTAAGTAGCTAAGAGATATTCAGAGGTTTCTACCCAGAATATCGGTTTTCCCAAAAGTAAATCTCTTAGCGTGCCTCCGCCAAGCGCCGTCATCACGCCTACAACGACTATTCCGAAACCATTAATATTCTTTTCGTGTCCCAGCAGCGCACCGGAAATAGCGAAGAAGGCAACACCAATAATACCTAGCACAATAAAATAATCTGAGCTCATTCTTCACTCTATTAAAAAACATTAATCTTTTTATCCAATAAAGTAGAAAAAGGATCGAATTTCAGGCACAAAAAAACCCGCTTGAAGCGGGCTTTTTCGAAGTTAACAATAACGCAAGGATTAGTAATCTTAGTTAAGCTTCTCTTTGATACGTGCAGATTTACCTGAACGCTCACGTAGATAGTAAAGCTTAGCACGACGAACCGCACCGCGACGTTTAACTTCAATTGAAGAAACTGCCGGGCTGTGTGTTTGGAACACACGCTCAACGCCTTCGCCGCTAGAAATTTTACGCACGGTAAAAGACGAGTGCAGACCACGGTTACGCTTAGCGATAACAACACCTTCATATGCCTGAAGACGCTCTTTGTCACCTTCGGTAACGCGAACTTTAACAACTACTGTGTCACCTGGACCAAACGCAGGAACATCAGACTTTAGCTGTGCTTCTTCGATTTTTTTGATGATATCTTGACTGACTTTGCTCATCATATCCTCTCGTCCTAGTTAACTGTCATCTTGCTGCAGTTGCGCTTGGAATAATTCAAGCAAACGCTGCTGCTCCTCAGTCAGAGCTAGGTGATTTAACAATTCAGGGCGACGCTGCCAGGTTCTACCTAATGATTGCATCAATCGCCACTGCCTAATTTTTTCATGGTCTCCACTTAACAACACATCGGGTACCTTTTGACCATCGAGTATTTCGGGCCGCGTGTAGTGCGGACAATCCAAAAGACCGTCAGTGAAAGAATCTTCAACTGCTGAAGCTTTATGCCCCAACACGCCAGGAACTAGTCGAGCAACCGCGTCCATAAGGACCATTGCTGGCAGTTCACCGCCGCTTAGTACGTAATCACCAATAGAGACTTCTTCATCTACATGGCTTTCGATTACTCGCTCGTCGATGCCTTCATATCGGCCGCAAATTAAAATTGTGCGGTCAATGTTAGCAAGGCGCTGTACGCCTGCTTGGTCAAGGGGTTTCCCTTGTGGTGATAAGTAGATCACCTTACTTTTTTCGCCACCAACTTTCTTGGCAGCTTGTATTGCGTCGGTTAGCGGTTTTACCATCATCAGCATACCGGGTCCGCCTCCGTAGGGGCGATCGTCTACTGTACGATGGCGATCATGTGTAAAGTCACGGGGGTTGAAGGTGTCAACCGATACCGTTCCAGACTTAACTGCTCGACCTATAACACCCTGTTGGGTAAAAGGGGCAAACATATCTGGAAACAGGCTAACAACGCCGAACCACTTTTCCGGTGTCACTTAAAACCCCGGGTCCCAGTCAACTTTAATGACCTTCGCTTCCTTATCCACCTCTTGTACGACTTCGTCGAACACAAAAGGTAATAGTCTTTCTTTTTGACCAAAAGCATCGCCTACATTCGCTTTAACGTGAATCACGTCGTTAGCACCTGTATTAAACACTTCTTTCACCACACCCAAGTCGTAACCTTGCGTTGTTACTACTTTCATGCCGGTGAGCTCACGCCAATAAACCCCTTCGTCGCCTAAATCAGGCAGCTGTGAAGCATTTATGTTGATATCCAAGTTTTTGATGCGCTCGGCATCATCTCGACTATCAACGCCCACAATTTTTGCAACGAGGCTTTTACCGTGCGGTCGCCACTGGTCAATTTGGTATTCCTTTTCATCGCCAAGAAACCATGGCGCGTACTCAAAAATACCTTCTGGCGTTTCTGTATAGCTGTTGATTTTGACCCAACCTTTAACACCGTACGGTGCGCCAATTTTGCCAACAATCACTTTGTCAGACGCTAGACTCATCTATACCACCAGTTAATAACAGCTTACGCTGCAGATTTTTTCGCTTCTTTTACCAAGCTAGAAACGCGATCTGATAAGCTCGCGCCTACGCCAACCCAGTATTCAACACGCTCTAGATCTACGCGAAGACGTTCCGCTTGACCTTGTGCAGTTGGGTTGAAGAAACCGATGTTTTCAATGAAACGACCGTTTCTTGCACGACGGCTATCAGCCACCACTAGTTGATAAAATGGACGCTTTTTCGCGCCACCACGCTGTAAACGAATAGTAACCATAAATGCCTCAAACTCGTTGTAGCGTTACCGTTAACTTAAGCCTTCAAACTACGACTAAAAATTAGACGCCAGTTAGAAGGCCGCCGAATTATACGGATATCGCCACCTAATGCAAGTAAAAGTCTTGTTTAACTTATAATATTTAGTAGGTGGCTCACGATCAGAACAACGCAAAGAAGACACCGTTTGAACACATCCCATTTCTTTTAACGACGGTGATAGATAGCGCAAGGTTACACTTGCGTCATTTTTTCATCAGCTTTACTTTTGCTGACCGCTTAACCAAAACCCTGAATTCTTCACTCAAGTTAACGTTACATATGTTTAGCTTGGTCAATTTAGTACGTTACTCGTCTATTGCTCCACCCAATTCTCATCCCAGCGTAAATACTGCAGCTGTAGTCGCATTGGTCACGTCCAATGTACACGCTTTACCGTATAATTTAGTCTTCAATGTCAAATAGCACTGCAAATACAGTGCTGTAAATAAGTAATGCAAGCAACGAGGTAATTTTGACGACACCGCTACCAACCGTATCAACAAAGCAAGTCTTACAGTGGATAGGCTCTCATTTACTTCAATATAAAATGCGAGTTGTAGGCGCTGTCATTGCCCTTTTTACCGCAGCCATAGCATGGCTTTTGCTTGGACAAGGCATTAAATACGCGATAGATAGCGGCTTTATCGAAAATGCTGCCGACACCTTAAACAAAGCAACGGTTATGGTACTTGCTATAACCATCATCGCCTGTTTGGCAACTTATGCGCGCTTTTACTTAATGACTTGGCTTGGCGAACGGGTTAGCGCTGATATTAGAAACCAAGTATATGCGCATCTTCTCTCGCTTCCGCCGTCGTTTTTCGCAGAGCTTCGAACAGGAGAAGTAATATCTCGATTTACCAGCGACACAACAATCATCCAAACCGTTGTGGGTATGAGTTTATCCATGACGCTACGTTCTATTGTCACCTTCGTAGGTGCATTGGCGTTAATGACCTTTTCCAGCCCACTGCTAACATTTTGTGTGATTGTGGCCGTACCAGCAGTATTGGTGCCTATCAAGGTACTCGCGCCTCAAGTGCGCCGTTACGCTAAAGCAAGCCAAGATAAAGTGGCAGACTTAGGCGCTCGTATTGATGAAAGTCTCCATGAAATAATGACCGTACAAGCCTACACAGCTGAAAATGCTGAGCGTCTGCATTTTTCTAGAAAAGTAGAGCTTGCCATGGACGTAGCGAAAAAGCGCATTCATTACCGTTCATTGTTGATTGGCTGCATTATGTGTATCAGCATGACAGCTATCATTTTTATTGCCTGGGTAGGCGCTAGACAAGTACTCGACGGAACCATGACGGTAGGCGAGCTTTCCGCCTTTCTTTTCTATGCCGTGATGGCTGGCGGCAGTGTGGCCACAATTAGTGAAGTCATAGGCGAAGTACAGCGTGGTGTGGGGGCGAGCGAACGTTTATACGAACTCTTTACTACTGAGTCAGCTATCAAACCCGTACCAGATAAGGAGAAGAAAATTACCGAGTCTGAGCGCGCGGAAGAATCTGACCTTAAAGAGGCTGAAAATAAGGTTTCAATTTCAAAGGCTGCCCCTAGAATTCAGTTGGACAAGGTCAGCTTTGCATATCCAGATAGTAAACCTTTGTTTGATAACTTGAACATTGATATACAAGCCGGAGAACGCCTTGCTTTAGTTGGTGCAAGTGGTGCAGGTAAAACCACCCTCTTTCAATTGCTAATGCGTTTTTACGACCCAAGTAGCGGGCAAATTCTGTTTAACGGGATGCCTATTAATAAAATGCCCGTTGATGTCTTGAGGCGACATATTGCGATAGTAACTCAAGAGCCCGTGGTGTTTGCAGATACCGTAATGGAGAACATTCGTTACGGCAGCCCTGAAGCAACCGACGAAGCCGTGGTGAATGCGGCGAAGCAAGCTTTTGCTCACGAATTTATTGATAGCCTTGATGAACGTTATAACACGCAATTAGG
Source organism: Alteromonas sp. S005 (assembly GCF_036864475.1). Taxonomy (NCBI): domain Bacteria; kingdom Pseudomonadati; phylum Pseudomonadota; class Gammaproteobacteria; order Alteromonadales; family Alteromonadaceae; genus Alteromonas; species Alteromonas sp. S005. Next base: position 526,372 of record NZ_JAZETN010000002.1, on the reverse strand, counting down.
CGAAAGGGGCGTGAAGCTTTCTGGTGGGCAAAAACAGCGTATCGCTATAGCACGCGCTATTTTGGCCGATCGACCTATCTTACTTCTCGATGAGGCAACAAGTGCCCTTGATGCTATGAGTGAGCGTATGGTTCAGCAAGCCATAGACAGATTAATGGTAGGCAAAACAAGCATTGTCATTGCCCATCGTCTGGCTACAGTACAGCATGCTGATCGTATTCTTGTCATGGATAAAGGTCAGGTTGTGGGAAGCGGCAACCATGCCTCTTTGATGAAAAGCGATACCCTGTACAGGGAATACGCTGAACTGCAATTGCTTAGCTGAACCGCCTGTGGTGCTATACGGTACAAACAACAAGGTTAACCAATCGGCTAATAAATATCCGTTTTGGTAATACAAAAATAAAGAGTTTAATGCTCTCTCTATGTTGATGAGAAGTATAAGCTTAACTAACGCTACGGGTTTAAAATGAAAAATTCAGTCTATGGTGCATTGAAGACATGGACACGTCTTTGTGCTCTTTTTTTAGTGATGGTGCCAACTGCAAACGCGCAGTTCATGGGTGACAGACAGGCTAAGCTTGTTGTGACAAAACCCATTCAGTTTATGAACGAAACACGAAAGGTGGAGGCGGTTGGTAGTGCTGAAGCCGTACGCTCTATTGTGTTGTACCCAGCAGTTTCTGATGAAGTAATAGAAATAAATTTTGTTCCTGGTCAATCTGTGGAAAAAGGCAAGGTATTGGTTCGCCTTGACGATAGACGGCAGCAAACTGCATTAAAGCGCGCCAAGCTCACATTAGAAGACGCACAGCGCACGGTAGAGCGATTAGCCTCAAGCTATAAGCAAGGTGCAGTCCCCGTTAGCGAGCTGGACTTAGCCCGCACTCAACGCGACCTTGCGGAGGTCGCATTAGAAGAAGCAAAAGCAGATTTAGAAGACAGACATATTGTCGCGCCTTTTGACGGCATTGTTGGTATTACTGACGTTGAGGTAGGCGATCGGATCAATGAACAAACGGTTATCACCACGCTCGATAATAGAAGTAAACTTTTTATTAATTTTAAAGCCCCCGAAGCCGCCCTTCCGGTTTTGCTCAATGCGCCGAATGTCACACTAGAACCATGGAGCGATAAAGAACAACTGGTGAGAGCCGAAATTGCGCAAGTCGATTCTCGTATTAACGAAGCGGACCGCACCCTGCGAGCTCGCGCATTATTAGACAACTCGTCGGATAAATTCCGTCCAGGTATGAGTTTTAGGGTTAATTTGAGCATTGAAGGTGATCGCTACGCGGCCGTGCCTGAAGCTGCATTACTATGGGGAGCAACCGGTGCTTATATTTGGCTTGCCGAAGATGGGAAAGCGAAACGTGTGGATGTAAGTGTACATCAGCGTTTAAGAGGAACTATCTTAGTTTCAGGCGATATCGAAGAAGGTGATGCGTTAATTTCAGAAGGTGTTCAGCGCTTACGTACAGGCCAAGAAATTACTACTGAATTGGCCGGAGGGCCTCAAAGTGAGTGATCCAAATCTATCGTCTTCAGTCAGTGATCTTCCCTCACTCTCGATACGACGCCCAGTTTTAATCGTTGTTCTAAACCTGCTTATTGCCATTGCAGGTCTTGCCGCTTTGAGCGGGCTTGAAGTTCGAGAGCTTCCCGATGTTGACACCCCTCGTGTTACTGTAACGGCGCAGTTTCCCGGCGCTTCCCCTGAAACCGTCGATGCTGAGGTGACCGGTCGCCTAGAGGGGGCCGTTGCCCGCGTAAGCGGTGTGAAAAATATATACGCACAAAGCGAAGAAAACTCTGCCCGTGTACGTGTAGAGTTTCGTCCTGGCGTCAACTTAGAAGATGCAGCGAATGAAGTCCGTGAATCAGTAAGTCGCGTACAGCGTCAACTTCCTGAGGACGTCGAGCAAGTGGCAATCATTCGCGCAGATAGCGACGCTCAAGCGGTAGTTAGCCTTGCTATCTCTAGTGATACCCTAGATATGGAGACCCTCACCGAACGCGTCGATACAGATGTAGCGCCTTTGTTTCTCAGTATTCCCGGCGTTGCGGACGTTACTCTTAACGGCGATAGAGAGCGTGTTTTGCGCGTATCCGTTGACCCGCTTCGCCTTACCAGCTTTAGTCTTTCCATGAGCGATATAGCCGACGCCTTATCGCTCGCGCCTTTTGATGTTCCCGCAGGCAGTATACAGTCGGCTGAACAGGCGCTTATCGTGCGTGCTGATGCAACGTCAGTCTCGGCAGAAGATGTGGGCAATATAGTTGTAAGTGGCGACATTCGCATTAATGATGTCGCCAGTGTTTATTTTGGCCCCGCCGATACAACCAGCGTGGTTCGCTTGGACGGCACACCTGTTATCGGTGTAGGTGTGATTCGACAGGCTAGCTCTAATACCATAGAAATTTCTGATGAAGTGCTAGCAATGGTCAAAGACCTAGACAAACGCTTCACCGACATGCACATAACTGTAACGGCAGACGACGCGGAGTTTATTAGAGACTCTGTTAAAGAGGTTGTGATATCGCTTAGCCTTACCGTTGCTTTGGTGGTTGTGACGTTATTGGTATTTATTGGTTCATGGCGCGCGACCATTGTTCCGGCGCTTTCTATTCCTGTTTCACTGGCAGGTGCCTTGGCAATTATTTGGGGCATGGGATTTTCAATTAACATCCTTACCCTGCTCGCCCTTGTTTTGGCTACGGGTATGATTGTGGACGATGCGATTGTTGTTTCTGAAAATATTCAGCGACGAAGAAGCATGGGCTTGGGTGCTCGTGCTGCTGCTGTAATCGGCACACGTGAAGTATTCTTTGCGGTAGTGGCAACCACCGCAGTGCTTGCCTCTGTATTTATCCCCATTGCATTTCTACCTTCAACCGCAGGCCGTTTGTTCAGAGAGTTCGGTGGAGTATTAGCTGGCGCTGTCGTTATCTCTTCTTTTGTTGCGCTTTCTTTGGTGCCGGCACTTACCGCACGCCTTAAGGTAAAAGAGACAAAAAGCGGTGGCTTGTTTAGCAAAACCTTTGGACGCTTTGGTAATGCGTGCCTTGGCGTATATCAAGCTTCACTGTTAAAAGCCCTTAAGTACGGCTGGGTAGTGGGCATACTTAGCCTAGCTGCTGGCGGTGGTGCTTATATACTGTCACAAAATATCGATAATGAGCTTTTGCCAAGTGAAGATAGGGGCACAATTCGGATATTTGCCCGCGGACCTGATGGCGCTGGGCTGAACTTTATGGATAGACAAGCAGAAAAAATGGAAGAACTCCTGCTTCCTTATGTTGAGAATGGCACCATAGATTCAATTTATACGGTGGTTGGCTCTTGGGATCCGAACATTGTATTTATTACCGCACCGCTCAAACATTGGGATGAACGGGATAAGTCACTGCAAGATGTCGTTAACGAAATTCGCCCCAAGCTCCAGCAAATACCCGGAGCTCCTGGTAACGCCTTTGGTGGCAATAGTCTTAACTTGCGCGGTCAAGGTGGCGGCTTAGAAATAGCACTTACTGGCGATACCTATGAAAATATCTTCTTAGCAGCACAGGACTTCTCACGACTGCTTGAAGAAAAGCTGCCCGAGCTGGGTAGACCCAGAATTAGCTACGACCCAACCCAACCACAAATGCGCGTAAACATAGACCGTCGTCGTGCAGAGGAGCTGGGCGTGCCGCTTACCGACATCGCCAGTACGCTGCGCGCTGCCGTTAATGGCGATGACATTGCTGATTTAAACGTGGGTGACCAAGCTATTCCTATAATGCTGCAAACTAATAATCGCAGTACGTTAGACCCGTCCGAGCTTACCAGCCTGTATGTAAAAAGCGTTGACGGAAACCTAGTGCCCCTTTCTAGTGTGGCATTTATTAGCGAAGAAGGCGTTGCCGCTGAACTAGAACGTCAAGCCCAGCGACGGGCAATAAAAGTGGAAATGGAACTGCCAGAAGATGTTGCACTTAGCGAGGTGGTAGATCAAATACGTACACTAGCGCTAGACACTCTGCCCGATGGCGTTGGATTGGTCTTTTTAGGTGAAGCACAAACCTTTGAAGAAACGTCTAAGCAGGTCGCCCTCACCTATATTTTAGCCTTCGTCATTGTATTGCTTGTACTGGCCGCCCAATTTGAAAGCGTAAATAGTGCTGTTGTAGTTATGCTAACTGTGCCCTTTGGTATTGCTGCCGCCGTTTATGCGCTGTTTTTAACCGGCACTAGCATTAATATTTACTCGCAAATCGGACTAGTTATGTTAATCGGCCTACTCGCCAAAAATGCCATATTATTGATTGAGTTTGCCGATCAGCTACGCGATAAAGGTTTTGATATCTATGACGCTATTGTTGAAGCAGGAAAGGTGCGTTTACGCCCTATTATGATGACCTTGGTATCTACAATTCTAGGTGGCCTGCCGCTGATACTATCAACTGGAGCAGGTGCAGAAGCCCGCAACGCTATCGGCTGGGTTGTGTTTGGCGGACTGGGTATCGCGGTGGTATTTACCCTTTACCTTACGCCAGTGCTTTATTTAGCGCTTGCCCGCTTTACCAAGCCTCGTGCGGACGAAAGCGCTAAGCTTGAAAAAGAGATGGAAGAGGCCAACGCACAGCATTCCTGAGATGGCCCTGCTTAAGTAGGCGCTATGCCTATTTAAGCGGTATCTAAACGGCGACTGTGCGCTCGGTTTGCTTTGAGAAATAAGAGAGGCGCCCAGGCTACGTGTGTTGTAACAACAAGTGTTACTACCCGCATTAAGGCTTGGGCGTTTTTTACTAAAAAACGGCTGATGCTAGAGCTTTCAAATGAATTAAGAATCTACTGCCCTAGTAGGTTTTACAGAACGCTTTGACTTTCGCCTTGCCGGTAAAGGCGAGAAGTTGATCGACCATCCTATCAAAGTATGGGTTGTAGGCTAGCCTTGCGTACACCCGATCTTGCTCACTCTTTGCTAAAGTTTCATCAGCGTTACCAGGCTTAAACCCCCACGGTCCGTACCACACTTCCTCTCCCGCTTTGCAGCGCGCTTCGGCGTCACTACCTTGGCCGTTGTCACATATGCGAAAGTCACTCGCAGTGCCATATAGCGGGTTCTTATCTGAAAAAGGTGTACTCATATGAGAGGCTGCGCTAATACGCTGCTCTGGGAGCATCATGGTTTGCATGATGAGTGTATTTGCAGGTACATCGGGGTCATCCTCGCCCTGCCACAATAAACACTTGTGTGGATGAGTAAAATTGTCTCTGAATTGTTCAGCTATTATCGCAGTATCTACCACGCTGTCTTTTTCTGCCACCACCATAAGCACAGGTAGATTCAATGTTCGTTCTTCTTTTTCAGAGCGCGTAAACAAATCTTGAAGCACATTTACGCTTTCTTGATAAGCAGCGAAACCCGGCATTGCAGTGGAGTTATAGCGGCTAGGGTTATCTTCTTCTTCGACATTGGGCCAAGGAAATAATGAATCGATATAGGGCGCTAAACGAGACACAAAGAAGCGTGACTTAAAGGCTGGTGAAAAATGCATTAGCCCTTTTATATCAAGCTCTTCAGCCATTGAAAAGCTTGCTATTGTGGTCAAATTAGCGCCCGTCGAAAAGCCACCAATATAGAGGTTGTCTACTTCCTTAGAAAATAGCCGTATGTGATGATTCGTTTCTGTCTGCCACTGCTGATAGCTAACATTTAGCATGTCTCCGGGTTTTGAGCCGTGGCCCGGCAGCAAAATGGTTCTTACGTGAATACCTTCATTGCACATGGCATTTGCCACATCACGAAAAAAGTAAGGTGAATCGCCTAGCCCATGAACTAGTAAAACACCAATATCGCGGTGTTGCGTGCCGCATTCAAACGGCATATTCATGAATATTTCTTGTGTTTTGTTGTTAGAAATAAACGCTCTATGTTCCTGCAGGTAACTTTCAACTTCATTTAAATAATTATCGAAAGGCTGCACTCCCACAGGAAAAGCCTGTGCACTAGCACTGAACTGCGAGCTGTGTGACGAATGACAACCGCTCAACAAGAACAGCGCGAGAGAAGCAGCACATACGTGTGCTGCTTTAACAGTAAAATTTGGCATTGTTAACGTTTAGGCCTATGGCAAGAAAAAGCGATTATTGCAGTGTATCTTTACCCGAAACTAATGCCTTGGCGAGTAGTTTATGGGTAAGTAATGATAGAAGCTCGGTTTCTTCCTCGCTTCGCTCGCCATCAACGCCCGTGATCGCCATTGCAACTTCTAAGGTTTTTTCTGCGTTAAACGATAGATCGTTTTTAAGACTTTTTAAGAAAGTAACAGTGTCGCCTGTGTCGATGGCCTTTCGAGCTTGATAAATTGTGTCGTTTAGAAAGGCCTCACGGCAGATTGGGCTTTGCCAATCTAAAGATTCAACCATTGCGTTTAGGTAGTCTTGTTCAGTCAATGTGACCATTCCATCAACCTGATAGAGTAACACTGAAAGCTTGATAAGGGCTTGGTTAAAACTTTGTTGTTCTGATAATTGCATAACACTCTTCCTCTTCGTACTGTACGCGGCAGTACCACAACATGCTCTGCATCCTAGCAGTAGCGATAAATTTCAGTGTCTACATTGCGCTATTAAACATCGAAAACACGTTAGCCGCTGATTAACTGCCATAGGACCTGCAAACCTTTACTTTGGTTCTAAGGTTTAACAGGACCAACAATGTAGACCGCAGAATTGACGGTAACATTACGCAGCGATGAAGCTTTTAGTTCACAATGTTAAATAAGTGTAAACACCTATTGCATTATAGGTCTTTTTCAACAGGTTCCAAGTGTCACATATCGCAAAAAATGGCAAACAATTGATTAGAAAGTCAGTGATTAATTAGGGCAACAGAATGATTAGTTAAAACCGCTAGAGTAAGATGAAAGTCTGGCACACCTTTGAACACGTGGGCCAGACCAAATTTGTAGTCGATAGATAAGATTGAAAGGACCCGTTAACGCAAGCCTAACGTGATATCGTTTATGTAGAAATTACCCGTATAGACTTTATCGTTATTACCATGGGATTCTAATGCAAAAAACTGCTTATCTTCATCGTTTAGGGCTTGATACCCCCCGATCACCTGATAAATCCACACTTCAGGATCGAAGCCTAGAGCATGCTCTTCAAAATAACTAAGTGCCGTTTTAGGCTGGCCTGAATCAATCACCTCACAGAAATAGGCTTCTACTGCCTTCTGCAATGGGTCTTTTTCAAGTGACAAGGTCGATTGCTCAGTCACATCGATGTCGACCGGTTTTGTGTCTTCGTGTTTAGTCTGGCGTTTGTGTACGTGGGTTAACGACGCCACAATATTCTGATAATCGGCTTCATGCTCAACGTTGTTCACGTCTGGTGCTGCGTTAGCAATAATCGTGTCCGATTGATTAAACAACACAGGTACGTTAGTCAGGTTGGCGTAGTTGCCAGGCGCAAAATCAGGCTGCTGCTCCATATGTAGCAAGAAACCTTTAAGTAACCGTGTGCGACCTTGGAATTCTCTGAATCGACCCAACAAGTCTAATAAGCGCGCTTGTACAACAGATAACTCTTGTGCGGCTTTTGAAAAGCGCTGCTGAAGGGATACTACCAGTAAATGGCGTAGTTCGCGATTAGACCCGGCCAGTTCACTTAACTCATCGAAACGGAAACACTCAAGCTGAGCAAGTAAGTCTGTTACCTGACCCTGCGCTAATTCGTTTTCGCGAATTTTAGCTTCAACCGACGATACATAACCGAATTCATTGTTAATACGGCCGAACATGACACGTACACTATTACTTAGTGATTCAGAAAGCTGATAGACGTGTTCTGTTAAATCCCCCATGTGGGCTGCTGCTTCATTGTACTTGTTGTAATGAAGCGCTTCTTTATAATGCTCGGTTAACGTTTTAAGGCTAGCCAGCGACGCACCAATATTCGCATTAATTGTTCGGTTACGTTCGTCTTGCAAGCTTCCTTCTAAAAGCGTTCTTACCGCACTTTTTAGACGCAATTCACTTTGCGCCTCGGGGCGCCATAAGACCCCCAATTGAACGAGCTGCTCCAATACCTTTGGGCTGTGGTCGCGCTCTTTCACCGAACCATTAACATACGCCTGCATAATAAGGTCGCTGTGACGCCCCAGTGCATTGAGTAGTTTGGTCCCCGCCTGAATTAAAACCTGGCTCATATTAAGCTACCTTGCGAAATAGCGGCCTCCGCCTGCTCAGATAAACTCAGTGCTTCGGTTTCGTCGATAAAACGCAGCATCTCGTAAAGGTGCTCTATTTTACCTGTGCCCAAATAGATTTGTTTATCCGGGTTAGGTTTAATCAGGTAACCCATTTCTGTTAAGCGTTTAAAAACCTGCTTTAGCTGTCCATCTAAGTTCACGCTGGTAGAGCCAAACATACGATAGCGCGAAATTTTCTCAAGTTGCTCTGCATAAGCGGGCGTGTCTTCAATAGTTGTTTGCAGCTCGTTCAAACGAATAGCGCTGCCCATGGTTATTGGCATGTCAGACTCATTGGCTTGTTGAACCAGCAATAACCACTCGACTAAAGGGACTAGGTTAGACGCCGTATCTTGGAACTGCTGGGTTAGCACTTTGCGTTCGTTTTCACCAATGGTAAGAAAGCTAGCAAAGAATACATCACCTTCAGCGGTAGTTGAAAGTGTGCGGTTCAGCAAAGCTAGGTGAGGCTCTAACTGAGCTGCGTTATCTCTTGATTTAAGAAAACGCCACGCTTCTTCATCGGTCACCTGACAAATAAACGAGCCTTGTAAAAGTGCACTTAGTACACGGCCTTGTTCTGTCATCATGCTGATGCCTCCTTGCCAGCTATTTCACTGTTCTTTTCTGCTTCTTTTTTGAGTTTTATGCGGGCGCCTATTGAGCTTGCTTTCGGCTGAACCACCTGCAGTTGACGCGTTACTTTATCTATCAAATAGCGGTTTTCAAATAGCGTCAACACTTCCGATTCAGGGTTCGGAAACGCACCAACAACACTGATGTTATTGTTCTGACACGCCTCAAAAATTTTCTTCACGTTGTTTTGGTGAAGCGTACCTAATTCATCAATAGGCCAATGCACAGTGGCGTCGGCATCGCCTCGAAGAAGGCGTGTAAAAGCAAGTAAGAATTTACACAGGATAAGGTAGGCCATACCGTGGCTCGACGACTCGTTTAACTGTCGGTCGGTGCGGATAACAAGGTCGCTGTTACCCTCACGCAGATGAAGCTCGATATCAAGTAGCTTACTAATACCGCCTGTAAGCGCTGCGCGGCCAAGAATATCCAATACTCGGCGCATACTTTGTCCATATTCTTCTTCCGGAAGCTCGTTAGCTCCCGCTTCCATCCAGTGTTCATAAAGCTTTCTGAATTGTTCAAGTTCAGGCCAAAATTCAAGTTCACTAATACGTGAGCGAATTTTTACAGCCGAGTCTGATACACCATCAAGGGAAAGGTCGCCGTCGACCTCTTGGGTAATTCGGCGGCTTTGCGACACAATGCGCTTATCGATATCGGCAAGTACAAAATAGTATTGCGAAAGGTCAGCACCAAAGATACGGCCTTGCTCACGCAAGCCCTGCAGCTTCTGCGGAACTATCACGTTTAAAAGCTGTGCTAAATGAGACACCATACGGCGGTGATCAAAGCTCTTCACGCCATGGGCATTAAGCGTTGCACACTCTTCACGGGCGCGCTCCCACGTATCCGACAAACCTGTCCCCGCTTGCGCGGCAATGAGCTGATCGAACCGCTCTACATAGGCGCGAATATCGCTTAATAAGTTTTCACGCTCTTGAAGCTGGCTTTGCACTTCTGAGATACGCTGACCAATGCTGACATCGTCATGCTTAATTTCAGCCGTTTCATCACCTGCTTGAAGGGTAAGCTTGGCAAGAGATTTACTTAAGGTTTTAACCTGTTCTAGGTGCTCGCTGGCAGTTTTAAGCGTAGTTTCAAGCTGCCCGTGCTGCTCTTGAAGCTGTTCACGATTAGCTTTATAAGTCGCCTGTTTACTGGCTAAGTTACGCTCGGACTCACCCAATAACTTACGCGACTTAGACAAGCCTTCCTGCCATATCACTTTTTGCTTAGTAAACACGTTGGTGTACCAACGCTCGTAGTCGGCTACTTTATGACGATGAGTTTCAGTGCGCGTAATGTCTTCTTTAAGCTTATTGATTTGCTTTTTAAGCTGACCTATTTCATCAACATCCACACCGCGATTGCTCAATTCGCTTTCCAGCCAACTCTGCATATCTTTGCGGTCTTGGGCAGCGTTGTCTTTCGCCTTACGCATATCGCTATCAAGCTGTGAAATACGCGCTTCACTATCCGCAATAAGCTGCTGCCAGTGGAATTTGTGCTCGGTTTCCGCTTCGCGCTGCTGGTCTTTAATTTCATCTCGGCTAAGCTCAAACTGAGCTTTCGCTTGCTTTTGAGACTGCTGATTCGCTTCAAGCTTAGTCTTAGCTTTCTGCTTACGTGCAGAAAGCGCTTGTTGGTATTCACTAAGCACCGTATCGCGGTCTTGCTGTGCTCGCTTACGACTGGCTTCGGCACTTTTAACAGCGTTGTCTTTTTGGGTAACCACAAGCTCGGCGTTGCGCACGTCTTCGTTCGCTTTCGCCAAGCGCTGTTCACATTCGTTTTGCGCGGCAAGGGCAGCAGCTTGACGAATTTCAGCTTCTTGCAACTGCTGCTTAAGTGCTTGTTCAGTGAAGGCGTAGTCTGGAGTGTCAAGTTCAGTAAGTGCTAACTTAACATCCATGAAGGTATGGCTGTCACCTTGTGCATCGTTTGCCATAGCAGGCGCCAAATCTGTGCGTTCTAATAGCTCAGGGCGAATAACTTTACCTAAGGATAATTCCCAGTCGTCCACATTGGCGCGCAAGAACTCAAGTAGCGAGCCTTCCCCTGGGTACAGCAGTGCGTTAATTTTATTAACCGCTTTTTCTTCTTGTTGAAACGCGTTGCGTGCTTTGTCTAACGCATTTGAACATCCTTTGCGAAACTCTACTGATTTAGCGTGTGCCTGTTGAGCTTGTCGCAATTCGCCACGGGCTGAATCTTCATTAATGGACGCCTCTTTTATTGCTGCGTCTAAAATGTCTAGCTGAGACTGCTCAAACTCGTTATAGCCTGCGTTGCTGAGTGAGGCTTTAAGCTCAGCCTCCGCTACTTTCAGATCATTTAAACTATTCTGGTAATTCTGCTGCAGCGTGCTTAGCTGGCTGTTGTAATCGCTTTGTATTCGACTTAACGCTTCACGTTCACTCTGCTGTTGCTCTGCTTTGTTTTCTGCGGCTTCTTGGCGTGCGGCTGACATTTCTTCTAGAGTAATTGACAGCTTTTCACCTAGTTCAGCCAAGCGCTTGTTGTAGGCTGACTCAATATCTTGGTGTTTTTCAGTAAGCAGTACATAGCGACTATCGGCCATGGCTTTTTCATTTTGCCACTGCGACAAATTTGCAACATCTTCTTTAAGCTGCTCGATATTTTCGTCTTGCCACTTATCAAATTCACGCTCTACCGTATCCAGTTCGCTAGTAAACTTCTCAACATCGGCACGAGCAGATGAAATAACCTGGTTTAGATGATCGCGAGTGTCACCCCACTCGCTATCAGTTTGCTTGCGCTGGAAGCTATTTTCATCGAGCTCGTTTTTAGTGGTTTCAACACGCGCGGCTAAATAGGTCTTATCAAGTTCAAAGCTATGCTTTAGGTTAGCGAGCACTTGCTCTGTGCTTGTTAAAGCCATGTCGGCTTGTTCGAGTTTAGAAAACTCGGGGCGAATTTTGTCGAACTGCTTTATTAAATGACACTCTTTAATCCAGTCATCAACACGGTGTCGGCTAAGACCTGAAGTAGGTGGCGTAACACCATCTTCTTCCAAAATAGCGGCAATCATGGCTTTGATGGTTTCCATTTTGCCTTCTTTGGAATGCACCGCCTTTGCCAACTTTTCGATATGGCGCATATGCTTTGAAGGTTCGCACAAACTAAAGATTTTGGCGTAGCCTAATAATTCGCGTGCATTGTTACTTTGGTTGAGCACCCCGTGATCGTTTTGAATGATTGCACGGAAGTCTTTGGTATTGAGTAAGCTTGTTACCAGTATATTATTGCGCTTCATGGCACGTGCAAGCTCGGCGCTACTTACACTGGCGTGCTTGCCGTTCTTTTGTTCTATTAAATAATCACTAATTTCAAACGGCTTGCCAATTAAACGGTAATTTACACCGGTTCCGTTTGAGCTTAATACAGCTTGGCATAGGTCGCCTTCAGCGCGTGTATATTCATAGATAATAAAGCTGGATAAACGAGGTAAGTACCAGCGTTCAAAGCTGTCACGAGTTGCTGGCACCACACGACTGGGATATTCGCCATAAAACACGGGAATAAGTCGCTGAAGTGTGGTTTTACCCGACGCATTGGTACCACAAATATTGGTGTGTCCATCAAGCTTTAGCTCGACCACGCCTGGTAAATGCGTGTCGATGAGAATAATACGTTTTAAGCCTGCCATAGTGTTCCTGTATCAATAACTCTGCCGCGTGAACGCTCACACAGCCCAAAACTGTACCTGCTTTGATAGGGTAAACGTTGCGTACCTGAATGAAAGCGAGCACATGCGCACGATGTAGCACGTCAGTGTATTATGAATTCACGAATTTGCACAGATGCGAGGTGATTTGTTGGTTACAAAGCGCACTATGGCATCAAGTTTTTCTTCTGTTTCTATCTTTCGATATTTATCTTTGTCTTTTTGAAAACTCGAACTTCAAAACTTTTTCTAGATAGTTTGATTGCTAAGCTTGCTGGTTGACCAATTTTAAAACATCTTATTAACCAATGACAAACATTTGGTAAAAATCGTGTCTACGAACAATAAAAACGAAAACGTCTTACAAGAAACTCTAATAGTACTTTTTTACTTCTTTTTAATTGCACTGGTGGTAACAGCGGTATCGGCCTGTGGAAGTAGCAGTCAGAGTAATTCTCCTTCTCAACCTGTCGCTGTACCTGATTCACAAGGTGGTGGTGCCCCCCTGCCGGAAGAACAAGAAGACTTTACCCTTGTGTCTGAAGTTATACTCAGTGCCACGGGCGCCACAAGCGCGAGCGAAACCTACGCATCAATAGAAAGCGTGTTTGGAGAAGGCAGCATAGAAGCACCCGACTTGTTCGCTGGCGATCATACTTCTACGCCCCATATTTTAGAGGAAACCGATAGCGTTGTAGGCCCCCACTTTGTGTTTTTAGCCCACCGAGATGACGACTTCAACAAAGGTGATCAGTCTGACCGCCAACGCAACGAAATAAAAACTTATGATAAAAGCGATGACGAAGTTCTCGGGTTTGAAGGGGAAACCATGCAGTTTGAATGGTATTTCTATGTCGCCAGCGATATGTCTTTGACCAGCAAGTTTAGCCACTTCTTCCAGCTGAAGGCGCGAAACGACAGTGAAGACAATAGTAATGGTAACGACGATCAGCCCGTCATAACCCTTTCTGCTGTCGAAAAAGACAGCTCCGGTAAAGAACTCCAAGTAAGGCACAGCGTAGGGTTTAACTCTGATGGTTCTCGCACCAGCGATGTCTATTTGGTCCGAGCAAACTGGAGCGATATCGCCGATGAGTGGGTTAAGGTATTTGTGCAGGCAACCTTCGCCGAAGAAGGCCACTTTATCATGCAGATAACCCGCGTTGGTGACGGCGCAACTATTATAGATATTAATGAGACAAATATAGATATGTGGCGAGGTGTGTCTGACGAGGATTTTATCCGCCCCAAGTGGGGAATTTACCGTTCTACTGCTGAAGTAAATAAACTACGCCAACAAGAAGAGCGAGTGAAGTTTGCCGATTTCGTTATTAGAAAAGGTACGCTTTGATTTGCAATTAAAGCTACTCAAACGATATTTTCATTTTAAGGGACATTTAAGGTAGTCAACAGGCGTCTTTACGACCTATTTAAAAAAAGCGGTAAGCAATACTTGGATTTACTTACCGCACTCAATTAACTTTGACAGTGTGTTTTTAAAACTATCACGTTGGAAGGCGCTATTATGCGCCTTCCAAACACTGCTTAACCTATTTAACAGCTAGTACATTCACCGACTCTGGCGCGGGATACATCATGCTGAAAGTCGGCGCAATGTCACCCGAGGCTGAATTTAAAATGTTATCGAAGCGAAGGATCATACCGTTTGATTTTTCCGCTACGTAAACATGACCGTTGCTGAGCATTAGATCTACTGGATTACCCAACATCGAACTAGGACCTGCAATATTAACCGATACATCGGTTAAGCCATCTGCATTGCCAGCACCAGCAATGACATAAAGTTTGCCGTCTGTTGCATCTGCAGCGCTACCAACGTCAGAAATAACAAGGCTATCGCTTTGGCTGTCGTAGTCTATACCATGGATATTCGTTGGCGCCGCAAATGCTGCGCCGTCGCTCGCTGGTACGATTAGCCTATCTTCACCTGTAATTACGGTCTCGCCACTTTGCAGCCTGCGCATTACTTCTTCAAAAACTGCGACAGTACCGTTGGTTAATGCTAAATACGCGCTGTCAGTTGAAGGATCGTAATCCACATCCCAGGGGCGCCCACCATCAGCGGCTTCCAAGGTCAATATAGGCGCGACATTACCCGATGCACATGGCGAAAATACTCTTACAGCAGGCGTGCTTTCATTAACATCAGCCACAAATACCACACCGGCTTCAGAGGCAATGTCAAGGCCCTTAGGCGCAATCAGGCCGGTGTCGCTACCCGCAATCATGTGGTCGTAACTATCGCTATACATCATTCCGTCTCGCGTGGACTTGAGACGATTAATTACTAGTACCCCCCCAGTTGAAGTTTCAACATCATCGAAGGTGATTACACCATCACCACTAGCCGTGAAAGCAGCACTCTCAATGCTCATACCTGCGTCAAAAGAACTTAACTCGCTGGATAATACAGCGCTATATTGAGCCACCTGTCCTGTTGTTTCGCTTTCACTTGAAGGGTTACTTGATACTGAAATTCCTTTGATAGGCATAGTTGTTATGCCGTCATCTGAAGCGTCTATCATCTCATCGAGTTCTTTTAGCTCAGCCAAAGACTCAGGCTTCACCGATGGCGTTGATAACGTCGGTGCAATATCGCCGCTCTCTCCGTTGAAGATATTTGAGAAAACCAGAATGGCATCGTTTGACTTTTCAGCTACTCGAAGGTCAGATCCAGTGAGAATAATGTCTACTGGATTGCCAAGCTGGGTCGATGCTCCGCCTATTACTCTGGTTGGTACAACCGCCCCATCTGCTGAAGAAACATTTTCAATCACAAATATTTGACCGTCGTCGGCGACAGAAGCATCGCCCACATCTGACAGCACCATACGGTTAGATTTAGGCTCGTACACAATCCCGTGTAAATTAATTGAAATTTGGTTTCCATCGGTGTCTGAAGGAACAACTGAGCGCATCACAGTAGGCGCAAAATTAGAACTTGCAACATTGTCGTACACCGCTAGCGTGCCATCGGTAAGCGCAACGAATAACCTATCGCTTTGCTCGTCGTAGGCCAAATCCCATGGTTTTGCAGATACCATTATCTCAGCAATAGGCGCAACGTCCCCTGCCGCTTGACTACCAAACACACTTATTTTTTGACCGTTAAAGTCTGCCACCATTACTAGGCCAGCATTTTCAGCAAACGCTATACCTTTAGGATTGACTAATCCGGTAGCTGCACCCGTTATCTCGTGCCCTCTATTCATCATGTAATCTGTTTGTGCATCAAAATTACACTGCGTTCTTAAAAGCGGTAAGTCACTGTCACCCGCTTAAATAATAGAACCTTTATTAGTGAAAACGATGCCTTCATTTGCGCCAGTGGTTACCGTACTTAGCGCGCTAGCGTTTTGGTCGACAGCTGTTACGGTATTGCGATTATCATCACCATTATTGGCAACAAGGAAAGTGGCAGCAGCAAAGCCAGGCGCGCCGTCTTGCCCTGGAGCTCCATCTTGGCCTGGTGCGCCATCAACACCATTTGTGCCATTTAAACCGTCGCTACCGTCATCACCATCACAGGCGCTTAGAGTGAAAACCATAGCCGTTGCTACTAATGACAATTTCATTTTTTTCTGCGAAATTTTGCTGAATTCCATCTTGATCTCCATACTTGTTGTTTTTGAAGAGACGCTGTCAACCGCAAATCTGTGCGATAAGTACTGCTCACGTCCTGTTCAACAAGCCAAACGAGCCACATTTGATATTGGATGCAACAAAAACAAAAAAACCTCAACGCATTGCTGCTGTTGAGGTTTTTGGTAGTTTTAGAACGATAGCGAATTAGCGTGGTGGGAAGCCGCCGCCTCCGCCGAAGCCGCCCCCGCCAAATCCACCTGGGCCGCCCGGTCCGCCCGGTCCGCCCGGTCCGCCAAAACCGCCACCGCCCGGTGGCATCATGCCTTTCATCTGGCGCATCATTTTCTTCATGCCGCCACCAGACATCTTCTTCATCATTTTCTGCATTTGAGTAAACTGCTTAAGCAAACGGTTTACGTCTTGAATCTGCGTACCTGAACCTGCTGCAATACGACGTTTTCGTGAACCTTTGATCATATCAGGGCGCGCACGTTCAGCCGGCGTCATTGAATTGATGATGGCTTCCATTTGATTGAACTGCTTGTCGTTCGCCTGATCTTTAATTTTGTCAGACATACCGCCCATGCCAGGCAGCTTATCAAGCATACCCATCATGCCGCCCATGTTTTTCATTTGCTCAAGCTGATCTTTAAAGTCCTGCAGGTCGAAGCCTTTTCCTTTCTGTACCTTTTTGGCCAGCTTTTCGGCTTTTGACTTGTCAACTTTACGTTCAACCTCTTCGATAAGGCTAAGTACGTCACCCATGCCCAAGATACGAGACGCAACTCGCTCAGGATGGAAAGGCTCGAGTGCATCAACTTTTTCGCCCATACCAATAAATTTGATAGGCTTACCGGTAATGTGACGAACCGATAGCGCAGCACCGCCTCGAGCATCACCGTCCGCCTTGGTAAGGATCACACCAGTAAGGGGAAGCGCGTCGTTAAACGCTTTTGCCGTATTCGCAGCGTCTTGCCCCGTCATGGCATCCACTACAAACAGGGTCTCTATGGGCTTAACGGCAGCGTGAAGCTCTTTAATTTCATCCATCATGTCGTTGTCTACGTGCAAACGACCTGCGGTATCCACTAGCAGTACATCAAAGAAATTCTTCTTCGCTTCTACGATGGCATCGTTAACGATATCAATGGGCTTTTGTAAAATCGTAGATGGATGGAAAGCAACATTCACTTCACCAGCAAGGGTTTCAAGCTGCTTGATAGCGGCGGGACGGTATACGTCGGCACTCACTACCATTACTTTCTTTTTCTCGCGCTCGGTTAAGTATTTGGCAAGTTTACCTACAGAGGTGGTTTTACCCGCACCTTGTAAGCCCGCCATCAGCACAACAGCTGGAGGTTGGGTCGCCAGGTTCAGCTTTTCGTTCGCCTCCCCCATCACAGACTCAAGCTCAGACTGAACGATTTTAATGAATACTTGGCCAGGCTTTAAGCTCTTAGTTACTTCGGTACCAACAGCACGCTCTTTTACTTGTGCAACAAACGACTTTACTACTGGAAGCGCGACGTCGGCTTCAAGTAGCGCCATTCGCACTTCGCGTAGCGTTTCTTTAATATTGTCTTCAGTAAGACGCCCTTTACCGCTGACATTTCGTAATGTCTGGCCTAAGCGTTCTGATAAATTCTCAAACATAGTATGAAACTTCTTTTTATTTCAGACGTAATGCCCGCATTGTAACGTAAAAGCGAAGCGTAACGTACCCACAATTACGGTTAAATTTTTAAACTTATGCGCTGGTATCTATTGTTTTTTTACTGCCATTCTCAGACTCTGGTGCACAGCAAATGTTAAGAAGCAAAAAATTCATGCTCTCTCAATACCCACACTAAAAGTGGGTGTGAAACAAACAAAATCAAGGAGATGGTTGAATTTACTTGCAAGTTGCAGTATCAATACCGACTCAATCGGTGAAGACATCACCTACCTATTACAGGACGCATCATGAACACCCTTTTCGCCATTTCTGCTGCTCTACTCTACGCGTTGGCTGCGGCAGTGCTTATTGGCAAATTCGTACATCAAGACGGCCCGAATAAACGATTAGGCCTATCTATAGCTAGTGTAGGGGCAATCGCACATATCGCATTTCTCACCAGCGCCATCATGGTTGCGCCAGGACAGGATATGAGTGTAACTAATGTTCTTTCTCTGGTGTCGTGGATAATCACTATTTCCATGCTTATTTTTGCCCGCGCTATTCCGAATTTAATTTTACTTCCCGTTGTGTTCGGTTTTGCTAGTCTGACAGTACTCGCCTCAAAATTTATTCCCGTGTCGTACATCATGCATATTGAACTGCAACCCGGCTTGGTTATTCACATTAGTTTATCGCTATTTGCCTACTGCACCTTAGTCATTGCATTTTTATATGCACTTCAAATGTCTTACATCACCTACAGGCTTAAACAAAAAGGTGCGGCGCTGCTCCATTCGTCACTACCTCCTCTAATGTTAGTGGAGAATATATTGTTTAAACTGTTGCTTGCGGGCACCTGCCTATTAACAGTATCGTTGATTAGCGGGTTTGTTTTCTTAGAAGACATGTTCAACAAAACCTACGCACATAAAACAGTGCTTTCCGCTGCTGCGCTTGTGGTTTTCCTTATTCTTCTGATAGGCCAGAAGCTAAGAGGATGGCGAGGACGCCAAGTCATTGTGATGACGGTATTAGGTGTTACGCTGTTATCTCTTGCCTATTTTGGTAGCAAGTTGGTACGAGAGTTTCTTCTCTAAATAACGTAATCTGTAGCCGCCTAGACTATCAACCGCATTGCTAGGTGGCTCTCAGATTACGCTTAACCTTCTGAGTATTTAGGGTGATATCAACAATTTCCCCTTGAAACTCATCCCTCAAATCAATACATTTGAAGCCTTAGTTTGTATAGGAACCCCCTAATTGGACGACATATCAACGAGTACGCTGTTTATCGCGCTCGGCGTACTCATATTACTATCTGCGTATTTCTCTAGTTCAGAAACAGGCATGATGTCGATAAACCGCTATCGACTCAAGCACTTGCAAGGAGAAGGCAACCGCTCGGCTATGCGTGTTGCTAAGCTTTTGGAGCGACCAGACCGCCTTATCGGCCTCATCCTCATCGGTAACAACCTTGTTAACATTGCGGCTTCTTCGCTTGCCACCATACTTTGTATTCGCCTATTTGGTGACTACTGGGGGCTGTTCGCTGCAACCTTTGGCCTAACGCTAGTTCTGCTGATTTTTGCAGAAGTCACACCGAAAACGCTGGCGGCACTTTACCCAGAAAAAATAGCCTTCCCGAGTTCTATTATTCTTCTTCCATTACTCACGCTACTTTACCCTTTTGTAGCCGCTATCAACGGTATTACCAATGGTATTCTTGCACTGCTCAAAATTAGCCCAGCAAATGGCAATGACGATTCGTTAAGTAGAGAAGAGTTGAGAACCGTTGTATTTGAAGCAGGCGCCATGATCCCTAAACGTCACCAGGACATGTTGGTCAGTATTCTGGACTTAGAAAGCGTCACTGCCGAAGATATCATGGTGCCTCGCGCTGAGATTTTTGCCATCGATATTAATGATGATTGGAAGAAAATTCAGAAAGCGCTGACCCATGCACAGCACACCCGAGTGTTGTTATATCGTGATAGTGTCGATGATGCCGTGGGGTTTGTGCATGTGCGTGATGCTCTGCGACTTTTATCGAAAGATCAGTTTACCAAGTCGAGTCTACTTCGCGCAGTACGGGAGATTTACTACACCCCCGAATCTACGCCACTGCATACGCTTATGTATAAGTTTCAAGCAGAGAAAGAGCGCATTGCATTAGTGGTTGATGAGTATGGCGATATTATGGGCCTGGTCACTTTGGAAGATATTTTAGAAGAAATTATTGGTGACTTCACGACCAGTATGGTTCCCGATCACAGTAAAGAAGCCCATGTACAGCAAGATGGTTCGGTACTGGTTGACGGAAGTGCAAACGTGCGTGAATTAAACCGAGAAATGGACTGGAAATTACCAACTGAAGGGCCAAAAACCCTTAACGGTCTATTGCTCGAGTATCTTGAAGATATTCCTGAAAACAAGGTCAGCGTTCGTTTAGCGGGCTATCCACTTGAAATAGTCGATATATCAGAAAGCATGATAAAAACCGTCAGAGTAATGCCGGAGTATTATATTGCACCTAAAGAGTCGAACAGCGACCACTAAGCGATGTGGCGCTTATCGTATTTTCGGCCCTATCAGTTAGCCTTTTGCTTCATCAGCTAGACGCTGCGCGCGATTTGCCAGCGCTCTCGCTTTCGCGGCAGCGACTTTATCTGATAGTTCAGATAACTTGGCAATAATATCCTGCGTCTCCTCATCTTCACGTAAATCAGCCTCCGCCATATGCGATTGCAATGAACGCTTAAGGAGCTCAGGAATAGATTTGCTGTCCATTTCCCAACCCTTCAATAGAATAAACTTTGACACTCTCAAAGAGACTATCGACCGGATGGAAATATACTTAACTATTATTTGTTCAAATATTGTTGATTAAACTGGGAATAGGTGGGCGATTTTAGAAACCTTGGTAATGCTTAATTAAGGTGCCCTTATGTTCTTGCAGCGAGTACTTTACAACGGCTATTGAGGCTGTCGAAAACAAGCTGGTGGTATAAGACTGGCAGAGCTCATCCACCAGATAACTAACAAGCGGCATGTGGCTAACGACAAGCAGCTTTTTAATGGGCTTTTTAGAATTTACGGCTGCGTGAAGCAGACCGTCAATATAGTCACTTACCAATCGCGGCGAGCCCTCTGGAACAATATCTTCATTACTTTCTACTTTACCCGCTTCAACGTCTAGCGACACCATGTCGAAGGTTTGTTTTGCTCTGCGATAGGGGCTTACAAGAGCTAAATCAACAATACCCTCTGTACAATACTGGTCTTTTAACCACAGAGCTGCCGACTTGGCCTGTTCTCGGCCTACTGACGTGAGCTGTCTACTTTTGTCATCGAGTCGAGGTGCTTCTGCTTCACCGTGACGCATAATGAAAAGATAAATGTCGTCGTTGCTACTTTGACCTGACATAACATTGCGCATAGTATTAATGAAAGTACGCTAAAGATATCAGAGAGCTGAATCTACGCCTAGCGCTAAACCGTGAATAATGAGAATTCTCGACTATTATTTAAGGTTTTGTGAAGATTATCTTAATAGATGCTCCAGCAGTAAGGTGCCTTTGACCATATATGAGAAAATGTGAATAACTCGATCAAATTAGAAAACGCGCACCACATAACTTTGCCCAACGGCCTGCGTGTTATGCTGTGCCATACGCCTGAGGCAAATGAGTCTTTTGTTTCTATGGCGGTACGGGCAGGACATTTCTACGACCCCAACGATTGTCAGGGATTAGCTCACCTTTTAGAACACATGCTTTTCATGGGGAGCCGGCACTTACCCAAACCTAATGCAATAAATGGCTTTATTGAACAGCACGGGGGCAGCATAAACGCTTGGACTGGTACCGAATACGCCAACTACCACTTTAATTGTAGTAGTGACGCGATTGCGCAGACCTTACCTGCCTTTGCGGATATGCTTAGACAGCCCTTATTTGAAGAAGAAGCGCTCAACAACGAAATAAAAAACATTCATGCGGAATTTGAGTTTAAGAAAAAAGATGACCTTCGTCGCCTTTACCAAATCCACAAGGAAACCTGTAATCCAAAGCACCCTTTCGCTAAGTTCTCAGTAGGTAACAGCGATACCTTTTCTCAACATGGATGCGCTGCGCTAAAGCAACAACTCAAAGCACTTCATCAAACTTATTATTGTGCAAAAAACATGTGCCTGTGTATTGCTAGCACTATGCCTTTACCTCAGCTTGAGGCATTAGTGCATCAATGTTTTGCCAGTATGCCGGCAGGACAGTTAGCGTCAGATGACTGGCCAGCACTTTACACCGAAAATGAATTGGGGATACGAATTAACATACATCCGCTACAGTCAGCAAAGCGGATGATAGTGACGTTTGCCCTACCGGCTTTACAAAATGACTATAAAACAAAGCCGTTAAACTATATTAGCCATTTAATTGGCGATGAGGGCGAAGGTAGTTTACTAGCCTACCTTAAAGAAAAGGACTGGGCGCTTAATCTTATTGCCGGCTCGGGTATTGAGGGAGACAAGTTTAAAGACTTCAATGTGAGTTTCCAGCTTACTCAAAACGGATTGGAAAACAAAAACGGTGTATTGGAAGCACTATTTAGCTATATCTCAGTAATCCGAGAGGCATCCCACGAAGATTGGCGCTTTCATGAAAAATCAAAGTTAAATACTCTAGCTCTTGAGTACGAAGAGAATATCAAGCCACTTAGCGTGGTAACAGAATACGCACAGCACCAGTTTATTTTTGGCCAAGACGAATTAGGTAAACTTCGCTCGACCATAGACAGCTATGACAAAAACGTTATTGAACACGCTTTATCCTATTTCACTCCAGATAACATTCGTCTGAAAGTTATTTCGAAAGACGTAAAAACCACACAAGTGTGCGCGTTCTACGAGGCGGAATACAGTGTAGAGAAAATTGATCCCGCACTTTTGCAAAAGCTTGCTTCACCAAAGGCTATTAGTGAATTACAGCTTCCCCCACCCAACCCTTATTTAGCAAACGAATACAGCCTAATATTGCCCGAGACTGGCTTCAATGTTCCTAATAAGTTGGTGGATAATGGCGGTTATCGTTTTTGGTTTGCTCAAGACCAGCAGTTCCATAGCCCCAAAGGCGATATTTATATCTCTTTTGACGTAGCGGAATTTTCTGACTCTTTACTCGCTGTTGCTGCAAAACGTATATGGCTTGGCGCGTTAAATGATTACCTGCAGGCGAAATATTATAGAGCCGAAATAGCGGGCCTGCATTATCGTATATACGGACATCAGGCGGGATTTACACTTCACACCCGAGGCTTCACTAATCAACAAACGTTATTGGCCAATCAGCTTCTCGCTGCGGTGCTTGATTTCATACCTGATGAAAAAACCTTTGAGCATCACAAAGCGTTGCAAATTCAAAGCCTACACAACTCGCTACTAAATAAGCCCACTAACCGCTTATTTTCCAGATTGAGCGTACTTATCCAGCGCAACACTCAGGCGCCAGTAGAGCTATTAGATGTAATAGACAGTATCAACTTTGAGCAAATGCTCAATTGCAGGAGTCGCGCTTTCGGGCATTACTTTATTGAAGCATTTATGCACGGAAACTGGGCTAGCGAAGAGGCAAAAGCTTTTTCAATGAATCTTTATGAGCAGTGCACAAATGCCCGCGGCGGCCCGCTTTCACGAGCTGTATCTAAACTTCCCGTGGGGGGCACGCTTTACCATGAAGTGCTTTGTAAGCACGATGACGCAGCGGTAGTACTCTATCTTCAAGCCCCCTCACCGAGCTTAACCGACACAGCGCTTTGTATGGTACTAGAGCAAATGCTAGCCGCTCCGTTTTTCAATTCTTTGAGAACAGAACAGCAATTAGGTTATATCGTGGGAACTGGCTACGTTCCGCACAATCAGCACCCTGGTATGGCCTTCTACATTCAAAGCCCGCAATGTAGCCCGAAAAATTTGTTAGATGCTATGACGGAATTTCTGTTTCAGCAGCTAAATGAAATTGAGTTCTATCGCTTCTACTGGCCGACGATTCAACAAAACTTAATAAAACAGCTAGAGGAACGAGACCTAACGCTGTCCATGAAATCTCAGCGACTATGGGTGAGTTTAGGTACACAAGACTTAGGGTTTAACAGAAACGTTAAATTAGCAGAGCGAGTGAAAGAGCTAAGTTTTGAAGAGATCCAAGATTTTGCGCAGCAACTTGCCAAGCGCGAACGCTGTGGAGAGCTTGTCCTGTTTTCAAAAGGAAAGTTTGAGGAAATTCCAACTCAAGAGAAGCGTACAATAAATAGTATTTCCCACTTCAAACAAGAGATACCGTACTACTGAGCACAATGCCACTGAGTATAGCGCGCTAATGAAGGTTAGTTTAGCGCCCTGATAAGGGCTGGTTTATCGCCTTAATTAAGCGGAAAGTCTGCCGCCTTTATTGTATGAAAGACTTCAAATTTGTTTGTAATACTCCCTCTTCTGTCAGCATTTTACAGAAAACAGATGCGAACCTGCGATTTAAACGTCAAGTTTTTGACTAATATGTCGATAAATAGACACCGGATTTACGTGAAGTTGCTTAATAAGTGACCCAACACCCCTTCTAACTCTAAAAAGTCCTTGTAGAGGCTCAGTTAATTCGGCATATTTATTATTCTGGTTGTTAGGGATGCTGCCAGTAAAAAATAAAAAAATAATAAATGGCGTATGCCAAAGGTGTATAGGTGCGCTCAACCCTAATCTATTCAATGCTGCTTTTCTCGTTGGCTTTGTCAGGATTTCTCTGTAATCCTGCGAAGGCGATAGAAGTTTCTGATCTTCATTTCACAGAATTAAATAAGCAACACGGCCTATCAGACACCGCAGTGCTAGACATTGTGGAAGACCATATGGGTTTTATTTGGCTTGCGACGTCAAATGGCCTCAACCGCTATTCGGGTTATGACGTAAAGCAATACCACCCGTCAGATGTCGACCCTAATTCCCTACCGTCCGGTTATATTCAAACTTTGTTTGTCGACTCAGAAGGACAGCTGTGGGTAGGAACCCATTCAGGGCTAGCGCTTTATCAGCCAGAATCAGACAGTTTTAAAGTCTTCGATAGAAGCAACTCTGTGATAAAGACAGACTTAATTACTGCAATTTCAGAAGCGAAAAATGGCGACATCCTTTTCGCTGACCGCAAATTCCTTTACCGCTATTCAAAACAAACGTCTCAAATCAGCGTTTTCACTCAAGTCTTTAAAGAAGAAAGTTTCATAAAAGTAATTTTTGAAGAGGCAAATCGTATATGGGTAGGCTCCAATAAATTCGGCGCGGCCTTGATAGACACTGAAACGCTGGAGGTGCACAACGCAAGCAAAGTCAATCCCTGGGGAGTTTCTTTAGATATACGTGCGCTGCACGATATCACAGTAATTAACGGGAATTATTGGCTAGCGACGAATGAGGGCCTTATCGTTTTAGCCTCTAACGGCCGCATTTTAAAGCGGATTGAAAGCGATGACTTGGGCGTCACCGAAGAGGTTAATTCTTTCTCAATCTCTGTGATAGGTAAAGATATTTGGGTGGGCACTTATATTGGACTGTTTTTATTATCGGATGCTGCTGGAGCAAATATATCACCCGATTATCGCCCTGATTTCTTGCATTTAAACTCAGACACATACAGTACAACTGGTATCCCCTCAGCCATCGTAATGCGAGTAATTGAAGACCGTACGGGTGTAGTATGGGCCGCCACCTTTCATCGGGGCGCTTTTAAATATCACCCCGAATATGCCAGTGTACATTTTCAACCTGTTTATAACTCCGAGCGCCACAGCGACGATAATTACTCTACCCTGTGGGGCTTTGCAGAAAGCAGCGATGAAACACTCTACCTAATTTCTCAGCAAAAAGGGCTAGGTAAAATTTCTCGAGAAACTGGCAAGGTATCCTTTTTCAAGTTTTTCGAAGAGATGGACCCCGCCATACACTACTGGGACATTGAAATTGATGAACAAGATAATATCTGGATTGCTTCGTCTACGGGCTTGCTTGTATTCCAAAAAACAGAAGATGGTTTGGCTTTAGTTCGCGAGTATTTCAAGGGGTCATTTATCGACTATATATTCAAGGGCGACTCCGCGATTTGGTTGCAAGTAGGTGTTGGACATGTCTACTCCATAAGCACCCCTCCTATTTCTGAAGAAGTTAAAAACGTAGAAATTATTAAGACAGCACCAACTGAAAAAACTAAAGATATCCTAGCGATATATGAGGATAACGATAATAACATTTGGTTTAGGGCTGGTGAAAAGCTAGTTATATACTCAGTTAATAAAGGCAAGGCCATTCAAGTGCTAGATTCGTCCAACGGCATTAACTCTGTGGTCTATGGCGTACACGAAACGTCGTCTGGCTTCTGGTTAACAACGCGCTCCGATGGCGTTATTCAATTAGATAAAAATAGTTTTTCTTTAGTCAATAAACAAAAGAGATACAATCAAAGTGGTTTTATTACTTCAACGACAGCGGTAGACAATAGCATCTGGTATTCTGATGCTAAAGGCGTCCACAAAGTTCACTTACCTACATTAAGAGAGGCGGACAGCATTCCCAATGCTCAGTTGGAATTTAACTCTCTTGGCGAAGGCGCAGTTATTGCTACCACTGACAAAACGATTTATTTTGGCGGCAATAAAGGTTTTGTTAAAATTTCGAAGCAGGCTATCAGCACGAGTGACCAAGTTGAGCAGACTCTCCCTCCCCAACTTTACCAAGTAAGTGTGTTTGGCTCATTTGCAAAAGCTAGGCAAAAACAAATTGAAAACGACGAAACTTCGAATTACTTATCGCTAAAGGAAAATATCACTTACGAAGAACAGCTAGCGCTAAAGCACGACGAAACCCGCTTCAGTATTTCGTTTGGGCTTGTTAATCCGGTTTACCCAGACCAAGTGACTTATAGGTATAAGCTTAGCGGTTTTGAGAGTGACTGGGTCTATGTCGACAAAGAACGTACTGCTCAGTTTAATAATATTTCTTTTGGTAACTATACGTTTTCAGTACAAGCGAAAGAGCCAGGTAAAGCTTGGTCTGACAGTAGAAGTTTAAAAATAACCATAGAACGCCCCCCTTGGCTTCATACCGTTGCCCTTGTGTTTTATTGTTTAATCGCGTTAGCGATACTTGCCTTTATTATTCGTCAGTACCAAATAAGAAAGGCAAATCAGCTTGCTATCAAGGAGTCGGAAGAGCGATTAAAGCTCACCCTATGGAGTTCAGGTGACGAATTGTGGGACTGGGATGTGTATCGAGGACAGGTATATCGTGCAAACACCTGGGGGACGCTGGATTTCCCTCAAGACGATATACGCACTACCGGCGCTTACGATGCCAACATTCACCCTAACGACATTATCCGAGTCAAATCCGCACTCAGAGAGCATTTAGAGGGAAACAGTGATTTTTATGAATTGGCCTACCGTGCCAAGACGTTTAAAAATCATTGGATCTGGATCCTCGATCGCGGAAAAGTGGTAGAGCGTGACCATAATGAGCAGCCGGTGCGTATGACAGGTACACTCAAAAATATTCACCACCTAAAAGAAGCAGAAGAACAGCTTAACCTGTTTAAGCGCTCTATAGAGAACATTTCCGAAGGGGTATTTATTACCAATACCCAATTTAGGTTTATCAGCGTTAACAACGCCTACTGCAGCTATACCGGAGAAACCCGCGACCAAGCCCTTGCCAGCTACATGCACTTTCATTTATACCCCGATGCTTTTACCGAGGAAATAAAGAAAACCCTTAAATCCAAAGGCAACTGGTCGGGTGAAGTAGAGAGCGTACGAGTAAACGGCGAGCGCTACGAAATGGAGCTAAATATTGATGCCGTGCACGATGAAGACGGAAAAATTAGTCATTTTGTAGGCGTTTTCAGCGATATTACGTCGCGTAAGAGTACTGAAAAAGAACTCTTGAAGCTTGCTAATGTTGACCCGTTGACCGAATTGCCTAACCGTTCGTTCTTCCAAGCCAGTCATCAGAACTTAGTGCGTAAATCCAGCGCCCACTCTCTTCTGTGCTTGGATATGGATAACTTTAAAAAGATAAACGACTCGCTGGGCCATCAAACTGGCGATATTTTAATTAAGCAAATTGCTAAACGACTACAGCGTATTACGGGCAAAAATGCCACTTGCTACCGACTGGGAGGTGATGAATTCAGTATATTGATGGAAGATAATGCTGATATTCATACGGTAACCCACTATGCACAAAGCTTATTAGACACCTTATCGCGCCCCTTTATTATCAATAAACAAGAGTTTGTGCTGGGCGCGAGTATTGGTATTGCCTTTTACCCTGATGACGGTGAATCCCCCCAGGAAATGCTTAAAAACGCAGATACGGCTATGTACTTTGCTAAAAACAACGGCGGCAACAGCTATCAGTTTTTTAGTGGTGAAATGAATCAAAATGCGGTTAGGCAGCTGCAAATTGAGAATTTAATTCGCCAAGGGATTAAAGACGATCTGTTCACCGTTTACTATCAGCCTAAAGTGGATATTGCTTCGGGCAAGTTAGTCAGCATGGAAGCGCTAGTGCGTTTTGAACACCCGCAAAAAGGCATAGTAAGCCCTGGACAATTTATACCGTTAGCAGAGCAAACCGGTCAAATTATTGAAATTGGTGAGCAGGTACTTCGCAAAGCCTGCGCTGATACCAAACGCTGGGTAAATCAAGGGTTGTTTAGCGGTCGTGTAGCCGTGAATATATCAGCCAAGCAGTTCGAACTGCCAGACCTAGATGACAGAATAAATAAAATATTAAGTGATGTAGGCCTATCACCGCTGCATCTAGAATGCGAAATTACCGAAGGCACGCTTATGGAAAGCCCTGAAAACGGCCTTCAAATGATGACACGACTTCGCGAGCGGGGCATTCACTTAGCGCTAGACGATTTTGGTACAGGCTACTCATCACTCGCGTACTTAAAACGTTTCCCACTTAACACCTTAAAAATCGACAAAGCCTTTATTGATGATATTGCTAAAAGCAATGTAGACAGGCACATGGCTGCAGCCATTATCAATATTGCCCACAATTTAGGTCTTAAAGTGGTAGCGGAAGGTGTGGAGGAAGAATCACAACTCGACATACTGCGCCGCTATGACTGCGAAATGCTGCAGGGCTTTCTGTACAGCCGCCCATTAAATGCAGAGCGTTTTGAAAAGCTGCTTACCGAAAATCAAAAGCTACATACCCTATTAGGTAGTAGCCAGTACTAACGCTCAGTACTAATGCTTTCATTGCCCTTCAACGTTCTTTCCAGAGGGGCACTTTTCACCCTTCTAGCATTCTTTAAGCGGCAAGCTAAGGCAAAATTCTTCCCTTACCACCTTCGTATATTAGACTTTAGTGCCATTATTATGGCGCTAGCTTTTCCTTCTGCTCTCAGCAGCCCTTGAGAAACCCGCAACCCTTTGATTCATAACAATTTATAAAAAACTCTACATATTGGCACATAACTAGCATTAACTAGATTGCCGGTAACAAATATAAAAAATCGGCTTTGTTTGTTCGTTCAAAAAATCAGAGGAAATTAACATGTTAAAAGAGTACGCAGTTGCACTAGTACTTTCTACCGCTACCCCAGTTGCTGCCGATAAGCAAGAAGGCGCTAAACAGGCTCCTGAGTCGCAAAAAGAGACTACTACTCAGCTAGAGTATGTAAGACCTCAAACTGGTGGCGGTCACGGTGGTGGCGTAGGCTTCTAATTGAAGTTGAAACGATTTCCAAAAAAAGAGAGTGGATACTCTCTTTTTTTATACCTGAAAAATGGACCTGCCGTTAGTGGATAACGTAATCGATAAGTCTACGCGGCAATATAAAGATTATTGAACCCCACAGCATTGCGCCAGTGCAGGTGTCGAGAGATAGAAAACATAGGCAGCAAAACAGGGCCTAAAATAAGACCAGCAAGCGCCCACTTCTTCGCATTCATTCCCCATTTAAACGCTTCTACATAAAAATACAGAGAAAAAATTACGCTTAATACTACGAGTGAAATCACACTGCCTCCAACGGTTTAACCTAACGATGTAGAGTTATTAGCTCTCACCAATTAATAACGCTAAGTCACTGATAATTGACGCCAACATTTTGACACGTTTATTTTTTAATCACGCAGATTCTACTCAAAATAGGACAATAAACCAGCCAAAATAAATGATAGGCATAAAAAAACCGGGCAACGCCCGGTTTTTAACATTTTGTAAACTTAGCTATAAAACTTTTGATCATTTTCTGCCATTTTCACTAACACGTCGGCAGGCGCAAACTTATCACCTACGGCGGTAGCATAATGGTTTAATCGAGCAACTAGGTGTTTAATACCAAGAGTGTCCATGTAGCGGAATGGGCCACCTAAGAAAGGAGGGAATCCAATTCCGAAGATAGCACCAATGTCGCCATCGCGGGCACTGCGGATAACACCTTCGTCTAAACAGCGTGCAGCTTCATTTAACATCATAAGCACGCAGCGCTCGGCAACTTCTTTTTCACTTAACTTAGCAGATGGTGATAGCCCAAGTAATTCGTAGATTGATTCATCCACTTCTTTGCCTGGCTTCTTACCCTCGTAAGAATAAAATCCTTTTTGGTTCTTCTTACCTTTTCTGCCATCTGCTAGCACTTTATCAAACGCGCTTGGCGCAGTGAAACGCTCGCCA
The DNA here is from genome assembly GCF_036864475.1 of Alteromonas sp. S005. Classification (NCBI taxonomy): domain Bacteria; kingdom Pseudomonadati; phylum Pseudomonadota; class Gammaproteobacteria; order Alteromonadales; family Alteromonadaceae; genus Alteromonas; species Alteromonas sp. S005. Next base: position 495,806 of record NZ_JAZETN010000002.1, on the reverse strand, counting down.
AATGCCTCTACAAGGAATGGAATGATCTTAGTACCTACATCAATGCCCACTTCATCAAGCAGTTTCACAGGGCCCACAGGGAAGCCAAACTTAACCAAAGACTTGTCGATGTGCTCAATTGGTTCACCATCCAGAATCAAGTTTGCCGCTTCGTTCATGTAAGGTGCCAAAATACGATTCACATAGAAACCCGCACCGTCTTTAACAACAACGGGCGTTTTGCCTTGCTTCTTCGCAAACTCTACCGTAGATGAAATGACTTGGTCCGACGTTTTGTCGTGTGCGATAACTTCAGCCAACGGCATTTTGTCGACAGGCGAAAAGTAATGAAGACCAATCACGTTTTCGGGGCGTGCCGCTTTCGCCGCAATCTGTGTAATTGGAATAGACGAAGTATTCGATGCGAAGATTGTGCTTTCTTTGCAGTTTTCTTCAATATCCGACACCATCTTTTGCTTAAGATCTAAATCTTCAAATACCGCTTCAACCACAATATCCGCGTCTTGGTAGCCGCTGTAATCCAGCGTACCGGTAAGAAGCGCTAACTGCTTCTGCATTTCGCTATTTCGCATGAAACGCTTCTTCACCTTTTTATTTAGAATGTCGTAGCTATATTTCATCGCGTTTGCGATGCCATCGGCACGTACGTCTTTAATGCGCACAGGTACACCGGCTTTAGTCGAGGTAACATAAGCGATACCACCGCCCATCAAACCACCGCCAAGCACACCGACTTTCTTCATCTTTTCAGGTTTAACACCTTCAACGCCGTTTTCTTTCTTCATTTCAGTTGTAGCAAAGAAAATCTGACGAAGCTGGAAAGATTCCGGCGTCATAACAAGCTTACCAAAGGCTTCAGCTTCAGCTCTAAGCCCAGCTTTCATTCCTTCATTCATGCCCGTCTCAATAACGTCAATAATGTAGCCCGGCGCAGGATAGTTGCCTTTGGTTTTAGCAAACGTCGCTTCACGAGCTTTTTTGAACATCATGTTTCGGCCTTGGCCTGTTTTTTCTAACATTTTGTCCATTACGCTCTTTTGCGGCGCTTCACGCTCTGGCTTGCGTTTAAGCGCAAACTGTTCTGCTACTTTCAAAAGCACGCTATGCGGAACGACTTCATCAACAATGCCGTATTTTTTAGCTTGCTTGGCGCGCGCAGGTGAGCCAGTAAGCATCATTTTCATAGCTTGCTGGATACCAATAAGACGTGGAAGACGCTGTGTACCGCCACTGCCTGGCAATAGCCCAAGCTGCACCTCAGGTAGACCTACCTGAGTGCTTGATGAATCGGTACAAACGCGATAGTGACACGCAAGCGCTAGCTCTAAACCACCACCTAACGCTGGGCCGTGAATCGCTGCAACGAAAGTAGCTTTCATGTTTTCGATTCTATCGAAAATAGCTTGTCCACCCGCTGCTATAGTCGTTGCATCCTCAGCAGTTTTACACGCTGCAAGCATGGTAATATCAGCACCAGCGACGAATGAGCTGGGCTTACCACTTGTTAACACAACACCTTTAATACTGCTGTCACGCTCAATGTCGTCGAGCATGGCTGATATTTCATCGCCAAACTCAGCTTTAAGCGTATTCATACTTTCGCCAGGTACGTCCATGCTAAGAATGGCAACGCCATTGTCTTGCTTAGTTAGCGTAAATGCGCCTGATGCTGGCTGAACTTCATTTGTCATTTCTTGTTCCTGACTCATATTATTCTGTCTCCACAATCATTGCCGCACCTAGACCGCCTGCAGCACATGCCGTCAATAGACCTGTGCCACCGCCGCGGCGATTCAGCTCGTTTAGCATTTGCGTAATCATACGCGTACCAGTTGCCGCAAACGGGTGACCATAAGCAATTGAGCTTCCCATTACGTTGAACTTATCCATGTCGATTTCGCCTGTGGCTTTGTCGCGGCCTAGTTTCTCTTTTGCAAACTTATCACTTGCAAACATCTTAACGTTCGCCAGGGTCTGTGCTGCGAAAGCTTCGTGCATTTCAATTAGCGTTAGGTCGTTTAGCGTCATGCCCGCGCGGTCTAGCGCGATAGGTGTCGCGTATGACGGCCCCATTAACATGTCTTCCCATACATCGATTGCAGAGAAGGCATAGCTCTTAATGTAGCCTAGCGGCGTATAGCCCAATTCTTTGGCTCTGCTTTCTGTCATCATAATTACCGCAGAAGCACCGTCTGTTAGCGGTGTTGCATTAGCGGCAGTTACCGAGCCATATTTTTTATCAAACACTGGGCGAAGTTTCGCGTAGCCTTCAAGCTTTGAATCGAAACGCACGTTATTATCGCGCTCAAGCGCACCTTTGTAAGGTTCTGCGTAAGCTGTCATGACCTCGCTAGACAATTTACCTGCTTCCCAGCTTTCAGCAGCTAGGCTATGTGAGCGATGCGCTAGTTTATCTTGCTCTTCACGAGAAATTTGATGTGTTTTTGCCATTTGCTCTGCAGTTTGCCCCATCGACAAACCGGTAGAGTATTCAGCAACTGCTGGTGGAACTGGCGCCAGATCTTTCAGGCTTAAGCGCTTAAAGATATTTAGCTTTTGGCCAAGTGTTTTAGTTTTCTGCAAATCTACTAAAGCGCGTGCAAGGTTCTTAGACACGCCGATAGGTGATACCGACGTTGAATCTGCACCACCTGCGATACCCACTTGGACCGTACCGGCCATCATGCTTTCTGCAATGTTAACTGTAGACTGAAAACTCGTCGCACAAGCGCGAGATACACTGTAAGCGTCGGTGTGAACATTCATGCCTGTACCAAGGACAATTTCGCGGGCAATGTTTGGCGCCTCAGGCATTTGCACAACCTGACCGTAAACAACCTGGTCAACCCACTCTTTCTGAACACCATGGCGAACGAGAAGTTCGTTTACGACCATTTTACCTAAATCAACAGCCGGTACGCCGTGGAAGTATGTAGCCATTTTCGCAAACGGAGTACGCAACCCCGCGACAATGGCGATGCGATCACCCTCTCGGGTAGTAACTGATTGTTTTGTTGCCATAATGCACCTAAATTGTTGACCAACTTCGCAATTAGCTTGTTGCTACAAAGTGGTCTGACCTGTAATAAACCCGATTTTTACAAACAATGAACAAAATAGCAAATAATGCAGGGTAAAGGACAATATAAATGAAACGATTGGTTTCATTAGTTGCTTAAGTCACCCGTAAAATCTAAGTCGACTGTAAAATAAACCGCAGCGTCCCAATTAACTTTTTCAATGCCCTACTACATATCGCATTTTTATTGCTATTTAACGACTTGAAGAAAGATAGAATGAACCTTATATGGAAATGGAAGTCTGTTTTGTGTCATTGTGATTAGGGTAAAGTGTGACTATCTAAAGGTTTATTAATTCACTTTTTACCAAGGCGATCACTTTTTAATCGGTGAATTGACCCTATTGTCCAACTGACACTTCCTGATAACGAGAACTCAAACGGAAATTTTGCATTATGGCAGCAGCGCAGTTTCAACAGTTACACGCTTATTTAGACCAGCAGATTATTGGTCAGGGCGCGTTAACCAAAAGCCTTCTTATCGCTCTTTTGGCCGATGGCCACCTTTTAGTAGAAGGACCTCCAGGACTTGCAAAAACACGCGCAATCAATGCTCTCGCTAACGGTATTGATGGTGATTTCCATCGCGTGCAGTTTACCCCAGACCTTTTACCCGCCGACTTGACCGGGACAGATATTTATCGTCCTGAGACCGGCGAATTTGTTTTTCAAAAAGGGCCACTTTTTCATAACCTTGTTTTAGCTGACGAAATCAACCGTGCACCGGCAAAGGTACAGTCAGCCCTGCTTGAGGCAATGGCAGAACGTCAGATAACCGTGGGCAGTAAAACTTACCCGCTTCCTCCGCTATTTTTGGTTATGGCAACGCAAAACCCGTTAGAGCAGGAAGGAACGTACCCGCTTCCAGAAGCGCAGTTAGACCGTTTCTTAATGCATGTAGACATAGATTATCCAGGTGCCGAGACCGAGTTAGAGATACTGCGTTTAACTCGTGGGGAAGCCCTGTCAGAGCCGCCTATTACGCCACCTACGCTGACTCAAGATGATATTTTTACGTCACGTAAAGAAGCTCTGTCCTTATACATGGCGCCAGAGTTAGAGCAATACTTGGTACAACTAATCATGGCTACCCGTCAGCCAGCGAGTTTTGATGCAGAATTAGGCCAGTGGATAGCGATGGGAACAAGCCCTCGCGCCACCATCAGCTTAGACCGCTGTGCGCGCGCCCACGCATGGCTTAGCGGCAGAGATTTCGTTGGTCCTGACGACATCCAAGCCGTTGTTCATAACGTACTTCGACATCGTATTATTTTGTCTTATCAGGCCGAGGCAGAAGGTATAACGATTAACGATGTACTTGATAAAATTGTTGCTACTGTCGCAGTTCCTTAAGCTATGGTGAATGTGCAAGCGCAGCTGAAAAAGCTGCAATGTGACGGTATCTCGCTATCAAGCGCGGAGTTACTTCGCTACCAGCAGTTGGCCAAGCTTTTTAGCTTGGCCCCAAAACGAATGCCGCAAGCCAAACTTGCTGGGAGTTATTTAACCAAGCACAAAGGCCGAGGCATGGAGTTTGACGAAGCCCGTCATTACCAACCCGGTGACGATATTCGTGCTATTGATTGGCGTGTGACTGCGCGTACAGGTAAAACCCACACCAAAGTATATCGGGAAGAGCGGGAGCGCCCGGTTTTTCTTTTTTGTGACTATCTGCCTTCAATGGCTTTTGGTACGCAACTGCTTACCAAAGCAGTTCAGGCCGCACATGTATCTTCACTGATTAGCTGGTCTGCAGCCGCTCGCGGCGATAAGGTTGGCGCCTTGGTATTTAATCAGCAACAGCACAAAGAAATTAAACCCCTTACTCGCAAGAAAGCCGTACTCCACGTTTGCCATGAACTTATGGCACTACATGAACAAAGCACGCAGTTAAAGGCTAATAAAGCAAAAGACGAACAAGCTTTCGCTGATGCTTGTGCCCGTGCAAGGCGTTTAGCTAGGCCAGGAAGCTTAGTTTACCTGGTATCAGATTTTCAGCATTTAAACAGCCAGGCTGTTCAGCATTTAAGTCATTTAACCCGCCATTGTGAAGTGAGAGCTATTGTGATTCATGACCCCATCGAACATGCGTTGCCACAAACTAGTTCACTACAAACTGTTGGCGTTTCAGACGGTCAAAATCAACAGCGCTGGGTTCTAGGTGACAATACCGAACAGCAGCAATATCAAAAATGGCGAAATGAACAAAACAGCGCAATTTACGATACATTACGTAAAAATAACATCGCTAGATTCAGTGTGAACGCTGGTCTTCCGTTAGATGAACAGCTTCAGAGTATGCAACAAGAACAACGGTTGGAGCTTAATTAATGCAAAGCAATAACCTTTCAACCAACTTTTTATCAAATTTCTTATCTAGTTATGCCCAATCAACGGCTCAATCGGTGCCACCAGCAAATCAAATGCCGTCAGCGCCTCAGCAGCAAGCCCCCCTCGCCCAGCTGCGCGATATACACGTACCTAATGAGGTTAGTGTTTGGCCGTTAGATTGGGGGTGGTGGGCACTTATCGCCGTGGTTTTATTGGTGTTATTTGGCCTCTACAAAGCTATTTCTGCTCACATACGGCATAACAAGCCTCGTAAGCAAGCATTAGCATTACTCGAATCAGTTTCAGCACAACAAAGCAATTGGCCTGTAAGATTAAACTCTGTACTGAAACGCACCGCCATGAGCTATTACTCTACTCAGCAAGTCGCAGGGCTATATGGTAAACAATGGCAAGCGTTCTTAACATCGTCTTTAAAAAGCAGCGATAAAGAACTTGAAGGCGGTTTAGCAAAACTAGTAAACAATGTTTATCAAGCCTCCCCGAACCCAAGTGACTTTGAAACCTGCAAAGGGGCGGTAAAAAATTGGCTTTTAAAAGCGAAGCTTCCGAAAAATAAGCAGGCGGTGAACGGCCTTCCCCCTGAAAACGAAAAGGAGCCGCATCATGCTTAACTTTGCTTGGTGGTGGGTTTTCTTTACGCTCCCTTTACCTATTTTGGTACGCCTGCTTTCTAAAAAAACACAAGACATGCCCATGGCCGCGCTGCGGGTTCCCAGCTTGCGACCTGGCGATGTATCGGAACAAACCCAATTAAAACAGACAAAAATACCGCTAGTAGCAAGTAGCTTGATATGGTTGCTACTGGTAACATCTGCCGCACGCCCTCAATGGTTAGGAGAACCTGTAAGCATACCTAATGAAGGCCGTGAAATGATGTTAGCGGTAGATTTATCTGGCAGTATGAAGATAGATGACATGCAGCTAAATGGTAGACAAGTCAATCGTTTGACCATGACTAAGTCGGTCGTGTATGACTTTATTCAGCGCCGCGTGGGCGACAGGATTGGGTTAATTTTATTTGCCGATACCGCTTACGTTCAAGCGCCGCTTACCTATGACAGAGACACCGTTTCAACGCTTCTCAGTGAAGCTGTAATTGGATTAGTTGGCGAACAAACGGCTATAGGTGACGCCATAGGTCTAGCAGTGAAGCGTTTTGACGAACGGGATGAATCTAATAATGTGTTAATTCTTCTTACCGACGGACAAAACACCGCAGGAAATATTACGCCTGAGCAAGCCAAGGAATTGGCTATAAGCAAAGGTGTAAAGGTATACACTATTGGCGTGGGCGCAGACAAAATGCTGATCCAAAGCTTTTTTGGTAGCCGACAGATAAACCCATCGCAAGAACTTGATGAAGGCATGTTAACGGATATTGCCACCGCCACCGGCGGTCAATATTTTAGGGCCAGAAATGCCCAAGAACTTCAGGCGATTTATCAACAGCTTGATGCGCTTGAACCTATCGAAGGCGAGACCCGCAAAATGCGCCCGCTGAGCGCGCTGTTTTACTATCCCCTAGCAGCTGCACTTTTATTGTCGGCGCTGTGGGCATTATCGACGATTCTTGTATCTTCATATCGTTTGTTCGCACAAAAGCGAAATGACATATCAACGCAACAGCTAAACTCAGCTAATGCAGCACAAGCAGCTCAAACAAATAGGGAGACGAAATAATGGATTTCGACTTCTTAAATCACTTTCACTTTTTACGCCACGAATGGTTTCTTGCACTTATACCCCTGATGTTGCTTGTGGTTGCAATTAGAAAAACCACGGCTAAGCAATCTGGCTGGCAATCGGTGATCCCTTCTCACCTTTACCAATACATGGTGATTGGAAAGAGTGAAATAGGTGCAAAGCCGCCTATGTGGTTGCTGGCTTTTGTTTGGATTCTAAGTGTTATAGCACTCGCTGGCCCAACGTGGGAGCGCCTGCCCCAGCCGGTTTATCAGCTAAAAATGGGGCACGTTATCGTAGTCGATATGTCGCTCTCGATGCGTGCAACCGATATGACGCCAGATAGACTGACTAGGGCTAAATACAAAGCCATAGACTTAGTCAACGCCATCGGCGAGGGCGAAATGGGCTTGGTTGCTTATGCTGGCGATGCGTTTGTAATCAGTCCACTCACTGAAGATGCTGGGAATATTACAACGCTAATACCCAGTCTTTCACCCGAGATAATGCCCGTGCCCGGAAGCGACCCGCTGTTGGGTATTGAAAGTGCAGCTGAACTGCTAACCAATGCGGGTTATAACTCAGGCATGATCTACTGGATTACTGACGGTATAGAATTGGAGCAACAGCAAGAACTTCAAGAATATGTAGCATCTATTCCTTTTACGGTAAATGCACTTACTGTCGGAACCAGTGAAGGCGCGCCCATTCGACAGCAAAGCGGTGAACTACTGAAAGACTTCACCGGTAGCATCGTTATACCAAAGCTAAATGAAGGCGCAGTTAAAGGCGTAGTAAAATCAAGTGGTGGTCGCTTTGAATCGTTTACTTCTGACGACAATGATATTGATGCTCTCGCCGCGGTATCGCTGCTAGATAAAGGTAACAGTGAAGAGGATGAGGAAGAGAGCAATTTGCAGGGAGACCAGTGGAAAGAAGTCGGCCCTTACTTACTGCTGCTACTTTTGCCACTTGCGGCCTTCGCATTTAAACGCGGTTTAATATTCATCGTATTAGTTGGACTGTTAAGCCCTTCAATAGTTAAAAACGCCCATGCCGCACAAAGTGCTGGTACACCTCAAGGCGCTCACTCTATTCCAAGCACGACAATGGTGGAAGAGTCTACGCCAGCAACGGCAAATAAAACTGAACCGCTTGCATGGTGGCAAAAGCCATTTATGAATGATAACCAGGAAGCTTTGAATAAATACCAAAGAGGTAAATACAAAGACGCGGTTGGCCAGTTTAACAGCGAAGCATGGAAAGCATCATCCCTATTTAAGTCAGGTGACTATGAGGGCGCTCTTAACGCTTACAAGAATATTCCTGGTACTGAAAGTCTGTACAATCAAGGAAATGCGCTGGCCAAACTAGGAAAGCTTGAAGAAGCGATAAAGAAATACGAGCATGCTTTAAACGAAGCACCTGATTTTGAAGACGCGAAAATCAATAAAAAAATTGTTGAGGATTTACTGAAACAGCAGCAACAACAGCAAGAGCAAAATCAGAGCGAAAATGGTAACGATGGCGAACAAAATGACGCCCAAGATAATGGTCAAAATAGCGCTGATAACAACCAGCAGCAGTCAGAGGATCAAAACAACCAAGATGGTTCAAATGATCAAAATGGCCAACAAGATGATGCAGAGAGCCAACAGTCTGACCAAAACCAGCAGCCTTCCAATGATGAACAACAAAATAGTGGGGATAATTCTCAACAGCCTGACCAGTCAGAAATGAACGGTGAGAACGAACCATCAGACTCACAGCAACAAAACGCAGAGTCAGAACAGCATGATAATACGCAGCAAAATAGTGAGCAAGCGCAAAAAGACGAGCAAGAAGCACAGCGTGAAGCTCAAGCAATGCAAGGTCAAGAATCGGAGCTTACCGATGCTGAAAAAGAAGAACTACAGCGAATGGAAGGTTTAATGCGTCGCGTGCCAGACGACCCGGCATTCTTATTAAAACGAAAAATGCAATTAGAAGCACAAAAACGTCAGCGTCAACGTATGCCATCGAATCGGAGTGATTGGTAGATGAGAGCCTTATTACAATCTACAGGAATAATTTTTTTACTAACGCTACTCATTAGCGCGGCTGCCTATGCCGATGTAAATTCAGTGGAAGCAACCATTGACCGAAATCCGGTTATGCTTGATGAAGCTATTCGTTTAACTATTACTGCCGATGGAAGCGCCGACAGAGATGCATTTGACAGTTCTCCCCTATTAAAAGACTTTGTCGTAGGCAGGACTTCGGTAAGTAGCCAAACGTCTATCGTCAATTTCGACACCAAGCGCACCACGGTTTGGACCACTACATTATTCCCTCGAAAAGAAGGTACGTTCACTATTCCTTCGTTAACCATCGAAGGGAAATCAACCAAGCCTATTCAAGTAAAAGTTATTCCTGTTCAAGAACAAAGCAACGTGGCCCGCGACTATTTTGTTACTACAGATATCGACTTGAACGAGGCCTATTTAAATCAACAACTGCTGTATACCGTTAAGCTTTTTCTCTCTAGCAATATTGAGCGGGGCAGCCTGCAAGCACCAGAAATGCAAAATGCGGAAATCACCCAGCTAGGTGAAGATAAGCAGTATACCGATATAGTAAACGGCAGACGATATCAGATTATTGAGCGTCAATTTGCTGTTGTCCCTCAAGCTTCAGGTGAGTTTACGCTAAGGGGCCCTATCTTTGCGGGTGAAGTTATGGCGGCTAACACAAACCAGCGTTTTGGCTTCTTTAATCGTACCCAGCAGATTAATCGTGTTGGTCCTGATATTACAGTAAACATCAAGCCTATACCTCAGGGAATTGACTATCCTTGGTTGCCTTCTGAAATGGTACGCGTTGATGAAGAATGGCCGCAAGGAGATAACTTTGTTGCAGGCGAACCGGTAACGCGTATTGTTACACTCACAGCGCTGGGCGTAGTAGAAGAGCAGCTTCCTGATATCCCTGAGTTTTATCCGCCGAACTTTAAGCTATATCCAGACCAATCAAATACAACGACTGTTGAAAAAGACCAGAGCTTAATCTCACAGCGTCAAACGTCTTTGGCAATAATTCCAACACAGCCTGGCGACTTTGTTCTACCTGAAGTTACAATTCCTTGGTTTAATACGCTCACTCAGAAGACTGAGTATGCCACAATTCCAGCTCGCTCAATTACGGTAGAACCGGCAACTGGCAGCAGTAATCCAAGCAACGCGCTACCTACAAGCAATGCGACCGTAGGCGATACTCAAAGTGGTTTAACGTCAGAAGCGGTTAAGCCCGACGTCGATTCTGGTCAAGATGGTAAACCGTCTGATAGCACTGTCGATAACGCTAGTATTAGCGAAAAAACACAGCCCGACTGGGTTATGAACAGTGTATTATTTGCACTCTTTCTGATTGCGCTTATCGGATGGCTATTCACCTATAAAAAGCTCAAACAGGCCCAGCTGGCTGGGCTTACTAACAGCACTAAACAGCGCTTTACGGTTAAAGCTGAGCTTGATGAAAAAGCCCAATATCAAAAGCTTATGGCAGTAATAAAAGCCAAAGACACTAGCTATTTAACACCTACTCTCAAGCAGTGGATCAGCGTACTAACTGCTGGAAAAGGACAGCTTTCACAGTTTGAAGGAATTAACTCCGCTTTAAATGAGATTTATGCACTGCGCTTCTCAGCCAATAAAGCGGATACAAGTCGTCAATCTGAACAAGTTTCTACAACATTAGAGAAACTTATCGATGAAATAAAGCAGGCTCGCAGCGAATGGAAGCAAACAGGTGCAAAGAATAGCGCCACGCTATCTAACTTGTATCCTGCTTCATAAAACGCATTTCATTTGCTAATACACGAAAATTTGCGTAATCAAAGTCTTTGTTTCTTGCTAAATGGCAGATGCATGGGTTTTGAACGCATTGTCTGCAGTTAATAATTAGCTAGAATCTAGGATATATAACGCCTTTTTAGAGGCGTTATATATCCTAACCGCTTTTAGTCCATAAAAATAATCAATTAAACGCGACGGGGAATATAATGAAGAAAACACTATTAAAGCTAACGCCAATTGCGTTGGCAGTAACCACACTAACTGCTTGCTCTCCAGCAAGTGAAACCGCGCAAACAGCGCCAGAGCCGATTCAAACAGAAAAGCCTGCTGGACAATCTGAGTCCGAGCGTTTAACTGCTTTTTTTGAACGTACTTTTGAAGAAGACCTTAAGCGCTCTCCCCTATTCCAAAGTTACCTAGGGAAAAAGTGGGATTACGATAAGTGGGATGACATAAGTGATGAAGAGGCGGATGCCCGAGTAGCTATTGCCAAAAACCGTTTGGAAAAGCTTAATAGTTTCGATATTAGCAAGTTAGGCGAGCAAGAAAAGTTAAGTTTGCGCCTTTACAAGCTCGGCATTGAACGCGATTTGTCTAACGACGAATTTCGACATCACCGTTACATTGTACATCAGTTCCGCGCTGCGCATACCCAAGTGCCAAGCTTTCTTATTAATATTCACAGCGTAAAAAGTATAGAAGATGCACAAGCATACATTGGTCGTTTAGACAATGTACGTACCTACTTTGACCAAGTTATCGAACAGATGAAAGTTCGTGAAAAAGCTGGCGTATTCCCGCCTGCATGGGCTTATGATCAAATGATTGATGCGTCAAAGAACGTGATTACCGGCGCGCCGTTTGATTCTAGCGAGACACCTTCAACTATATGGGAAGATTTTCAAAACAAGGTAAACAACCTAGATATTCCGGAGGCTGAAAAAACTACGCTATTAGGCGAGGCAAAAGCTGCCTTAGTTACTTCAGTCATGCCATCCTACGAGAAGTTTATTGAAGAACTCGCTCACCAGCGTGAAGTAACACCTGAAGGCGATGGTGTATGGCGTTTACCTAACGGGGACAAGTGGTATCAAAATCGCCTTAACTGGTTTACTACTACTGACCTAACTGCTGAAGAAGTCCATCAAATTGGTCTAGATAATGTAGAGCGCATACACAATGCCATGCGTGACATTATGAAACAGGTAAAATTTGAGGGTACACTTCAAGAGTTTTTTGTTTTTATGCGTGAAGACGAGCAATTCTATCTGCCTTCAACGGATGAGGGCAGACAGCAATATCTCGATATGGCGAAAACCGCCATAGACGACATGCGAGCAGCTATTCCTGAGTACTTTGGTATTCTTCCAGAAGCGCCAATGATTGTTAAACGCGTCGAAGCATTCCGAGAACAGTCTGCGGGCAAAGCGTTTTATCAAAGCCCAGCGCAAGACGGCAGCCGCCCAGGCATTTACTATGCAAACCTCTATGATATGAAAGCGATGCCGACCTATCAGCTAGAGGCGCTTGCATATCACGAAGGCATCCCAGGTCACCACATGCAGCGCGCTATTGCACAAGAATTAGAGGGAGTGCCTCAGTTTCAGAAGTTCTTGAGCTTTACCGCATACACGGAAGGCTGGGGCCTTTATACCGAAGAACTCGCAAAGGATATGGGCTTTTATGAAGATCCGTATTCTGATTTCGGTCGCCTAGCTATGGAACTTTGGCGCGCTTGCAGACTTGTTGTTGATACGGGTATTCACGCGAAGAAGTGGACTCGTGAAGAGGCCGTAGATTATCTCATTGAAAATACGCCAAACCCAGAATATGACGCGCAAAAAGCCATTGAACGCTATATTGCCATGCCAGGGCAAGCCACAGCCTATATGATTGGCAAACTCAAAATTATGGAACTAAGAGCGCATGCTCAAACTGAACTTGGTGATAAATTTGATTGGAAAGGGTTTCATGACGAGGTGCTTAAATATGGTCCGGTACCGCTTTCTATATTAGAAGAAAATATTAACGCATGGATTGCCACTCAAAAAGGTGTTTAGCATTCCTTAATAGGTGCTCTGATCACTCTAATTAAGATAAAAACGCGCCTTTCGGATAACGAAATGGCGCGTTTTTTATGCCATAGTGAAAATTCTTTAAGTTTTTGGACTTTTTTATGTTTGGGCGAAATAAATCTGATAGTGGTCAGGTCTTATCGAATATGAAAGCAAAACACCAAAGATATGAAGCACTGGTAAAGGCATTCCACGCCGACATTTACCGCTATGCATTCTGGCTTATTAAAGACCAGAGCATTGCTGAAGATGTTGTACAGGAAACGTTTTTGCGTGCTTGGCGATCGTTAGACGCCTTAAACGATGAAAAGGCGGCAAAGTCATGGTTGATTACCATTCTTCGCCGTGAGAATGCCCGAAGGTTTGAGCGCAAGCAATTCGACACGGTGGATATTGACGATTGCCATATTCAAGACGATACCCAGCATGCCGACGGAGACCTTAAAGACAGGGAGCTTCAGCGGCTGCTAGGTGGGTTGAGTGTGGAATACCGCGAACCCTTAATCCTTCAATTGATTTTCGGGTTTAGTGGTGAAGAGATTGCCAATCAACTAGGTCTTAATAAAAATACGGTAATGACGCGTTTATTCAGAGCGAGAAACCAGCTGAAAGAGGCATTAGAGAAACAAAGTGAAAAGAGAGGTCGTGTAAATGGATGAGTTAGAATTTAGGCGTCGAATCTACGCCGATCCGGAAACGACTGACAGTGATGTTGTAGAAGCGGCAAAAGCGGATGAAAGCAAACGCAGTTTCTGGAATGAACAAAAGCAGTTAGATAAGCAGTTGAAGCAAGCCTTAAAGGTCGATGTACCAGAAGATCTAGCGAGTAAGCTCATTTGGCAACAGTCGACGGACGAATTCAATCGCTATAAGCGCAGAAGTCGTTGGTATTTAGCGATGGCCGCATCCGTTGCTTTTACTATAGGTATTGGACTTACCATGTGGTACCACCAACCGCTTAGTATTGGTGGTCAAGCGCTTGCGCATATGCAGTATGCCGAGATGGAAACTGCGCATTCGCTACTTCCAGCTGATTTGAATATGGTCAATGCAAAGCTAGCAAGCTTTGGCGGAAGCTTCAATGAGATGCTCGATGGCGTTGAAGTGGTGAACTATTGTCACTTAAGTACAGTGAGAAGCCTGCACCTTATCGTTGATACGCCACAAGGAAAAATGTCGGTATTTGTTGTTCCTGAGCGCGGTGATGTCACTGTACCTAGTGAATTTTCCGACGACCAGTACCACGGCGAAAGCATAAAAATGAGACACGCCAACGTCATGATTGTTGGCGACAAGGATGCCGACCTGAGTGAAATGAAAAAAGCCGTCTCTGAAAGGATTCAATTTTCGGCTTAAAAAAAGCCTGTACCCCGTTCCAAAAAAAGTGCTGAATTTACGCACTTCCCTTCGTCGGCCCACTGTGGCCGATTTTTTTTGCCTAAATTTAAGGTGAAAACATGCGCAATAAAACTTATACTTTAGAATTAAAACAATCGTTTTAATTATCAGCAAATAATTCAGCTTATCCGCAGTATAGAGGTAGCAAATTCAATGGCCGCTTGGTGTCGTTTTACAAGGGTGAAGTTTTGTCTACTTTCCATCATTTTCTTCAGTCACTCACTTCATGCGCAGTTAGACAACAGTTCTGAGAAGTTAAGGCTTAAAAAGTTAGATGCGTATAGTCGGTTAGCAGCAGTCACTATTTATAACTGGAACAATCAAACTGATATCGACAATGACCAGATAAAAGCTAAAATCGAAAATTTAAAAATTCAAACTGATAATAGTAGTGAAGGCATAATCTTTAGGCACTTACTGGCCACAGGAACAGCTAACGAAACGGATGGCCCTCGCGTGCCAATATACGTTAAGTCACCGTTATTGGAGAGCCACTGGGACGAACTAAAATCACTAAATCCAGATTTGTACGCTGCTGCTAGGGCATATTATGTCTATGCCAGAGCAGTTAACGATTTTGACAGTTCCTCACTGCGAATCAATGTTACTGTACCTTCGCTGAGAAACTTAAAACGCGAAGTTCTGGAAACGGGGAGCAAAACCGCAACTGCGATAGCTAGCATATGGCTGTCAATGGAACTAACGCTAGCCAACCCCATTCAGGCAATCAATGAACTAGAGTACGCACTCCCCCACTTGCCCACACGCTCTTCTAGGCTTACTTTAGAAAATGCATTAGATAGCTCTACTGCACATCAATGGCTTCGCATCGCTTTTACTGAGTTATCGGTACCAAGTAGAGCCTATATTCACTCAATGAAAGTCATAGAAGAAAGACCCCAAAATGATGAGTACGTAACATGGGCATATTATACCGCGGTCGATGCACTGCTACTTCTAGGAAATAACGAAGAGGCTCTTTATCTTTCGGATAAAGCCATAGGGTTTGTGAAAAGTAGAAATGAGAAACATGAGACTTACTTAACCCTCTATCAAAGGTTGCGTTTACTCCTTATCGGTTTTAAGAAAACACGTCAAAATGAGATACAAACTATTATAGAAAAGATAGACGCGATAGACCCAACTGAAACTGCAATTAGAGCGGAAGAACTTCTCTATCAATATAGGTCCTACAAAGCGATTGCTGAAGATGACCAAAAACAGCTTTCGCAAGCTATCAAACAATACAAGAATGTAATGTTAGATACCCTGCCATCTACCGAATTTAGAGCCAAGCACCTGCTACGAAAAGAACTCGAACTTGCCCGAATCTATGACGCTGCAGGCAATTACGAAAAAGCCTATGAGCATTCAAAAGCATACAACCAACTTCTCTTCGAGAAGAACACAGAGCAATTTCAGTTTTCTTCGTCTAATTTTTCAAACAGTATCGCTAAGGACATCGAGCTAGCTCATTATCGACAAAAAGAAATTAACGCTCTGCGCGACGAGAAAGAAGGGCTATCCACCGATAAAGAGGCAATGAAAACCACCATTTTTGCGCTCATTGTTACTATTCTTCTTATACTCGCTTTGTGGCTTTGGATTTCAAAGCGACAAAGTGATTTACTCGCAGAACGAGACTCACTTACCGGAGCCCTCACCCGTCGCGCAATGTTGAATAGCCTAAAGAAGTCGCTCAAAGGCAATAATACCTCGTGCATAGCCCTGCTTGATGTTGATAACTTTAAAAAAATTAACGATAGATACGGTCACACAGTAGGCGACGAAGTGTTAACTACGCTCACCCGAATAATCCAAAATAGAATTAGAAAATCAGATAAGCTTTGCCGATACGGTGGTGAAGAATTTTTGATCTACTTCTCTGACTCAGATGAACAATCGGCCAAGCGCATACTCGATGAGTTAAATATTGCGCTTTCCCACCAAAAACACTGGGCTCATACCAATGAGAAGTTTTCAGTTAGCTTTTCTTCCGGTCTGTTAAATGTTAACGGAGAAACTAACTTGGATACCATTATCAAAGCCTGTGACGAACTCCTTTATAAAGCCAAAAGGTCTGGCCGCGCGCGAGTAGAATCTTTCGCGTATTAGAGATTTTGCCAAACTTTATTCACCTTTAGTCGTATAGAAAACAAGCAAGGTCACTGACTGACGTAGAGACTCTGCGTCATAGGTGTTAGCATGAGATAAAAAACATAGGGAATTTATATGGCTACTGGCACGATAATCTCGTTGGGTTTGTATTTCGTTGTAATGTTGGGAATAGGCCTTTTCGCTTATCGGCAAACAGACACCAACGTAGAAGGCTATATGCTTGGCGGTCGTCAATTAGGCCCCGCAGTAACCGCACTATCAGCAGGCGCATCGGACATGAGTGGCTGGATGCTCATGGGTTTGCCGGGTGCTATGTATGTGTCGGGTTTATCTGCAGGCTGGATTGCCGTTGGGTTAGTTCTAGGTGCACTCGCAAACTATATGTTGGTCGCTCCGCGCCTTCGCGTTTATACAGAAGTGGCGAATAACTCCATTACCCTGCCCGACTATTTTGAAAACCGTTTCGCCGATAATTCTCGTCTACTAAGAGTTATCGCCTCAGTTGTTATTGTTGTTTTCTTTACACTTTATACGTCTTCTGGTGTTGTCGCCGGTGGAAAGCTCTTTGAAACATCCTTTGGATTGACCTACGAAACGGGGTTATACGTTACTGCTGGTGTCGTCGTTGCCTACACCCTCGTTGGTGGATTTATGGCAGTAAGCATGACCGATTTCGTTCAAGGCTGCATAATGTTCGTATCACTTATAATGGTTCCTGCTGTGGTCATCAGCGAACTAGGCGGCATTGGGGCTTCAATTGACGCGCTAGATACCATTAACCCTGCGCTATTTGATGCATTTATGGATGCCTCAACTAATGAAGCACTAAGCGTAATTGGTATTGTTTCATTAATGTCATGGGGTTTAGGCTACTTTGGCCAGCCACATATTATCGTTCGTTTCATGGCTATCCGTTCGGTAAAAGATATTCCCACTGCTAGAAACATCGGCATGAGCTGGATGATTGTTTCTATCATCGGCGCGCTAATGACGGGTTTATTTGGGTTGGCTTATATCACCGGTAACGGCAATGACATTGACCCGGAAACGGTATTTATCTACCTCTCTCAGATTTTATTCCACCCGCTTATTGGGGGCTTCTTATTAGCTGCGATCCTAGCTGCTATCATGAGTACCATTTCGTCTCAGCTACTCGTTACGTCTAGTTCACTTACCAGCGACTTTTACCAAGCCTTCCTTCGCCGAGATGCGTCAGATGGTGAGTTAGTAATAGCGGGGCGCGTAAGCGTTGTTGCTGTTGCGCTAGTGGCTATTTACCTGGCTTATGATAGAGACAGCACTATATTGACCTTAGTAAGTAATGCATGGGCTGGCTTTGGCGCAGCATTTGGACCGCTAGTACTGTTTAGCTTATTTAAACGAGAAATGACCCGCCGCGCAGCATTGGGAGGCATGATAGTTGGTGCTGTGACTGTACTACTGTGGATTTATCTTCCGATAGAAATCGGAGGCCAAAAGCTAGGTGCCTGGATGTACGAGATTGTACCTGGGTTCATTTTATCGAGCTTAACCATAATGATTTTAAGTAAATCAGGTACACCAAGAGAAGGCGTACTAGACACATTCGATGCATTCCAGACTAAGCTGAATGAAAAGTAATAAAAAATAAATCGTCGATAAAAGTAAATGTAAGGCCCTGTTTAGTTTTCTAAGCAGGGCCTTTATCTTTTTCTAGCCCCTCAAAATAGGGCCTTATGCTTCAATTGCATGACAGTTTTATTTAATGGAATAAGATTGCTATTTTAAATAGCAAAATCGCATACTACTTTTGAAATTAAATATGTTATCGTTCTATGCAGAAAAATAACCCGCATATAACTTTTTTATATATAACATAAATTCGGACTTCAAAATGACTGCTAGTATCCCGTCTGTAACGCATTTGAAACAACTCGAAGCCGAGAGTATTCAAATTTTTCGTGAGGTAGCTGCTGAGTTTGAAAACCCAGTAATGCTTTACTCTGTAGGAAAAGACTCTTCAGTGCTGCTTCACCTTGCCCGTAAAGCGTTCGCGCCAGGCAAAATTCCTTTTCCACTTCTACACGTAGACACCACGTGGAAGTTTGGCGAAATGATCAAATTCCGCGACGAGCAAGCAGAGAAACACGGTTTTGATTTGCTTGTTCACATTAATGAAGAAGGTGTTGAAGCTGGCGTTGGTCCATTTAGCCATGGCTCATCAAAACACACTGACATCATGAAAACCCAAGCGCTTAAGCAAGCTTTGAACAAATACAAGTTTGACGCTGCGTTTGGCGGTGCACGACGCGATGAAGAAAAATCTCGCGCTAAAGAGCGCGTTTACTCTTTCCGCGACAGTAACCACCGCTGGGATCCTAAAAACCAGCGTCCAGAACTTTGGAATATCTATAACTCACAAGTTAACAAAGGCGAAAGCATCCGCGTTTTCCCAATGTCTAACTGGACCGAGCTAGATATCTGGCAATACATCTACCTAGAAAACATTGATATTCCACAACTATACCTTTCTAAGCCACGCCCTGTGGTAGAGCGTGACGGCGTACTCATTATGGTTGATGACGACCGCATGCCGCTTGAAGAAGGTGAAGTACCAGAGATGCGCTCGGTGCGCTTCCGTACCCTAGGCTGCTACCCATTGACTGGTGCGGTAGAGTCAGAAGCCGCTACCTTACCTGAAGTTATTCAGGAAATGCTGCTGACCAAGACGTCTGAGCGTCAAGGCCGCGTTATTGACCACGACAGCGCAGGCTCTATGGAGAAGAAGAAAATGGAAGGGTACTTCTAATGGCCACAGACAACGTTGTTTGGCATAAACACGAAGTCAACAAAACTACCCGCTCTGAGAAGCTAGGCCAAACGCCTCGCGTATTCTGGCTTACTGGTTTAAGCGGTTCTGGTAAATCGACATTAGCAAACCTGCTTGAGAAAAAGCTTCACGAACAGAACAGGCACACCTATCTGCTTGACGGCGACAACGTGCGCCACGGTCTGTGCGGCGACTTAGGTTTTAGCGATAAAGACCGCGTTGAAAACATTCGTCGCATTAGCGAAGTCGCTAAACTGTTTATTGACGCTGGTACCCTTGTACTTACCGCTTTCATCTCTCCGTTTAAAGCAGACCGCGATTACTGCCGTAGCCTAATGGCAGACGGTGAATTTGTGGAAGTGTTTGTTGATACGCCACTTGAAGTGTGTGAAAAGCGCGACCCCAAAGGCTTGTATAAGAAAGCCCGCAGTGGCGAAATCAAGGACTTTACAGGTATCGATTCAGCCTATGAAGCACCTGAGTCACCGGAAGTACACTTAACCTATCAGGATGAACCGGCAGAGCAGACCGCTGAGCGTTTATATGCTTTGCTACAAGAAAAGGGATTGGTGTAATGACACAGCCTTTAAATACACTTGCACAAAAAGTGCTAACTATTGCCAAAGAAGCTGGCGACAAAATTATGGCGATTTACGAAAAAGATTTCGCTATTTATGAGAAGCAAGACACCAGCCCGCTAACCGAAGCTGACCTTGCGGCCCATAACGTTATTGTAAAGGCCCTTGAAGCGGAATCTGACCTGCCTATTCTCTCTGAAGAGTCAGCTGATATTTCGTGGGATGAACGTAAAACATGGTCGTCATACTGGCTGGTTGATCCGCTAGACGGCACCAAAGAGTTTATTAAGAAAAACGGTGAATTTACAGTAAACATTGCACTTATCGAAAATGGCAAACCGACTATGGGTGTGGTTTACGCGCCTGCGCTCAACAAGAGCTATGTTGGTATTGTGGGTGAAGGTGCATGGACCGAAGTAGATGGTGAATTCACTGCCATTTCTGCGCGTAAGCACGATGGTGCAGAAGTGTGGAAAGTGGTGGGCAGTCGTTCTCACCAAAGTCCTGAAATTCAAAATTTATTGGCACAGCTTGAAGGTGAAACCGAGCTTGTGGCGATGGGCAGTTCACTAAAACTTTGCTTAGTGGCAGAGGGCGAAGCTCATCTTTACCCTCGTTTGGGCCCAACATCTGAATGGGATACAGGCGCTGCACATGCAGTTGCACTGGCTGCTGGGGCAAATGTAACTGTTCTAGACCCTGAAAATCCACTAGATGACAACGCCGACGCTCTTACCTATAACCAAAAAGAGTCTGTGTTAAACCCCTTTTTCCTTGTGAGCGCATAACATGAACAACGAAAACGAATTATTAAGACAGGACGTTCTGTCTTACCTTGAGCAACACGAAAAGAAAGACATGCTACGTTTCCTTACCTGCGGTAGCGTAGACGACGGTAAGAGTACTCTTATTGGTCGCTTACTTCACGATTCAAAAATGATTTATGAAGACCAGCTTGCTGCCATTACAAAAGACAGCAAAAAAGTAGGTACTACGGGAGAGAAAGTTGACCTTGCCCTTCTTGTAGACGGTCTTCAGTCTGAGCGTGAACAAGGTATTACCATTGATGTAGCTTACCGCTACTTCTCTACCGACAAGCGTAAATTTATTATCGCTGATACTCCAGGGCACGAGCAGTACACTCGCAACATGGTAACGGGCGCGTCAACGTGCGACCTTGCTATTATCCTTGTTGATGCACGTGGTGGCGTGAAAGTACAAACCAAACGTCACTCTTTCCTAGTGTCTCTACTAGGCATTAAGCACGTTATTGTTGCTATCAACAAGATGGACTTAATGGACTATTCAGAAGAAGTGTACAAGCAAATTCAGGAAGATTACCTGAAGTTTGCTGAACAGCTAGATATTCCTGATATTCAGTTTGTTCCTATCTCTGCGCTTGAAGGTGATAACGTTGTAGGTGTCAGTGAAAAAACACCTTGGTTTGACGGCACACCACTTATGGAAATGTTAGAAAACATTGAAATTGGTGAAGACGACAATCAGGAAGATTTCCGCTTCCCAGTACAATATGTTAATCGCCCTAACCTAGATTTTCGAGGCTTTGCCGGTACGGTAGTATCAGGTCAGGTTGCGCCAGGTGATGAAGTGACTGCGCTTCCGTCAGGTAAGAAGTCAAAAGTTAAGCAAGTGGTTACATTTGAAGGCGATCAAGAACGCGCTTATGTACCTCAAGCGGTTACGCTAACCCTTGAAGATGAAATTGATATCTCTCGTGGCGACATGATTGTTAAATCAGACAACTTGCCACTACTTAACACCCAGTTTAAAACACATTTAGTGTGGATGTCTGAAGAGCCGTTAATGCCAAACAAGCAATACTTGTTTAAGTTCGCGACTAAGTCAACGCCAGGAGTAGTTGCTCACATCGATAATCAAATTGATGTGAACACGCTAGAAGAAACAGATGCCATGCACCTAAATCTTAACGAAATTGGTGTGGTTGACGTTAAGTTTACTCAGCCTGTTGCTTGTGACCCGTACAAGCGCAACCGCCCTACAGGTTCATTCATTGTTATCGACCGTTTAACCAATGGTACAGTAGGTGCAGGTATGATCATCGATGAAATTGCCGGTGATGCACAACATACTTCGCCTAACTTCTCTGAGTTTGAACTTGAATTCAATGCATTAGTTCGCAAGCACTTCCCGCATTGGAACTCAGTGGATATCAGTAAACTATAAGCAGGACTGGAGCAATATGGATGTGACCCAGTTCGTCGTACTGGCAATTTTTGTCGGTACGATATGCGCGCTGATTTTTACCAGTCAGCGCCCTTCCACTGTGTTTTCTGGTGCAGTGTTAGCTTTACTGGTTACCCAGCAGTTATCTCTTGATGACATCTTGCTAAACTTAACAAACAAGGGCCTAATCACCCTTGTTTTGTTGCTTTTAGTGAGCAGTGCTATTGATAAAACCGCGTTAATAAAACGCCTCGGTAGAAAACTTGTTAGTGCTAACTTTACGCATTCTTACTGGCGACTGTTCTCACTTACTTTTGTTTCTTCAGCGCTACTCAACAATACAGCAATTGTGGCAAGCCTTATTGGTCCAATTAAGCAAAACCAATATCACCCAGCATCCCGATTACTGATCCCCCTTTCGTATGCTGCAATACTCGGTGGTACGGTGACTTTAATCGGTACCTCAACTAACCTTATTGTAGATAGCTTTCTACAAGAGCATGGGCACCCAGGCTTCAATTTCTTCGACTTTACTCTGTATGGCTCTATTGCTGGGCTAAGCTGTGGCCTTCTCATGTTCATGTTATTACCTTTGCTACCTAATATTGGCAACAAGAACAATAACTATCATGAGTATATGGTTGAAGCAGAAGTCGAAGCAGGTTCAGAGCTAATCGGAAAAACCGTTGAGCAAAATCACTTACGTAACCTGCCTGAGCTTTTTTTGGTAGAGGTAGTGCGTGACGGCAACCTCATCTCACCTGTTGGTCCTGACTTAGTTATTGTGGAAAACGACAAGCTGATCTTCTCTGGTAATGTCCAAAAACTGGATAACTTAAGCCATATAAAAGGATTAAGCATGTTCGCAGAAACCGATGGTGTTTTGCGTGAAAGCTTAACGGAAGTTGTAGTAGCCAACCGCGCTCAAATAATTGGGCAAACCATTAAGAACCTTGGTTTCAGAGCGCTGTTCGATGCCGCTGTCGTCGCTATTCGCCGCGATGGAGAGCAACTATCAGGGAAGTTAGGCGAAATAAAGCTTCAGGCGGGTGACTTCTTGCTTTTAGCTACGGGCCCAGACTTTGCGACTCGTCAAAATTTAAATAAAAACTTTTTCATTCTGTCAGAGCAAAAAATTGCCCGCCCATTAACCAATAAGCAAGAGTGGATCACCCTTGGTGGTTTCCTTACGACAGTGTTATTAGCCGCGACTAATGTCATTTCATTGGCTATTGGTTTACTGTTCTTAGCTGCTGTTCTTATCGGGGTTAGGGTTACGTCAAACGGCGAAATGAAGCGAAACCTCCCGCTAAACTTGATTGTTGTAATAGTCGGTGCGCTAAGTTTAGCCACTGCGCTCGAAAACTCTGGGGTCATTACCACTACAACCGAAGCGCTCATGCCTCTTTTGGCGGGCACTGATTGGTTTGTGGCGCTCGTGGTTATCTACTTGCTAACCTTACTTTTAACTGAGTTCGTTACCAACAATGCAGCTGCGGCTTTAATGTTTCCTTTTGCTTATGGGCTAGTGCAAATTATTGGAGCTCCGCTAATGCCATTCGCTTTAGCTGTAGCATTTGCCGCGAGCGCAAGCTTTATATCGCCATTTGGCTACCAAACCAACCTCTTGGTTTACAACGCTGCTAACTACAAATTTGCGCATTTTATAAAGATAGGTCTACCTATATCTGTGATGTACAGCACAATAGTGCTTACACTGCTGAATATAACTTATCTATAGGCTGTATAAGGTCTTGTCAGCATAAAGAACAAATGGGAAGCTATGCTTCCCTTTTTACTGCTCTCTAACCGAATCTGCGCACTGCACTTTATACCAGCCCACATAGATAACACTACCCTTATTAATTTCCCCTTACAAAAAATGTCTCTTTATCAGAATCTTGTGCTGTACATAACCTGTACCCGCCAGTACTCTTTATACTTATCTACGTGTAAACGAACAATAATTTACAGCATTGTTTTACACAAAACCTAAGTAGCAAATAAAAACTAAGAAAGAGGAGCAAGGGATGCACACTGTGACGAATCCTTTTCAAGCGTGTAATGATATCTTTTTTAAACCGAATGGCGTATTCAAAGCGGTTGGCGAGCACAACAACTGGAGCTGGATGCCGTTTATCTTGGTTATGGCTATTACACTAGTATCACAATATCTTTATGTGAACTTTGTCGACATTGAGTGGTTTGCAGAAATGAACATCGCTTCACAAGGCGATATGAGCCCGGCTGAAGAAGAGCAGATGAAGTCTTTCTTCACAAGAGATGCGCTACTTTGGTCTTCTATTATCGGCGCTTTTTTTGTTCCTATCATTGTTAACGCTGTTTATGCCGTGTACGTAAACTTGATGACCCGTTCAGACGATAGCCATGTTTTTGGTTTCACAGATTGGTATGGTTTTGCATGGTGGCTTTCAATGCCTTACGTTCTGACTGGTTTAGTGGGTGTGGCACTGCTGTTATTTGCAGGCGACCACCAGGTGGCACCATCAATCTTATCACCAGCATCCTTAGGCTTTATTGCAAGTATTCCTATGGACTCACCTTGGTATGCTTTCGGACAAGCTTTAAGATTAGAGCTTTTTTGGGGAATTTATTTAGCCACAGTAGGCATCTCCCAGTGGACGTCTTTTCCTCTTAAGAAGGCTGCACTCATTGCAAGCGCACCTTATGTGGTTATTTACGGCATTTGGCTGATTGCTTTAGCGCTATTCTAAAAAAATACAATTAATAGCCGCGTTTAATTTGGCTATTTATTGGCGCTGCTCCGATAAAACTGGAGCAGCGCCAAGCTCTTTAAGACCACAAAGGTAGCTGAATTGTCGGCTTACTTCTCTCACGTAGCGGTCTAAAATAGTCTTTATTCTGATAAAACGCTTCATCTTGTTGACCGTGCCACAGTGGTACACCAAGCAAAGGCAATGGCTTTAAAAGCGGTGTACTCTCAAAATAATTTAACGTTTTGATGCGTGCTGTCATCGCATCGTCTAGCACCAAGCGCTGCTGCCATTTATCAAGTCGGCTAAAGCCTTGAGGTACAGACACTGCTAACCACTTGCCCGTCAAACCGACAAATGGATTTAGCATCATTTCTAAATTTGCGTGCCCGAAAATAAAAGGGCTGACCTGTGTATGCCACAGCGCTCGTTTTTCAACAAAAACACGCTCCCACTGATGGGACGCTAATTCCGCTAAAAACGTTTCAAGAGTGTCACTGCCATTTGGCGCACCTTGCATGGCCTTACCTGTTGCTTTGCTATATGAGTTAGCAAGTGTTGCTGTTCGCTTAGGCTTATTTGAATCAGTATTCTCGGGTGCTTCAATGGCAATCACTACACCACACTCATCGAAGTGAGTAATGCGATTGCGGCGCGCCGTTCTGGGGTTTACACCGTGCGTATTGATATCACTAATATGTAGCGCGTTTAACAAAGATTTTGTTTTTGGAAACTGCAGCCAGATAAGTGCATTAAACAAGTCGTGCCAGCTATGCTCTCGGGTAGGAACTACACCGTCTTCACTAATGATGGTCTCGTAATACCGCTGGTCATCATGTGAGAACTGGCTTTGTCCTTTAAACTGTGGCCCTTGCCAATGATCATAATATCGAGTCGTTAATTCATTTAGCTGTTCAGGTGTAGGAAATTCGTCGTTACTAAGCAAGCCAACCTCTTCAAGAAGCGCCGTAACCGGTTTACTGGCGTGTTTTAGTAAGTAGTCTTTACAGAAGGGGATTGAGTTTGATTGCATATCAACTATTGGTTCGCTTTGGGGTTTTCTCTATACTGGTTGCGTATTGTAGAGCAAACAGAGACTAACAATGAAAAAAATGTTTTTGCCATTGCTTGTACCTACCCTTTTAGGCGTAAGTGCTTGCACACCTAACAACGACAGCACCACGACAAACGAGACAGCGCAGAAAACTATGCCTGTGGCTTCTAACTTCGACAGTGTTTATAACAGCATTTCTGATGCTGATATCCGCGAGCCGTTAAAAGTCTTGTCTTCCGATGAGTTTGAAGGTCGTTTACCAACGACTGAAGGTGAAAAGAAAACCATTGATTACCTGGTCAGTGAATTTACTAAAGCAGGTCTTAAGCCGGGTAATGGCGATAGCTTCCTTCAAAAAGTTGCGCTTATGGAAATTACCGCTGATCCAGATATGACCATGACCATTGGCGACAATACCTTTGCCTACAAAGAGCAAATGGTTGCCTCTTCGAAGCGTGAGCAAAGCTCGGTATCTCTTGAAGATTCCGAACTGGTGTTCGTTGGTTACGGCGTTAATGCACCAGAATACGACTGGAACGATTACGAAGGGTTGGATGTTAAGGGCAAAACCGTGGTTATGCTAATCAACGACCCTGGTTTTGAAAACCCAGAAAGCGGTAAGTTTCAAGGTACTACCATGACCTATTATGGCCGTTGGAGTTACAAATACGAAGAGGCGAGTCGACAAGGGGCGGCGGGTGCCATTATCGTTCACGAAACCGCGCCAGCGTCTTATGGCTGGTCTGTTGTTGCAAACAGCTGGAGTGGTCCGCAGTACGGTTTAGTTAGTGCCGATAAAGGCGCGAGCCGCGTTGCTGTTGAAGGTTGGCTTACGTTAGATGCTGCGAAAAAAGTGTTTGCTGATGCCGGCCTTGATTTTGATGCCGAAAAAGCTAACGCCATGCAGGGTCCATATAGCAAAGCGATGGATATCAAAGCATCGGTTACCGTGAAGAACACTTTCGAAAAGTCAGAAAGCAACAACGTAATCGCCACGTTACCGGGTACCGAGTTTCCTGATGAGCATATTATCTACACAGCCCATTGGGATCATTTAGGTAAAGACAAAAGCGAAGAAGGCGACCAAATCTATAATGGCGCCCACGACAACGCCACAGGTACTGCTGCTATGCTTGCCATGGCTAGCGCTTATTCAGAACTTTCGCCTGCACCTAAACGTTCAGTGTCATTTTTGGTGGTTACGGCTGAAGAGCAAGGCTTATTGGGCAGTAAATTTTATGCCAGTAACCCTGTTATTCCAATTGAGAATACCGTTGCAAACATCAATATGGATGCAATGAACGTATTGGGCAAAACCAAAAATGTGGCTGTTGTTGGAATGGGTAAATCAGAAATGGAAGACTACCTTGAAGCAGCTGCGGCTAAACAAGGCCGAACACTTACCCAAGAAGACCGACCTGAAGCAGGTTACTACTACCGTTCTGACCACTTCAGCTTCGCTAAACAAGGTGTACCGGCACTATATGCAGAGGGCGGCAATGAGCCAGCAGATGAAGAAACGGCTAAGTATAGAAAACGTATGAACGTTATTGTAACAGGCTGCTACCATCAAGTGTGCGACCAATATCGCGATGACTGGGATCTAAGCGGTATAGTACAGGACACGCAAATGCTGTTTGACGTGGGCGTAGGCGTTGCAAATGCTGACGCTTGGCCTAAATGGAATGAAGCAAGTGAGTTTCAGCGTAAAAATTAATATCTGCGCTGACTTTTAAGCGTTAAAAATGCGTAGTTATGCAGTGAAATTAAAAGGGCCTTTTTATAGGCCCTTTCTTATTTCTCACTTCCAGAATACTGATTCAAGCGGCTTCGAACTGCTATTTTTGATTACTCAGCAAACTCACTCACAACATAATTATTCACTCGAAATAGGATAAAAATGTAAATAAACGGCTATTTTGAGATAAAAGGAATAAGTATTTCCATTTTCTCATCATAATGTACTTGCAATTTCCTGTCAGACTGGCACATTCAAGGCACGCGAAAAAAGAATAAAAACAATCCTTCGCCCACTCGTACGCGAGTACCGACAGAAAAAACTTCTATTATTTTTTTCAACAAGTGAACAGAGAGAATCCGTTATATGTGTGGTATTTTCGGTATCCTTGATATCAAAACCGATGTGTCTGAACTCAGAACCCAAGCCCTCGATTTATCAAAACTTTTGCGCCACCGTGGCCCTGACTGGTCGGGTATCTGGAATAATGACAATACCATTCTTTGTCACGAAAGACTGGCGATTGTCGACGTAGATACAGGGGCACAGCCTCTTATCAGCCAAAACGATAAGCAAATTCTTGCTGTTAACGGCGAGATATACAACCACAAGCAGCTAGCCGCTGACTTAGATGAGCCGTATCCATTTAAAACCCGCTCAGATTGTGAAGTTATTCTCCCGCTTTTTCAGCAAAAAGGTATCGATTTTATTGATGACCTAGAAGGCATGTTCGCGTTTATTCTTTACGATGAAGAGCAAGATGCCTACCTGATTGCCCGTGACCATATTGGTATTATTCCTCTATATACGGGTTACGACGAACACGGTAACTTCTATGTTTCGTCAGAAATGAAAGCACTAGCCGGCGTATGTAAGACAATTAGTGAATTCCCCCCGGGCCACTACCTGTGGAGCAAAGAAGGAAAAGTCACTAAGTACTACAAACGCGATTGGATGGAATACGATAACGTAAAAGACAACGCTAGCGATTTAGACGAGCTTCGTGTAGCGTTTGAAAAAGCAGTGAAGTCACACATGATGTCTGACGTGCCTTACGCAGTGCTGCTGTCTGGTGGTCTAGACTCATCACTGGTTTCTGCCGTTGCTGCACAGTACGTAGCTAAACGTGTTGAAGATGAAGATAAGACCGACGCCTGGTGGCCACGCCTACACAGTTTCGCCGTAGGTCTTGAAGGTGCTCCTGACCTTAAGGCCGCAAAGAAAGTTGCAGATATGATTGGTACTGTGCACCATGAAATCCACTTCACTATCCAAGAAGGTTTAGATGCCATCCGTGATGTTATCTTCCACCTAGAGACCTACGATACAACCACTATCCGCGCTGCTACCCCAATGTACCTTATGACCCGCAAAATTAAAGCAATGGGTATAAAGATGGTACTTTCCGGTGAAGGCTCTGATGAAATTTTTGGTGGCTATCTGTATTTCCACAAGGCGCCAAATGCCAAAGAATTCCACGAAGAAACGGTACGTAAGCTAGATCGACTTCACATGTTTGATTGTGCTCGTGCCAACAAAGCGACGTCAGCATGGGGTGTTGAAGCACGTGTTCCTTTCTTAGATAAGAACTTTATTGACGTAGCCATGCGCCTAAACCCACAAGACAAAATGTGTCTTGATGGAAAAATGGAAAAGTGGATCCTTCGTAAAGCATTTGATAATGGCGAAACACTGCCTGCGGAAGTATTGTGGCGTCAAAAAGAGCAATTTGGTGACGGTGTAGGTTATTCGTGGATTGACTCAATTCGCGACTTTGTTGAAAACGAAGTAACCGACCAACAGCTGGCTACTGCGGAGTTCCGCTTCCCAGTGAATACGCCTGACACCAAAGAAGGCTATTACTACCGTACTATTTTCGAGAGCTACTTCCCTCAAGAAAGTGCTGCGCGCTGCGTACCAGGCGGCAAGTCAATTGCCTGTAGTACTGCAGAAGCTCTTGAATGGGATGAGAGCTTTAAGAACAATGCCGACCCCTCTGGTCGCTCAATGAAAGATGTTCACGCTGGTGAGTCTTAATAGACGCAACGAAACAGCAATATGGAAAATGTAGAAAACGCAGCTTAGGCTGCGTTTTTTATTGCTGTTCTACTTTATACCAAAGTGCAGAATTAGTAAGAGGCGTTTCAATGGGGAGCAATGGATTTTCTAAAGTAAAAATTTTGCGCTTATTAACGTCTAAAGATTCTAAAATAGGCGCGTAAGTAGACTCAAAAAGCGCGTCAAATGAGCCGTCTTCTATGGCTCTATTTAAGCCCGTCTGAATGAGGTTTTCTAGTATTTTGTTATTGCCATTAACGAAGTAGTACATGGCAGTGGGATAATAAAGCGCCATTGAAGGCTCTAGATAGAGTCTAGTGCGACGGCCCTCCTCTTCAAGCTCAGCACCTACTTCCATCACGGAACGAGGAAAAAAGTCTCCTTTTCCCTGTTTAATCATGTCATACCCTTCGCGAAACTCAGGTACGGTAAAAACATTAAAGCCGTTGGCTTGCAAAATTTTGGTATCTGGCCACTCTTCTCCCTGAATAGGAACAAGTTTACGCATATCGTTCAGCGATAATACATCATCAAATTTTGACTTCCTCTCTTTATTTATAACGAAGACGCGAAAACCTATAAGTCCTTTGGCGATAGGTATTCGAATGGGAGTCAGTTCTTTTTCACGCTGGCTATCGGTCATGCTCCACACGACGTTCACTTCTCTGTTTTCTCGAAGCTGGCGCATTGCCTTACCCGTCATTAATATTCGGTCTGAGGGACGAAGTTCATAGTTTACCCCCGTTTTATCGAGTGCTAGTTTCAATAATGCAATAGGATATTGTGCACGTGCGTCGGATTCATCGATAGGCCTGGGATAGGTGATCGTCCATGTAGCGCCATCAGCCGTTGGTACAATAGCCCAAAGACATAAAGCAATAGCTGCAGTAACGGCTTTTTTAAGCAAGTTGAAGCTGTGCATTTTCTTTATGCCCACGTTGAATTAAAGAGTGAGTTAAAAAATGAGTTGAGTACTTATTATCGCGTTTTGTTCTTTCGAGAAGCCAATGCATATTTAACATTTACTCAATGCCAATGTATTTATGTGTTTGTAAAGATAGCCGCCAGTTGCGCTCAATACAAGTACGAACAGCCAGTTCAGTTGCTCTCTTCTGCTGGCTAATTGGTTGTAAACAAACCTGTTTTCCTTCTAGCGATGATACATTGCTCAACAGCGCGTCGAGTTCGTCAATATGCTTTTGCATAGCAATAGGATGCTTTATTTCATTAGCTCTTTCTAAAGCACTGACCAAAACATCGTATCCACCTTTCATGTTTATTTTAGGTGAAACGGTTACGTAAGTACGCTCATCGCAAAGCACTTCAAACGTGCCGCTGGTCTCAATTTGCGTAGTGTATCCATTGTCGTGTAGCAAATTAGTCAACGGGCGTAAATCATACATACAAGGCTCACCACCGGTAATAACCACGTGCTTTGCCACGTATCCTTGTTTACTAAATTCGGCTAGTAGGGCGTCTTCGCTTGAGATGAAATAGCTTTCTGACTCTTCACCTTTGCTTATCACCGCCTGTGGCGAGACACTCAAATCAGGTTTAATTTCCCACGTATGTTTGGTATCACACCATGGGCAGCCTACAGGACAGCCCTGCAGCCGAACAAAAATAGAAGGAATACCTGTGTGTGCTCCTTCACCCTGGATAGTTTCAAACATCTCATTGATGTTTAATGTGGACATTACAGACAATTTGACACCCTTTAACGATTGTATGTTGGGATTTTACCAAGGATCACATAAAATTCGGGGATAATTTCTTAAATCTTCAAAAACTATGTCAGAAAACGTTGTTGTTATCTATTCAGGAGGCATGGACTCTTTCACTGTACTGCACAAAGCACTAAAGGCAGGTAAAAAAGTCCACGCATTAAGCTTTAACTACGGTCAGCGCCATAAGAAAGAGCTCGATTATGCAGCGAACGTGTGTAAATCGCTTAATGTGCCCCACAAAATTGTCGATATTAGCGCTATTAATACACTTATTGGTGGCTCTGCCCTAACGTCAGATATCGATGTGCCTGAGGGTCACTATGAAGAGCCAAGTATGAAGCAAACGGTAGTCCCTAACCGCAACATGATATTGCTGTCATTGGCGGTTGGTTACGCTGTGAGCTTGGACGCCAATGAAGTCTACTATGGCGCACACTCAGGCGACCATGCCATTTACCCCGACTGTCGCCCAGAATTCGTACATAAAATGAATGACGTATGCGGTATTGCGAACTACACCCCTGTTACCATAATGACGCCCTATATCGACGACAGCAAAACAGCTATTTTGACTGACGGGTTGTCGATGGGTTTGGATTACGGGCAAACATGGACGTGCTACAACGGCAGAGAAAAAGCCTGCGGGAAATGCGGTGCATGTGAAGAGCGTTTAGAAGCTTTTAAGGAAAACAACGCTACCGACCCACTAGAGTACGAATAAGTACTGCTCATACAAATAAACAGACTCAATAAAAAAACCTCTTGTTCCCCGCGTATTTATGAACGCTTTAGAACAAGAGGTGTTTTTATATTAGCTGTATTGATGAAACTACTTCTGGCTTTCAGAAATAAAATAACTCAACTCTTTAATGCAGTGGCGTAATACCGGGTTTAACCGCGTGTTTTTACCATTCATGACGAATAGCTCGTGGCTAAAGTTAAAAAGACTCCCTTGTGCAATAGGCACAAGTCCTAACGCCGCCCCCTGCTCTTTCGCCATGTAATCGGGTAATAAACCGATATATTCGCCCGTCATAATTGCGGACATGGCAGCATCAAAAGAATCAGAAAAGGTTTGGATGGATAGTCTGGTTTCATCTTCAATATAGTTAGCCGACGACAGGCCAGCGATACCAATCGCAGGATAGTCACCAATTTTCACATTATCAGGCAATTCAGTATCGCGATACTTCGCCAAAGGATGAGTTGGCGCGCAGTACAAGCGCCCTTCAGTTTCAATCCCCACCGGGTGAAAAGTGACAGATTCTGGCTTTACCATGTCATAGGTCGAAACCACAAGGTGACACTCCCCCGATAACGCTACATGTTCTACTTCGTTGTATAAACGAGTTTGGATATTCACATGAATATCGTCAAACTTTTTCATCGTGCTTTTAACCGCTTTACTAACGGCCAAGTGCATTGATAGCGGCAGACCTGCCATTAACACGAGGGTGATATGGCCAGAATAATCATCGTGTAGCGATTTTAAATTAAAAACAAAGTTATCGAAGGCATTGAAGATGCGCTTGGTTTCTTGAAAAACCACCTCACCTTCTTTTGTCATTTGAAAACCACCACGACCACGATGGCATAGCACTAAATCTAAACGCTCTTCCAGCTTTTTAATGGCGGCACTGATATTTGGTCGTTGCATACGCAACACGGGTTCTGCCGCAGTAAATCCGTTGCAGCTCGCTACAGCATAAAACACACGCAGTAGCTTGATATCTGACTCCTGAAGACGATTAAGCATGTTAGCACCTGTTTATAGGTATAGTTATCGATACTCTAATTAGAACTATATGTAACTAGTGGCGCTATTACAACGACATTTTGCTACTTTTCGTCTCATTTGCTAATAAAAAACCAACTTTCCTATTACGTAAACAGCTATCTAAGCGAATATTTTTACATAAGTAAAAAGAACATAAGTGAAAATAAAAACAAAGGAGTGATGTGTTATTTAAAATAATACGAAATAGAGGGTATAGCAGACGCAATGTAGAATATAGGTAAAACTGAATAAAGACGTGGTTGGGCGACTAGAAGCCCCCCCAATAAGCATTGGGGGGACCTTGGTTATGAAAAATGCCTAAGAAAGCGCTACCACTTGTTTTCTCAGTGACTCAATATCGTCACGAAGTGAAGCCGCTTTTTCGAACTCGAGTTCTCGAGCGTATTCAAACATCTGTTTTTCCAACTCAGTAATTTGATCCATCAACTCAGTCGCACTTGCTGTTTTCTGTTGCTTCTTCTTCTCTTCAACTTTGCGCAGTCTTACTTTACCAGAAGCAGGATGTGCACTATCACCTAAGTCCATGATATCGGTAATAGGCTTATTGAGTCGCATTGGTGTAATACCGTTGGCCTCGTTATGCGCCATTTGTTTTTCGCGACGACGATCCGTTTCGTCTATCGCTTTTTTCATAGATTTGGTTATGCTGTCACCATATAGGATGGCTTTACCGTTCACGTGACGAGCAGCACGACCGATAGTTTGAATAAGCGAACGCTCTGCGCGCAAGAAGCCTTCTTTATCTGCATCTAAAATAGCGACCAGTGACACTTCAGGCATATCTAAGCCTTCACGCAGCAAGTTTATACCTACTAGTACATCAAATTTACCTAACCGTAGGTCGCGAATAATTTCAATACGCTCAACAGTATCAATATCAGAATGTAAATAGCGCACCTTTACGCCATGCTCATTTAAATACTCGCTTAAATCTTCGGCCATACGCTTTGTAAGCGTAGTAATAAGCACACGTTCGTCGAGCTCTACACGCTTTTGAATTTCAGAGAGTACATCATCAACTTGAGTTGCTACAGGGCGTACCTCAATAACTGGATCTAATAGGCCCGTTGGGCGCACAACCTGCTCAACAATCTCGCCGTCGGTTTTCTTAAGTTCGTAGTCGCCCGGCGTAGCGGAAACATAAATAGTTTGAGGGCAAATTTGCTCAAATTCTTCAAATTTTAGCGGGCGATTATCTAATGCAGATGGCAATCTGAATCCAAATTCAACTAAGGTTTCTTTTCTAGAGCGATCACCACGGTACATAGCCCCTACTTGGGAAACGGTTACGTGAGACTCATCGATAAACATCAGGCCGTCTGCTGGAAAGTAATCTAATAAGGTTGGAGGTGGCTCGCCCGGCGCTCGTCCCGACAAGTAGCGGGAGTAGTTTTCAATACCAGAACAATATCCAAGCTCCATCATCATTTCGATATCAAACTGGGTACGCTGTGAAATGCGTTGTTCTTCAATAAGCTTATTCGTTTCCTGAAGCTGCTTTTTTCGCTCGCCCAATTCATCCTTTATATGCTCAATAGCATTCAGAATTTTCTCTCGCGGTGTAACATAATGGGTTTTTGGGAAAACCGTCGCGCGAACAACAGACTTATCTACCGCGCCCGTTAACGGGTCGAATAGACTTATTTTATCTATTTCATCGTCAAACAGCTCTACCCGTACGGCTTGCTTTTCAGAATCGGCTGGGAAGATATCTATTACATCGCCACGCACTCGGAAGGTACCGCGCTCAAAGGCCAAATCGTTGCGCTTATATTGCAGTTCAGCAAGGCGACGTAAAATGTCACGCTGGTCCATGGTGTCACCCTGGCGAAGATGCAACAGCATTTTCATATAAGATTCTGGGTCGCCCAAGCCATAAATAGCCGAAACACTGGCTACAATGACAACGTCGCGGCGCTCCATTAGTGCCTTAGTAGCAGATAAACGCATTTGTTCAATGTGATCATTTATCGACGCGTCTTTTTCAATAAAGGTATCGGTACTAGGAACGTAGGCTTCTGGCTGGTAGTAATCGTAATATGAAACAAAGTACTCTACGGCGTTATTAGGGAAAAACTCTTTCATTTCACCGTAAAGTTGAGCCGCAAGTGTTTTATTGTGTGCCAGTATAAGCGTGGGTCGCTGCACTTCTTTAATGACGTTGGCCATAGTAAAGGTTTTACCTGACCCCGTAACACCCAGCAGTGTCTGGCCGGCCAAGCCACTCTCCAGGCCATCTACCAAGGCTTCGATGGCCTTAGGCTGATCGCCCGCTGGTTTGTATTTAGAATGAAGCTCAAAACCTCTGCTCATTAACTTAACCTTTCCTTTAGCTTATTGCTTAAATATCGCTTGCGGACACATCCGTTAAAAAATCGCCCTAACCGGGATTGGCATTCGCCGCACTAAGAATTTACCGAGTCAATTTCAAGCTGAGCAACCGCTCGCTTGAAAACAACAAGTGAAACGCATGCCATTGCGATATTGGCAATGACGGTTCCGGCAAATAGTCCTTTTAGATCGAAGAAAAAACTACCCGCAACGCTGATTGGTACGAAGAAAACAAATAAGCGGATGACACTTAATATCAATGCCGTCATGGGGCGGTGCATAGCGTTTAACGATGAGTTAGTCAAAATGATAATTCCCTGCATACCGTAGCCTAACGGCACTATCATCAAAAACAGCTGTATTAAGATACTGACTTCGACTTCATTAGCAAAAGCGACGGCGATCCAGCTAGACAGTGCCCACATGACAAGAAAAATGCCGAACTGCCAAATCAGAACAAACTTCAGTGTAAGCGAATATGCTTTTTTTACCCGCTCTATCTGTCCTGCTCCTACGTTTTGACTTATAAAAGGAGGCAACGTCATAGAAAGTGCTAGCACGACAATACTGGCAATGGACTCCATTCTATTACCTACTCCCCAAGCTGCAACCGCTTCAGCACCGTAACCAGCAACGACAGCAGTCATTACACCACCAGCGACAGGGGTCAGCATGTTTGCACCTGCCGCAGGCAGTCCTATCTTGAGAATTTCACGGCTGCTATCACGCAACTCGGCGAGTGTCAGAAGCCGAGGCAACATAAGCTTTCGGCGAACAGCCAAGATATAAAGTATCCACAAAGCGCCAACAATCCACGCGATAAAAGTAGCTAGAGCAGCACCTTTTATTCCCATTGCAGGGATAGGACCAAAACCGAAAATAAAGAGAGGGTCGAGCAAAGCGTTCAGCCCGCCACCCGTAGCCATAACGATACTAGGTGTACGCGTATCACCACAGGCTCTCAAAACGCTGTTTCCCACCATCGGCATAGCAAGGAAAATACTTGAAAAATACCACAGCCCCATATAATCAGAAATATAAGGCATTAGATTCTCAGAAGCATTTAGCAGTTTAAAAACTGGCTCGATGGTAAGAAAGCCAATAACTGCCAAAATTCCAACAAGCAAAACAGACAGCATCAGCGAGCCTGTAGCATAGTGTCGGGACTTGGTTACCTCCTTGCTACCCTGTAATTTCCCTATAATTGCCGACGTACCTATACCTAAACCAATATTCAGGCTGATTACAGTAAAAGTAACGGGAAAGGTAAAACTAATAGCGGCCAAAGGATCGGTGCCCAACAAGCTCACGAAAAAGGTATCGATCAGCCCAAAGCTCATCATCATTACCATCCCCAATATCATAGGAATAGTCATACGCTTTAACGTTGTGCCTATGTCTCCTTCCAACAAGTCAGAAGTACGTTGTTTAGCGTTACTTTTTATCACTAGAGCTCCGGCTGACTAAAATCCCCTCATTAACTGCGCGCTAGTGTAAAAGAGTAAACGCTATTTAGCTATGCTGTTTCGATAAACATAGCAAAGCATAAGAGAGAGAGAAGAAATACTGTGTTTTTAATAAAAGCACATACACTTTACGAATTTGGTCGGTATTCAACAAAAGCTGTACTTTGTCAGTAATTTTATGCAACTAATGTGTCGATGAATCCATGACAGTTTAATTTCTAATTCATTTCACTTTTAATATAGCTACTAGCGAATTACATATACTTTAGGTTTTCACAGCTTAACGGTTGAAAGACCAACAAAAATGTTAATAACTCGTAAACCAGCAAAGGTTGCCACCGATTTAGTTGGATAGCATTTAGTCATTCGTTGAATTAACACACAAGCTACTTTTTGCTCAACCGATCTATTTAGATCGAGAACAACGATCACAAAAACACACCTAAGACACTGTATAGTAAAGACTATTGCAATATTCAATGCAATGTTCACTTAGATCAAGTGATACTTGATCTCGCAAAAACAGCAGACGAATCTAAGCTATCAACATAGTTATCCACAGATTTAGTGGATAACTACCGCCAGACCATATTCGGCGGGATTTTGTGCTCGATTAATTTCTCATCACGTAAGTGGTGACTAACCTTTTAATCCTCAGGTACAGGTTACAGATTTATTAAACGCTGTACATAATAACAGTATGGAAGCGATTTTTTATTCTTTTTAGTTATAGCCTTTAACTTTACTGGGATATATAAGAAAAAAGAAAAAACCATTTCTTTAGAAACTAAAACCACACTTGTTTATAAACAAAGAGGTAATAATGGGCAGTTATTAACCATCACTTTCTCAGCATTGACGACAAAATGAACATAAAAGCCGTAAAAAGCTATTTTTTGCACAGTCAGCACAAATATTTCATTTATGTTGTTGACAGTTCCTAAGTACGTCTTTAATATTCGCCTCCGTTGAAGCACAGGTCCCCCTTAGCTCAGTTGGTTAGAGCGACGGACTGTTAATCCGCAGGTCCCCCGTTCGAGTCGGGGAGGGGGAGCCAACTTCAGCAAACAACTTAGGTGTCGATTCCCCCTTAGCTCAGTTGGTTAGAGCGACGGACTGTTAATCCGCAGGTCCCCCGTTCGAGTCGGGGAGGGGGAGCCACTTAGTTGGCTTCTAAATCGTCTCACACACTCCAATCTATTTTAATTCCTAAAACAACGCGTTTAGACATTAAATAACCCTAATTCAATCAAGTTGTTAAACCCGTTCTAAAAAGGGATAATAGACCTAATCTGTTTTTCTTTTTAATTCGCGGGCGTTGTCCGTCAAGATTCCTCAAAGGAATTGCTTTATTCATGACTGAATTTTTACTGCTATTGATTGGTACAGTACTGGTTAACAACTTTGTGTTGGTTAAGTTTCTCGGCCTATGTCCGTTTATGGGTGTATCTGGAAAACTAGAAACCGCCATGGGCATGTCTATGGCTACCACATTTGTACTCACCCTTGCCTCTGCGTCGAGCTACCTAGTTGAAACCTATTTACTTGCTCCACTGGGCATTGGTTACCTGAGAACGCTAGCCTTTATTCTTGTTATCGCAGTGGTGGTTCAGTTCACAGAAATGGTCGTGCACAAAACAAGCCCTACCTTATATAGGTTGTTAGGTATATTCCTTCCTCTTATCACAACCAACTGTGCCGTGCTTGGTGTAGCGCTACTAAATCTTACCGAACAGCATAATTTCATGCAGAGTCTAATTTATGGTTTCGGCGCTGCTGTGGGGTTCTCTCTTGTACTGGTGTTATTTGCGGCCATGCGTGAGCGTTTAGCTGCTGCTGATGTACCTGTATCTTTTAAAGGTGCCTCAATCGCTATGATAACCGCTGGTCTCATGTCCCTAGCATTTATGGGCTTTAGTGGACTGGTGAAAGTGTAATGACGATATCTACCGCAATTATATTCGCCGTTGTTGCCATTGGCGTCCTTGCGCTTATTTTTGGCTTGGTTCTGGGCTACGCGAGCATTCGCTTTAAAGTTGAGGGCGACCCGCTTGTTGAGCAAATAGATGCCGTACTACCACAAACTCAATGTGGCCAATGCGGATATCCGGGCTGTAAGCCTTATGCTGAGGCAATTGCTGAAGGTGATGATATTAATAAGTGCCCACCTGGTGGCGAGGCAACAATTAAAAAACTCGCAGACTTGATGGGAGTTGAACCTAAACCCCTTGATGCTGCTCATGGCGAAGAAGACGTTAAAAAAGTCGCGTTTATACGCGAAGACGAATGTATCGGCTGTACCAAATGTATTCAGGCCTGCCCTGTCGACGCCATTTTAGGAGCCGCCAAACACATGCACACGGTTATTACTGATGAATGTACAGGGTGCGACCTATGTGTAGATCCCTGCCCGGTCGACTGTATCGACATGGTGCCAATTGCTCAAACAACTTCTACATGGAAGTGGGATTTTGAATCATCGCCTAAAGGTGATATCCCCATCAAAATGGTGTCGTAATTGTGATGTATCCAAGTTTTGATTCAATTATAGAAACCCTTGAAGCGGGAAAGATGTACTCATTTCCAGGTGGCGTACATCCCGACGATAAGAAATCTCTATCTAATACATCAGTAATAAAGAAACCGTCGTTACCCGAATTATTGATTGTTCCTTTAAGGCAGCACATTGGCTCAGACGGTATCTGCTGCGTAGAAGTTGGCGATACCGTATTGAAAGGCCAAATTCTATCGCAAAGCTCATCACCTTTTTCTGTGCCAGTTCATGCGCCAACCTCGGGCGAGGTTGTTGCGATTGCACCACATGTTGTAGCGCACCCTAGCGGCCTAACAGAAATGTGTATTTCGATACGCCCTGACGGTAAAGACACATGGTGCGACCTATCTCCAATAGCAAATTATAGCGACATAGATAAGAACAAGCTTATAGAAGCTATTTGCCAAGCTGGTATTTCAGGAATGGGCGGCGCAGGTTTTCCTACCCATATAAAAACCTCAACGTCTAAGCCTGTAGAATTTCTTATCCTAAACGGGATTGAGTGTGAACCCTATATCACATCTGATGACCGGTTAATGCGCGAACACGCATGGCAAATACGCCAGGGATTAGACATTCTGACTCACCTTATCGAACCCAAGGCAATTATTGTTGCGGTTGAAGACAATAAACCCGAAGCGTTTGAGGCGCTCAATATTGCCTGCCAGGATAAAAAAGACTACAGAGTTGTTAGCGTTGAAACTAAATACCCTGCCGGCGGTGAAAAGCAGCTGATTCAGGTAGTTACTGGTCGAGAAGTGCCAAGGAATGGATTGCCAGCCGACGTAGGCGTGATGATGTTTAACGTGGGTACCTGCTACGCCATTGCAGATGCTATTTTACACGGCAAGCCGTTGATTGAACGGGTTGTTACCGTAACTGGTGAAGCCGTTGAATCACCAAGCAACTTTAGAGCGTTATTGGGTACGCCCGTCTCTCATCTGTTAGACGAAGCAAACTACAATCCGAAAAAACAAAAAGCGCCCAAAGTGATTATGGGTGGCCCTATGATGGGCTTTACCTTGTCAGACGCTACAATCCCCGTGGTAAAAACCACAAACTGTTTATTAGTTCCGGCCAAAAAAGAGCTGGTAGACGATAGTGCAGAGCGCCCGTGTATTCGCTGTAGCGCATGCGCCGATGCTTGCCCTGCATCACTGCTCCCCCAACAAATGTTTTGGCACGCCAAAGCAAAAGAATACGATAAAGCCGAAGAATACGACCTTTTCGACTGTATAGAGTGCGGCGCATGTGCTTACGTTTGCCCCAGTGAAATCCCCTTGGTGCATTACTACCGCCAGGCTAAATCCGAAATACGCATTCAGCGTGATGAAAAAAATAAAGCTGAGAAGGCCAAACAGCGATTTGAGGCGCGTAAAGAGCGCTTAGAACGCGAAAAGCTAGAGCGTGAAGCTAAACATAGAAAAGCAAAAGAAGCACGCTTAGCCGCGAACAAGGCCAAAGAACAAAATGCTGCAACTGTGGATAATGCAAATAGCACGGTTGATGCTGGCGCAACTGAGGCTAAGGACAAAGTAGCGGCGGCGCTTGCGCGTGCGAAAGCGAAAAAAGCGGCAATGCAAGCCAAGGTTAAGGACGACAACACACCAGTAAACGCTGACGAACTTAACCCAGCAGCAGACGATAAAAAAGCCCAAGTAGCCGCCGCAATTGCCAGAGCAAAAGCGAAAAAAGCAGCCCAAGCTAAAAGTTCAGATAAGGCTGAGAACGCCAGTGAGCCGGCGGCTCAGACTCCTTCGCCAGACGATGATAAAAAGGCCAAAGTTGCCGCTGCTATCGCCAGAGCGAAAGCCAAGAAAGCAGCCCAAGCTGGCCAGCATTCAGATGCGTCGACAGAAAACCAAGTGGCTTCTCAAGACCAAACAACTGCGGATCTTTCAAATACTAATCCTTCCAATACTGAAACTAACGCAGAGCTATCAGTTGAGGAACAGAAAAAAGCGCGAATTGCAGCGGCAGTTGCTAAAGCAAAAGCGCAAAAAGCCGCTAAAAATAACACGAGCGACCAACCTGAGCAGGCTACGTCCACTCAATTT
This sequence comes from Alteromonas sp. S005, assembly GCF_036864475.1. NCBI lineage: Bacteria > Pseudomonadati > Pseudomonadota > Gammaproteobacteria > Alteromonadales > Alteromonadaceae > Alteromonas > Alteromonas sp. S005. The sequence continues at coordinate 454,158 of NZ_JAZETN010000002.1, read as the reverse complement.
GGCGAGGAGCAAGACGATCAGTCTACTGAACAGCTAGATGAAATGGGTGCTAAAGACGAAAAAAAGGCTAGGATAGCTGCTGCCGTTGCTAAAGCTAAAGCCAAGAAGGCCGCGTCGCAAAAAGCACAAGCATCTAGTCCTGTTGGCGAAGCTGACACAGACAGCCAAGACGCTAGCTCGCCAAAAGATGAAAACCCTCAAAACGTCAGCAGCCAAGGCAATGGTGAACAGAATAATAACGCCCTAGATTCATCTAGTAACTTAAGCGAAGCGGAGCAGAAAAAGGCCCGCATTGCTGCCGCTGTGGCAAAGGCCAAAGCAAAGAAACTTGCTCAAAGCGGTAATGACGATTTAGCAGCCTCACAAGATACTGCTGAACAAGAAAGTCACAAGGAATATGAGCAGAGCGAGTCGTCTAGTGAAGCAGAACAAGTACCAAGCGTGCAATCAACTTCTCAACCCACTGCTCAAGATGAAAAGAAAGCACGTATAGCGGCAGCCATTGCAAAAGCAAAAGCGAAAAAAGCGGCGGCTGAACAAGAGAAAGAATCAGAATGAAGTTAAGTTTATCGAGTTCACCACACCAACGGGTTAAACGCGATACCGGACAGGTCATGCGCATGGTTATTTACGCAATGATCCCAGGCATGATAGCCCAATCTTTTTTCTTTGGTTGGGGCATGCTTATTCAAGCGGTTATTGCAGTAGTAAGTGCACTGGTAATTGAAGGGGTTATTTTATTTTTAAGAAAGCGCCCTATCGAACGCACACTTACTGATTACAGCGCGGTTTTAACAGGCTTGTTAATCGCTATTAGTATTCCGCCTACTCTGCCGTGGTGGATGACGGTCATTGGAGTATTTTTTGCGATCGCGGTTGCTAAACAAGTCTATGGCGGGCTTGGTTTCAACATTTTTAACCCCGCAATGATAGCCTATGTGGTTTTGCTTATTTCATTTCCGGCAGCCATGAGCCTATGGCTACCGCCTGCAACCCATGCTGGTGTTACGCCAAGCTTCTTTGACTCGCTATCATTAATATTTACAGGCTTCACTACCAGCGGCTACGATGTTACTCAGCTTAAAACTATTGCCGATGGTGTAACCATGGCGACGCCGTTAGACACATTGAGAACCGACCTAACGCAAGGCGTAACATACTCAGAGTCATTAGCTAATCCAATTTTCGATGGCGGAGTATTCGACGCTGCGGGTGCAGGATGGGGAATGGTGAGCCTTGCCTATTTACTTGGCGGTCTTTACCTGTGGAAGACCCGCGTTATTAGCTGGCATATCCCAGGTGGCATGCTGCTGAGTGTATTTGTTTGTGCATCACTGCTTCATTTAGCTAACGCCGATTACTATGCTTCACCGCTATTTCATCTGTTCAATGGTGCTGTAATGGTAGGCGCTTTCTTTATCGCAACCGACCCGGTTTCAGCGTCGACAACGCCAAAAGGCCGAATTATATTTGGTGCTGCGATTGGATTTTGGGTAGTTGTAATACGCACATTTGGTGGTTACCCCGATGCGGTAGCGTTCGCTGTGATCATTATGAACATGGCGGTACCACTTATTGACTATTACACCCGCCCTCGCGTTTACGGTAAAAATATGGGCAAAGGCCGAGGTAAGCAGTAATGATGAAAGAAAGCTTGGCCAAAAACGGCCTTATGTTAGGTGCGTTTGCCGTTGTCACCACAGCGTTAATAGCGTTAACCTTTTTCGGCACCCAAAACAAAATTGAGCAACAAAAGCAGCAAAAGCTACTAAGCGTACTTAATGAAGTTGTGCCTAGTGAATTCCACGACAATGCCCTTTACGCCAACTGCACAGAAGTCGATGCCCCCGAACTTGGCATGAGAAAAGCTCATAAGGTATACCGTGCTACGCTAAACGGCCAACCTAGCGCGCTTGTGTTGGAAGCCACTGCCCCAGATGGTTACAGCGGTGATATAGATATTGTTGTTGGAGTAAAAGTAGATACGCATATTGGCATTGATAAACAACAAAGTATGCAAAACGAATCCCGTAGCAGTGAGCGTGAAAACCTCAATACTTCTGCACTACCGCTAACCGATATGGCAAAACTCGACGAGAGTTCTCCCGAAATGGATACGCCTGAAATAAAAACAACCAATATGAGAGTACTTGGCGTACGCGTTATCGAACACAAAGAAACCCCTGGGCTTGGTGATAAGATAGAGCTTGCAGTAAGCGACTGGATCACAAGCTTCAGAGGCAAGTCTTTCTCACCAGATAATTTAGCGCCATGGCAAGTCAAAAAAGATGGCGGCGAATTTGACCAATTCACAGGCGCTACTATAACGCCAAGAGCGGTAGTTACAGCCGTACGTGAGGCTTTAGTTTACGCACAAGCTAACCAAAGCGCGTTATTCTCCGCCCCCAACACCTGTGCAACAACAGATTCGGTTGAAACAATAGATGACGTTAACGTGGATGAAACCCAACCTCATAGTGTAGAGGAGTTATAACGTGACTGACTTTCGCGACCTATCCTTGCAAGGACTTTGGAAGAACAACCCTGCGTTAGTACAGCTGTTAGGATTGTGCCCCCTACTAGCCGTTACCGCTACCTTTATTAACGGTTTAGGACTTGGCCTGGCTACCATGTTGGTATTAATTGGCAGTAACGTTACCGTTTCACTCGTTCGAAATGTAGTAAGAAACGAGATCCGCATCCCTGTTTTCGTTATGATCATTGCAGCATTTGTAACCATCGTTCAACTATTAATGAATGCTTACACCTACGACCTTTATTTAGCATTAGGTATTTTCATTCCACTGATTGTAACTAACTGCGCCATTATAGGTCGTGCCGAGGCTTTTGCGTCAAAGAATGGGCCACTCGCCTCAGCCTACGATGGGCTTATGATGGGATTGGGGTTTACCGCAGTGCTGGTTATTTTGGGTGGTATGCGCGAAATATTGGGTGCAGGTACGTTGTTAGCAGGTGCTGATAGGCTATTCGGGCCAATCGCTTCTCACTGGACCATAACGCTATTTGACACTGAAAACCCGTTTTTGCTTGCGATTTTACCGCCGGGCGCCTTTTTAGGCATGGGCCTGCTCATTGCTATCAAAAATAGTATCGATGCGAAGTTAGCCGCTAAGCAAACAACGCCGGCAGTGAAGGCCGAGCGGGTACGAGTTACCGCTGAGAGCTAATTTAATGTCTAGAAGTGTGTTGCCGCTTACTGCTCAATTACCAATGCAGCATCACTCAGATATTAATATGTACTAGACCAAGCATACACAAAAAAGTATATAGACATGAATGATGTAGTTAAGCCGGCTAAGCCGCTTTCTAAGCAGGAAAAAGTAAAAGAAATCATGCGAATTTTGGATGACCTTTATCCGGAAATTCCTATCTTTTTAGATCATAAAGATCCCTATACCTTACTTATTGCTGTTCTATTGTCGGCTCAATGTACCGACGAGCGTGTTAATCAAATTACGCCAAAGCTATTCGCTCGCGCAGATAACCCCTACGACATGGTGCTAATGAGTATTGAAGAAATACAAGACATCATACGCCCTTGTGGATTATCGCCTATGAAATCGAAGGGCATTTGGCATTTGTCTGACATGATCATTAAACAACACGATGGTGAAGTGCCTGCAAACTTTGAAGCGCTGGAGGCGATGCCTGCTGTTGGTCACAAAACAGCTGCTGTGGTTATGTCCCAAGGCTTTGGTATTCCTGCTTTTCCGGTAGATACTCATATTCATCGTTTAATGTACCGCTGGGGTTTGTCTAACGGAAAAAGCGTAGAGCAAACAGAACGCGATGCAAAACGCCTGTTCCCCAAAGAAAGATGGAACGACCTGCATCTGCAGATTATCTTGTACGGTAGAGAATACTGCCCTGCCCGCGGTTTTGATTTAAATAGGTGTACTATTACCCGTGAATTCGGCAGAAAGAGCTTTATAAACGAAGTGCTAAAAGAACAAGAGAAAAAGCAAAAGTTGGCGCTTAAGAAGAAGCGCAAATAAAACTTGACGCAAGCGTCTGCGATTCAAACAAGGAGTCTATCAACTCCTTGTTTGAATATCGGATAACACTAATCTTGAGGGCTAAATTGGCGAAAAGCATAAGCTCTTGATGAGGCCTCTGCTGCTAAGACAATACCATTTCTCTCAACAATTGAGTTTTGATATTCAAAGGGGAATACACCATAAGCGAGAAGCCCTTCGTACTCGAAATCTTCAAAGCAAACCTCAGCTTTAATCGTTATATCAAAAAGTGAACTGATCCCGCTAATTGGCTCGACAGAGCCTGAATATACGCAACCATTAGTATCTGAACCGCTGATCATACCTTCGTTATCGATAGCAAACGAACGAGTGTAAGCGCTATCAGACCAAGAACTTGAATAATTGCCAGCAATATCGATAAGTGAAGCATCCTCAGTAACGCCCACCTTGTTGGCAGAGAAATTTAAGGTAAGACCCGATACTGTTGCTGAGCCTTCTAAGCTGCCACCATTCGCTGTGAGCTGCATTGTGCCATGCCTAGTCATGCCTTCGCCTGGATACAGCATGGTATCGTCAGAAGTAAAAGTACCTTCGCTTATGTCGCCATGAGCAATAAGCGTGTCTCGCGAGGCTTGTGAAAATACAATAGTCTTACCCTTAGAGGAGACCGCAATAACAACCTCTTCTTGCCCGCCTTCAACTGTTGAAGTGTTCCCAAACCATACTCCCAGCATTGAATCAGGCCTCACTACACCGTCATTATCATTTGAGCTACCGCCACAGCCAACAAGCAAAAATGCACAAACCAGTGAAGCGAAGTAAGTCTTATCGTTGATAAAGCCAGAGATGGCTAATGTTCTATTTCTGAAATAAGTATAGAGAGGTATTTTCATATTTACTTTCCTTGTAATTTTTTCCTTGTTAGAAGGTAACACTTTTTTTAATCACCAAGTAGACCTGCTTTGCGATTAACTTACGACTTCGGCTTGTGGTTTACCTCGAAAGCACATCTCAATTTGGCTATGATAAGCACGTCATATTTTTGCTCACGCAAATAAACAAAAATATAAAAATAATCCACGGAGAACACATGTCCCGATTGAATAATATCGCTAGGAATCTAGCGTTTGGTGCATTAGTAAGTGCATGCAGTTTCGGTGTTTTTGCTGAAACTTCACCCATTACAGACGAGCAAAAGAAAAATGCGGAAACGCTAATTCAAAAAGCGCTGAAAAGTGACTTAGGCTATAGAATGGTAGAATCACTAACTACAGAGATAGGCCCACGCCTTGGCGGTTCGGAAGCTGAAAAGCGAGCCAGAGACTGGGGCGTTAAGGTAGGAGAGCGCCTCGGATTTGATAAAGTGAGTATTGAAGAGTTTACCATGCCCTTCTGGGACAGGGGTCATTTACATATTTCACTTACTGCGCCTTATGCCCAACCGCTTTATGGCACAGCGCTAGGTGGAGCGGCTCCTTCAGAGAGCGAGATAAACGCTGACATCGTGTATTTCAGGGATATTCACGCGCTAACCGCGGTCAATGACGGTGCGCTGAAAGGCAAAATTGCGTTTGTCGATGGCGATGCCATGGTAAAAAGCCAAACGGGTGCGGGCTATGGCCAAGCAAATCAGCGTAGACGCATTGGTTGGCAACATGCGCAACGTGGTGGCGCTGAAGCCTTAGTTGTGCGTTCGGTAGGCTCAGACTCTCACCGCTTCCCTCACTCTGGCATGATGAGCTCAGACGGTGATAACTGGGCAGACATTCCTGTTGTAGCTATTTCTAACCCCGACGCTGATCACTTACGACGCCTACACAATTTAGGCAAGCCGCTGTCGTTGTCGCTTCACTCTGAGTCAAAGTGGAAAGGCGAAGTAAACAGCGGCAACGTAATACTGGATTTAGTCGGTAGTGAAAAGCCTGAAGAAATTGTGCTCATTGGCGGACACTTAGATAGTTGGGACTTAGGCACTGGCGCTGTTGATGACGGTGCGGGCGTTGCTATTACCACAGCCGCAGCCGCATTAATCGCATCACTGCCTGAACGCCCTAAGCGCACCATTCGTGTAGTTATGTTTGGCGCTGAAGAAGTGGGCCTATTAGGCGCGTTTGCTTATGCAAAACAGCATGAAAAAAACCTTGCTAACCACGTACTTGCTACAGAGTCTGATTTTGGCGCGCAAACAATTTGGCAACTTGTGTCGAATGTGAACCCTGAAGCAACAGTACTGGTAGATGAAATCGCAAAGATCTTGTCACCTCTGGGTATAATTCGCGGTGGCTCAGACGTTGCCGGTGGTGGCCCCGACATTATACCGCTAGCAGCGAAAGGCGTACCAACTATCCGGTTGAACCAGAACGGTCGAGATTATTTCGATCTTCATCACACGCCTGATGACACATTAGACAAAATTAACCCTGATGAACTGGCTCAAAACATTGCAGCTTATGCAGCAAGCATATATCTGTTAGCAGATTCAGACGTCGACTTAAAAGCCAAATAATAGTCGCAGGTTATTTCTATAATGACATTGGTTAGTACACACCCGTACTAGCCAATGCTTCTCTTGCAACAGCACGCCTTTATTTACAGCGCTTTATACATACCACGCAGTTGCACTACTGAAAACGCAAGACCTATAACCTTTTAGCTTTAATGCCGTGAGTTATGCCAATCCGAATAGATAATTGCCCACTCAAAAAGCACTGGCAAGTGTAGTGAGCTTAATTAGCTCTCTTGAATAAGCTGATCAATGAATCGCTTTGCTTCTTGTCTTGATGATAACTGAACATGTCGATAGGTATTCGCATGCTTAAAGGCAACAGCTGTTTTATTTATGGAGATATTTGAAATTAACGCACCTGGAATAAGGCTGTTAATGGTAGAGATAGAGTTTTGAAATTGCATATTAGATACTTCTTTATTGATATAGTTTGTTTTGAATTCCTCGCAGGTTGGGTTAAGAAATCTAAAAACGAAAATTAGGCTCTTTTCACATTTACCGTGTAAAAGAGCCCATCTTTGCGGGTTACTTCAGATAAGAGAAATAACCCTAAGCTTGCTTACAGGTCTTAAAGAACTGTTACGTTAGCAGCTTGTGGGCCTTTTTGGCCTTGTTCAACTTCAAAGCTAACCGCTTGACCTTCAGCAAGAGTCTTGAAGCCGTCAGAAGTGATTGAACGGAAGTGTACGAATACGTCTTTGCCACCAGCTTCAGGAGTAATGAAACCGAAACCTTTTTCTTCGTTAAACCACTTAACTGTACCGTTTACAGAATTAGACATAATAATAACCTTTTAAAAAATTGATGTAATGGTGGAAGCCACCGAATAGCAATAGACATAACTAAGCTAGTAAAGCAGTTGTATATCTATCTAGCACTTCAATTTGAAGGTATAAAGAAAGGTACAGCGCAGTATTAGGTAAAGCATAAAACATATCTAGAGCGAGCGAGACAGTACAGGTAATTGTTCGCCATGTCCAATTATTTCGGGATTATTTTTCAAGCATTCCAATGCGACCTTATTACAGGCCCACAATGAATACGTATGTTTGTATAACGCCAATACCAGCTAAGTTAACCTTATTCTTTTTTCGCTAGGCCTTAATTATGACAGACATGTACTCATTATTGGATAAAACCGCCATTGTAACAGGCGGTGGTAAGGGGCTGGGTAAAACAATAACCCACTTTCTATTAGATGCAGGAATGAAAGTAGCTATCTGCGGACGCACTGAACAAACGATAAACGAGACAGTTGAACAATTAGATGCGCTATTCCCCGGTAAAGTCATTGGAGCAAAATGTGATGTATCAAAAAGTGATGAAGTAGCAAGTTTTGTAAAAGAAGTTAAAAATACATTTGGCGAACTTCACGTTCTTATCAATAACAGTGGGTTTGGTAAAGAAACGCTTATCTGGGAAACCAGCGAAGACGATTGGGACGAAGTGATGGATACCAATGTAAAAGGTTCCTTCCTTATGTGTAAGCAAGTAGTGCCCCATATGATTGAAAACCAAGAGGGTTACATTATCAATATTGCCTCTCAGGCGGCACTAAATGGATATGCTAATGCGGGCGTTTATTGTGCGTCAAAATTCGCATTAGTGGGGCTTGGGAAAGCTCTTCAAGAGGAGGTGCGGCCTTATGGCATTCACGTACATTCGCTCAACCCTGCACTTATTCAGTCACAGAAAACAGGTTCAGAGAAGGTAGACGAGGGTCTGATTCAAAACGAAGACTTGGGCAAAATGGTGGTCTACCTGTTAAGCCAGCCTCGCCGACTTAAAATTGATAATATCGGCATGTGGGGTTTTTAATACGTTTAAGTGCAGTTATAAAACTGTCTTAAAGCGTTAACATTTCCCTACTATTATAGTGTGTCGTTTGCGTTTACCAACGAAATTACTCAGCAGGACTTTGTATGAATGTAGCTCTGCGTGGCTATAGTTCTGAGTACATTTGGCAACCGCAAACGCGCACTTACAATGCAGTGTATCATCTGATAATTCTGATGGTTCAAATAGGAAATAGTTATGCGAATGCTTCACACCATGCTTCGAGTTGAAAACTTAGAGGCGTCACTTCACTTCTACACCTCATTGATGGGCATGCGCCTTCTTCGACAATCAGAAAACAAAGAGTATGAGTACACCCTCGCATTTGTAGGATATGGAGAAGAGACCGATAGCACTGTGTTAGAGCTTACCTATAACTGGGGTGACAACACCTACGATAAGGGTAACGCGTACGGCCACATCGCCATTGAAGTAGACGACATCTATCAGTTTTGTGAAAACTTAGAAGCAAATGGCGCTGACGTGTATCGTAAACCCGGTCCCGTAAAAGGTGGCTCGACCGTCATCGCTTTTGTTCGCGACCCAGATGGGTATGCCATAGAACTTATTCAAAATAAGTCTATTTCACTGTAGCAGCACGACGTCGCCGATGCCTTTTAAGCACTCGTAACATAAACTTCTTATGAAATGTACGGCAAAAATAAGATGGCGATAAAAGTAAACACATGGAGTAGCAATTACATGCTAGGTAACCGCTTATTATCTTGTTTAAACCGGACTGGCAAGGCTGTAACTGATTCGACGAACAAGCTTGAGCTTCGAACAAAGGTCAATGCTAGGTTACGAAATAGATTCAAGATTACATTGACGTCGTTACTGCCTGCGTTTGTGGTGGTATTTACAGGTGCCCTTGCCTCTGAGGGTACGTTTGCAGCTAATGCTTTGAATAGTAAAACCTCGCAGGCTGAAGCAGAACCTACCACTAGCGAAAGACCGCATTTTACCGTTATCGCGCATCGCGGTGCTTCTGGCTATTTGCCGGAGCACACTCTTGAAGCAGCCACGCTAGCGTTCTCCCTGCGTCCTGACTTTATAGAGCAGGATGTTGTTATAACTAAAGATAACATCCCTGTGGTACTACATGACATTCACTTAGAGACAGTTACTAATGTAGAAGATATTTTCCCCGCGCGTCACCGAAAGGACGGACGCTATTATGCCCGGGACTTCACCCTCGAAGAGCTTCGAACATTGCAGGTACATGAGCGTGCTAATAGTAACGGGAGGCAAGTTTTTAAAAGTAGGTACCGCGGCACGCAGGCTAATTTTAAAGTGGCTACCTTAAGTGAACACTTTGAGCTAATTAGCGAACTTAATCGCCAATTCGGCACGTCTGTAGGCGTTTACCCAGAAGTAAAGTCTCCTGCCTTTCACATTGCTGAAGGTATTGATGCCAGTAAGATGGTTATTGACGCATTGGAAAACTACGGGTTTGCGGGAGAAAACGGCAATAGTTACCTGCAGTGCTTTGACTTTAACGAAGTTAAGCGTATTCGTGAAACCCTTGGCTATAAGGGCAAAGTGGTTATGCTAATTGGCGAGAACGATTGGGGTGAAAGCGACACCGACTACGATTGGCTGCGTACGCAAGAAGGCATGAAGCAAGTTGCGACGTACGCGAACGGAGTAGGCCCTTGGTTGGGCCATTTAATGGATACTGAGGCGATGGCTAAAGGGGAAATAAAGACAGCTAGCTGGGTCAAGTACGCCCACGATAACAAGCTAATCATTCATCCCTACACTTATCGTCAGGATGCCCTTCCGACGGGCATGACTGGAGAACAAACTTTGGACGCATTACACAAGGTCGTGAAGGCTGATGGCGTATTCACCGACCACTTAATGCCTGTATTAACCTGGCGAGACAAACCAAACTAAGGCAACCTCACCGGGTTTGAGGCGCTTGAGCAAGGGCCTAAGACTTAGATAATCGCACCACTACGCGTCTGTTTTGCGCGCGGCTTTCTCGCGTATCGTTAGGCGCGATATGACGTTTTTCACCGTGCCCAGTCAGCTGGATCCTATCTTCAGGTACACCTAGCGTAGTTAGATAGCTTTTTACTTCATTAGCCCGTCGAATAGACAATTGTTCATTGTTGTAACGGCCACCGTAACTGTCCGTGTATCCATCGAGAAGCACAAGCTCCAATTCGCTGTCTTCTTTTAAATATTCGCCAATCATTGTTAAACGCTTTTGTGAATACTTAGTAAGTTCGGTGCTGTTATTCTGATAAGACAATACGGTGTAAGCAATGTCATCAAAACTAAAAGGAAGCAGGTTCGACACACACTTAACAAAGTCGCGATACACGCCTGAGAAGTTGCTTGCGTTTAATGCCACGCTCACCTGGTCATATTTGTTATACCAGTCTTGATAGTAAATCGTGGGCCAAAAGCCTTTTTCTAATTCAGATAGCATGGTCCATGCTGCATCTTGTGGCAGGTCGCCATTGTACTGCTTACGAATAGTCATATCCGCAATGGTCTTTGGCGCTACACCGGGCATCCATTTCGGTGGGACAGAGTAAACCGCAGCTACACCAAACTTGCTTGGCAACAAATACATGTCCAATTCAAATTCCATGTTCAGCTGCTTCGAAGCTGAACTTGTGAACATAGCTTCGCCGTAACCAGGCAATTCGTGATTAAGTGTGCATTGCAGGCGCGTGTCAGTATCAATACGCCAGTTGGAGCTTTCTATGGTTGCAGAATATTGCCGCATGGCAGCATGGGATGACAATGACCCCACCATCCCCAATAAAGCGATATATTTTAATTTCAACACCATTTCGACACCATAACGAAAGTCACACTAATATTGATGTAGGCCTTTGATACGCCCACCACTTATCAAGCGCCATGAATTGTACTCAATCTTCCTAAGCCGCAAACTGAGTTTTTAAAAAATTCATGATTAATATCATTATCGTCCAAAGTGTAGAAAAGTTTAGCGCTTAATACCATCACCGTTTCGTACAATTATCACTTCCATCCTACGCGGTTTTTAAATTGAAACTAGCAACTCGAAGATATCCTTGCGATAATTCTGTTTTCCATAAGTTTCGCAGGTAGGTGCGCATGTAAGCGGCCAACCAGTTTCTGCAATCTAGTCTTACAAGAGTGTTTATGTCTGCCAATCCGCCCCTTCTTTGCCAGCGCTTTCGAGGTTATTTTCCCGTTGTTATCGACGTTGAAACAGCCGGATTTAACGCAAGTACTGACGCCTTATTAGAGTTAGCTGCGGTTACTGTGAAAATGGATGAAAACGGAATACTGCATCCTGATCAAACCTTTCACTACCACATAGATCCGTTCGAGGGTGCTAACCTTGAGCCCGCGGCATTAGAGTTCAATGGCATCGATCCGAATTGCGCATTACGAGGAGCTATTGAGGAAAGCGAAGCCATGAAGGATTTATGTAAAGGTATTCGCAAAGCGCAGAAAAATGCAGACTGTCAGCGTTCTGTTATCGTTGCTCATAACGCAACGTTTGATCAAAGCTTCGTCAATGCTGCAATTGAGCGCTGTAATATAAAGCGCACGCCCTTTCATCCATTTGTTTCTTTTGATACTACCAGCCTAGCGGGCCTTGCTCTTGGTCAAACTGTACTGGTAAAAGCATGTCGAGCGGCGGGTATATCGTTTGACCAAAATGAAGCACATAGCGCCCTTTACGATGCACAAAAAACCACCGAACTATTTTGCTATATGGTAAATCGCTATAAGGCGTTAGGTGGCTGGCCAGTAGAAAATCAAGAATAGTTTTTTCGATAAACGCCATAAACAAAAACAGCGCCAAAAGGCGCTGTTTTTCTATTATCTTTTAACAGGTTTGCTTATAGCTTATCTGCTTCTTCAGATAGGTATTTAGCTACACCTTCAGGTGATGCGTCCATACCAGATTTACCTTCAGTCCAACCTGCTGGGCAAACTTCGCCATGCTCTTCGTGGAACGCTAGTGCATCAACCATGCGAAGCATTTCGTCAACGTTACGGCCAAGTGGAAGGTCGTTTACTACCTGGTGGCGTACCATACCTTCTTCGTCGATTAGGAATGAACCACGGAAAGCTACACCATCTTCCGGGTGCTCAACATCGTATGCTTGGCAGATGTCGTGTTTCACGTCAGCAACGAGAGTGTATTTAACTGGACCGATACCACCTTGGTTTACCGGGGTATTTCTCCAGGCATTGTGTGAAAATTGAGAGTCGATTGAAACACCAATTACTTCAACACCGCGCTTTTTAAACTCGTCGAAACGCTTGTCAAAAGCGATAAGCTCTGACGGGCATACAAAGGTAAAATCTAGTGGGTAGAAGAATACAACCGCTTTTTTGCCGTTAATAGCTTCACTTAGTGTGAAAGAATCTACGATTTCACCGCTACCAAGTACCGCAGCTGCAGTAAAATCTGGTGCTGGACGGCCAACTAATACACTCATGAGTTTCTCCATTTATATTTGGATTGTAATAATAGAAGCGATTACATTGCGCAATCACTTTGATGAGAAATTTCCTACCCAGAAAATAGGTACGAATAGAAAAATAACAATGCTAAACAATGAGTTTTTTTACTGCTCCTACCAATAACTTATCAGTATAAAGCGAAACTGCACAGTCATTACCCAGTTCCGATTTATTAAATCTGCCATTATCTACTTGCCAAAATAAAGAATAACAATTATTATCATTTACAGATTTATTTGGAGTACGTTTAATGTTTGTTTGCATGTGCTATGGGGTAACGGATAAAAGCATTCGCGCGGCGGTTGAAGAAAACGGCGTGGGAAATGTGCGTGAGTTACGTCAACATTTAGAGCTAGGTTCACAGTGCGGTAAGTGCATCAGCATGGCGCAACAGATTATCGACCAAACCATTATTGATGAGTCGCTTTTTAAAGACGTAGGCTAACTAGCGCAACGTGACTCCAGACAAGCTTACCCTATCTATTAACTCGAAGTTTTATCCATCTTGGATGGTTCATTTTAACGCCCTCACCACCCTCACCTTACTGCAAATCAGCTTGGTCAGAACTATTAGCTATTTAAAGCGATACTCCACACCAGCATAGTAAAACGCACCATTAATGCCGCCCGGAGATGTGGGTGGATAAAGCGCTCCAACCTCACCTTTAAACGGGTTTTCATCTGGCAACGCATCAAACAAGTTTTGCGCACCAAAAGTAAGCTGAATATCAGGCAACACTTTCCAAGCGAGTTGAGCGTCGAAAGTGGTTAGCGCACTGCCGTAAATATCTAGACCTGCCGAAGCATCAAGATGGTCCTCATAGAATTTACCGTAGTAATTTAAACGCCATGTCATTGCCCATTTATCTTTTGATTGCTCTAACGTAATGCTCCCTCTATGAGCAGGAAGGTTGTCTTCTAACATACGTATTCGAGCCTCTGTTAAGTTGGGCAAAAGCGTTATTCCCCCATCGCTTAGCACCGGATACAGAGATACGCGTTCAACTTGCGTGTCTGTCCAGTTATAGGCAACTAACACAGAGTTTGACCAGTCACTTAACAAAAAATTGTAGTTAACAACTAAATCGATACCTTGGGTTTTAGTATCAAAATCGTTGGTAAAATACTTAGCTGAATTATATCGAGCCGCATCGGGGCGCCCTTGCGCAATAAGCGCATTAACGTCGCTATCGGTTAAAGGAATGGCCGATGTAGTACTGATGCGATCTGAAAGACGAATATTAAAATAGTCTAGCGTAGCAAAGAAATTCTCACTTGCTTGCATAACCACACCAAAGCTAAAGTTTACTGACTCTTCAGGCGTCAGCGGTGTGGCGCCAAGCTGCTGCGAAATTAGATCGGTTGGAGGCAAGGTTGCTTGGTCTTCTAAACCGTTAACACCATAGGCAGTGGTCACGTTTATAACGTTGCTTTGCCCCACCGTCGGGGCTTTAAAGCCCGTGTTGACAGAACCTCGCAGTGCAAACATATCGTTAAGTGTGTAGCGCGTACTTAGCTTCCCATCGAAAGTTGATCCGAAATCACTGAAATGCTCGACCCGCGTTGCTATACCAAACTGCCACGCTTCGGTTGCATAAAACTCCACATCGGCATACGCTGCCCAGTTGCTGCGACTCCAGTGACCAGCCGACTGAGGCTGATAACCTGGAAAACCGTTCGAGCCGATTGAGAAGCCTTCACTTAAGCCAATCGGTGGCTCTAAAGCGAAAGGGCCTGCAACATACGAGGCTTCATTTCCCGCTTTCTGGAAATAGGTCTCTTTTCGCCATTCAACCCCAGCAGCAATGCTCACAGGGTCCTCAAAAATGGTCTGGATAAGTTTGGTAAAGTCTAGGTTTAGTGTGCGTTCTACCTGCGATACTCCGCCTGGCGAAAAGGTCGTTGGGCTTTGCGTGCCAAGCGAAGGATTGACCGTATTTGATATAGTGTACTCAATATCGCTATAGCCCAAGGTGGCACTGATATCCATCGCCCACCCCTTAGGCAATTCATGCTTTATACCCATTGCAATAGAAGCATCGGTAATCGTTCCACCGAAGCGAGGAGTAAAACCACCAGGAAACCATTCATTGAAGGCAAAACAATTGGCTCCAAGTGAGGTCGTGTTATCTGCGATAAGTTGGTAATCGGGGTTTTCTTGTACGTTGTCATTTGATAAAGATATTGAAGGGCACGCTATACCGCTATTTAGCCCATCTAAATCGGCAACAATGAGGCGGCTTTCGCCGCTATTCGGATCCGTTCGGCTAAATACCCCTTCGCGAGTTTGCGGGTTTCGAAAATAAAAACCGCCGTTTATTTCTCTTCTCGCAGCAGTTGCAAAACTATAAAATTGAGAGGTTGTAGAAATATCAGCACCCGCATTGAGCGCGAGCTTAATATCCTCGTTAACATCAAGGGCTCCCCAAATTTGAGACGGCGAGGCAATAAAGCTATTTCCTTGGTCGATTAGCGCCTGAGCATCGTCTCGCTGTACCGAACGGGATGTGCCGTTTTGCTGTCGATATTCTGCAGTAGCGTTGAAAAACCCGGACTTTCCTAACGCAAAGCCTTTATTAAGCTGTATTTGAAAAAGTTCGCCATCGCCCTCGCTGTACCCTCCTACTTTAAGCGCAACGCTCCCCCCCTCGCGGTCATCTTTAAGCACAAAATTGATCACACCAGCAATAGCATCTGAACCATATTGGGCAGACGCCCCGTCTCGCAGTACTTCAACTTGTTTTAACGCATAGGCAGGTATGACCGATATATCGGGGCCTTGAGCACCATCAGATAAACCACCACCTAAAAAGGTAATAACCGCTGAGCGATGGCGTCGCTTGCCATTTAATAACAGCAAAGTGTGATCTGACGACATCCCCCTTAAATTAGCGGGTCTCACCAAGCTGCTAGCGTCATTGATGGGCTGGTCGTTCACGTTAAGAGAAGGCACCATAACGCTTAGCATGGAAAGGACGTCGCTATTACCCTGTGAACTTAGTTTATCTGCGCCAATAACATCAAGAGGAACCGCCGAGTCGACTGCACTTCGAGGCGCGTTACGAGAACCAACGATAGCAATTTTTTCGAGCCCGTTTGCGCCCTCGTCATCTTGCTGTTCATTATCTTCAGGTTGTTTATTTCGTGCTGTCAGCGATGCACGGGAACGAATACTCAACGCCCCATTTTCATCGGCGACCACCGCTAATTCGGTCCCCTCAAGTAGCTGTGCCAATGCTTCACTCAAGGTAAAGGTTCCTTTAAGCGCATTGGTCGTCACTTTTTTCGCCAAGTCAAAAGGAAATAAAAGCGTGGTGTTGGCTTGTTTAGCTAATTCGGTTAAGGCTTCGTTAGCGTTTTGTGCAGGAATAGAAAAACTAAAAGCATCAGGCGCTGTTACCGTAAGAGTTTCAGAGTGTGTAGATTTCTTTAAAGGTGAAGGGCTCTCGTCTTGCGCATGAAGTGACTGTGTTGTGAATAAAAACAAACATACACTTGAAGCAACATGTAAAGGCGATGTAAGCGAAAAGTATGAAGACCACTCTGTTTTTTTTTGCGAAAAGCAACTCGCCGAACACGCAAGGGCATGCAGCTTCTCTATTGCCTTTTTGGTTTGCCTGCTTATCGCTAAATTGCTGTGGTGCAAGATATATAATCGATGTACTTATTATTTTAATTATAGTGTCACATTAAATAAATTGATGCCAACAAGGAATACCCCATAACATCTTACTTTCCGAAATATTTAACTTTTCGCCAGCTTGAGCTCAATGCTGGTCTCTGTGACTTTCTCGTAGGTAATATTAAAGCTGCTCTCCAGTGCCGATAACAAACCGTCTATATCGCCAACTTTGAAATAGCCCGCCACTCTGCGTTTACGCAAACTGTCGTCAGAAATATGAAAACGAACCGGCGTGTATCGCCCAATTTCAAGAAGGACAGATTCAAGGGGCTCGCCTTTGAAAACAATCATGCCCTGCTGCCACGCTAGGTCATCATCGATTTCATTTTGAGACATACTTTCACGAGCTTCTACTTTACCTAAAACAGTGGCTTTCTCACCTGCAAACATCAACAGGCCTTCTTCTGTAACAGGGCGCTTACCAAACAAAGACTCATTGGATGATGAGGCTTTGAAGCGGTCTTTAACTAACACTTTCCCATCGGTAACAACAAGTTCGAATGCATTGTCATCAACATACTGCATATTAAACGCTGTACCCACCGCGGTAACCGTATTATTTCCTGCGGTAACAGAGAAAGGTCGTGTCGTGTCGTGAGCCACTTCAAAATGAGCCTCGCCTTTCAAAAGCACAATATTGCGTGCTGTTGATGTGAAATCCACAGTTACGGTGGAATTAGTGTTCAGATGAAGCTGAGAACCGTCGGCTAGTGTTATATTTTTCTGTTCTCCAACGCCGGTTTGTACTTTTTGACTTACAGCGGCAAACTCAGGAGCGCTGTTTAACCATGTACGCTGAACAATGACGCCAACAGCAATTGCCATGACTAAGAAGGTGGCAGCGATGCTCCACACTGCAGCCTTCGGCAAGCTTTGTTTTTTAGCGGTACTACGGGTTGTCGGTTGTGGAAACAGACCGCTTAGTTCATTAAGCACAGACATATCATCCCACAAGCTTGCGGCATCTAATAGAGCTTGGCGATGGGCATTACTCTCTGCCAACCAGGCGTCTAATTCTACTTTTTCGTCACTTTTTAAACCGCGATCGAGACGGCTTATCCAAAGGCAGGCTTGCTCTTGAATATCTTCTTTGCTTGAAAACTGGCGAATATTGTTCATGTTAACTACTGCTTATGTCCTGAGTCGCGGTAGCAGTGGCACGGGAAGGTGCACTGTCCTTTGACAGCTCAGCTAAATATCTAGAGCACATCATTAAACCTTTGGCGACATGCTTTTCTACGGTACTTTCACTTAGCCCTACAAGTTCCGCGATCTCTTTTTGTCGCATGCCATATACTTTTTTCAGTAAAAATACGCGTTTTACATCAGCTGACAGTGTGTCTGTCGCTCGGCAAAAATGAATAAAGCGCTCTTTACTTTCTACATTCTTTTCTAAACTGTGCCCAACAAGTTCGTAAGGCAAAATATCCATGTCATCCAGCTGCTGTTTGTTTTTATTTTCAGCTTTTGCAACATGGTTTAGCGCTAAGTTACGCGCTGTTTTGAGCATGTATGTTCGCTCGTATTGTATTTCTTGTTTTAATTCTGCTTCGTAGCTCTTTATAAAGGCTTCTTGCACGATATCTTCAATATCGTCAGCGCCAACAATAGAACCCACCGCGCGCATTAATTTCGAGCGGTATTTTAAAAAGGTTTCAGCTACTGTCGACTTTCTTGCCATAATAATAAAAGTTGTGTGTTTCGAATTGCTTACAATGGCATCAATAATGCCTGTTTATTCCTAACTTTTCACGCAAATGATCTTCGATATTGAAAATAAAAGGGGAGCTAACGCCCCCCTCCACGTCGAAACAATTGTGAAAGTTGTTTTCGCTAGCATTAGCGATTAGAACGTGTAAACACCTCTTAGATAATAGAAGCCACCGTTAATACCAATTGGTGAGGTAGTTGGATACAACGAACCTGCGATACCGGCATACTGTGTATTCTCATCTGGGTATTCATCAAAGGCGTTTTTCGCGCCTACCGTTACAGTAAACTCTTCAGTGAAGTTATAAGCTACTTCTAAGTCCACAGTAAACTCTGAACCTACTTTATCAATAGGCAATGCAGAATCTAAGTGATCTTCAAAGATGCTACCGTAATAGTTCAAGCGTGCAAGGAAGCGCCAATCACCGTTGGTGTGATTCGCTGTTGCACTGTAGCGCACTGCTGGAAGGTTGTCTTCTAGCATGCGAATACGGAAGTCAGATATATTCTCTGACGCGCGGTCTACTTCTGTTGACGTCCAGTTGTAAGCAAGTGAAAACTTAGTTTCACCGCCCATCATTTCCATTGCGTAGTTCGCTACAACGTCTACACCTTCTGTCGTTGTATCGAAGTCATTGGTAAAGAAACTGATCTCTTGGAAGCTAGACGCATCATTAATGCCTTGCGCAAGCAGTGCAGCGATATCTTCGTCAGTTAACTCGATACCAGACGCGGTACTAATACGGTCAGTCAGCTCAATGTTGTAGTAGTCAGCGGTAATGAATAAGCCATTATCGAAATCGGCTACCACACCAAACGTGATACTTTCTGACTCTTCAGGCGTTAACTGCTCGCCACCTTTAAGCTGTGATACCGGATCGGTTGGAGGCAACGTTGCACGGTCAATAAGCTCACCACCCGTACCGAACGCTGTGGTTACGTTACGAACGTTACTTTGACCGAGCGTAGGCGCTTTAAAGCCAGTTGAGAATGCACCACGGAACGCAATGTTCTCAAGTGCCTGCCAACGGAAAGCAATTTTACCTTTCGTGGTATCGCCAAAATCAGAGAAGTCTTCGTAACGTAGCGCACCGGCTAGCATGAAGTTTTCAGTGATATAGGCTTCAGCGTCAATGTAAAGCGCGATGTTGTTGCGGGACACACGACCTTGGCTATTGGCCGCCAAGCCAGGGAAACCATTTGAGCCAATGCCAAAGCCTTGTGTCGCCAGCGGACCTATTTCATAAGAGGCAGTATCACCTGCAACGCTCTCATAACTCTCGTTGCGGTATTGAAAGCCAGTCGCTACGAATAGCGGCTCATATAAACCAACATCGAAAGGTTTTGTAAAATCAATATCAAGAGTTTGCTCAGACTGCGTGTAACGGCCGGGGCTAAATGACGTTGGCGTTTCTGGGCCAAGTGACGGGTTGATAGTGTTACTAATAGCAAAATCAACTTCGTTTTGACCAAGGTTTAAACTTACGTCATAGGTAATGTCGTTGTCTAACTCGCCTTTAGTACCAAAGACAAGAGACATGTCTGTTACCGTACCGCCAAAGCGAGGTGTGAAGCCACCTGGAAGCATTTCGTTAAACGCAAAACAATCTGGGTTGTTCGCTACTTCATTGATGTAGCGTGGATTAGTAAGAACATTGTCGCCAACGCGTATATCTGTTGGGCAGTTCCCAGACATATCGCCTGTTAAGTCACCAACTAGCAGCAACTGAAAACCTTCCCCTTCTTCAATCACGCCGTCGCCGTTGCGATCAGCAGGATCAATACCTCCATCATTTACGCCACCACGGTTGTGCGGGTTACGGAAATAAAAGCCCCCCTCAACTTCACGCTCGGCAAAGTTACCAAATATATACGCTTCTGACGTATCGGAAAGCTCAAGTCCCGCATTAGCGAAAAGCTTAATGTCATGCTTAATTTCAGGAGAGCCCCAAATTTGTGCAGGGTCTGCAACAAAGGTGTTACCCGCAGCTACTAGTTCAGCAGCATCGTCACGCTGAACGCTGCGAGACGTATCGTCGGCAGTACGGTACTCGGCTGAAAGGTTAAGAAAGCCTTTGTCAGATAATGGTAAACCCACGTTACCTGACAGCTGAATCATATCGCCGTCGCCTTCGTAGTAAGAGCCATAGCGGGCTTCAAATGTGCCGCCTTCCGACGCATCATTAAGTACGAAGTTAATTACACCAGCAATGGCGTCTGAACCGTATTGCGCTGCTGCACCGTCACGAAGGACTTCTACCTGCTTCAGTGCCGCTGCTGGAATAACAGAAATGTCAGGACCTTGTGCACCATCTGAAAGACCGCCACCTAAGAAAGTAATGACCGCAGAGCGGTGACGACGCTTACCATTTACAAGCACTAGTGTGTGGTCCGATGCCATGCCGCGAAGGTTTGCAGGACGAACTAGCGTCGATGCATCGTTAATTGGCTGGTCGTTAACGTTAAAAGACGGAACGACAGTTTGCATCATAGATACCATATCTGTGGCACCCTGCTGCTTGAACTCTTCGTCAGAAATAATGTCAATTGGAACCGCTGAGTCTGCTACAGAGCGAGGCGCTGCGCGTGAACCAACGACGGCGATTTGTTCATAATCTTCAGCTTTAGCACTCTCTTCAGCTTCTTGCGCGTAAACTGGTGCTGTAGCCATTACTGAAAACGCCGCAGAAGCAGCAAGTACGCCGCGCACGTTTTTAGTCAATAAAGACAAGGATGTATTCATGGTGGTTTCCCGGATTTTCTCTAAAACACTTTTAGCGCTATTCGCACAATAAAAAAGTGTTCCGAGAGGTTGTTATTTTATACCTTCAACACTGACTCATTTGTGGTCAGACGATTGATTTTATAGAACGCAAGATATTAAAAAACAAACCTTTTTCGACAAAATAAAAATATTTTTTTAGACCATAGAGGATCTTTATTTCTGACCTGTCTATATAGTTTTTACGGGAATAAAAGTGAGGCGTTTTTGGCGGTTTTTAATGAAAAAAGCTGGCATAAAGCCAGCTTTTTAATCGACATTTAAGATGTCAGAAATCTGCTACAAATCGAAAGTCTTACTCTTCTTCTTTGTATTTTTCAGCTGTCTCTTTAATAAGCGGCTGAAGTTCGTTTTGTTGGAACATTTCAATAATAATATCGCAACCACCAACAAGCTCACCTTCTACCCATAGCTGTGGGAATGTAGGCCAGTTTGCGTATTTAGGCAGTTCAGCACGAATATCAGGGTTTTGTAGAATATCTACATAAGCAAATGGTTCGCCACATGACATCAACGCTTGTGATGCTTGTGAAGAAAAGCCACAGCTAGGTAGTTTAGGAGAACCTTTCATATACAACAAAATTGGGTTTTCTTCGATTTGCTGCTTGATTCTATCTAGCGTTGATTGATTTTCAGTATTATCCATTTGATTCCTCTGAGCACAAAAGTGTATTCCCGATAAGATGGGAATGCATGAATGATTTATCAAGGCAAAGGGTATCATAAAATCCTTTTTAATTACCCATAACTGAATTGATCTTTTAGTACGCTCTATCCCTATCTACCTGTATATCTACCAACGCTATATTTCCACAAAATAGATTTTGAAAAAAAATTCACAATTTTGTCATTGAGTTATAAGACTTTATCCCCACATCTGGGATATGCTTTAGCGTCTAAAGTGATATAGTCAGCTAAGCGTTGACTGGCACTTATTGAACAGGCGAAGATAAGTGTGCTTTAGACTACAATACTAAACCAACATGGAGACCGTCATGGCTTTTGAACTACCAGCATTACCATACGAACAAAATGCACTAGAACCGCATATTTCTGCTGAAACGCTTGAGTACCACTATGGCAAGCACCACGCTACTTATGTAACTAAGCTTAACGGCCTAGTTGAAGGTACTGACATGGAAAACAAAAGCCTAGAAGAAATCATCAAATCTTCTGAAGGCGGTGTTTTCAATAACGCAGCGCAAGTTTGGAACCACACGTTCTACTGGCACTGCCTTAGCCCGAATGGCGGCGGCGAGCCTACTGGCGCACTAGCTGATGCGATCAACGCAAAATGGGGTTCATTTGCAGACTTCCAAGCAGCGTTCAACGACAAAGCAGTAAACAACTTCGGTTCTAGCTGGACATGGCTAGTTAAAACTGCAGACGGTAGCTTAGATATCGTTAACACTAGCAACGCTGAAACACCTATTTCTGGCGATGACCTAACACCAGTACTTACAGTTGACCTTTGGGAACACGCTTACTACATCGATTATCGTAACGCGCGTCCTAAGTACCTAGAAAACTTCTGGGCTCTAGTTAACTGGGAATTCGCAAGCAAAAACTTTGCGTAAGCCTTACGTTTTTCTGTAGTACACACTCTGTACTACATAGCGTTAAAAAATACGAATAAAAAAGCCCCGCTCTTTAGCGGGGCTTTTGTTTATGTAAAAGCTTCATTAAGAGACACTAAATTCCTATAAAAGTTGCATTTTTCATTAGACGAAAAGATTAAAAACTATACACAATAATTACTATCCTTTTCCCAAATACCTACTAAGCTGAAATTACGGGGTTCCGTATTTAAGGGGTATTCATGGGTATTTTTGAACACTATCAAAGTCGCTATGAAGAGCGAAAACAGGAAGAGTTCACCATAGGGGAGTTCCTTGAAATTTGTAAGGAAGATCAAAGTGCTTATGCAAACGCTGCAGAACGTTTGTTACAAGCCATCGGTGAGCCAGAACTAATCGACACTGCCAACGACCCGGCGCTAAGCCGCATTTTCTCTAACCGCGTCATTTCTCGTTATCCAGCTTTTTCAGAATTCTATGGCATGGAAGAGGCTATCGAACAAATTGTCTCTTACCTCAAGCATGCCGCACAAGGCCTCGAGGAGAAGAAACAAATTCTTTATTTACTCGGCCCAGTTGGCGGCGGAAAATCGTCGTTGGCTGAAAGACTTAAAGAGCTAATGCAGCATGTACCTATTTACATGCTTAAAGGCTCACCGGTAAATGATCATCCATTCTGTCTATTCGACGTCAAAGAAGATGGCGACATATTAGAAAAAGAATATGGCATTCCTAAGCGCTATCTAAAATCAATAATGTCACCGTGGGCTCGCAAGCGCCTTCATGAGTTCAATGGCGATATTACCCAATTCAAAGTGGTTCGGGTTTATCCATCGGTACTTGACCAGGTGGGCATCGCCAAAACCGAACCTGGGGATGAGAACAACCAGGATATTTCGGCTCTTGTAGGTAAGGTCGATATTCGTCGCCTAGAGCAATATGCACAAAATGACCCTGACGCTTACAGCTATTCAGGCTCGCTGTGTAAAGCCAACCAAGGCTTAATGGAGTTTGTTGAAATGTTTAAAGCACCAATTAAGGTGCTGCATCCACTATTAACCGCCACCCAAGAAGGCAACTATAATCCAACGGAAGGCTTCTCAGCCCTTCCCTTCGACGGGTTGATACTGGCTCACTCCAACGAATCAGAGTGGCAGTCTTTTAGAAACAATAAAAACAACGAGGCTTTTCTAGATCGTGTTTATATTGTAAAAGTGCCGTACTGCTTGCGAGTAAGCGAAGAAATTCGCATCTACAAAAAGCTACTCGATAGTAGTGAACTCAACGGCGCCCCATGTGCACCTGATACGCTGGAATGTTTGGCGCAATTTACCGTGCTATCCCGTTTAAAAGAGCCAGAAAACTCCAGCATGTTTTCGAAAATGCGGGTCTATGATGGAGAAAGCTTAAAAGACACCGACCCGAAAGCGAAGTCTTATCAGGAGTACAGAGATTACGCCGGTGTAGACGAAGGCATGGAGGGTTTATCAACCCGCTTTGCGTTTAAGATCCTTTCTCGCGTGTTTAATTTCGATCATCAAGAAGTTGCAGCGAATCCAGTTCATTTATTTTATGTATTGGAGCGTCAAATTGAACGGGAACAGTTCCCTCAAGAAACCGCTGATAAGTATTTGGAGTTTTTGAAAGGCTACCTGATCCCCCGCTACGTGGAGTTCATAGGCAAAGAAATTCAAACCGCTTATTTAGAATCATATTCTGAATACGGGCAGAACCTATTTGACCGCTATGTGACCTATGCTGATTTTTGGATCCAAGACCAGGAGTATCGCGACCCAGAAACCGGGCAGCTGTTTGATAGAGCGTCGCTTAATGCTGAACTAGAGAAAACAGAAAAGCCCGCTGGCATCAGCAACCCGAAAGACTTCCGTAACGAAATCGTTAATTTTGTTTTGCGTGCCCGTGCGAATAACGGCGGCAAAAACCCAGCGTGGACAAGTTATGAGAAGCTTCGCACCGTCATTGAGAAGAAGATGTTCTCTAACACGGAAGATTTACTGCCCGTTATTTCCTTTAACACCAAAGGCTCAGCAGAAGAGCAGAAAAAGCACGACGACTTTGTAAATCGTATGACCGAAAAAGGCTATACGCAAAAACAAGTTCGCTTGCTTTGTGAATGGTACCTACGCGTACGAAAAGCGTCATAGCCTAAAGGCTGGAAGCTTTCAGAACGTATAGGGTACTAAAGCGTGCGCTAAGCGCGCTTTAGTACCGGTACTTGTGGTTCACAACAACTCAAGCAGGTGTGTATGGCGCATTTCATAGACCGAAGGTTAAACAGTAAAGGCAAGAGTACGGTAAACCGCCAGCGCTTTATCAAGCGTTACAAACAGCAGATAAAGCGTGCTGTATCTGATGCAGTGGGCAAACGTTCTGTTACCGACTTAGATTCTGGCGAGCAAATTAGCATTCCAGCCAGAGATATTTCTGAACCTATTTTTCATACCGGGCGAGGTGGCAGTAGAGATATTGTCCATCCAGGCAACGACCAGTTCACCGCAGGAGATAAAATTGACAGACCGCCAGGTGGCGGTGGTAAAGGTGCGGGTGAAGGCGACGCAAGCAATGAAGGTGAAGGGCAAGACGACTTCGTCTTTTCAATATCCAAAGACGAATATTTAGACTTACTATTTGAAGATTTAGCGCTTCCAAATTTAAAGAAAAATCAGTTCGATAAAGTCACCCAATTTGAAACCTACCGCGCAGGTTATCAGACCGATGGTGTGCCGAGTAATCTTGATATTGTTCGCTCACTCAAAGGTTCTGTAGCAAGGCGTATTGCCCTAAGCGGAAGTGATAGAAAGAAACTCAAAGAGCTTGAAGAAAAGCTGGTTCTGCTTGTAGAAGACAAGCACGACAATACGCTGGCTATTAATGCATTAAAAGAAGAAATAGACGCACTTAAAGCCAAAATTGCCCGAGTGCCTTTTATCGACACGTTTGATTTGCGCTTTAAAAATTATGACAAGCGCCCGCTTCCCTCTAGTAAAGCGGTAATGTTTTGTTTAATGGATGTGTCTGGCTCTATGGACCAAGCCACTAAAGAAATGGCAAAACGCTTCTATATTTTGCTTTATTTATTTTTAAGTCGCACTTACGAAAACGTAGATGTGGTATACATTCGCCACCACACACAGGCTAAAGAAGTGGACGAGCAGGAGTTTTTCTATTCACAAGAAACTGGCGGCACCATTGTTTCTAGTGCCTTGAAGCTAATGGACGAGGTAGTTCGCGAGCGCTACAGCGATGGCGACTGGAATATCTATGCAGCACAGGCGTCAGATGGTGATAATTGGGCTGATGACTCGCCGCAGTGCCGTGACTTGCTTACCGCTAAACTGCTACCCGCAACCCGTTACTATGCCTATATCGAGATAACCGAGAGGCAGCACCAAAGTTTGTGGCGAGAATATGAGAAAGTGGCCGCCACTCACGACAACTTTGTATGTAAGCACATACAAACACAGGCCGACATCTATCCTGTTTTCAGAGAGCTATTCAAACGCTCAGAACAAGATGCGCAGCAAGGAGCCTAATATGACAACCAACGCTATGGCAAAAGAAAACAGCAAGCCTGAAACATCAAAACGCCACTTATTAAGCGATGGACCCGACTGGACATTTCCGCTTATCGAAGAGTATGAACAGCACATCGATCGCATCGCTAAAAAGTTCAAGCTAGATACCTACCCTAATCAAATTGAGGTTATTACCGCCGAGCAAATGATGGATGCCTACGCCAGCATAGGCATGCCACTTAACTATACGCACTGGAGCTTTGGCAAAAAGTTTATTCAAACCGAGCAACAATACCGCCGTGGACAAATGGGACTGGCTTACGAAATTGTTATTAATTCTGACCCCTGCATTGCATATTTGATGGAAGAAAACACCATTACTATGCAGGCGCTGGTGATGGCTCACGCATGCTATGGCCACAATTCATTCTTTAAAGGCAACTACCTATTTAAAACCTGGACCGATGCCAGTTCTATTATCGATTATCTTGTCTTTGCTAAAAACTACATTGCTAAATGCGAACAGAAGTACGGTTATGATGAGGTCGAAAACACGCTCGATTCGTGTCATGCTCTGATGAATTATGGCGTTGACCGATACAAACGCCCTCAGAAAATTTCGCTACAAGAAGAGAAGAACAGGCAAGAAGAGCGCGAAGCCTACCTTCAATCCCAAGTGAATGAGCTTTGGCGCACCTTACCCGATAGCCCGCACAGCAAACACAAAGAAAAAATACGCTTTCCGCAAGAGCCACAAGAAAACCTACTCTATTTTATTGAGAAAAATGCCCCATTACTTGAACCGTGGCAGCGGGAAATTGTGCGTATTGTACGCAAAGTCTCACAGTATTTTTATCCGCAAAAACAAACCCAAGTAATGAATGAAGGATGGGCCTGTTTTTGGCACTACCACATTCTCAATGAGATGTATGACGAGGGTTTGGTCAGCGACCGCTTTATGATGGAGTTTTTACACAGCCATTCAAGCGTCGTAATGCAGCCTGAGTACAACAGCCCTTATTACTCCGGCATTAATCCATACGCACTTGGCTTTTCCATGTTCATGGATATTAAACGGGTATGTCAGTCGCCAACTGAGGAAGACTATAAATATTTGCCCAGTATTGCAGGTAAAGACTGGCTGGAAACCGTGCATTTCGCTATGCAAAACTTCAAAGACGAAAGCTTTATTAGTCAGTTTTTATCGCCAAAAGTGATTCGAGACTTTAAATTATTCGCTCTTGAAGATGATACCGCTAAACCCTTTATAGCAGTCAGCGCTATCCACGACGAAAGGGGTTATCAAATTATTAAAGAAAAGCTTTCCGCCCAATACAATTTGAGTAATTTAGAGCCCAACATTCAGGTGCATAACGTGGATGTGCGTGGGGACCGGTCATTGACTCTGCGCTATATTCCTCAGCGGGGTATTCCGCTAGGCGATTCAAAAGATGAAGTTATGCGCCACCTGCATAGACTTTGGAAATTCGATGTACGTCTAGAACAAGATAATGGGGCTGACGGCGTTGAAGTAATATCGGAGTGTAAACGCGCACCGCAGGGATAAGCCTGCGGTACGTTTTCAAAAAGAGGTATTAAGCTGCTCGCGCGCTTTCCATCTCTTTTCGTGAACACAATAGTAATGACAGCGCGCCGATGGCGGCAAACACCGCCGCGGTAACGAATGTCTCATAAGCGTTAGTGCCCTGCTGCCATTGCTGCCCCGCCATGTAATTACCCAATGCGCCACCTAATCCAAACGCTACACTAATGTACACTGCTTGCCCTCGGCTGTGATACGCCTTAGGTAAAAACTGGTGGATAAAGTGTACCGATACCGCATGGGTTAACCCAAAGCTCAATGCATGAATAAGCTGACTTAATACGATCACCATAAAGCTGTCAGCAAATGCCGCCATCACATACCAACGTAGCCCTGTGAGCGCGATGCTTACAAACATTAAATTCCACACGCCAAATTGACTAATAAGCCTGCGTGCAACCAGAAATATCCCCACCTCAGCAAGTACCCCAAGCGCGATAAAGATGCCAGTTTGTTGGCCGCTGTAATCAAGGTCGCGCATGTAAAGGGCGAAAAAACCGTAATACGCACCAAAGCTAATTTGCAAGCACGCTGAAGCGAAAATAAAGATAGCGAAAGGTTTTTGTTTGGCATATTTCCAAATACTTCCCGCCGCAGACGTTTCAGGCGCAGCTTCTTTCGGCGCGCGTATAAACAAGGTACTTATAAATAAAAGCGCAAGTACGCCAATACTAGCGTGCACAGGGGTATCGGTAGAAAAAATATCTAGCGCCTTACCCACACCTACCGTCAAGCAAATAAATCCAACACTTCCCCATAGCCTTATTTGTCCATAGGTAGCCTTGGTTTTCGCCACTGTGTTCATAGTGATGACTTCAAGCTGAGGCAATACCGCTGTCCAAAACATCATCATAAGGCCGAACGCCAGCGTAAGCCCCCAGAAACTGGTGAAGTAAAACACCGAACTGAAAGTCAGTACGGTGAGCAAGCAGCCTAAACGCATGACGCCTATGGCGTTTCCCGTCTTATCGGCAACGCCTGCCCACAAGCCTGGGCCTAGAATACGCGCTAGAGTAATGACGGCAAAAAGCTCACCAATTTCGGCAGAAGAAAAACCCCGACCATCGAGAAAGATCCCCAAGTATGGAACAAGTACGCCAAGTTGCCCGAAATAAAGCCAGTAGGTAATAGCGAGGATAAAGAGCGCAGCTTTGCTACTTTTAGTGCCTGTATCAGCGCTTTTGGCGTGGTTTAGACCATTAGATGACAATTCACATCTCCATATGCAAAAACGCCACTAGCGCAAAACGGGTAGTGGCGAATAGTAAAATTCATTAGCGCAGCATGTTTTTAGTGCTGCGCGTATTTGTAAACCGCGTGAATGTGGCGGTCGTTAGAATGCGGCGTTGGGCTTATAAGCGCTATGCCTGACCCGCAATCGGCTTAGTCGTTGATAGCACACCCGCATTTTGCGCACGGTGACGCAGCAAGTGATCCATCAATACAAGCGCCAGCATGGCTTCAGCAATGGGTACAGCACGAATACCTACGCACGGGTCGTGACGTCCTTTGGTTACTATATCAATCTCTTCATTGTCTTTATTGATAGTTTTACCCGGTACCGAAATGCTCGAGGTCGGCTTAAGTGCCATGTGCACTTCTATATCCTGACCGGTAGAAATGCCGCCTAATACGCCACCTGCATGGTTTGAAGAGAAACCATCGGGCGTTAGCGTATCGCGATGTTCACTACCTTTTTGGTTGATTACATCAAAACCGTCACCAATTTCTACGCCCTTTACAGCATTAATACCCATCATGGCGTGGGCGATTTCAGCATCCAGCCTATCAAAGACAGGCTCGCCTAGGCCTACAGGGACATTTTTAGCTACAACCGACACTTTTGCGCCAATGCTGTCGCCAGATTTTTTAAGGTCACGCATGTATTCGTCCAGCGCATCTAACTTAGACTCATCTGGGCAGAAAAACGGGTTGGTATTGGTGATGCTGTGGTCTACCTTATCAACGCTAACAGGGCCAAGCTGAGATAAATAACCCAACACTTCAATGCCGTGCACTTCTTTGAGGTACTTTTTCGCAATACCGCCAGCGGCTACGCGAATAGCTGTTTCGCGGGCTGACGAACGACCACCACCGCGATAGTCACGGCTACCGTATTTTTGATCATAAGTATAGTCGGCATGACCAGGGCGGAAGCGGTCTTTAATATTGCCGTAATCTTGGCTACGCTGATCTTTGTTTTTAATCAACAAACCAATGCTAGTACCGGTTGTTTTGCCTTCAAATACGCCAGATAAAATTTGTACTTCGTCGTCTTCTCTTCGCGCTGTGGTATAGCGCGAAGTGCCTGGTTTGCGTCTGTCTAAATCCACCTGAAGATCTTCTTCTGTGATCTCAAGACCTGGAGGACAACCGTCTACTACACCGCCAATTGCAATGCCGTGGCTTTCACCAAACGTGGTTACAGTGAAAAGTTTTCCGAAGCTGTTACCTGACATAATTAACTATTAATCCTTACTACTAAAATACTGTACGAGTGTGTCTTTGCGCACGGCAAAAATACCTGAACCACCATTTTCAAACTCTAGCCAAATGACTTCTAAGCCAGGAAACCTTTCATTCATGTGCACTTCACTGTTGCCTACTTCTACGAACAGCCAGCCACCATCATTAAGGTAAGTTGGCGCATCTTTAAGCATAATATCCACGAGGTCTAAGCCGTCGTCGCCTGCGGCGAGCGCTAGTTCAGGCTCGTGATGATACTCTTCAGGTAAGTCAGCCATGTCTTCCGCGTCAACATAAGGCGGATTAGACACGATCAGGTCGTATTTCTGCCCTTCTAGGCTAGAAAACAAATCTGACTGAATTGGATAAACGCGATGACTAAGACCGTGTTCCTGAATATTGATGTCGGCCACTTCTAGTGCATCCGTACTAATATCAACGGCATCCACTTGGGCTTCAGGGTATGCATGAGCAAGTGCAATAGCTATACACGCACCGCCTGTGCACATGTCGAGAATAGTATTTGGCGCTGACTCAACAAAAGGCGTAAATTCATTTTGAATGAGTTCGGCAAATGGCGAACGTGGAATAAGCACACGTTCATCCACGTAGAATGGCATACCGCAAAACCAGGCCTCGTTTGTAATATAAGGCAACGGCATGCGAGTTTGTACGCGCTTTAAAACAAGCTCTGCAATCTTCTCTCGCTCGCTTTTTGTTAAGCGAGACGCCATAA
The DNA here is from genome assembly GCF_036864475.1 of Alteromonas sp. S005. NCBI lineage: Bacteria > Pseudomonadati > Pseudomonadota > Gammaproteobacteria > Alteromonadales > Alteromonadaceae > Alteromonas > Alteromonas sp. S005. The sequence continues at coordinate 423,238 of NZ_JAZETN010000002.1, read as the reverse complement.
CGCTATCGCCCACCTGCTCTAGTATAGGGTGAGGCAAATGTAAGGCTTGCATAACGAGGCTAGTCGCTTCGTCCCACGCATTATCAGTACCATGACCAAAGTACAAAGCCGCGTCGTTAAAACGGCTGGTTGCCCATCGTGTCATATCTAACAGGGTATGCAGATCTTCAATGGCTTCTTCAAGGTAAAACTTATCGGTCATGGCGTTTGGGTACATCAAAAATTTCAAAGCTGGTATCATACCCAAACTTCATACCGATTCACATAATTAACTACGTACCGAATCTTTCTATTCGTTATAATTTAGGCGTTTTGAATCGTTAAACTCGAGTGTATTAACCCAAGCTATCGTTGATGAAAACCTTTAAAAAAGAGCTCAAAGCATTAAAGAAGCAACTTTCTGAACCAAAGCGGCCTGTAGGGCGAGCTGGGATAGAGGGCGCTAACAAGCAAAACCCGTCATCGAGCGTTGAAGAAGAGACTTTTTCATTTGCTGATGTAATGCAGGGCGTCACACCTATGTCACAAGATAAGGTAGAGCCCGATAAGCAAGTTGAGTTATTTAAGAAGTCGCAGCAGGTAAAAGGTAAACACCTAAAACACAGCAGGCAACTTGCAGCTAGTTTCAATTTTTCTGACATGTATCAAGCGGCATTACCGCAAGAGGGCCCTATGCGCTTTTGCCAAGAAGGTGAGTCTACGCATATTTTGAAACAGTTGCGCCGTGGCGATTACTCGCCAGAAATGACCCTAGATTTGCATGGGCTAACCCGAGAAATGGCAAAAGCAGAGCTTGCAGCACTTATTCATACCGCAAGAAAAGAGTTAATTGATTGCGTCTGCGTCATGCACGGTTTTGGGCAGGGCGTGTTAAAAGCAGCCCTTCCCCATTACTTGGTTCAGCATCCACACGTACGTGCTTTCCATCAGGCCCCTCTCGAATACGGCGGTCAAGCAGCATTGCTAGTACTTATTGATATACCGCTTCAAAACAATAAACGTTAGGGCAATGCTGCGAATTGCGATCTATTTATCTTCGTCTGCACTGTTGTGCATGAACAGATAGGTATAATACATCATCATCGCAATAATAATGCCTATACCTAATAGTGAGCCCCACACCACTGGGTCTTTCATCATAGTCCACATCATAATAAGTCTCCTCTTTAGCTAAATGAATAATAGAGAAGACTTGGCTTGAAGATTATGATCTAGATCAATAGCAAAAATTAGTCTTATGACTGCGGCTATCATGCTTGATCTATGTCAAATTATGATGAGCTGTTAACCCTTTTCAAAAGTAGTTAGGGTTATTGCTTACCAAAATTACAACCCTATTGCGTTCCAAACCGATTAAAGATATTGAGCTCGTTTACACTTCCTAACATTAGCTCAGCAGACCTACAGAGCGATTCCATAGACTCACTCACTTTCACATCAAAGTTAGACGGTGTAGCTCTCAAACTGTGTTGGAAAATTTTAGCGTTAGTGTGTGATGCTAAAAGCAAAAAGCCAAGGCAGCCGTAAGGTTTCAAATAAGGCAATCGATTACAGAATTGCTCTGCTGCGGTATGGGTGACTGTTAAACTTTTATCTGGAATAGAAAATATTACCCAATGCTCTCGCTTTCCCCCTTCTTTAGCAATCGCGGTAAACCAATCGTCCACTGTTCTGTCGTCGTATACGTTGCTTGGTATATCGAATAGCACGTTATTGACGTTGAAAAAGCGATACTGATGATGACTTCCTTTCATGGTTACCTCCTATAATGCCTCATACAATTGATAAGACATATCGCTATGCTTAGATCATTTCAAAAGGCTGGGAAAGTGATATTAAAAAGAAAAACGCACCACTTGCAGCGTTACTTTGTTAATCTTTACCTTAAAACGTTGTTGTTTTGATAAACGCCCTTAGCACGCATAGCAGAAGCAACTTTCTCGCTCAACCACTCTGAGGCCTTCGGTGTTTCGCTAAAAAATTGGAAAGGGAGTGTGGATGCATCATAAATTCTAGACCAGAACTTTTGCTGCAGTGCGAGCCCCTCTGGTTCATGAAGTACTACGGCGGTGGCAACAAGCCCTGAATCAACGGCTTCATCCACTATCAGTTGTGCATCTACCGTCGCTTCCAAGGGAGCTAGCGCTAGGCCGTGAACGTTTACTAAGCTGGCCCAACACGGCACATTTATATTTTTTCTTTCGCCGCCCACCACCCGTTGATATTTACGGATAAACTCTAAATTGAAAGGGCCTTTTAAGTCGATAGCTAAAATTCTTCTTTCTTGGATAAAGTGAGCCTTAACATCACCATGCGCACTAAATTTTTCATTGTCCATAAATCACAGTTACCACTTTCCTTAATCTGCTAGAGCAACAATCGCTATACATAGAGTATAAGGCAGTTATAAAAATAGCGCCTAAGAACCGACAAACAAAATGTGAAATTATCGTAAGGGCAAGTCGACACCTAACGAAAATAAAAACAACACCAAAAAGATATTGCAAATCATTCTCATTTGCACTATCTTGTAAATGCCTGTTCGACGTTGGGTAAAAAACGGTCTTGGCTTAGCGTCGCTGAGGGATAGACGCCCGTCTATCCCTCATTTTTTCTTTTACGACTCATTTTGTTACTGGCATAAAAAACGCGACTTACAAGCCGCGTCTTTAATACTAAATAAATACTCACTTTTAAAAGCTAGCTAAACAGCTTCATAAACCAACCTTTTTGCAGGTCCTCTTCGCAGGTTTTAAGTTGTGTCGCGTAGCGTAACGAGCGGGCTTTTACTTTTGCCGCCACTTTCTTAAGCCAAGGTTTTCTGTCATAGCTTCTGCGTTTATAGCCGCCCCATCCTTCGTGATAGTTAAGGTATTGTGCGTAGGCGTCCCATTTAGAAATACCGTTCACTTTTTGCGACTTGTAAATAAACCATCCCATAAAGTCGATAGCGTCTTCGAAATCATCACGATCCGCACCACTGTTATCTGTTTCTCTCATATAGTCAGACCACGTCGGAGTTTTGGCTTGGGAATAACCATACGCCGAACTGACACGTCCCCAAGGAATTAGCCCGAAGAACACATAATCTCGAGGTGGTAGTGCATCGTGACGAAAGGAGCTTTCTTGATACATCATGGCCATTGGAACATGTATAGGCACACCCCACTTATCGCGGGCATCAGCAGCTGCATCATACCAATCGTCCTTTTCATAGAATATTTCGCACAAATTACTGATGTCTTTAGGAGGCGTAGTTGCACACCCAGCGATAAACAGCGGAAAAAGAACGATGAGGGTTGATAAAAAAACAACCAATTTTTTGAACTTTTGGTTCATAGCTTGTCTTAACTAATGTTCTAGTAAAATGTGTGTTTCCCTGGAACCCTTTGATGCCTGACCTATGTCAGGCATTTTTTTTTGCTGGGGCCTCAGCGAAATAATCACGAATGAATGTATCAAAGTCTTTCACATCAGCAGCCTCTATTTCTTTTTGAGCAGCAAACGACACGTCAGATTGCGCAGCAAATCCAGCAGCATCCGTATCCGTGTATTCAAAAGACTTCATCTCAGCTTGATAAGCTTGTGCCAGTTCTAAGCCCAACACGCCATTATCTTTGTCGCTTTCTAAAAGCATAGAAAGCAGTTTGCCTGACGGCGTTAAATCGGGGTCTTGTACTTTGGCAAATTCAGTTTTTACTGCTTCACCGTAGCGAGAAGTATCGTTAGCCATATCAAGTAATTCAGCGGCCTGCTCGAAAGACTCAAACAGAGAAGTACACCACTGGGGTAATGTAATATCTACGCCGCCATTTTTTAGCACTAGATTTGGATTTCTCCCCTCTAGTACCACTCGGTTCATATTCTCTTTCGCTTCGTTAAGTTGGGTTTCATCAAGCTCAGCACTTGGCAATAATAGACACGCAACCAAAAATACATCTAAGAAGTCAAACTGGGTTTGTGAAATACCCACTGCGGCAAACGGATTAACGTCTAGCGCTCGTACTTCAATGTAATTGATACCGCGGCGAACCAAAGCGTCTGTTGGCTTTTCCATTGACTTAGTAGGCTGCTTGGGTCGTATAGGCGAGTACAGCTCATTTTCAATCTGAATAATATTACGGCTAAGCTGCTGATAATTGCCACCATCCCCAGCAGCAAACTGGCTGAAGCGCGTAGACGGCGTATTCATGGCATCCCGCAACAGCTTGACGTAGTTATCGAGCTGGTTGTAACAGATTTTAAGGGACGATTGCTCGGCACTGGTATAGCCTAAGTCACTCATTCGAAGGCACGTGGCATAAGGCATGTAAACCGTACCTTTACCCACTTTCTCAAACGGCAAAGCGTGCTTTTTACCTTTTAGGAATGAACCACAAAGTGCAGGAGATGCGCCATAAAGATAAGGTATTAACCAACAAAGGCGACGATAGTTGCGAATTAACCCAAAATAATCCGCTGAAACCTGGTCTTGCGAATATTCTTTTCCGTTCAGTTCAGCCCATAGTTTCCAAAAGCTATCAGGTAGAGAAAAGTTAAAATGAACGCCAGCAATAGCCTGCATCATACTGCCATAACGGTTTTTAAGCCCTATACGGTAAACCCGCTTCATTTTTCCTACATTTGACTCACCAAAGTAAGCAATAGGAATGTCGGCTTCATCTTCGATGAAACACGGCATGCTTAGTGGCCATATCTGCTCGTCACCAATGTTATCGATAACGAATTTATGGATATCTTTTAACTGATTGATGGTTTTGGCACTGCTATTCTCTGGCGGCGTAATAAACTCAAGCAGTGATTCAGAAAAGTCTGTAGTTATTGAATCGTGAGTAAGCGCAGAGCCCAGTGGCTTGGGATGTGGCGTTTGCGCCAACGTACCATTTGGGTTTATACGAAGGGCCTCACGCTCTACTCCGCGCTTAATATCTTTTAGCGCAGCTAAGAACTCGGGTGACTTAAGCGCAGCGATGCGCGCTTCAAAACGGGATGAGTCTACAGTCAAAATGGTGGTCCGTTATGTCAATATTGCCCCCTGTTATGGGGGGCAATAGTGTTAATTCAACAAAAATCAATCTATCAGTTTAACGTTTCTCGGGTATTACTCTCTACTGATAACTCGATAATTGGCATCGATAGCGCGTTTAACTGAGGCAAAATTTTAGCTTTATCACCTACTACAATAATTTGCATCTTATCGAGATTCAAATATTGCTTTGCTAACGCATCCATCTTTTCCTTATCAATATTGTTGATAATGGCAAGCTGCTCTTCACGGTAGCCTTTTTCCAAATCGTAGCTAAGTAGCTGTCTTAGGAAGCGCGCCTTGCTAGCAGGCGTTTCAAATTCTAACGCATCGCTTAGCGTAAAGGCATTGCGCATAAAGGCTATTTCTTTCTCAGTCACGCCCTCTGTGCGGTAGCGATTAATCTCTTTTAAAATTTCAGCGATACCTTCACCGGTATTGGCAGCGGTTAGGTCGGTACTTGCTTCAAACCATCCAAGGGTTTTACCACCCACAAAACCGCTGTTTGCTCCATAGGTGAAACCTTTATCTTCTCGAAGGTTCAGATTTATCCGGCTATTAAATGCTCCGCCTAGCGGAAAATTCATAAGACGAGACTTAAAGTGATCGCCGGTTGCATCAAAAGGTAGGCTTCGATCAACCATGTATACCACCGACTGTACCGCTTCAGGGCTATCTACTAAGAATATCTGATTTTCTTCATACTTAGGGAAGTCACTGTAATCAGCGAACTCATAGGTTTTACCTTGCCACTCACCAATAAAGCCTAAGGTATTTACCATGGTCTCTTTCGGTAAGTTGCCGACAACAACAATGCTCGCTTTTTCGGGTGAGTAATAATTGGCGTAAAACGCTTTAACGTCTTCTAACGTGATGTTTTGTACTGATTCTAATGTACCTTCGTCAGGCAGGCTTACGCGATTCTCTTCACCAAACAAGACAAGATCTCGTGCACGACGCGCCAGGCTTGATGGCGTTTTAGCTTGCTGCTGTAGCCCCTGTACAACACGCTCTTTCATGCGGTTGAAGTCTTCTTGCGCAAATGCTGGATTGAACAACTTTTCTTTTAACAGCGCTAAGGTTTCATCTAAATGCTTAGTTAATGTTGATACATAGACTTGCGAGTACCTACCAGCCGTGCTGAATCGGATAGCACTTCCGAGCTTTGCAAGCTCGTTAGCCAATTCTTCGTTACTGTAATTTTTTGTAGTTTCATTCATAAGCAAAGCCGTCAGATAAGCCGTTCCCGCTTTACCTTCAGGATCTAGCAGCATGCCACCATCCATGCCTAGCGTTAACGTTACCGTTGGTGTTTCTGTACTGGTAACGCCAAGCATTTCTATACCGTTAGCAAGTTCAGCTTCCCAATAATCAGGTACTTCTACAACTGGTGCCTCACCCGCCTTTGGCATTTCGCTTCTATCGAAACTTGATGCCGCGCTGGTAAAGGCTTCGTCATCTGTAACCTCTGTGGTTTCTATCTCAATATTTCTTACCGGGCGCTCGAAGCTCTGCTCGGCCGCAGCAAGCTGCACCTGCCCTTTCGGCACTACACTTAGCACTACGCTGTTGGCATCTTTAATATACTTTTTATAAACGTGCATTATGTCTTCAGCCGTTACCGCGTTATAGCGCGCAATATCTTCGGCTATTAAATCGGGCGTTTGGTAAAATGTTTCGTTAGCAGCAAGCGCCGACACTTTGCCTGACACACTTTGTAAGCCAAACACCGTACGCGCTTCAATTTTACCTTTTGTGCGAGCTAAATCATCGGCTGTAACGCCACGTGCTTCAAACTCTTTTAGAGTTTCATTCAGCACATTTTGAAGTGTTGAGAGTGAGGTGATTTTTGCTGGATTAGCCAAGGCAAGTAGCTGAAATTCACAGGCGAGTTCACGGCAAGGGTGAGACACCACGGCCTGCACTGCCATGCCCTCTTTTACTAAATTTTTATAAAACAAAGAAGTTTTACCACCACCTAAAATATCGGCTAAAACATCAAGCGGAGCTTCATCTTCGTGGCGACCGTATACCGTTGGATAGGTTATTTGAAGAAGCGGAAGATGGACTTTATCTTCTAACGTTACATAACGGGTTTCGTTTAACGTTACCGGCTGGGGCTCAGGTTCTTCTACTGAGGGGCCTGCTGGTATTTCGCCGAAGTACTTCTTCACCCAGGCTTTAGTTTTGGCTACATTGATATCGCCACCGATGGTGAGCACAGCATTGTTAGGGCCATACCAGCGCTTAAAGAAGGCTTTCAGGTCGTTTACGTCTACTCGATCTAAGTCTTCTACATAACCAATAGTCATCCACGAATAAGGATGCCCTTCAGGATAAAGCGCTTCGCCATTAAGCTCAAAACGCAACCCGTAAGGTTGATTGTCTACCCGCTGTGCGCGTTCGTTTTTAACTGTCTCTCTTTGATTTTCAAACTTAGTTTGGTCTACGGCTTCTAGCAGGTAGCCCATTCTGTCAGACTCAAGCCATAACACTTTTTCTAACTGGTTTGCCGGCACAGTTTCAAAGTAGTTAGTGCGATCGGTATTAGTCGTGCCGTTTAGATTGCCGCCAGATTCTGTGATAACTTTAAAATGCTGTTCATCAGCAACGTGTTTTGACCCTTGAAACATCATGTGTTCGAAAAAGTGAGCAAAGCCAGATTTGCCAATCTCTTCTCGTGCCGAGCCGACGTGATAGGTTACATCGACATGAACCAGCGGATCAGAATGATCTTCGTGAAGGATGACGGTCAGCCCGTTATCAAGCGTATACTTTTCGTAAGGAATAGAAACGCTACTTGACGTAGTTGCGGCGGTACCTGATTTACTATTCGCCTGTTCTTCCTGCACGTGCTGGCACGCTGATACTGCAATGACGCCTATGGCTATAAAGAAGGTACGAAGGGTCAGTTTTCCTGACATGATGATTCCTTTTCAATTACTACATGTTTTCACTCGCCTTCACTCTAACAACACTTTGCCGTAACCACTTAACTTGACGGTTAAGAATGAAGTTGCGATCTCATAAGCACGAGCGAATTTTCGAAGACTACCAGACTTTTTAACGCTTTACTTGCTTCGACTTTGTTCTGACTGTATTAATTTGTGTATTTCTGAAATACACTTACACTTCATAGTCTTTAGTAATAAAGGCTTTAGCCAGTTGAATTCGTTAAGTGGTACGAATGAACTGACAAATGGTTTGCGTTTGGACTAGAAGTTGTCCAAAAAGAAGTTGCGAAATAAAAGGATAGATGTATGGATAAGTCAACAACAGTACTTGATATAGACTTCGGAATGTCACAGTTGAGTGGTAACAAAAAACTGTTGTTCACCCTACTGGGTAAGTTCACGGACGAATATCGTTCTATTGACGCTGACTTACAAGCGCATATTGAAAAGGGTGACTTCACTGAGGCGTATTCACTTGTTCATACCCTCAAGGGCGTAACGGGCAACCTAGGTATGTTTGCGCTTCATAACGCCAGCAAGCCGGTTGAAAGTAGCTTTCGAAACGACGGGCGGGTAGCTGATGAATACCCTGCTTTTATCGCCGTGCTAGATGAAACCATTGCTACGGTAGATGCGTTAATCACAGAGCCAGAGGTTACCGCTTCAGCTCCTGCAAGTGGCGCAGCCGCTGAACAAGCGCGAAAGCAGCTATTGGCTGCACTTAAAGCCAGTGAGTTTATTGCCCAGGATAAGCTGGACGAATGGCTAGATGCTCTTGCCTTACCGCAAGAAAAACGCACGGCTATTATCGATGCAGTCGACGAACTAGATTACGAAGACGCAATCGAAGAGTTAGAAAATAGCTAGTGCTGCAGATCCCTATCCTCTTTGAAAACGCTGATCTTATTGTCGTTAATAAGCCTGTTGGCGTTGCCATGCACGACGCTGTCGACGACACTGGCGTAAAACAAGAGGCAACTAAAGGCGTTAAAGCAGGAAAGGTAGACGGCATTGTTACTGTTTTAAAAAAGCAGCTCGCCGTTGAAGAATTGCACCTTTGCCACCGTTTGGATACCGGTACCTCAGGATGCTTATGCTTGGCTAAAAATGCTACTGTGGCGGCAGAAATCGGCGAACTTTTTTCATCAAGACGGGTCAGCAAATACTACTTAGCCTTAAGCGGAAGCAAACCGAAAAAGAAACAGGGCATAATAATCGGCGATATGAAAAATCGTCGCGGCGGCCAGCGTATTTTGCTTAAAACCCAGGAAAGTCCAGCGATAACTCAATTTTTCAGTAGCGCAGCTAAACCCGGAACTCGTGGCTTTGTCGTTAAACCTCATTCAGGGAAAACCCATCAAATTCGCGTCGCGCTTAAAAGCGTCGGGGCCCCTATTTTGGGTGATACACTATACGGCGGTGCGGCATCAGACAGGCTCTACCTTCATGCTTGGCACTTGCGCCTTCCTTTATCCAAAGGTGAATTAGCGGTAACCGCACCTTTTGATACAGGCGAAGTAATTAACCAAGAAGACGTACGCGCTTGGGTCAAGGAGCTTAGTGCACCAGACTCTTACCCATGGCCGTCAATTCCAGGGCGCTTCTTGTCCGAATCTTTAGAAGAGCGTCATTAAGATAAACCAGTTCCGCATAAGTACAACAGCAACCTAATACAACATTTGATAAATATTAATGGGAAAACTACACATAGTCGGTGGCGGTGCCATCGGAAGTTTAATTGCAGCGAGTGCTCATAAAAATGGCGTGCCGTATGATTGCTACCCCAGAAATATTAGGACCATGCCGGCTTGCGCACGTTGGCAAGATGGTCAAAGCATTGCACTAAAAGCCGCTATGCCAGCGCCTGTCGTTCTTGAAGAAGGTGATGTGTTAATACTCCCACTTAAAGTGTATCAACTTAACGCTGCTCTAATACAATGGCTTCCCTACCTCACTCAAAAACCGACGGTTGTGCTGATGCACAACGGTATGGGCGGGCTAGAGGCTGCACGAGATTTGTTAGGCGTTGATTATCCGCTGCTTCTTGCTACAACGAGTCATGGCGCGTTAAAAGAAAGTACATTGAGCGGCGATTTTTATGTGAAGTCTACTGGGCTAGGGGCAACGCAAGTTGGCGCGCCTAATGTAGATAAACCATCACCTCAAAAGCTTGCAGACCTTTTTCAAGTAGCACCGTTGCTTGCAAATGCAATTGCTACCTTAGATAGTGCGCTCCCGCCCGTGCAATACCAAAGTGACATTTTAAAAGCACTATGGACCAAGCTTTCCGTTAATGCCGTAATTAATCCACTAACGGCACTTCACAATATTCAAAATAAGCACATTGGTAACACTGAGTTTGAACAAATCCGTATTGCTATTTGCAACGAGTTCACACAGGTAGCGAAAGCGTACGGGCTAGATTTCGATGCGCGGTCAGTCCATGAAAACGTACTGTCGGTAGCCAAAGCAACAGGTGAAAACTACTCCAGCATGCACCAAGATGTGGTCCACGGCAGGCGAACAGAAATCGATGCCATTAATGGTTATATTGTGGAAATGGCAAAGAAAAAGGGTATCCCCGTTCCCGAGAACACCCTTTTGGTAGAGCGTGTTAAAGCGCTAAGTGTTTAAAGCCTTAGCATTTATAACCGTTTTTACTCTTGCTCACCCGCTTCTTGCCCATCTTTTGGCGCTTGAGGCTTCATGTGTGGGAACAAGATAACATCTTTAATGGTAGAGCTATCGGTAAACAACATCGCTAGACGGTCGATACCAATACCCTCACCCGCTGTTGGCGGTAAGCCGTATTCAAGGGCACGGATGTAATCGTCGTCAAAGTGCATAGCTTCATCATCGCCTGCATCTTTTTCTTCAACTTGCTTCGCGAAGCGTTCCGCCTGGTCTTCTGGGTCGTTCAGCTCGCTAAAGCCGTTTGCTAACTCACGCCCGCCTACGAAAAACTCGAAGCGATCGGTAATGAATGGGTTGTTGTCATTCCGACGGGCAAGCGGTGATACTTCCCAAGGGTATTCTGTAATGAATGTAGGCTGCTCTAGCTTTTCTTCTGCTGTTGCTTCGAAGATTTCACAAAGATACTTACCTGCACCCCAAATACCGTCAACTTCAGGCTCTTTGATGTGAAGCTGTTTTGCCATCGCTTTAAGCGCATCTAGGTTAGCTTCCGGGTCACGGATAGCGGCTTCATCAGCTTCTGGCCAATATTTAAGAATAGCCTCGCCCATGCTTAAGCGGTCAAACGGCTTACCAAAATCGTATTCAACTTCAGACGTTACGTTACCTTCAGCGTCCTTGGTTGTGTTTTTGATGATACTTGTACCAAGAATATCTTCGGCCAGAGTACGCAGCATATCTTCTGTAAGGTTCATCAGGTCATTGTAGTCTGCATATGCTTGGTAGAACTCAAGCATAGTGAACTCTGGGTTGTGGCGCGTTGATAAACCTTCATTACGGAAGTTGCGGTTAATTTCGAACACACGCTCGAAACCACCAACTACTAAACGCTTAAGGTATAACTCTGGCGCAATACGCAAGTACATATCGATGTCTAGCGCATTGTGATGCGTTACGAATGGCTTAGCCGTCGCGCCACCTGGAATAACCTGTAGCATCGGTGTTTCTACTTCTAGGTAGTCACGTTCGGTAAGATAGTTGCGAATGCCGCTTACAATCTTGCTGCGGATCATGAAGGTTTTGCGGGTTTGCTCACTGGTAATTAAGTCAACGTAACGCTGGCGATACTTAGTTTCCTGATCGCTCAAACCGTGGAATTTTTCTGGCAATGGACGCAGTGCTTTAGTAAGCAGCTCGTATTGTTCCACGTTTACGTATAGGTCGCCTTTACCTGACTTGTGCAAGTCGCCCGCTACGCCAATAATGTCACCAATATCCAGCGCACCGTATTTTGCTTTAAGGGCTTTTTGCGTGTCTTTATCTGCGTATGCCTGAATGCGGCCTGTCATATCTTGAAGCAGCATGAAAGGACCACGCTTTGCCATGATACGGCCGGCAATGCTTACCTTGTTACCCTGCTCATGCAGCGTTTCCTTGTCGAATTCACCGAACTTAGCTTGAAGCTCATCCGCATAGTTTTCGCGACGGAAGCTGTTTGGGAAACCGTTCGCACGGCACTGCTCGCGAATAGCGCTTAGCTTAGCTCGGCGCTCTGCAATCAATTTGTTATCGTCTGTTTGTTGGTCAGTCATAACCTTTCACTTCGTTGTTCGGTTTACAGCCCGGACTTCAGGCTGGCTTCAATAAATTTGTCCAAGTCGCCATCTAGCACGGCTTGAGTGTTACGTGTTTCCACGCCAGTGCGCAAGTCTTTAATGCGAGAGTCGTCCAGTACGTATGAGCGTATTTGACTTCCCCAGCCGATATCAGACTTGCTGTCTTCCATCGCTTGTTTTTCAGCGTTTTGTTTTTGCAGTTCAAACTCATAAAGTTTTGCTTTTAACTGCTTCATCGCCTGATCTTTGTTTTTGTGCTGCGAGCGGTCATTCTGACACTGCACCACAATCCCCGTTGGCTCGTGGGTGATACGTACCGCAGAGTCCGTTCTGTTTACGTGCTGTCCACCTGCGCCCGATGCGCGATAGGTATCTATACGTAAATCAGACGGGTTAATATCTATATCGATATCGTCGTCAATTTCTGGATATACAAACGCTGATGAAAATGAAGTATGACGGCGGTTACCCGAGTCAAACGGCGATTTACGTACTAAGCGGTGTACGCCTGTTTCAGTGCGTAGCCAACCAAATGCATATTCGCCCTGAATACGCAAAGTTGCGCTTTTAATACCGGCTACATCACCGTCTGATACTTCAATAAGTTCAGTTTTAAAACCGTGGGCTTCACCCCAACGCAGATACATGCGAAGCAGCATATTGGCCCAATCCTGCGCTTCTGTGCCACCAGAGCCCGACTGAATATCAATATAGCAGTCGTTTTCATCATTGGGACCAGAAAACATACGGCGAAACTCAAGCACTTCTAGCTGTTCAATTAAGCCTTCTAGTTCACGTTGCGCTTCATTAAAGGTGTCTTCATCCTCGGCTTCAACAGCCAGTTCAACAAGACCTTCGACATCTTCTGTTCCCTGATCAAGCTGATGAATTGTTTGAACGATTTGCTCAAGGGCCACTTTTTCTTTGCCAAGTGCCTGTGCTCTGTCTGGCTCGTTCCAAACATCAGGACTTTCTAACTCTCGGCTAACTTCTTCTAAACGCTCTGACTTTGCATCAAAGTCAAAGATACCCCCTAAGCGCTTCGGTGCGCTCGCGGATATCTTTTATCGCATTAGTAACGGGGTTTATTTCAAACATAGTCCGCTTATTTCGTTAAAAATTTAAGACCGCGGATAGTACCGAATTTGAAGGAATTTTGATAGGGGTTGGCGCAAATATTGCGACCCAATTTTTGCGTAAGCTAGCGAACATTTTTTAGTCGCTTAAGGTGAATTGAATGATATTACCGATAAACGGCTTACAGGAGGCATTGGTAATACTTTCAAAGCCCATAAGATTAAACTTATGAAGCACCCGACGCTTCTTGGCATCTAAATTTGATGCACTGGTTTAGCACATTTACGCCTTGTGCAAGTGTGCAGTGCAAACCGTAAAGTCGTTATAAGCGATAAATGGAAAAGTAATAGGAAAGGTATGTCGTTAAATAATTTGTCTTATGCTGTTATCGGAGTACTGCTTGGTCTCTTAGTATTGGCATTAGGCCAACTTGTTGACTGTCAAAATCTAGCCGGCGCAACCATGGCGCTGCAGTGCCCTAACGGTAATCCTGTTTCAAAACTATGGCTGATCGCCTCAATAGTAATAGCTGGAAGTGGTATCGCCGCTTGGCTATTTCGAAACCGCAACTTCTAGGCCAGGTGTGATATTTCAATCGCATTGCAATTGGCCGAACGTAAATTAACTAAAAACACTAACGTTTTCTTTATTATAAAGTTTAGCGCGTATAGATAGTTTAAAAAGCGCATAAAGAAGCCTAACTCCTTTATGCGCAGTAGTGTCCACCCCGTAACATTTACGGCTATTTAGCAAACGTATAATCTGTATAGCCTTTCTCACCGCCACCAAACAAGGTATCTGGGTTGTGCGTATTTAACGGTAAATTGTTCTCTAATCGATAGGGCAAATCGGGGTTCGCCACAAAGGGTCTACCAAAACCTATCATATCTGCCCAGCCTTCAGATAACGCTTTTTCGGCACGCTCTGTATCGTACTTTCCGGCATAAATGAGCAGACCGCTAAAGGCTTCACGAATCGCCTGTTTAAATGATATTGGCATTTGTGGCGCATCATCCCAGTCGGCTTCGGCAATATGCATATAGCCAATCTTGAAACTATTAAGCATTGAAGCTATTGCAAGGTAAGTTTCTTCCGGCTTGTCATCCACTGTACCATTTAACGTTGTTAGTGGAGCTAAACGCACACCTACTTTATCAGCGCCAATTTCCTCAGATATGGCCTGCACCACTTCTTGTAAGAAGCGAATGCGGTTTTGTACACTTCCGCCGTATTCATCAGTTCTTGCATTACTCTGAGAGTCAATAAATTGGTTAAGTAGATAACCATTGGCAGAATGCAGTTCAATACCATCAAAGCCGGCATCTACGGCATTGCGCGCCGCAACGCGATACTCTTCTACCACGGTTTTTATATCTTCAATGCTCATTTCTCGTGGCATGACCGATTCTACAAAGCCAGGGTTGCCGTCTTCATCCACGAATACCTTTACCCCTTCGGCTTGAATTGCTGATGCACTGATAGGCTGCTGCCCTTCTGTATTTGATGGATGAGAAACCCGACCCACGTGCCAAAGTTGCGCAAACATCACACCACCCGCTTCATGCACTTTATCTGTTACCAACTTCCAGCCTTCAATTTGCGCCTTGGTATAAATACCCGGCGTCCACGCATAGCCCTTACCTAGCGCAGAAATTTGTGTGCCTTCGCTGACAATTAGACCAGCGCTTGCGCGTTGGGCGTAATAATCTGCCATTAAGGCATTGGGCACGTCACCAGGCTGGGTTGAACGAGAACGGGTCATCGGCGGCATGACAATACGATTGTTAAGCGTTTTTCCAGCCAGTGATACTGTTTCAAGTAATTTCATATTTCGGGTCCTTTAAGTTTTTCATTTTTGAAATTTCATTTTGTGTAACCTCATAAATGAGGCCCATTAGCTTTGTTAGAACCCGTACTTTTTACAAAGCACTTTTGCATTTTTCGCAAAAGTATTAGTCCATTTCGACGACGTTACACCAAATATTCACTATCCCCCTTGACGCAGAAAAAATTAAGCTTACACTTGTTCGCTGAATTAGCGTACACTTGTACGCTTAAATATTTTTATCTTTTTTGTATTGAAAATATCTCGACGATAAATAGGTGTGACTTCTACATTGAGACTATTACTAGATAAATTTACTGATCGCATATTCCACCACGGCTCTTGGAAGGGCTATTGGGAAGTACTGATGCAGCAAATTAAGCCAGCATGGCGCGATGGATATTTCAGAGCCAGAGTTGTAACAGTAAAAAACTTAAGCACGGATATGCTGGAGGTAGTGCTTGAGCCAGATAGTTCGTGGCCCACGCATACCGCGGGGCAGCATATCGGGTTGACCATAGAAATTAACGGCAGGCTCACCACTCGCGTGTTTACCATAGCAAGTGGTGCTAATAGCCACCAAAGAGACAAGCAGATCCGCTTGGTGACTAAGGTAAAAGCCCAAGGCGCGCTAACCCCTTACCTACATACCTGTGTGCCTAATCAATGGGTAAATATCTCAGCCCCCATGGGAGAGTTTGTATGGCCTGAAACGCAAAAGCCTCTTCTTATGATTGCGGGTGGCTCAGGTATTACCCCTTTCATTGCCATGCTTGACGATGCTATTAACAATGCACAGGTAAACCAAAAAGCGGTGCATTTGCTTTATTTTGCTAAGCCTAATGAACACGTATTGCTTAACGAGCTATCTGCCTTCAGTAAACGCTGTGAAAGCTTCACCTATGATGTTTTAACTAAGCAAAAAGATGGGGACGTAGAAGCCCATTTATCTTACTTTGCTGATTCGCACTGGTTAGTGTGTGGCCCACATACCATGTTCGAGCAAGTAGAAACTTATGCAAAAACAATTAACGTGCCTGTTTCAAGCGAACATTTCGCTGCGCTACCTGTGGTGAGCAACACCAGCCTTACCGAAAGCGAAACCTTCTCTTTGATTCACAATGGCCAATCTTTGACTATCGACAATCAGCAAACCCTGCTTTCACAGCTTCAACAAGCAGAGCAACCTGTGACCTATGGCTGTGGAATGGGAATTTGTCATCAGTGCCAATGTGTTAAGAAAAGGGGCGTGGTAAGAGATACCCGTACTGGCGAACTTTCAGATAGCGCAGAACAACTTATTCAGTTGTGTGTATCACAAGCCGTTACTGATTTGGAGATTCAACTATGAACACTAGCGTTGCAATAGACAAACAACACCGTGAAGGCGCGATTGAACAAACACGCTTACCTGAGTGTGAAACTTATAAGACTCAAGAAATTGGCGCAACGAGCGCCGAAAAGAAACCAAACTACGAGCTACTTGCAGCCCAACTTGATGGAATTAAAGCCGACATTAAACAGAAAGTAGGTGCTGAAGATGCGGCCTATATTCGACGTATTATTCTCATTCAGCGAATTTGCGAATGGAGCGGCCGGATACTCCTGATGTTGGGGTTCATTCAACCGCTGCTTTGGGTTGCCGGCGTATTAAGCTTAGCAACGGCTAAAATACTCGACAATATGGAAATTGGCCATAACGTGATGCACGGTCAGTACGACTGGATGAACGATAAACATATTAATTCGAAAGGCTATGAGTGGGATATTGCCTGCGATGGCGCAAGTTGGAATCGCGTTCATAATTACGAACATCACACCTATACCAACATTATTGGCAAAGATAGAGACTTTGGCTATGGTTTGCTTCGCCTGTCTAACGATTTCAGATGGCGTGTAAAAAACTTATGGCAGTTCGCAACTTATATCGTACTTAGCGTGATGTTTCAGTGGGGCGTGTCTTATCACGAGATGGCTGCAGAACGGGTCTTCTTTGGAAAGAAAAAAGATAACCGCAAGAATCAGATTACCCATAGCGAGCTTAAGAAGCGCTTTTTCAGCAAAGGGGCGCGTCAGTTAGTAAAAGATTATGTACTATTTCCTTTGTTAGCTGGGCCGTTATTTTTGTGGGTGTTTATCGGCAACCTTATCGCCAATTTACTACGCAATTTATGGACATCTACTATTATCTTTTGCGGCCATTTCACTGGCGACGTGGAAACGTTTAAACAAGAAGATTGTGTTAATGAAACCCGAGGGCAATGGTACTACCGACAAGCGCTGGGCTCGTCGAACATAAAGGGCGGAAACCTGTTTCACGTGCTTACTGGGCATTTAAGCTTTCAAATTGAGCACCACCTGTTTCCAGATATCCCAGCCAGACGCTACCGAGAGATGGCCCCCAAGGTAAAAGCCGTATTCGAAGAACACGGCATGCACTACAACACTGGCAGCTTTTTAAAACAATACGCCAGCGTGTTAAAACGCATTATTCGCTACTCTTTCCCTTAACCAGTTGAAACCCTAACCAGCCGGCCATGGCGCTTGCGCTGGTTAGGCACGTGCCCCACGCCCAGTCAATCAACATAATAAACAAAGTAAAACCTTCAATAATGCTGTACGCCGTTAAATTGTAGGCGCCATAACTGGCCAACCCTAATAGCGCGCCATCGATCCCAGCATAAAGTAACGACTTATCTCTGTTCGCCACCACAGCAAGTACAAACACCACACATCCATACATGAGGTAAAATACCACCCAAGGCCACGTGATAAATTGACTTCTAAGCAGAGGAGCCATTTCACTTTGATACCAGCCATCCGCAATAACGCCAAGCCACAAGAAGTCGAGAACACCAAAACACACAAAGATCGCAATTAACGACACGATGATGTTTTTCGCAAAGCGAATGATGTTGGAAAGCATGGAACTTATCCCTGTTAGCATAGAGTGATATTAATGAGTTTACTCTATTCTTGGTTATTAAACTAAGCGTAGACCGTAAACATATGCCCCTTTATCAGAGCTATTCTGTTAACGTTTTTGCCCTTCCCGTTCTTTTAGCTTCGTATAAAAGATGATCGGCACGCTCCAATACTGACTCAATCTTATCAGTACTTTTAAATGTTACAATACCGGCAGAAAAGCTTACGTTAAATGGTACTTCCTGTTCTCCCCAGTACTCAATGCCCTCTACTTCTTTTCGAATAACATTTATTATTGCGCACGCTTCAGAGATATCTGTAGCTTGTATGACCAACAGAAACTCTTCTCCCCCATACCGGCATAAGCGATCTATTTTACGTATGCGTTTTATGATGATTTGACTCAGTGCTTTGAGCACTTCGTCTCCCAAGTTATGCCCATAGTTGTCGTTAATTTTTTTAAAATGATCAACATCTAAGAGGACTGCACAATTAACCTGTTCAGGTGAAATAAAGGTCAACCAACTGTTCATAGCTCTCCTAGTATAGGCACCGGTCAGAGAGTCTACGTCTGCCAAGGCTTTGGCGATATTGTGTCGACGTCGGTACCACAGCGTGGTGAAACCGAGAATAATAGTTAAACCGCCAAACAATATACTTTTTAGAAAATTAGCTTGGTTAGTCAACTGGTCTTTTTCTCTATTAATTTTTATGTTTCTAAGTTCAGTGATTTCAATTTCTTTTGAGAGAAAGTCATTACCGAGATTAGCGTTTGAGGGTGAGATAAGCTGGTTTCTATCTAATTTAAGCGACCGATATTTAGTGGCGAATTGGTACGCTTTTTTGTAGTTTCCCTTTACTTCATAAATTCTCTGGAGATTTTGATAAAGCCTAAGATTGATATCCGTTGGTAATGGATGCAGTGCTGCCCAAGTCTCATATTTTTCAGTAAGAGTATCAACCTCCTTAGAGAACATGACAGGGTCATTACCATCTAATGCTTCAATTAGAGTTAGAGCTGTCTGAATATAGGCCTCTATCATTGGCGAAGAGCTATTGCCGGTGCTTGTTTCAACAACGGCCGCTATTCGCCCAGCCAAACCTCTTATTTTATCGACTTCGGCTTCGGTCATATAATGCGTATATACAGATAAATTAAGTATTAACGCGACAATCAGATTATCTGTATCGTCCTGCTCTGTTGCTAATTCAACAGCCGATTCTGATTTTGCTAAAGCTTCCGAGAAGCGCCCTAGTTGCGTCAATGCTTGGACTGAAGCAATGTAATCTACAGAATATCGCTCACTTACAGGCACTATCGACAGAATATAATCTCCGTACAGCAAGGCTTCAGAGTAAAGCTGAAGCTCTATAAGGATATTCGCTATATATGCGGCAATTTCTCTTTGAGTTAGCATAGCTTTGAACGAATCTTTTTTCTCAACGTTCAAATAATTAAACGAATATTTAAATTCAACTAATGCGTCAATATGCGAATTTGATTGAAATTCATTGCCTAACCATGCACTAACAAGAGCGACAGCCTTACTATTTGAGGCTTCGAGCATTTCAGATTTTAAGCGTCTAAGCTTTTCTATCGCTGGAGTTACTTGTTGTTCACTTCCATCACGTCTATCCGAACTCGAAAAAATAAAGTACGAGCGAACTCCAGCATAAAGTTGAGCATCTAGGCTTCTAAGGGCTTCCCAATCATTTGTACCAATTAGCCTACTTGGACGACTAAACCAGTTTTCAACTGCTTTATCTCCATTAAAACCTTCCCAGATAACATGTTTAAAGATAAGCCCCAGAGAGGAATCATCTTGAGGGAGACCTGACGACTTAATTTGATCGCTTAACTCATTATTCAATTGTTCGTTATTATTCGACCAGAGGGTTATCGCATTGAACGTTACCTGATCGTAGCGACTTAATTTCGTTAAATCTTGAGCATTCGCTTCACTCACTAGAAGTGCGAAACACAGAAGAATTGAAATTATAAATACCTTCAATTTATTCAACGGCATTAGCTAACTCTTATATTCTCTGCAATAAAAGTAGGTTTTTTATTTATAAATAGCCATTGAACTTTGGTATCCATTCAATAGTAAACACGCCAAAAAAGTCGGAAATACTTTACCTAAAACTTACACTGCAAATTGCAACCATAGAAGCTTCCGAATCTCAAAGTGACGTGGTTCAAATAAGCGTTAAATAAAATGAATAAAACACTATTAGTAATAACGACCTCTTTGATTGTCAGTGCGTGCGCTCATAGGCCACCACCTTTAGACATGGATGAAATATTTTTTGAAACGAAGATCAAGCAAGACGGTACCAAGCTCTTCGCCTTTAGCATTCCGTTAATGCAGCATCGTGACGGTGCCAAAGGTGGCGGTAAAGGCGGCCGTGGTCAGGGAGGCGAACGAAGTGGTCGTGGCGGTCACCAAGGACAGGAAAGTCGGGAAGGCTCGTCACATAGCAGCGATAGAATGACTGAGCAACTCTATACATCTCTTGATGAGAAACTGGATGAGACCGGCTACTGCCAAACGGGCTTTTTAAAACTAGATACACACCAAACCGAAGATAGGCTTCACCTATTAGGTGAGTGCAATGAAACGGCGAGTGAACTGGACAAAATCGAGTTCCCCAACGCTAATTAACGTAATTTCCATGAAGCGCGTTGCCGAACGCGTGCGCTTCATTTAACGATCGCTTAATCAACACAAAGGGTATGCTCCACAACGCCGTTAGACACATAGGCTCTACAGCCGAATAGGTCGGTAGTTTCTAAACACACCCCACTGGCTTTTTGCCCAGCTTTCACCTGATTGTTTTCCGTAACACAAGCCACTTCACACTCGCTGCTGTCATTACACGCATTACCAGCATCGTTTGCTGGTAGCACACAAGCATGCGCCTGCTGTCGGCCTACTTTCTTCCAGTTACCACCGTGTTTATCGCACACTTTTTCAGACTCAATGGAATAGGCCTGCTGCACCAAAGGCAATGAGGTATCAACGACTTGCTCTAATCTTTCGACGTCTTCAACACTCGCGATTGGCTCATCAATAGGTTCTGGGGGCTGAGCGCCACAAGCAGACAAGGCTGCACACACGCCTGCTATTAACCAGATCCTAAAGCGCTTCTGTGCTCTACTGCTTGCTTGTTTCATTTTTTTCTCTCAATTTATTTTACTTTTTAAACCACTACTATTTAAAAGCCAAACTACTTAAGCCCCACATTACTTAAGATCTAATTTATTTAATACCGCTGCTACTTATGACAACCGTTATTAGATAAATTCTTATTTTGTCGATAAATCCTTATTTGCTTATTGCGCTATGCCTACTAAATTATCAAACCTATGAAATTTTAGTGCTACCTCGACGGGTCTCTACATACACTTCGCAAAACTAGCAGTATTTACGGACGCTTTATGACACTAAACCAAACCGAAAACATGGTCACCGCATTGCTCACTATTAGCTTCGCAGTTCTTGGCCTAACATTTTTATTGGGTGCAAACCCCAATGCACTTATCGCTACATTTAATTTCTACTCGTTAGACACTGTGTTGAGCGAGAGTGCCCTTGGTGCTTTTTCTGGTATCGCATTGCTGTTACTGCCGTTAATGACCATTGCAGCACGTTTTAACCTTGTTTCAGCAAAAGCAGTAACACTATATGCCGCTTTTGTAACTGCCATTCCATTGCTGACGTTATTATCACCAACAAGATGGATGGCCGATTTAGGGGGCTTCCCGATTATTGGCAGCGGTCAAGGCATCATCAAGTACTTCGCAGTATTACCGCTTTTCCTATTCTTGTTTTATCGCGAAAAATTTTCGCACAAGCAACTGACATACCTCAACTTTGCTCCTGTAGCCATGGTCTTATTATGGATAGGAGGCATGAAGTTTTTCGAGTTTGAAGCTAATGCGATTGTGGGGCTAGTTGAAACATCACCGTTTATGTCGTGGCTATATGCTGTGTTTAGCATACAGGGGGCATCGAATGTAATTGGTGGGTTTGATGTCCTCTTTGCACTGCTATTGGGTGCGGGCATCTTTACTAAAAACAAGCCGGTGATCATTGCGAGCGGACTGGCTTGTTTATCGGTTTTTCTGATGACACAAACGTTTTTGTTTACTGTGCCGGATACCTTTAACAGCACGACTATCGTCAACCGTCTAGGTCAGTTCGTTATTAAAGACCTTTGGTTTGTCGCTAATCTTGCTGTGGTGGCTTACTTTACGCTGTTCGAGGCAGTTTCACGAGAACGCGAAGAAGCGCAGTTGGGTCAATCGCCACAGTAAAGCTTTACGGCAAAGCCAGGTTAAAGATGTTGTAGTAATTAACCACTACACCACTTATCGTTTACTCGAAAATGGTCACTTGGTTGCGGCCATTTTCTTTTGCAGTGTAAAGTGCTTGGTCGGCATGGGTTAACATTCTGTCGTGATCTCTCGCGCCATCTGCACTTGCTACACCAATACTGATTGTGACTTTCAGCGTTTGCGCTATAAAACTGAAATCATGTGCTGCCACGATTTTTCGAACATGATCCATAGCAACCCTTGCATTTACCAAGTCATATTCGGGTAACAACACAGTAAACTCTTCGCCGCCCCACCTTGCACATTTAGCATAATGCGGAACTTCGCGATTTAATATACGGGCGACCTCAGTAATGACTTTATCTCCTACTAAGTGAGAGTACTGATCATTTACCTGTTTAAAATGGTCAATATCGATAACGGCAAGACATAGAGGAGTTTGTTTCGCTTTAGCCTCTTCAAAATATTGTACAAGCCAGCGGTCGAATGCTCGTCTATTTGCAATACCCGTTAGATCATCATGAGTTGCTTGGAACTCGAACCGCTTGGTTTGTAATTCTAGTGATCTGGTTTGTTCATCGACCCTTTGTTTTAAAATCATTTCTGATTTTTTCAAGTGATGAAAACGTACTTTGTAAAGTGCATAGATAACGAAGCAGAAGAAAAGAAATACCGAGAATTTAAAAGCAAATGTCTGATAAATGCTGGGGAGCACGCGAATAGAAAATGGTGACGTAATCTCTTGCCAGGGACCACCAATATAACGAGCACGTACTTTAAACTGATAACGACCAGGTGCTAAATTAGTGTATTCAGTCATTCTAAATTGATGACGGTTAACCCAATCTTGGTCATATCCTACTAACATAGCCTGATACTCTATACGCGAAGGCATAGCGAAACCCAACCCTGCATACTGAAACGCAACTCGCGTGGTTAACGGCGTTACGTCTACTTCCCTTTTATCCGTATCAAATTGCTGGTCAGCACCGTCCAGTAGTACCGCCTCTATACTTACCGGAATAGGGAATTCACTCAACATGGCAAGGTTTGCAGGCGTTACTGTGGCGAGCCCTTTCGCAGTAGGAAGCCAAACATTTCCGTCTACATCGACAAACTGAGATGGCTGTGACCCACCATTGATTTGAATACTCGCTAGGCCATTTTCTTCCTTAAAATGCTCAAATTCCAATAATGCACTTGGATGTGTCAGACACTCCTTAAGACTTGATAGTGAAGTGAGAATGACCCCTTGGTTTGAACTTAGCCATACACCGCTGTTGTGATCTATACCGATTGAAAACAGTTTATCTACTGGAAGCCCCTGCGACTTTTCGATTACACTAAGTGCCTGAGTAGCATTGTCAAAATACGCAAGGCCTCGATCGGTTGTAATCCAAGTTCCCTTTTCAACAACGCTAAAACTAAACGCGTGCTGCGCATCTGAATGTTCAGGAAACGACACTGTGTGCACAATACCCTGTTGGATATAGGCGAGCCCTATCCCTGTAGCAATCCAGATTCGTCCTTCACGATCTTCTGCCAAGCCCATCGAAAAATGGGCAGGTAGCCCATTTTGTTCATTAAAATGGATTAGCTTTCCATCTGGCGTTTGTTGAACTATACCTTGCGCCGTGGCATACCAAACACTGTTATCCTTCGCTAAAAGAATGGCCCTTACTTCATTACTCGGTAACCCTAAATCTCTATTGAGGTAAGGAGTAAGTTGGTCATTTTCATATCGCAGCACACCTTTTGTATAGGTGCCAACTAACGTTACCTCTTCAGTTACCGCTGCCAAACTGAGTACAGAAAAAGCTTCACCCGTAGTGAGCGATGCGCTGGAAAACGCATCATTGGAAAATATATCTAATCCAGCACTTCCACCTGATAAAAGTTTGCCATCAGACGTTTGCAAAACAGTTCGCAAAAAGTCTCCACTCATTCCTTGGCTTTGCGAGAATGTGGTAAATAGCGCGCGACGCAGCCTAAACAAACCACCATTAGTGCCAATCCAGATATTTTTTTCCAAATCTTCAAGCAGTGAAAAAACGCGGTTATTGGGAAGACCTGCTGTCGCATCCAATTTTTCTAGGCCTAAGTCACTCAGACGATAAAGGCCATGATTGATGGTGCCTACCCAAATGCTATTTTGATGATCAAGCAAAATACTACTAATTGATTTGTCGGCAAGTGAGTTGTGAAGTAGCGCGAAGGTACCGTTTCTTTGCTGCCAAACACCGTGTTCTGTGCCAACTAAAACACGTTTTTTGCTATCAAGAGCGAGAGTAAATGATGGACCAGAGAGTATGTTGTGGTCGGGTACAGCTAGCTGAAATTTATCGTTTATGTATTTGAATAAGCCTTGATTTGTTGCAATCCAGATTACTCCAAATCCGTCTTCGATTATGCGGTAAGCACTCGAATTTACAATGTATTCTTTTTGCGTGCCGTCAGGCGTTCTCATTGCAACACCCGTGTCTTCCAGCGCAAACCACAACACGTTATTACTGTCTCTGAATGCATGATTAACCATTGAAGACAGAGGTGCTTGAGCATGCCACTGCTCGGCAATAAGCGACGTTACACCGCCTCGGTTTCCTGCCACGAGTAGCTCGTCGCGGGGCTTGTTGTAATACAAGCTTCGAATGCCGGAATCTGGTAATCCTGTTTGCGCGCCGCGGGTAAATACAGTGAACTGCTGACCATTAAACCGAGCAACACCTTCCCAAGTACCCGCCCATAGATACCCATTGGACGTTTGTGCTAATGCGTGAATACTATTGTGAGGAAGCCCGTCTTTCGTTCCCCACGATTGAGGGAAATACCGGTTGAGCGGCATGAGCTGAGAAGACTCTACCGAAAAGCCATCTATGGGTATCACCCACAGCAAACACATCACAAAAGTGAGAGACACAAACTTCAATGGCTTCTCGGTACGTTATTAGATAGACGGTGTAATAATACCTCTATCTATTAACTAACACAAAAATTGTGGTTTTTAGTTATCTTCTGTCAACGACAAGCTAATCCAAACTAACCTGTGATCTGAGCTGGCTTCGCGGTCTTTAACTAATCGATATAGGTCACTGGTTTTTGCAGGCCAGAAAACGCCAGCATCGTTCACATCGAAGCCAAATCGAGATGGCAAAACATAGTCAGCTCTGGCTCCCCAATAGGCAGTAAAGCGGTTACTAAACTCTGCACTTGACGCGCCTGCACCACCTGCGCTTGTTGGAATTATGTCATTATTAACTAACGGGTGCTCGGTCAACTGTTCAATAACACCCTCGCGATGTTTATCTCCAATATCCGCCGCGTTAAAATCACCAACAAGTACAAAACGCGCGTTCTCTGACAGGCTGACTTTCTCGCCATTATCATCGTAGATGTAGGCACCTTTATCGGGCGACAGGTAATCTGCCATAAGCCTAATTTCGTCAAAGTTGCGCTTGCCGTTGCGATCCTCGCTTCCATCGAAATTAGGTGGTGTTGGATGCATAGCAAGTATGTGCACGGTTTTACCTCCTACTTTCACCGGCACATCCCAATGAGACTTAGAACTCAACCTTAGCGCGGCCCACTCTTCTACGTCGTACCATGGCTTGCCCTTATCAGTACTTCCGCTCTCATCGGGAATAATAGGAACCTGTGGATGAGGCATGTGATGCCATTTAAACGTCTGAAAGGTGCGAATACCATCAACATCAATTGGGTATTTTGACAAAAGCGCCATGCCATATTGCCCGGGATAAAGCCCAAAGCCATATGCATCGCCACCAAAACCTTCTGCTTTGCCATTGTTATCTAAGTCGAATTTCGTGGGCTCCCCTGTGTTGACTGTGGCCACATACGTATATGGGTAATCCACAGGCTCAAGACCGCGTTGCGAGACGTTCAGGTAGTTTTTAACTAAAGCCTCTACCCCTTTACTTTTATCAGCAATGTAATCGAATTCGTTCAACATCAAGATATCAGGGTTTACGCGCTGAATAACTTCAGCAATATTTTTAACTTGAGAGTGCTCGCCCGTAGACAGAACATGCTGAAGTACTTTGTCGCTCGGCTCCATGCCTAAGGCTTTGTAGTTAGTGGCTTCCATACTTACATTAAACGTTGCGACTTTAAGCATTTGCTCTTCTTGCGAGCTAGCCAGCGTAGATACGAATAATGCGGGTAAAAGAGCTATTGCACAGAAAAGTGCCCTATTTTTCATGTTGTTACCTGTAAGTAAAAGCGAAATGCAAAGATAGCAACTTTAGCGGCTTATCTGAACTTTTTTGTTTTAATAAAGATCGTTGTATCAACAAGATGGTCATGCTCTCGCTCCTACATAAAAACGGAATTTATTTTCATAAATGAGACCTATGAAAGAAATATTTTTTACTATAAAGCACTAATACTAAAATAATAGAATCAAATACTCGCTCTTAACTGATACTCTAATTTTGTTTTATACAGCTAGCGTCAAGCGAACTACGCTTAACGTTTCGCATTTTGGGTGAATGAGAGAAAGTTATGAAAAGCTGGGTTTCAAAAGCGATCAATATTATCAATGCAGATTATCAACGTTCGGCTGATACGCACTTAATCAAATTAGAGCAGATCGCTTTTAGAGATATTGATATCTACCTTAAAGATGAAAGCACCCATCCAACAGGCAGCCTAAAGCACCGTCTAGCCCGGTCCCTTTTTCTGTACGCCCTTTGTAATGGAAAAATTGTAGAAGGAACTACTGTAGTTGAAGCCTCGTCAGGTAGCACAGCGGTGTCTGAAGCTTATTTTGCTAAAATGATTGGCGTTCCGTTTGTTGCGGTTATGCCTAAATCTACCGCCCAAAGTAAAATCGCGCTTATTGAGCGATATGGCGGGCAGTGTCACTTTGTAGATTGCCCTACGCAAATGCACAGCGAAGCAACCAAAGTAGCTCACGAGCTTAATGGCTACTTTATG
Source organism: Alteromonas sp. S005 (assembly GCF_036864475.1). Classification (NCBI taxonomy): domain Bacteria; kingdom Pseudomonadati; phylum Pseudomonadota; class Gammaproteobacteria; order Alteromonadales; family Alteromonadaceae; genus Alteromonas; species Alteromonas sp. S005. The sequence goes on along the minus strand of NZ_JAZETN010000002.1, from coordinate 395,886 downwards.
GATCAGTTCCTTTTCGCAGAGCGCGCTACAGACTGGCGTGGCAATAACAATATTGCTGAGAGTATCTTTGAGCAAATGAAAGCCGAGCCCCATCCTATTCCACACACCGTGGTTATGAGTGCAGGTACAGGTGGAACATCAGCCACCATTGGGCGCTACATTCGCTACAAAGGTCTCTCTTCTCAGCTTGTCGTGGTAGATCCAGAATTCAGTGTGTTTTTTGATAGCTTCAAAAACAACGATCATACACTTACTGCTACCCGTGGAAGCCGCATAGAAGGGATAGGACGCCCTAAAGTTGAAGCCTCTTTTCAGCACGACGTTATAGACGACATGATCGCAGTTCCCGACGCGGCCAGTATTGCTACTATGCATTGGTTAAACAATACCATGGGAATTAAAGCCGGCCCGTCTACCGGCACAAACCTATGGGGCGCATTAAGTATTGCTGAACAAATGAAGCAGCGAGGAGAAATGGGATCGATCGTAACGCTTATGTGCGACAGCGGAGAGCGGTATGGTGAAACTTACTATAATGCTGGTTGGGTAGAAAAGACCATTGGCTCATTCGATGAATACACCACCAAACTAGAGGCCATCGGAGTCCCTGCTTAAATAGCCTGTTTCTGCTGTTTAAAGTGCTGGGGCGTTATGTATCGCGCAGCACTTTATTCAAAGCGTTTATCTCTATACATTGGCGATATACTTCTCATTGATAAAGCGCGCAAAATTATGATCAAAATAAAAAACGTTGTTAGCTGTACGGTTGCATTTGCCACAGCGTTTGCTGCACACACTGCCTTTGCTACCAGTACGTCGACTGTTGAAACTGCGAACACAAGCAACACTAGTATTGACCAAGCCGCAGACGCGACCGCCAACGCCGGCGTTCCTAACAACAATTACGAAAGCGTTTTTGCTAACCTCGCGCTTCATTGTATTCATCAAGAGTTTCCAAATGTAGTGAAACACATGATGAATAACGGCGACGACGTTAAAGCACCAAGTCAACTCTACCCAACATTTTATGGTTGTTTAGACTGGCATTCATCAGTTCATGGCCATTGGCTTTTAGTAAGAATGCTAAACACTGCGCAAGACGCGGTGAATAAAGAAGAGATTATTGAAAAACTTAATATCAGCTTTACGACAGAGAACATTCAAGGTGAATTGGCTAGCCTTAAGCGTGAGAATAATGCGTCGTTTGAGCGCCCCTATGGTCTTGCTTGGTTTCTACAATTAACCGCGGAACTACGTCAATCATCAACTCCAGAAGCAAAGATCTGGTTGGACACGCTACTACCGCTTGAAGAAGAAATTGTGGCGAGAGTAAGTGCCTGGCTACCCAAACTGGCTTATCCAATCCGAACCGGTGAACACAGTCAAACCGCCTTTGCTTTTGGCTTAATGTTAGACTGGGCTAAGGTAACAGATAACAAGGACTTTGAAGCACTGCTTACATCTAGAGTAAAAGAATATTACCAAGCTGATAAGCAATGCCCCCTAGCCTACGAGCCCTCAGGACAGGATTTTCTATCACCGTGTTTGGCCGAAGCCGACCTAATGCGTCGAGTAATGGCTAAAAATGAATACAGCCAATGGCTTTCAGCATTCTTTCCTAGCCTCACAGCTAGCACATCAAATTGGCTAGCGCCTGCGACTGTGACTGACAAAACAGATGGTAAGCTCGCTCACCTAGACGGGCTAAATATCAGCCGTGCGTGGATGATTGAAGGCATTATAAGTGCTTTGCCAGATAATGATGCACGCTTGCCGGTACTGAAGAAAACCCTAAAAGTACACCGTGAAGCAGGATTAAACGCTGTGTTTGGTGATATGCACTATATGGGAAGCCACTGGCTTGGTAGCTTTGCCAGCTACTTAGAAACGCAGCGCGGCATAAAATAGCTCAAACATAGCTCTAGGAAATATAGTAAGGAAGCCGCTCTCGATTAAGCGGCTTTTTTCGCCACGGTCAACAATTTAAAATAAAGGGGTCGAAACATAATACCTTAATCGATGTTGCCTGCTCTCGATTCATCTGTACTTGAGAGCTTTGCAATCTTTTGAAGAATTGCGAGTAAGAGTAAGTTCTGAAACTCAGGCTCTGTTAGAAGCGAAAACCCTTCTGTAGAGATGATACTCTCAAAAAGAGAGATAATATTAATCGCAACAAGAAACCAAAATGCTACGTGGCTATAATTTTTCTTTTCCATGATTATTTACTTTGTCCATGCTTAACTAAAGGTAAAGAAGCAGACCTAAGCCTGCTCGATTAATATTAAGGAATTTCTGGCTCGTTTACCCCATCGTAGAACCCGCTGCCAAGTCCTCTGCCGAATTCATAGGCCAAATCAACCAAAGCCATATAGGTCAATACACGACCTAAGTAACCGCCACTACATTGCATTAGTTCTTCTTGATTCAACTCTTCCATAGCAAAGCTCCTTAAGGCAGTACGAATTCAGCGACATCGTCTAACCAGCGGTTTGACGTCATCACATGACTGTAGAAATAGCCACCTGCATACCCAGCACCGTAACCAATACCATACATAACATCGCCAACAATCCCTGCCCCTGCGACTTCATCGAGTTCGTTAATGTTAATTTCTTCCATAATAAAGCTCCTTTTTCAATTTAAGTGATGTGCGAGAGCACTTAGCTAGACTATGACATCAAAGCGATATTGGCGACTGGCCAAGAGTTGGTTTTTTATGTTGTCTCGTGAACTAAAATTCATTCTTACTAAGAAAGGTAATGAGAAGGCTTGATGGTGCTATCTGTTTGTCGTGTTAGGTAGCGCACCATTTAATTGAGGCAATTTCAAAAGCATATTTATTTAACATGGATACGAAAACTGCGCTATGCGTAGCTAGAGTGTCGACGGCTTACTCTAGCTACTCTGTTCTTATGTCTTAAGCTAGCTTACCTGCCAGCTCAGCTGTTTCTTTACCCAAGTTTTTAAGTTGTTTAATCGTCTTTTCATCCGTAATTACGCCATCTTCCATAAGCGTATTTATTTTTGCGATTGCTTTTTGATTTGGTAACACCATAGTACCTAAGTTTTCAAGCAGCATTCTTAGTACCACCAGCACGCGCATACCGCCTAGCCCGCCGGCCGACGCTGCCATGATCCCCGCCACTTTACCGCGATACGCTTGCAGTGGCTTTTCGCCTTCTCCCATACGTGATGCCCAATCGATAGCGTTTTTCAACAGTGCTGGGTAGCTAGAATTGTATTCTGGTGATGCTATAAGAAAACCATCATGACTCATTAGCAATTCTTTGAACGCCTGTGCTTTTTCAGGCATGCCAAATTCAGCCTCTTCGTCTTCATTAAATATTGGCATTTGATAGTCGGCTAGGTTAATAACGGTAACCTCTGCGCCAGCTTCACGGGCGCCTTCAGCAGCAACGTTAACAATAGCTTGGTTAAACGAACCTTTACGGGTACTACCTGCAAATGCAAGGATCTTAGTCATTTGGGTTTCCTGTCGTTAATTTGAATAGACTATTTAGTCTTCTTGTTTATAAAGATCTGTCGGCCTATCGGTTTTATTTGAAATGCAAAATCAATTATTGATACCGACAAGCTAGCTCTCTTGGTAGTTTGCGTTAAGCATAAAAAAGGCTGACAATCAATGTCAGCCTTTTCAATATCACTACCTATGTTGTACCGCGAACACTACATTTTTTCTAGTGTTTCGATGCCAAGTAGAGTTAATCCTTTCTCTAGCGTATTGGCAACCAAAGCTGACAAGGCTAAACGACTATCACGTACAGTTGGCTCAATGCCGTCTTTTAACATTGGGCAGGCTTCGTAGAATGTCATGAATGCTGACGCCACATCGTAGAGATAAGTACACAACACGTGAGGGGTCGCCTCGCGCGATACCATGCCAATTACTTCTTCAAACTGCATGAGCAGCACAGCGAGCGCATGCTCTTGTTTCTCAACGATGTTAATATCAACAGGCATTGTTGCCATATCAACACCCGCTTTTCTGAACAAGCTTTTCACTCGGGTATATGCATATTGGAGGTAAGGTGCCGTGTTACCCTCGAAGCTTAACATTGAGTCCCAATTGAACATGTAGTCGGTTGTACGGTTCTTGGATAGGTCAGCGTATTTCACGGCGCCAATACCTACCTTCCGTGCAACCTCTTTAAGCTCGTCTTCACTTAACTCGTTGTCACGCTCGGCAATCAGTTTACCTGCTCGCTCAACCGCTTCATCAAGCAGTTCAACCAATTTAACCGTACCGCCGGTACGGGTTTTAAATGGCTTACCGTCACTGCCTAGCATCATACCAAACGGGCAGTGCTCGTATGTTTGCTCTTCTTTCATGAAGCCTGCTTTGCGGCCTACAATTTCAGTTTGCTTGAAGTGCAGCGCTTGGCGAGCATCTGTAAGAATCAGCGTACGGTCAGCATTTAGCTTGCCACTGCGATAGCGCATTGCCGCAAGGTCTGTTGTTGCGTATAGATAACCGCCGCCCGACTTTTGAACAATGTAAACCGCAGGGTTACCTTCTTTATCAGCAAGCTCTGGAATAAATACTACCTGTGCACTTTGGTCTTCTACTGCAAGGCCTTTCACTTTAAGGTCGCTGATTACATTAGCTAAGTCGTGGTTGTACGCAGACTCACCCATAATATCTTTACGGGTCAAGCTTACGTTTAGCTTGTCATAAACTTCTTCTGAGTGAGCGATAGATACATCGATGAACTTTTCCCACAGTGCGAGGCACTGCGCATCTCCGCCCTGCAGTTTAACCACGTATTCACGGGCGCGGTCGGCAAAGCCTTCTTCTTCATCGAAACGTACTTTGGCTTCGCGGTAAAAGTCTTCTAGGTCAGATAGCGCAGTTTCCGCCACTTCCTCTTGAAGCTTGTCTGACAGATGCGCAAGCAACATGCCGAACTGGGTGCCCCAATCGCCCATGTGGTTTTGGCGAATTACGTTGTGACCCAAGAACTCGAGTACTTTAACTACTGCATCGCCGATGATGGTCGTACGCAGGTGCCCCACGTGCATTTCTTTCGCTAAGTTTGGCGATGAATAGTCTACTACAATGTTCTGTTCTTTCGACTTAGCAATACCCAAGCGCGGATCGGTTAGCGATAGCTCACACTGATTAGACAGCCAATCGTCATTTAAATGTACGTTAATAAAGCCAGGACCAGCCACTTCTAATTTACTGGCAATATCGTCAAGTTTAACGGTCTCAACAATCTTCTCTGCAATATCTCGAGGCTTTTGCTTAAGCTGCTTGGCTAGCGCCATCGCGCCGTTAAACTGATACTCACCAAATTCAGGTCGAGCGCTGCGCGAAACTGGCACTGGCGCATTTTCTACGCCCATCTCTTGTAGCGCTTCAGTGAAACGGTTAACTAATAGTGCATGTATGTTCATAATATATATTGTCTTTAATTAATTTTTTCTAGCTTAGTTTTCGCGCGTATTCGTAAACTGAATATCTGGGTAACGCTCTTGCGATAGCTGTAGGTTCACCATTGTTGGCGCGATGTACGTCAGGTTGTCGCCTCCATCAAGGGCAAGGTTCTGCTCACCTTTACGGCGGAACTCGTCTAGTTTCTTCTCATCATCCGCGTAAACCCAACGGGCTGTTGCAACATTCACGTGCTCATAAAGTGCATCTACGTTGTATTCGGCTTTTAGTCGTGCCACTACCACATCAAACTGAAGCACACCAACCGCGCCTACGATCAAATCGTTGTTTGCAAGGGGTCGAAACACCTGAACTGCGCCTTCTTCAGAAAGCTGAATAAGGCCTTTCAGCAGCTGTTTTTGCTTAAGTGGATCTTTCAAGCGAATACGTTTAAATAGCTCTGGCGCAAAGTTTGGAATACCAGTAAAGCGATAGTTATCGCCTGACGTAAAAGTGTCACCAATTCGGATAGTACCGTGGTTGTGCAAGCCGATGATATCGCCGGCATAAGCTTCTTCTAGTAAAGCTCGATCGCCTGCTAAGAAAGTCAGTGCATCGGAAATACGAACATCTTTGCCCAGGCGGCTGTTGCGCATTTTCATGCCTTTCTCATACTTACCAGACACAATACGACAAAACGCAATACGGTCGCGGTGTTTCGGGTCCATGTTGGCCTGAATCTTAAATACGAAGCCACTGAACTTGCCGTCAGTACTTTCAATAGTCCCTTCTTCGGTTTCACGGCCTAGTGGCGCTGGCGCCCATTCAACCAAACCATCAAGCATATGATCAACACCAAAGTTACCTAATGCTGTACCGAAAAATACTGGCGTTAGCTGACCTTCCAAGAAAAGCTCTTGTTCGAATTCGTTAGATGCACCGCGTACAAGCTCTAGCTCGTCACGTAAGGTTTCAGCAAGATCACTTCCTACTGCAGTATCTAAATCAGGATTATCTAACCCTTTGATGATGCGCACGTCTTGGATAGTGTGACCCTGGCCGCTTTGATACAAAATAGTTTCGTCGCGGTGCAGGTGATATACACCTTTAAAACTCTTACCACAGCCAATTGGCCAAGTGATTGGTGCGCACAGAATATCAAGCTCGGTTTCTACTTCATCAAGCAGTTCCATAGGGTCGCGAATATCGCGGTCAAGCTTGTTCATGAAAGTTACAATCGGCGTATCGCGCAGACGGGTAACTTCCATTAGCTTTCGGGTTCTGTCTTCTACACCTTTCGCGGCGTCGATAACCATAAGGCATGAGTCAACGGCCGTCAGTGTACGATAGGTATCTTCAGAAAAGTCTTCGTGCCCTGGAGTATCCAGCAGGTTTACTAAGTGATCGCTATAAGGAAACTGCATGACCGAGGTAGTTACCGAGATACCACGCTCTTTTTCCATTTCCATCCAGTCAGATTTAGCATGCTGACCAGACTTTTTTCCTTTTACGGTACCGGCAGTTTGCAGGGCGCGCCCGAATAACAATACTTTTTCGGTAATCGTGGTTTTACCCGCATCCGGGTGCGATATGATTGCGAACGTACGTCGCTTTTTAATCTCTTCTAGAAGTTTCTTATCTGACATCAATACTTATCTTCGTTATCTATTATCCCTGTAAACCAATAACTTACAGGCGCGTTTTTCACCGGATAAGCAATGCTTATCCGCGCAAATTGTATATTGCGTTGAAACGCTTGATACGGCTTGGTAATTAATTGCGCGGATTTTAGCATTTTACTGGCCGTAACAGTAGAGCGAAATTACGTAGCATCTGCCTCATAAGGGGTTAAATGAATCCACGGTTTAATTTCAAAGATGCCTTCAAGTTTTTATCATTCAATTTAACGAAAACCTTCACGTAGACGCTCGACGAACTTATTAACCTACTCGTCCCATAACCATTTACTTAGCATGCTAAGCAAATAAAATACTTAGCATGCTAAGTATTTCAACAGGTATTACGATGATGTTTTCAGAACCTATGCCGCTTCACTTAATCGCGCTGTTTGCACGTACCTCAAGAACGTGCAGAAAAACGGTCTCTAAATCTGTAGCCCACCTTGACCTCACTGAATCGAGATGGCGTGTGATGATTCATATGTCTTTGCTTGGCGAAGGATGTACCCAACAAATATTAGCAGAAAGTCTTGAAATAGAGATGCCGAGCCTGACTAGAACAATCAAGCAATTGGAAACTGCGGGTTTGATCAAGCGTATTGTTGATGACAACGATAAGCGAAGCCGTTTGCTTTATTTCACACCAATGGGAAAAGGCCGTATGAACGATATTGAAAGCACGCTGGCTGCACTGCGGGATGAGGTCTATGCAGGTATATCCGATGAAGAGCTAAATACAATGGCTTTATGTATTAACAAAATTGAGCAAAATGCCGTTCGGCTACTGGAGGCGAATTAGTGAGTGAAAGAACACCCGACCAAGCTTTTGCAAGGTACGTAAAACTGGCGTTAGTAGCCTTTGCTGCTTGTTTTGTATATTTTGTAGTTGCTGATATTCGCATGCCAATGACACCTCAGGCAAGGGTATACCATCAGGTTACACAAATATCACCTCAGCTAAATGGCCCAATCACTAAAGTACTAGTTAGCAATAACCAATATGTTAAAAAAGGGCAAGTATTGTTCGAGATTGACGATACACCCTACCATATTGCGCTTGAAAAAGCGCAGATTGACTTAGCAAATGTGGCACAAGAAAACGCTCAAATTGACGCCCAGGCAGAAGCAATGAAGGCAAGAATAGCAGCCGCGACCGCCACACTCGTAGAGCGCAAAAGTGATTATCAACGGTTAAACACCCTAATTGAAAGCAACGTGGTTTCTCAACAAGACGTGGATAAAGCTAACGCTCAACTTCAAAGCGCCGAGGCTGAATTAAGCGCACTTAAAGCTGAATTAAACCAGCAAATTGTTGCTAGAGGAGAAAGAGGAGATCGTAACCTCAAATATCGAGAAGCCCGCAACGCGCAAAATCTTGCCGAATTAAATCTGGCATACACCAGAATAAAGGCTCCCCACGACGGTATTATGGCAAATATGCAGGTGACAAAAGGAACCTATGCCAAACAAAGCGCTCCCCTTGCATCTGTTGTAGATAATAGGCTTGACCTGGTTGCTGACTTTAGAGAAAAGTCGCTAATCAATGTAAAGAAAGGCGTGCGTGCTAAAGTTGTTTTTGATGCGATACCTGGGGAGGTCTTTTCGGCGCAGGTGGAAGATTTCGAGGCTGGCGTTAGTGATGGCCAACTGTCAGCAAACGGTACGCTAGCCGCAGTTGAAAAATCGAACCGATGGGTACGTGACGCGCAGCGCCAGCGTGTTCACATCAGCTTAGAAGAAAGTGAAGCTTCATTAAACCATCTGACAAGTGGTGCCCGGGCGACGGTTCAAATTGTTCCTAATAACCCTATAGAAAGTTTTGTTGCGAATGCACAAATTCGCTTTATCAGTTTATTGCATTACATCTACTAAAGCAGGTTATGAAAACACACCTCAGTGAAAACGATTTCCAACAGATGCTTAGGATTGCCAGCGGCGCGACTCTCGGGTTTACGATATCTAAGGCGATGGACTGGCCGAACCCAATATTTTTTACCCTTTATCCCATCTTATTGTTAGGGCTGGTAGCTGTTTTAAATGGGCACATAATAAGACAGTTTCTTGCAGCGACCGTGTTCCCGGCAATGGTTGTGCTAGTAGTGTATGGTTTGTTTGGCACCCATCCGCTGCTTATTACACCATTAATCGCAGCAACCTTTGCTTTTTTGTTTTGGCAAATGAGTAAAGGTACGCTGTATTTATTCGGGGCCTTTTCCCTTGTAGGACTATCGCTGCAGCTTCATTTTGCCAGCTACAGTAGTGATGGAATAGATATCTATGCATTGGTCATATCAAACATAGGTGCAATTCTGTTGGCATTGATAATTGCATTCGCCTTGCATATTGTTTTTCCAGATGAAGCGCCGCGCACGCCTTTGCCCAAAGCGACAAAAGATAAAGCGAGTATTCGTCACGAAGTTATCTTATGTACGACAGTCGCCACATTATCCTTTGCTGTGTTCCAAACCTTTGACTTAGTAGATTCGATATCAGCACAAGCTGCGAGCGCCTTGATACTATTTCCACTTTGTTGGAAAGGCGCAACGATGAGTGGATGGCAACGGGCACTGGGTACACTCATTGGTTGTAATCTTGCCCTGCTCGCCCAGCTTATTTTGCTCAATTACAGTGATACGTTATTTTTTGCTAGCTTTAGCTTATGGATATTGGTGTTTTTCATCAGCCGCCAACATGTCTTAGGCGGAGGTGGTGCTGGTACTGGCTTCGGTGTGCTAACGACCTTTGGCATTTTGTACGGCCAGTCACTCTCACCTCAGCAGGATATTATTTATAGTGCGCTGTATCGCTTTTCATCGGTAGTGGTTGCCATTGCACTTAGCCTGTGTGTTATTTACGTTGTACATCGCGCTCTCAATACCTATCAAGCGACACGACATCACACATTTTATTAGCTTCGCGTTCTGTCACGACCTTAGTTAGTTATCCACGCTAAAAACGCTACAAGAAATAGGCGATTTACCTATACTTATGTTTTATTTAATGCGTACTAAATTTTTGAAACTATGTGCTATATTGAGCTGTAAATAAAAAAAACCAATAAAACAAGGACGATGAATGCTGCGAACATTGCTCGCATGGCTTGTAATAGCATGCTGTTGCCAAACGGCCAACGCAGCTAATTTCAATAACTCACAAACTATGTTGTCTTTAGATAACGATGTAGTTTTTGCGGTAAGTAACTCAGCAACTATAACCGGCGAAGAAGAATGGTTTTATAGCACTGATGTTATTGATAGGTCGCCGTCACAGTATTTGCATTTCAAAGTTCGTATTTACAATCAGTTAGATACGCAAGTTCCCGTCTGGTTTTCAATAAGTTTCCCTGCAATGAAAACGTTAGTTGTCACCGATGGCAATTATCAATGGGAAACCGGCGACAGTACACCTTACAGTACTCGAGCGGTGAATACGCCCAACTATCATTTCCCCTCTGTATTGCAGCCGTCTTCTTATACTGAGTTTACCGGCACTATGTCTGGTGAGATTTTAAGATACAGTTTCTCGGTCGCCACACCTGAGTATTACAGTAACTTGTATATGAAAACCTTGCAGCGGGATATGGCATTTTTCGGCGCAATGGGGCTGCTTACCCTACTTTGTGTATTAGGCTATATTGCCAGCCGTAACTTAGTTTTTTTGAGTTTTGCATCATTTATTTTTGCAACAACATTTTGGTTTTTCCGCGTGTTCGGTTACGCATTTGAACTACTGTGGCCAAATACGCCGGGGTTGAACGATATTAGCTACGCCATAAGCATTTATTCGGTATTGATTACTGCATTTTGGGTATTGTTTCAGACACTCGCGCGAGACGACCATGAGGTTTACGGGGCAAAAACAATTAAAGCTTTTTGCATAGTGCTTCCGCTGCTGGGTATTTTACTGTGGCAAACAGTGGGGTTAGATATTGCCTTAAAACTGCCTGTACTCCTCTTTTTCCCTTATATACTGATAGCGGGTATCGTTATCTTTGTAGAGCATAGACGGGGCTCTGATAGAGCCAAATGGCTTGCCGCCGCTATGCTTCCTGTAACCTTTAGCACGCTAATCCTTACCATTATTGCACTTTTTGAAGTAGACCTTTACCTCGAACCCGTTGCCACCTTTATGACTGGGCTAGTTATGACATGCCTATTTATGGTTGCACTTACCGCAAGCTATATGGTGAAAGTTGTTCAAAGAGAACGAGACGCACAGAAAGAAGCTGCTAAGTTAAAAAGTGAGCAGGCATCAAAATTAGAAGCGCTGGTAAGAGAGCGCACCCTTGCACTTGAACAAACGAATAGCACGTTGGCAGAACTGGCTTCCAAAGATAGTTTAACCGAATTGCCCAATCGGCGTACGCTGGATATGTTCGTAGACAATACGTTTGATAAAACCTTACACGATCATGAGGCGCTAGCCATTGCGCTAATTGACCTAGATCACTTTAAAAGTATCAACGATACATTTGGTCACGATGTCGGTGACGAAGTACTAAAAGGCATTGCTAAGATTCTTGCGCCGCTTAATGATGAGTGGCAAGTAGCAGCGCGCTATGGTGGAGAAGAGTTTGCCATTGCAAAGCGCGTAAAAGCGCTCAATACAAGCAAGACCACCCAAGCCGACGAGTTTGCAAAGCAACTGGAAACTGTCCACAGTGCCATCAACCAGTTAGCCATTGCATCGATTGACGATAGAAAGTTAGGGGCATGTATAGGTTGGACTTTATGTAAAGGCCCCGACGATATTGTCGAAGCCTTCAGACGAGCTGATAAAGCCCTTTACGTAGCCAAAGATAAGGGAAGAAACTTAATCATTCCGGCTTTATGAAACCGCAACCACTGCCTTTCGTTTGTCTTCTTTTGAAAATTGCAGCGCCTTGTTCAAATTATCGAATTCAAACACGTTAGGTATTTCGACAACCAACGTTTGCGCAGCAACTTGCTCAAGTAGAGCCTCACCGTCTTTCACCAAACGCTGCCACTGTGACAAATCGCCATAATCATGCAGCGCACCTAGCGCTATCTCATGATAAGAAATAGTACGCGTGAAAGGCGCATCAACAGGCACTTCAATACGACCTAGAATACTCACTACATGACCATTTGCTTCAAGAAGCGGTACAAGTGACGCCGCATAGTCTGGCCCGTTCGCGTCGAAAAGCGCGTAAAATGTTTGTCCTTCAGGTTTACCGCGATGGATGGCTTTTACGCCCATCTCACCGGCTTGCTCTTGCGAAAAGCTCCCTGAGATAACATGTACATTAAAACCGGCCTGAGAAAGCATTTGCGCCAGCAATTTGTTAACGGCGCCCATACCGCTGACTAACACGTCAGCCCCCTTTCGGACCGGCACTTTACTGAACGCTTGCCAGGCAGTAAGCATTGGACATGGCAACGCAGCAGCTAGTGCAAAATCAACGCTTTCCGGCACGACCATTACACGGCTAGCATACACTTCACTATGATCGGCAAAACTTCCGTTTTCACTTAGGCTATGATGGTAAGCCACATGCTTACCCAATAGATTGTTATCAACGCCCTCACCTACAGCGACAACAACACCCGCACCGTCCACACCGGGAATATGCCCTTTTTCCCAGTCGCGCGGGTTATCATCGATAAACTTCCAGTCAACTGGGTTAATGCCAATAGCATAGTTGCGCACGACAATACGTCCTGCCTTCGGCTCAGAAAACTCGCGTACCTGCTTTACCAGTGATGCGCCAGCTTGTTCAAATTGCCAAACGTTAGCTTGCATAAAAGCTCCTTAACACAGTGATTTTTCCGATTAGTCCCACGCAGGTGAAAAATCTGGGTTAGCTTGACGGTCGCCACAATCTAGCGCGTCAATCTTTGCGATATCGTCAGCGCCCAAGGTAAGTTCAAGCGCTTTGAAATTGGTTTCCAGGTTCTTGCGCTTAGTCGACGATGGAATAGTGACTAAACCATGGGCCAGCTCCCAGGCTACCACTACCTCAGCAGTGCTCACACCGTGCTTATCTGCTATTGCAATGATGGTCTCGTCTTTTAACACTTTACCAACAGCAAACGGCATATATCCTGTCACTGTAATACCGTGTTTCTCACACGCTGCACGCACTTTTTCATTAGTAAGATAAGGGTGCACCTCTACCTGATTCGTGGAAATAACGCCCTCGCCCAAGATATTCACCGCTTCTTCAATTTGTGCAACGGTAAAGTTAGAAATACCAATTTCTTTTGTGAGCCCCAGCTCCTTAACGCGCAGCAATTCACCTAGGTACTCTTCCATGCTTTCGCCGTTTTCCGGTGACGGCCAATGAATAAGTAGCAGGTCAACGTACGACAGTTGAAGCTTTTCCAAACTCTCTTTCACGCTATCCACAAAACTTGCTTTATTCAGCTTGTCATTCCACACCTTGGTGGTGACGTAAAGGTCTTCACGTGCAACAAGGTTGTTTGTAATAGCGTCTTTAATAGCACGCCCTACCGCTTCTTCATTGCCGTAAATTTGCGCCGTATCAATGTGACGGAAACCCACTTCAAGTGCCATTGTCACGCTGTTATAGGCTTCATCGTCTTTTAAGCGGAACGTGCCTGCACCTAGCGAAGGAATTTTAGATTGTGACTGATTTACATTCGGCATGATGCCTCCTTGTTGGTTCCGTTATTTATGAAAGTGAGGTAATACGTTGTCAGCAATGCGCTGCATCGCGCCTTCTACTGGTTGCGTATTACGTCTGAAGTGCAGGCCAATATGATCAACCCCCGCGTCTTTCATTGCATTGAGTTCTTTGATAAGCCCATTTACACCAGTTTCAACCCCGAATCGGTGGCGTTTTATGGGCGCTTCATCGTCTTCAACCAAATTAAGATGAATAAAGCTAACGTACGGCTTGTTGCCCGCGACATTTCGCCATAGTTCTACGCGCTTTACATGCTCGTTCGGTGTACCTGGATACGCCAGCCAACCGTCCATATTTTCTCCAACCCACTGAGGGCTTTGCTGAGCGAGCCCTGCAACGTACAATGGCGGCGTGGTTGAGCGCGGTAACAGCGACATGCCAGGCTTAAGGGAATTCTCACCGTGCTTTACAATTTCAAGTGACTGCCTGAAGTGCTCGCCGCGACTGTCAAAATCGACATCGAACAACGGATACTCAACCGGTCTATCCCCACTGGCTACACCGAGTATAAGGCGGTCGTTACTTAGCTGCTGCACCGTTGCTGCCGCCTTTTTAACAAGCCATGGCTGCCTAAGAGGTAAAACAACAGCGGCTGTGCCTAGTAGAATATTGTCTGTAATACCCGCTAAATAGCCCAGGTAAGTGAAGGTTTCGAAAACCTGAGCGGCGTCACCAAAGCTAGGGTCATAAACCGGTACATCTCTTACCCACGCTGCTTTAAACCCTAGTTTGTCGGCTAATTGAATACGGCTGTGATGCTCGGTCATATCAGGTACGCCGAATGGCGTACCTTTTGTGGCGTCGAAATGCGCCCAGTCGTTATCTAGCGGAAGCTCTACACCTACTGAGAACGTATGTTGTGCAAGCTTATCAAAGGTATTTGTCGTCATTGTGACCTCCCTACGCGCCCGTTGTGTTATTCGCAGTACTGAGTGCGCGCTTGTCTAAATAGCCGCTGTAACGTGTAACAAGTAACGCTGCAACAGAGATAATTGCACCAATCCATGCGGTATCAGATAGCTGCATGCCGTCTACAATTGCACCGCCCAGAATTGACCCCACTGCTATGCCAATGTTAAATGCCGCGATATTTAAACCTGAAGCGACATCAACAGCATTAGGGGTAAACTTCTCTGCTAATTGAACAACGTACACCTGAAGTCCTGGAACATTGCCAAAGGCAAAGGCGCCCCACACTAAAACGGTGATCACTGCGGCAACTTTACTGCCCATGGTAAACGTCAGGGCAAACAAGATGAATGCAAGGGCTGAAAAGATGATTGTTAGCGCGCGGATTGGGCCTTTTTTGTCAGCAAGCTTGCCGCCATAAATATTGCCTACCGCGACAGATACACCGTAAACCAGCATAATTAAGCTGATAGCTGAGGGCGCAAACCCCGCCTCTTCCTGTAATATAGGAGCGAGATAGGTGAATGCCGTAAATGTGCCGCCATAGCCCAATATCGTCATTAGATACACCAATACCAGACGAGGCTGAACCAACACCTTCATTTGCTCACTCAAGGTGGCCGGTTTACTTTGTTTAAGATTGTTCGGTACCAGCAACGCACTGCCTATTAGCGCAAGTGTGCCAAGCGCGGAAACTACTAGGAAGGTTGCCCTCCAACCGAAGTTTTGACCAATCCAGGTACCCAAAGGTACGCCAGTAACCAAGGCTACGGTTAAGCCCGTAAACATAATGGCAATAGCGCTGGCTTCTTTTTCTTTCGCCACTAGCCCTGTAGCAATAGTTGATCCTATGGAAAAGAACACACCGTGCGCTAAGCCTGTCAAAATGCGAGCTAGAATTAAGCTCTCGTAGCTGGGCGCTTGCCAAGCAAGAATATTACCACCCACAAATAGCGCCATTAAGCTAAGCAGAACATGCTTTCTATTCCACTTTCCCGTAAGGGCGGTAAGAACCGGTGCGCCAACGGCAACACCAACGGCGTACAAGCTTACCAGTAAGCCTGCGCTCGGTAACGTAACGCCAAGATCAGTAGCAATGGTGGGGACAAGCCCCACTATCACGAACTCTGTTGTGCCAATAGCGAACGCACTTAACGTCAACGCAAATAATGCAATAGGCATTTCAATTATCCTCAAAAAGTAATTAACGAGATGGCTTGATTAACAACGCCACCATTGGCCTCTAGAACGAACAACTACGCCGTTTTTTGAAAGCCATTAATAAAGTGCGTACAGTTTGACGATAAATTTATTTGCAAAAAACAGCACTAATGACAAAATACTTTTGCGATATTTGAAAATATAAGGTGTGCGATGCCAGTCTCATCAAAAACTGAAGATTTAGAAGCGTTCCTAACCGTTGTGGATACAGGTAGTTTTTCCAGTGCTGCCAATTTACTCAATCAGCAGGTTGCGAAAGTCAGCAGAGCGGTAACCCGGCTCGAAGATGGGTTGGATGTAACCTTATTGAATCGCACTACCCGACGATTGGAACTAACAGAGGAAGGTGAGCTTTTCCTGCAATATGCCAGAGACGGGCTTAATATATTAGAAAAAGGCGAAGAAGCATTACGGCTATTAAAGCGCGCCCCTTCTGGAAAACTTCGGGTTGATGCTGCGAGCCCGTTTGTATTCCACCAGCTAGCGCCGTTAGTGGGTGAATTTCAAGAAGCATTTCCTGACATAACGCTCGATATCACCAGTCACGACAGCATTATCGACCTGTTGGAACATAAAACCGATATCGCAATACGTATTGGTGATTTAAGTGATTCTAACTTGCACGCTAGACGTTTAGGAAAAAGTAAGCTGCATATTGTGGCAAGCCCACAGTATCTTGAAAAATATCCCATATCTAAAGGCGAGTATGGAATTAGCACGCTAAACAAGCACAAACTGATTGGTTTTAGCGACTCACCAAGTCTAAATAAATGGCCGCTTAAGCAAGATATTAACTTGCAGTACAGTCTTCGTGCGTCAAGCGGCGAAACTATTCGCCAGCTGTGTTTGGCAGGTCAAGGTATCGCGTTACTTTCTCACTTTATGGTACACAAAGATATCAGTGCTGGCACGCTGGTAGCGCTATTTCGCGACGACATCGTCAGCCCAAACCGCAGAGAATCGGTACAAGCGGTGTACTACAAAAATAGTGCAGTATCGTCTCGTATCTCTGCGTTTTTAGACTTTATACAGCCTCGACTAACCCTTTAACTAACCTTTATTTCGCGTGGCCTTTACCTAATATTTTTTTAAGTGTGCTTTGGGGGAGGCCATTTACTATTAGCGCGGCTATCATCAATATTGCGCCAGCCATTACCATAGGCAGTAGCGTTTCTTTAAGCAATATCACAGAGCTTACATAGCCCACTATCGGCGTAAGTGTACTAATAAGCACGATTTTATCTGGTGGTAATTTAGGCCCCGCCGCTACCATGAGGCCAAAACCGAGACCCGTTGCCACTGGCCCAATGTACGCCAATAGTAACCAATCGCTTATATCGTAAGCCCCAAAATTAGGTGTTGGCTCGACTATGAGAGCAATAGCAAGCATGGCGAAACCTGCGATGGTAAACTGCCAGAAGACAGCTTCAATGACGCTTCCCTTCCACTTGTGAAAAGACACTCTTCGAATAGCGACCGCCCACAATGCAGATGCCAGCAACATACCAAAGAGCGGTAGCCATGCGCCCGGTTGTCCCGAAGCAAATAAAATCATTGCACAGCCAATGGTAGATATACCGGTTAGAATTAATCGCTTAGAAGGTGGACGTTGCCGATACCATAGGGTGTCGATAAGCAGCATCCAAAGCGGTGTGGTGTAAATAAGAATACTCGCCGTGCCGGCAGGAATAAACTGCAGTGAGACAGTAATAAGCCCCATTGATAGGATAAACTGGAAAAAGGCAACGACCAACACCACCGAGCGATCTTTACGATTGAGCACCGGTAAACGTTTTTTGGTGATAAGTACAAACAGCGCGAGTACGGGAAGGCTTAACAAGAAGCGCAAGCACACCATCCATACAGGCCCTACAATCTCAAGCCCTAATTTCATGCCTGGCCAGTTAAGTCCTAAACACAACACCGCAACCAGAAGCATTTTAATGCCTTTTGATTGCTCTTTTTCCGCCACCGATGATGAAGACATGCGTTTTAAAAAATCCAATTACACGAACTGCGTTAAGAAAAGTTTCTACCGCCCGGTAAGCTGAATGTAGGCGGAGAATTTTGAGGGCGCAAATATAAGTGAATTAGCAAGGGATTAAAACCTTCCTGACCGTGCAAACACGCCAATTTATCGACCAAATGGTCAACTTTTTAAAACCTTGTGGAAACTTTGCTATACGGGTGGTTAATCACTGATAAACACTATGACTTACAGGTACAATGCAACAGACAGCAGCTTCCGCTCCCCTCTTTCTATTTTGCTTACGCTGTGCATGTACTTATCTGGCCGAAAAAAGTAAATGCGGTTAAAGAGATTAAAGATGACTTTCTCTGCCCAAAATTGACCGCCGCGCTTCGGCTTTTTTAGTACTACATTAAATTTAAAGTAACGCCCGCTGCCCATAGGGTCATTATGTTTTAACACTCTATGACCCTCTTTGTAGGTAACCACATTAATAGCAAATCGCTTTGATGAGACTATCGCTTTGTTGAGCACTTTAGCCATGCTGATTCTACCTTAGGTGAAGAGAACGTGATGCGATTTAAACACGCGCTGCTATAAGCTGGGAAGCGTATGCTGAGTTCGGATAATGCTTTGATATACGCGAAACGTATATGCCTAGGAATACAAAAGCTAGGCTAAGGTGGGGTTTGTCCACTGCATGATTTTAGCGTTTTCTTTTTGTGCGCTGTTTCCATTACTCTTGTCATTCCCGTCATCATTACTTTTTACGGTGTAATAATTTTTGCGGGTTTCTATATGCTCAAACCCCGAGCTCTCGTAAAGCGCAATAGCAGTATGATTACTTTCACGCACTTCTAGCCACATTTCACGCATTGCATTTTTCACTGATGTCTCAATGACAAAATCAACTAAAGCGCGACCTATACCCTTGCCTCTTGCGCCACTGTCTACCGCAATATCCATCAGGGTAGCTTCATCAACGACTTCAAGCATAATGGCATAGCCAATAATCTTGTCATTTTCAAAAGCAAACACCCCATAATAGGGTTTGGTGAAACAGTCCGCGAAGGTACTTAATTTCCAAGGCGACACTTGCGCCTCTTGATGGATAGCATGGGCAAGTTCAATGTGCTCGTTAAAGCCTTGCGGCGGTACGATTGTTAACTTCATCGACGCGACTACTGGCCGTTAGCGGAGTGGTTTAATTTGCGTGCTGCGCTGATAAGCTGCACCCACAGCTCCCGTTTTTGCACAGTTGTCAGTTTAAGCGGTGTGGCTGGTAGTATAATGGCCGTTGCGGTTACCGATAGCGTACGGCCAATCATTATGGTGCTAGCCCACTGTGACGGTATACCCAACTGAACACAGGCTAGCTGCAAGTCTTTTAGCCATTGCTGTGATTTTGCTTTCTGTTCGGCACTTAACGGAATACCTTCTGGCGATGCAGGCCCTTTTGCTTCGCGTTGCGCAACTTCTGATTTATTCGCAACATTCCTGTCAGTTACCTCATTTGATGGCGCATGATGAGTCGTCGTTTTGGCTGTGACAACATCGTTAGACCGAGATTTATCTTTTGCGCTGCCGCCCACATTTGCCCTTAATTGGGCAAGGCGTGACTGCTTTTGTTCTTGAGAGATTGGCGTTGATGGCGACTTATTTTCTTGGCCGTTTTGGCTAAAAGGTGTTTGTGGCGATGTGCCAGTAGCCGCGCTATACTTTATCGCTGAGGTATTGCCTTCTTTTAAGCCTTCTTGCTTTTTCATCTTCGCATGGGCGTCTTTAGTGATCCACACAGGGATCCCCATTTCCTGTAATACCGCCTGCTGATATGAACTAAGAGACATTGCGTAAAAGACCTAAAGCTAATAAACCGTTATTTATCTAAGTTTACTAAAGTTGCTGAGCTGAATGAATAACTATCGCATTCTTTTACGTAAAGTGCGCTATTTAGTGGGCACATGAGGCTTAATAAACCCTACCCATAAGTTAGCCAAACATTGAACCTTTTATTTTACAAGTATTAGCTCGCGCATAGAATCTTGAATATTTAAATCCACGAGACAAAGCACTAACGGTATGCGTTGCGAATCAAAATGACGATAAATAAATATAAAGAAAAAGCTAGATAAGAAATTTACATAAAAATATTTTTTACGTTTGAACTGACTTGTTCACAAGAAGAGAAAGTGGCAGGGGTGGAGGGACTCGAACCCCCAACCATCGGTTTTGGAGACCGCTGTTCTACCAATTCGAACTACACCCCTAGCGCGCTGTGCATTATACGGATGACATTAAAAAGGTAAAGCCTTTTTATCACTACCATGCACTGCATGCTTAATTAACACGCAATGCGCTGATTTTTCAATCGAATAACGTCAAGTATGCCTGTTCAAGCTAACCATTATACTGGCTTTATGCAAAGGAAAGCCTATAGCGCTTCACGCTTTGCGTCTAGTTACTTTTATTCGCATTAAGTGCAGCAAACCACAGGTCGTTCGTTATATGAACAATGTTGGAATGTAGCTTAAACTTATCCAATGCATCGCCTTTGTCAATATTCATGACGTTTGCGTAGTGAACAACTAATTCTTCGCTTTCATTCACGTCGAGTTTATTGATAAGGCAGCAGCTTGCTAAATCGAAGTAACGATTTCCCATTGCTGCATACTCCCAATCAATGATCTTGACCGCGCTTTCTTTACCAAGCAATAGGTGATTAATCAATAAGTCGTTGTGGCACAATACGCAGTCTTCATCGTCTTGTTCGCTTTTAATTACGCTCTTTTCGAGCGCCTGCGCCTTTAAGTAAAGCTCACTATTGGTATCAAGCTTTGCGACATCACTGTAATGCTGCCACCTTGCAATTAGATTTAATGGCTTGGCGGTAATAGACAGCGAATGGATACGCACGAGGGTTTCAGCCAACGTGTGTACAGGACGCCTAGTTGAAGCAAGCTCATCGCTTGCATTATGACTTTCCCACTGTTCTACCCAGATGGTTTCTTCATCGCTTAACCAAATTGGCTGCGGCGCTATCCCTACTTGATACAACTGTTGCTGCAAAGCAAACTGATGTTTGCGCTCCACACCACTGAAATCATCATCGCCCAGCCACTTAACGGCTAAATCGATGGGGACATCTTCAAGCTTTTGATGAGAAGTAATTTGAGGGTTACCTTCACTTAAACTTAATAGGCTATTTGCTGGGTCTTGAACGCGGTAAACACGGTTTACCGCACCAGCAGGATGTACCGAAACCTCTGCATTCTCGCTAAGATTAAGCGCCTTTTGCAGCGTGGCGATGATATCCAACCTGTTCACCTTGTTTCTTATATTGTACAAGCCATTGATAATAACCAAATACTGCGAAGCCTACATAACCTAGGAAAAGGCAAGCAGACAATGCATAGCCCACTTGCAGGTATAAATATGCCGAAGCTAGATTAATGAAAAACCAGTAAACCCAGTTTTGCAAAATTTTATGTGCCACCATAAATGTCGTGACCACACTTAGTAAGTTAATGCTTGCATCTAATAGTAGGTACTCACTATTAAATTGCGAACCAGCCACTTCAGAAAGACCCCAAGCAAGTAATAGCATGCTTGGGACAATGATCAAGTGCAACCAAAGCGGCCAATGAAGAACTGGCTTAACCTCGCCTTCTTCCGCCCCTTTCGACCACTGATAATAACCATACCCCGCCATTATCATGTAAAAGAAGTTAAGCGCCGACTGGAATGGCAAGGTTACTTGCCAAAATAGCCAGGTGTAAATTGCTGTACTTACAAAGGCGCACAGCCAACACCAGCTATTTTGTTTAGCTGCTAATAATACATACGCGATGGCAAGTACAACCGCTACCCATTCTAACAATGAAGTAGCGGCAATTTGAGAAGTAAACTCTGAAAAGAAGTTAGCCATTAAGATGACTTTCTTGCTTGCATAGCATCGAAATTTAGAAACTTAGCAACGAATATGGCCTGCCCTACTTCTTCGTGAGTTCTCTGCATTTCGTCGCCGAGTATTTTCATTACTACAGCGTAATCCCCCGTAACCTGGGTACTAGTAGAACATGTTGTCACCGTGATATCGCCGTAGCTATTTAACCTATCAATAAAATCTTGAATAGGCGGAATATATTCGTTAACCAAAGGGTACAACGACAGTTCAACCATAACTTGCATGTCTGTTTCCTTTTATTTTAAAACGCGTACTTAACAGTGATACCAAACTGGCGACCGTTACCTATTTGGTAATATGGTTCGTTAAACGCGTATTCATCGCGAGGGTCGTTGCTAAAACCACCAAAACCTCGAGTGTAATACTCGCGGTCAAATGCATTTTGGATCCATAACGAGGTCTGCCAATCACCGTGTAACACAACAATTTCAGAGTTAACCAGAGTCGTACTTGGCGCAGTTACATCATGGCCGTCAGAAAAACGGTATTCGCTTTTATAGTCTACATCTACTCGCCATAGTATGGTGTCTGTAAGTGCGTACTCACTGTAAAGGTTTGCCGTCCACTTAGGTGATTGAGCCTGTCTTTGCTCAGACACTTCAGTACCGTCTGCTAGTCTATACCCTTCAAATGTGGCGCTTAGGTAACCAACACTTGCATCTAACTGCCATGCATCGCTAGCAAACCAGCTTAGTTCAAGCTCTGCCCCTTTGTTTGTGCCTAAGTCAGCATTATCGATAATATCAACAAAACCGGCCGTGCCGTCATCACGGGTAACAACATCAAAATCACTTATCTGAGTATCTGTCCTGTCCATGTAGAAAATCGCAGCACGAGCAATAAGATCAGGCGTTAGCAATGGGCCTTTTACACCCACCTCATAGTTCCAGTTGTATTCTTCGTCGAAGAAACGCTGACTATCGTTCACTCGGCTGTCCGGGTTAAAGCCAGCGCCTTTAAAACCGCGCGAAATGCTGCCGTAGTAGAAGTGATCGCCTTGGGTGTATTGAAGCGCTACTTTTCCGCCAACCATGGTGGTGTCAAACGCGCGTGTAAGTTGGTTGTTATCGGCGTAGTCGAAGTCATAGTTTTCTACTCTCAACCCAGCTACAAGCACTAAGTTGTCCTTCAAACGGCTTTCAGTCTGAGCATAGATAGCGGTAGTCGTTGGGGTATATTCACTGGCAAAGTCACTATCAAGGTATGTGTACTGACGAAGTAACTTTTCTTCTGTGTTTTTATAAAATATGCCTAAGGTCCAATCTGTCATACCGTCGAAAAGCGCAGCACTGTCAGACGACACGAAACGCACCTCACCGGTTTGCGTTTCAACATCGCGGTAGTAAGCATCAAAAGATGTGTAACCCCAAGGGTGAAAACCCGTGAATGTCCAGTCTTCATCATATCCATAAGCAATGTTATGAGAGGCATGAGTGGCAATAAGTATGAAGTCCCCTGCGGCTGTACTCGTTGTTGAGCGTGCGCTTACTGCGTGAGTTTGATGCTCGTCAAAACCCGGCTCGTCAGACAGTGTTTTGTTGTCGTTATCAAGGGAAAATGCATCGTAGCCGTTGTCAATATCATACCAGCGGTAGGTAAGAGCAAGTGTGGTTCGTTCATCCACGCTGCCTTCAACAGCAAATCGCAAAGCAGTTTCGTCAATATTATTGGTATCGTTTCTATCTAGGAATGTATTCTCTACAAAGCCATCGCTACGGTTATGCACTAACGCTACGCGATAACCCCAGTCGGAATTGATATCGTTACCCGTTGCTCCCTCGATGCGGTAACTGTCTTTGTTACCAATGCGGGCTTCTACATAGTCTGGCGCGTCGCTACCCACGTTATTGCTGGATAATTTAACCGCCCCAGCCAGTGCACCTGTACCGTAAAGCGTAGCCTGAGGTCCGCGATAAACTTCTAATTGTTTCGTGTCAAAAATGATACCTGCTGCAGCAAGGCCTGAAAAATCAAATTCATCGACAATAAAGCTCACCGAAGGGTTGATGGGTTCAGCAAACTGGCTACGCTCACCAATACCACGAATTTGCACGAAGCGGCCACGAGACGCACCCGCCGCAAAATTAACATTTGGAATACTGTTTAACACACTGTCGATATGACTCGGCTGTCTGCTGCGAAGGCGCTCTTGGTCTAAAATAGTTGCGCTAGCACTTAGCTGGTCAAGTGTTGTTTGTCGAAAGTCACCAGATACAACAACCCGTTCAATGTCAGAAGGCGTGTTTTTTGACGTGTCGTTCACTGCAGATTCTTGTGCATAGGCAGCAACAGAACTTGCTAACAATGATAGTGTGAAAAGTGTTTTATACATGGGATCTCTTGTTCTTATTGAAGAAAAAAGATCCGGGTCTAACGGCAGGTGATAAGGCTATGCTGTGAACCATCCCTACGCCGGTATTATCCGGATCAGGTTTAAGGGTTCCCACAAGTGTGGATCTCAGACCGATAACGGACACCCCTTGGTATAGTGTTGAGCCACTCAAATAGTAGCCTCAACGTCTGCGACGGAGTCTACCAGTTCGATACACGCCGTCAAGCAGATAAGACATCAAGCTAAGGTTACAATATTTATAAGATATAAGGTATTGAAAGCCCGAGGCTATTCAGCGTCAATATTCATATTAAGACGACGTACTTCATCGTCAGTCTGTGCTTTTAACCCTTCTAGCGTTTTGCCGTGTGCTGTTGGTTGGCGAGTTTCCGGGTCAACCTTTACGAAAACGATGTCATCTGCAAAGCAGATAGTTTTTTTAGTAGCCTTGTTTCTCACCAAACAGCTTACAGTAATCGAAGTGCGGCCTACCGCCTTGGTTTCCAATCCAAACTCTACTATGTCACCCTGCATCGCAGGTGATTCAAAGCTAATTTCACCAATATGCTTAGTCACCAAACAATTGGTCTCTAACTGGCAAATTGCCCAAATGGCAGCCTCTTCGTCTATCCATTCTAACGCGCGGCCACCGAACAAAGAATTGGCGTAATTAAGATCATTTGGCATAACTAAACGCCGAGAAAGAAAGCGCATTCGAATTCCTCACAATAAATCGCTAATATAGCGTTAGATTATACCTAAAAAGTTGATTCATGGCGCTAACTCAATTACGCGAATGGCTTCTTGCCCCCTACAGTAAAAATAGCTGCGAAAATGGCTCACGTGTTACTACTCTACTTCACCGAAGAATGTTGGTTATTTCAGGCAGTAATAGCTTTTGTGAAGCTACTTTATCCAACCTTCGAAACTTAACCGATGAGGTGTCATCCTTAAGTATTTCGAACCTCACTGGCAACGCTTTAAAAGGAAAGATGCGAAAGCAAGTGCTTGGCGTCGAGTGTGACATTGCCATATTGGATTGCCGCGACGCTTTTAAGCCTGGTGACATTATGGCAGTAGCGGGTATTGTTAAGCGTAGTGGCTGCTTAATACTTATTTGCCCAAAATCTGACGAGTGGGTCGAGAATATATCGGTGCCGTTCTTATCAGAAGGGTTTACGCTTAACCATAGTCGATACCGTTCTCGCTTTATTAAGAACTTGCGTGAAAACCCATACGTGGGTTTTCATACTGAAATAGAAACTGTTCTTCCCGATATTTCTAGTTACTGTGTAAAACAAGAATCCATTCACAACGAGCATACACATGCCCGATTTCGCTCTAAAGAGCAAGAGCACGCGTACTATCAATTGCATCAGGCATATATGCTTAATTGCCTTAACGCGCTAATCACAGCGCCAAGAGGTAGGGGTAAATCATCCCTCTTAGGCCTGTTTATTGATAGCGTTATCAAAGAAGGTAAGAACGTTCTGCTTACCAGCGAGCGTAGTGAAAATGTAACTCATGTTTTATCCCGCTTTACAGAATCTGAAGAAGCAGACAAGCTGAACGTCAAAATGTATATGTCGCAAGTAGCAAGTTTGGAAACTCGGCGAGCGAAACAACAAACCGCGCCTAAAGGCTTAGTTAAGTGGGTTCCGCCCGATAGTGAGTTGCTTTTTGACATAGAAAATACGAAATATGACCTCGTAATAGTGGATGAGGCTGCGTCCATGCCACTTCCCGTTATCAAACGTATAATAGCCTATAACCCACAGTGGGTTTTAAGCACCACACTTTTAGGCTACGAAGGCTCAGGAAAGGGGTTTATTCATAAACTCATTCCCTCCTTGCCAAAGGGGACTTTACACCTAACGCTATCGACTTCTTTACGTTGGGCTGAAAACGATCCAATTGAGGCCTTTTTAAATCAAACCTGTTTGTTTGAAAATGGTTGCGTGAAAGGTATTGATTGCAGCGCCAATTCACAAAGCAGTATACAAAAGACTATAGCCTCTCTTACATCACTCGATATCTCAGAGGTATTAGCGGCAGGCGAGTTTACTATTTGCTCTTTTGAGGATGTAGACGAGAGCATGCTGCAGCAAATCATGTCTTTGCTTTCACTTGCTCACTACCAGACCACGCCTGACGATTTCATGCGCCTAATGGACAGTCCAGATGTTCTGGTCGTGACTTTTAAAGTTAAAGACCTAGTACTTGCTACAGCAATAATTAACATAGAAGGCGGAGACTACCTGAGCGATCTTGCTCTTGATATAGCAGAAGGTAAGCGACGTCCCAAAGGTCACCTAGGAGCGCAACGATTAACACTGCTGTCTGTCGACTTTAAAGCAGCTACACAAAGCTATTGGCGAATTAACCGAATTGCTGTTCACCCAAAGCTTCAAAATAAAGGTATTGGTGGCCAACTAATCAAAAAAATAATAGAAAAAGCCCATGAGCGCGCTATTGATGCAATATCAACGTCTTACGGAGCGACAAATAGGCTTGATGGATTTTGGTCTAGCAATGGCTTTCATATCGTTGATTATGGTCGAAAACCTAATAAAGCTAGTGGTGAAACTAGCGCTTTGGCTGTGTTACCTCTTAACAAGTATACCGGTGAACTAGTTGAAAAAGCTCTAGCCCTCAAAGCGAGTTTCCTTAGTTCACTTAACCTCCACGAACTTCCTAGCTCTGTGCTAGAAATCTATATAAACAAGCTAAACCACTTTACCCAAGGAACGCGAACGCTAGATGATATTTGGCCCATACTGAGAAAATTATCAAGCGATGCCAAACTCCGCCCTGAAGCGATAAGTGACAAACAAGAAAACAAAGGCAATAGCGGCACTGAATTGCTTAGTGCTCACCTATACGTACTCAATAAGCTTAAAAAAATAATGAATACTCAACGTTACCTCATATCACTATTTGAAGCATCAGATATGAATATGACGCTTGTAAGAGAGGTATTGGAAGACAACGGTTTTAAAGTGAACGGTGTGAAGGGGTCTACAGCAGCAATTAGAGCAATATTGCGCCCTGCATTTGAGTAACTTTCTTGGACACTGTAAAGTGAATTACCGTTAGATGCGTTATACGCTATAGCCATTCAAACAAGTCACTTTCACGACGTTTTTTCTACTCTAAAAGCTTACACTTAAACTAAAAGCAAAAAAAAGCCTCCCAAGGGAGGCTTTTGTAGCTAATTCCGGATATTAAATATTAATACCGCGGTTTTTCGCTTTTTCCTTTATGTAAGGTTCCCACGCTGCCGCATTACGACGTAGTGAGCGATCTTTTTTAGCCTCTTGAACGTGCTTGTACGCAGCTCGATAATCTCCAGCATAAAAGTTCGCTTCCATAAGCGTAAAGTGAACTTTTTCGGGATTTTCGATACCACGCTCAAGAGCATTCTCAAGAGCTTTAACCGCTCCTTTGTAATCTTCAGCGATAAGCAACAAGGTACCTTGCTTGCGATAATATTCTGGATCAGAAGTCTCTGCTGCGGCTTTCGCATATAGCTTAGCTGCAGTTTTGAAATCTTTAGCGGCGTGATAAGCATTCGCTATACTAGCCGTTAATTCAGCGGTTTCTTCAAGCACACCAGCTTTGATGAACTTTTCCAAAGTCTTCGCACCGCGGTACGGCATACCATTACTTTGGTAGAGCTGAGCTAGCGCTTTAGCTTCACTTTCTTTCTTCAAGAAACCTTGCATATCTGCAAGTTCGAAAGAAGACAATGCTTTCTTATACTCTTCGACCTGTAAGTAGAACATACCTAGCTGAGTCCACCACCGTGGCTCTTCAGGGAATTTACGAACAAGTTCTTCTGCTACAAGAACCGTCTGGTCATACATCTTACGCTCGTAATAAGAGGTAAGTTTCAAAACATACGGATTCTTGTTTGGCTCTTCGTATAAAGCAATAGCTCTATCTGCTGGCTCAATCATTTTATCTAATTGCTTAGATTCATAATAAGCCTGAGTCAAGCGAGTATAAACGTCGGCATCTTCTTTACACGTGAAGTCCATCCAACTGTTATACCATTTTACAGCGTCGGTATACTTCTCTTCCTGCATGCTCAAGTCACCTAAAAGCTTAAGTGTTTGAGCGTGCTCTAGGTCGTTTAGCACTTTGTTTTTAACAGAATCGACAAGGTAGTTATAAGCCTTTCCACCTTGGCCTTCCTGCGCTGCAAGTAGGTTACCAATGAAGCGATTAACGTACGCCTTATCAAAATCCTCGGAAGGATCGATTTCATAAAGAACGTTTAACGCCTCATCTACCAGGTCTTCATTGTAAAATTCGAAAGCTTTTTGAACTTTCTTACCGGTACGCTCACCTACAAGCGTTGTTTTTCCTTTCTCATAGCCAGGACAAACAACAGGTGATGTCTGCGCTAGGGCAGCGGGTGCTGAAAGCACCGCACCTGCGCCTAACACTAAAGCAACGGCTGACATTTTGAATGTACGTTTCATCATGATCATTGCTCCAGTTTAAAGTCTAGCTGTACGAACATGCCAGGTTGCTTAACCGGCTTGCCATCTACAATCTTAGGCTTGTATTTCCACTTACGTAGAGCACGACGTGCTTCACGGTCAAATACACGCTTAGGTTCAGCTTCAATAACTTCGATATCTTCAACACCACCAACTTCGTTGATAGTGAAAGACAGTCTTACCCAACCTTCGCGGCCATCTCGGGCTGCATCAGGTGGATATTTCGGGTCGATACGAACGATAGGTGTTGCTTCACCGTCACGCTGCATTGCACCAACACCACCGATGTTTACACCTACACCACCTGTGTCGATAGCTGGTATAGCTAAGCTAAAGCCATCTGCATCAGGTTCCGCGGCTTCCGGCTCTACTTGCTCCATTTTAGGAGGCTGAGGAGGCGGAGGCGGTGGTGGTGGTGGAACACGAGTACGCGTTTGCGTCTGGTCGTCTGGTTCCTGCATAACAATATCGATCACCGGTGCAGGCGGTACTTCGTCTGCTGGTCTAGATGAATTTTCAATCAACTTAGCCATTAGAACGAACAGGGCAAATGCAACCGCAGCACCTAGTACAATAGATACAAGTATACGTAACATCTTATCCCCTTGCCGCTACCGAGACTCGGTTAACGCCAGCGGCCTTAACCTGATCCATAATTTCAACTACTAAACCATGCTTCGCTTTTACGTCAGCTTGAATGATTACGTAGTCAGTTGGCTGCTCGGTAAGCAGTCTCTCAATATTCGCTCTTACGCTGTCCGGCGCTACTTCACGCTTGTCTAGCCATACATTTCCGTCTTCCGTTACGGCGATGAAAATGTTTGCATTTTTGTGAAGTATCGCCTGGCTCGCATCTGGCTTGTTGACTTCGATCCCTGCTTCTTTAACGAAAACAGTGGTAACGATAAAGAAGATAAGCATGATAAACACGATATCCAACATGGGTGTCATGTCGATCTGTGCATCTTCTTCCTCGGTTCTGACTTTTCGAGCCATAATCTCTCTCTCTAATGATGTGGCAGGCTATCAACTAGCCCTTCTCTTGCCAGCTTCACTTTCGCTTCAAGACGTGAACTGATGAACAGCCCAGATAGCGCGGCTACCATTCCCGCCATTGTCGGGATAGTTGCCATAGAGATACCAGCTGCCATTAGACGTGCGTTGCTGGTGCCCTGTGTTGCCATTGTCTCGAAAACACTGATCATACCGGTTACTGTTCCCAGTAGACCGATTAGTGGACACATTGCAATAATGGTTCTGATAATCAGCATTCTAGCGTTTAGATCGTCTGACGCTTGAGAAATCCACGCGTCACGGATTCTATGCGCATACCATGATGTGGTATCTGCTCGGGCATCCCAATTCGCGATGATGTTTTTCTTCACCTTTGGGAAGACCGAGGTTAAATACCAGTAACGCTCAATCATTAAAACCCACATGAGAAAGAGCGCGGCAGCAACGAAGTAAAGTACGTCACCGCCGGTAGCGATAAAGTCCCTGACCGATTCGAATAATCCAATCAGGTAATTCATATTACGCTTTCTCCGACTCTGTGTGAGCGGCTACGATACCCGCAGTCTGCTCATCAAGAATGTGGATGATTGACTTGCTACGAGAAGCTACGATGCTGTGAGTAAGGATTAGAGGCAGAGCCGCGATAATACCTTGAGCAGTAGTTACAAGAGCCATTGAGATACTTCCCGCCATCATACGTGGGTCACCAGTACCGAATAGAGTGATGGTTTGGAATGTCTCGATCATACCAAGTACGGTACCAAGTAGACCAAGTAGTGGCGCAATCGCTGCGAAAATCTTGATTACGTTGATGCCGCTTTCAATTTTTGGAAGCTCGCGAAGAATCGCTTCATCAAGTTTAAGTTCAAGGTTCTCTGCATCAGCAGTTTTGTTCTCTTGGTAAACTTTAAGAATACGACCTAGAGGGTTACCTTCTGATGGGCTGTTTACGTTCTTAAGCTGTGAACGCATTTTACCACCAGTGATGGTCAATGTGATCATCTTGTAAACACCAATTAGTAGACCAATCGCTAGCATTAGCGTAATTGTGTAACCAACTGGGCCACCTGCGTGGTAACGCTCAGACATAGTTGCTTTCTGCTTCAATAGACCAAGGATTGCACCTTGAGACGGGTCAGCGTAGAAAGGAACGATACCAGAAGTCGCGTCGATTAGGTCGTCAGCAGAAGCTACGAAGTGACCATCCGGTTGACGACCTAGAGGCTGAACAACTTCAGCTTCAGCGTCATACGCTAGGTAACCTGCTTCACCAACAAGGTTAAATGTACCAACACGAACAACTTCTTGCTGTGAAGAGCCGCCGTCTAGGTTAACTACTTCAGTAGTAAATTTAACAACTTCACCACCTTCAGTCATTTCTTTCTGTAGTGCAAACCACAGGTCTTCTAGTTCTTGGATGTTTGGAAGACCTTTAGAGTCTTCAGACATCTCAGCTAAGAACTGACCGCGACCAGGGAACTGTGCACTAACGATTGATGTAGAGATACGACCATAGGCTTCAGAAGATGCCTGACGTACTACACCAAACATTTCACCAAGCGTACCAGTTGCTTGGTCTAGCTCAGCTGCTTTCTCGTTAAGTGTTACTTCGTTGTCAGAAAATTGTTTCTGTAGACGGTCACCACGATTTTGTTCAGCTTTAAGTTCTGATTGAGCTTTGCGAAGAAGCGCTTGTTTGTCAGCGCGTGCTGATTGGAATTCAGCTTCGCGTTGCTTGTCTAGACGAGCTTCAGAAACACGGTTCTGCTTAACTTGATCTAGAAGATCTTGCAGGCTCTTTGCTTCCTGAGCCTGAGCTCCGGTTGCTGCAACTGCAACTGTCGCAGCGGCTAAAAGAGATTTGAATACTGGTTTCATTAACAATTACTCCGCTGCGCTAATTGGTAGTTTAATCAGATCCGCAGGAATGACGTTGTTAGCCATTTTAACTGCGTCAACAACTGAAGACAGATACTCGTCACCCAGTTTTTCCCATGCGCGGCTTTCGTTGTTCCATACCCACGCGTGAGTTTGGTCAAGAGAAAGTGCAACTAGCGCCGTACGACCAAGGTTAAAGAAGTCAACAGTAACTTCTGTGCCTGCGTCGTCGATAGTACCTTGGTAAGAGTTGATTTTCGTACCGTATTCAACTTCTACTAGGTAAGCTTCTAGTACCTGACGGAACTGCTCAGAAACAGTAACGTTAGAGTTAGCCATTAGATCGCGAAGACGCTCAACGCGCTGAAGACGCTCGTCTAAGTGAATTGGACGATCTAGCTTGATGAACTGCTCTAGGCTGTCAATCATGCGGAACATAAGAGGAACGATGCCCTGTTTAGTTTGTTCGATGCTGTCGATTTGACGCTGTAGAGAGTCGATTCCACGCTGCTGATCTGCAACAAGGCTAGCGATGTAATCATTGTAGATTTTAAGGTTTTCTGTCTCATCTACTGTTTGACGATACTCAACAAGTAGTTCTTGAGACTGTTCAAACAACGTGTTGATTTTTTCTTGAGATTTCGCTGCAGCCGCGTGGATTTTCGCTTCTTCTTTATGAAGATCTTCAAGCGTATCTGCAGAGACTGCACTACCTGTTAGTGCGAATGCACCCATAACAGTAGAAGCAATAAGAGTTCTCTTGCTCATTTTGGACATAGTTCCCAACCAAATTTCTTATTTGAATCCTCGCCGATAAGGAAAATATTCGGGCAAGGGGCGTATAAAACTTTCACAATTTTGTTTCAGGAATGTAGCACTGACGTCAATAGTCAGTACTACGAACGTAGTATACTCACATGGAACGGTGTAATGAGTCAAGTAACGACCTCTTTACATCTACAACTTTCGAGATTGATCGCTTAAATTATATTCATATACTTAAGCGTCCTTTTCTAAATCAATTAAGTCAAGTTGTAGCTTGCCGCTGCGAGAGTTGGTCAAATACCTAGCGAGTTCCAAACCAGCCAGTTAATGCGTATCGCGGTTTTTTAGCGAAAGGTGTTAAGTACGTGACGCTATGTATATGTTTCACGTCAAACAAACTTAACGTATTGAATGAGGGAGTCCAGCTTTCTAAGGTCTCACCATCTTCTTTGAAAAATTGTAGTAATCCTCCCCAATCAGGATGCCATTCTGGCGACAAATTGAAAACATACGCCAATTTTCTGCCTTCAGATTGAACGTCATCTCTATGCCGGGTTAAAAACTGGCCTGGAATATACTTTGTTGCTTGCATGCTAGCGTAGTTAATATCATTTATTCCTGTAATGTTACTAACTACATCTAACAGCTCTTTACTATTTACAATTTTATAAAAGTTGAGCAGAAATGGGTCTTTTTCTTCGGCTGTTATGTACTTACGCCCGTAAGAGAAACCATTACCCATTGCTGCATTTTCCATTAAATTGAAATATATCTGCTGACGCTGCGTGTCTTCTAACTCAGTCCATTCTTTTTTACTCATCACAGCATTTTTGCCATCCACAAACATGGCGGTATCGAATTCAACTCTCTCGTTTAATGCTTGAAATGAAAGTGCAGCAAACTCGAAGTCCAATACTTTGTTAACTCTTACTTTGCCGTCTTTAGCGAAGTTCGATTTAATTTCATCGAAGTTTAAGTCTTTGTTCCAAAAATTTTTCATTGTTGTCTCTTTTTATAATTCAAGAAGATGAGATATCAAATGCTATAGTTAAACGCTTTTCATCAGATTTAAATGGGATGGTACCGTGCCAAAAATAAGAGGGGAAAATGACTAGCTTTCCAACTTCAGGCCGAACAGTGAACTCATGAGTTAGATCAGTTTTAAGTTTAAAATTTGGCGTACCAAAAGACAGATATCCCTCATGTTCTTCATGTGATAATTCAGATGGTATTTCAATATAAAAAACAGCACTTAATCGCCCTTCTGGATGGACATGATTGGTATGGTAGCCTTTATCAGATAGAAAGACGGACCACGCTCCTACGATTGTAAAATCCTTGTTGGGCAACACAACGAACTCATGCAGATCTTCTATTGCTTCAACTTCTGATATGTATTCCCTGACAGAGTTTTCAAAAAAAAGGCCTAATTCTGCTAGGTGCTCATTCTTCGAAGACAAGATATTCCCACGAGTTTGAGTACCGCCATTGACCGTCTGTTGAAGAGGTGCCGATTTGGCACTATGCAACTGAGATACGTGATCTTTTAACAAGGCAATAAAGTGGCTAGCTGCTTTCCCTCCAACCACGTCAGGTAACTGGAAAGTTCGCACTAACTCTGAATAACGACAGTAACTTTCTCGATGCAGATTGCGCTTTGAAAGTCTCTCTGCCACAGTCAAATAGGCCTTTGCCATAACAGATGAATCGCTTGATTTTGTTAATGGTGGCATAGCATTAAGTACATAGTCTGGCTTATCTACCTGCAATGCGTACTGCGCGGCGTCTAGCATCAAAGCTGAGTCAGTTTTATCCTTTAACAGCTTAAAAGCTTCTTGGTAATTTTCACCTGCGTGGTATAGGCGTGCCTTGCATTGTAAATATGCTGTCGACGAACGATCTAAATTAGGGTGACTATTCAATAAAGTTTCAGCTAACTCGACGTTCCCCATTCGCAAATATTGTTCTGCCAATGCAATAAGCATTTCATTGCTAGTATTCCCGCTTTGAATGGCAGACTCAAAAATCGCTAACGATTTATTGATTAAACCAACTTCTGCGTATATAGATGCAAGATTTTTATAGCTGTCGACGTAATAAGGGTTTAACTGGATGGCTCTTTCATATGACTCTATTGCGCTTTCAAGTTTATTCAGGTCTGAATACGCATTGCCTAGGTTATGATACAGCTGAAAATTGTTAAGCCCATTTAATTTAGCTCGCTGTAAAAGGTTTAGCGCCTTTTCAGAATCTTCTAAACGCCTAAAAACTGTCGCTAAATTATGCAGCGCTGTAGTGTTATTCTGGTCCTCTTTGAGAACAGTTTTATAAAGTTCAGCGGCCTTTGTAAGCACTCCTCTACTATCGAATAGCCCTGCGACATGATTGGTTAAAGCAATATTATTTTGAGAGGTTTTTAATTTTTGATACCAACTCTCTAGTTCGATGTCATTACAAACACCGCTAGCGGCTCGAAGAAAGAGCTTTGTTGTTTCGAATGAATTGTTATTAAAAGGTGCTAGACAACGATAGGCGTCTTTATATCTGTTTAGGCCTAGAAGACATTTAGCATATTCACATAGTACGGTAATATTGGATTGAGTCTTTTCATATGCATATGTCAAAAGCGGCAAAGCATTTTCGGCTCTGTTAGTATCGAGAAGTAATTTTCCGTATAGATAATTTAAGTTTATATCAGAAGCATTCCTCTCAAACAGTACTTTATAACCTGCCTCAGCCTCTGACAAATGGCCTTTCTGATGAAGGCTCATTATGCTTTCAAGCTTTTTCATTATTCACTCTTTTATTAAATCTCAAATCCCATGCTACTGGTAATTCTTTATTTTTGAGTAAAAACGGGCGAACACCCCAGCTATCTGAATATTTTCCACTGGTTATCTGTTTTATGTCAGATGTTGATAACGCAACGTCACAAATAGCAGAGACGCGACGATAGATCGTTCCTAACTGCTGCTCAAAGCCCATTATCCATGCCAATATATCAGAATGGGCATATTGTTTGTAAGATAGAAATAACTGCTTAATTCCATTGACGAAATGAAGGCTTCCCGCACACCACTTGTTGTCCAATGTTGATAGATGAGATAGATATTGTTTAGCACGATTTTCATAAGCGTTTGGGTCAGTCGCGATTAGATTAGCTATCTCCAATGCATTTTCGAAGGCATGAATTTCAAATAAGCTCTCCATCCCCTCCTTTTCACGCTTATATCGAGAATATATGTGTCCGTCTTTGTAGTGACAAAGTGCAATGAATTTCGAGCCTTCTTTCATCATCGTTGGCATGTTTTTAATTGCGTCGACACCTAAATACTCAATACCGAACTGACTTACAATAAAATCAAACTCGAGCAGTTTTTCTTTGGGAAGATTGGACGTCTTATTCAAAATAACCTGGGCATCAGGAACATTTTTTTTCAAGGAATTTAGTGCATCTGTACTACAATCTAAACCTACTTTGCGATTAAAAGGTTTATCTCCGAAACTTTGAAAAAGAGCACCAGCACCGCAAGCTATATCTATTACGCTCTGCATTTCTGTATCATTTGGTATGTTTTGAGACCAAAACTGCTCAAAATCTGAAATGCTTTTGCCATTGTCTTCAGTGAACAACACTTTGCTATCAGGATTTTCTTTCCAGTACTGATTCCAGTCGTCTATTGTACCCATGATTCTCCTTATAAAGAGCAAAAAAAAAGTGGGCAATGCCCACTTTTTTATAAAGCAATAAGCTATTAGAAGCTAGCTGAGATACCTACGAAGTAAGTTCTACCAAATACATCGTATGTTGCAGGATATGTATTTGACTGCTCAGCATTACCACCGAAGCGAGGCGCTTCACGGTCTGCTAGGTTACGAATACCTGCGTTTAGACGATAGTTTTCGCCAATGTGGTAAGTACCTGACAGATCGAAGTAGCTGAATGAACCAGTGTCTTCTTGGAAGTAAACAGTACCTTCATCATCATCTTCAGTTGCACCGATAAAGCGCCATAGAAGCTGAACGTCAAAGTCGTCCATACCCCAAGCGACTGTCATACGGTGAACGTACTCAGGAGTTGGCTCGCCACAAGTATTACCAAATGTACCCGCACAATCGATAACCTCTGAACCAGCGAATGACTGGAACGAGCTCTCAGTTGTGTAAGTAGCAAGGTAGTTAACACGCATGTCACCGCCCGCTACTTCCATAGCGTAGTCAGCTACGATATCAACACCAGTAAGTTTGATTGAACCTACGTTCTGGCTAAGAATTTCTACGAAATCAATAGAGCCATCTGGGCGACGGTTAACAACATCACAGAATGCAGAACCTACACCACCTAGTTCATTTGACGGGTTATAACACGTAGAAAGAACGTTGTTAGTACCACCACCAAAACCGAATACCGCGTCTTCAATATCAATATCGAAGTAGTCAACAGACACGCTTAGTTCGTCCATTGGCGTAATTACGAAACCAACAGACATTGTGTCAGCTGTTTCTTCTTGAAGATTAGGGTTACCACCACCTATCTGACGAGTCTGGCCAGATACCGCGTCAAGTGTTGGAGTAAACACTGCATCGGCAGGAACGCCTGTCGCTGTACAAATTGCGCGAACTGCATCTGATTGATTAGACGCTTTAGATGAACATGGATCTTCAGCTGGTGGGAAGCCTTCGTTCTGTGGTGAGAAAAGCTCGCCAATGTTTGGAGCACGTACCGCACGGTTGAAGCTTGAGCGGAAACGAAGAGTGTCGTTAACAGTCCATGAACCCGCAATCTTATAAGCATTTACGCCGCCTACTGTTGACCAGTCTGCGTAGCGATATGCCAGCTCTAAATCAACAAGTTCAGCAAACTCAACACCTTCTACAAGAGGTAGATACGCTTCAACAAAATATTCGTTTACGTCGAAACCACCAGCAACTGGGCCTGAACCGTTGAATCCAGCAATTGTACCTGCTGCAAGATCCTGTGATGGGTCAAAAGAGTAGCTCTCTTCGCGACGCTCAAACCCAAACGCGATTCCAATTGGGCCACCTGGAAGTTCAAAGAAGTCCATTGTGTCGCCGCTGATGTTGAAACCGTAAAGTTTCTGTTCGTACTCTGAAGAAGAGTTTACGCGAGTGCGAAGGAAGTCTGCTGCATCAGCAGAAATGTTGCCTTCACCGAATAGATTCATAGGTGAACAGCTAACTAGTGAACCATTCGCTGCAGTGTTTGCACAGCTTGGGTTTCCGTCTGCATCAAGAACAACATTGCCGGCTTCGTCTGTTGCCAGAATTAGCGCTTGGTCAAAACGCCCACGATTCACGTTACCTAGCTGAATTGAGTTTTGATTAACACGTCCAGTTTGGAAGTACGTGTCGTATGTCCATGCTGAATCACCGAATGAACCACGAAGACCAGCAAGCATTGAGAACATCGTGTTGTCATCTTCAACAATACGAGGACCAACTTCTAGCAAACGACGACGAAGGAACGCGGTACCTGTGTCTGCAATACCATCACCATCAGTATCAACATCACCACCGACTGCATCAGACAAAATTTGTTGAGCTGCTGGGTCAATAAATGGATTGCCGTCAAGCGTAAACGTCGACGTTTGGAAAATAGGTGTAGCTGCTAGCTGCTGAGGAACGTCACTGTTTGCAAAACTACCGCGCATATACACTTCAGTAGTGTCATTGATTTCGAAATGACCCATTGCTGTGATGTTATGACGCTGCTGTGGCAACTGAAGATAGTTTACTGGAGCGAAGTTATAGAAATCATTCTCAGCACCAGATCTCACAAACGGACGAATTGAACCATCTTGATTGAAGATCGCTGCGCCGCCAAAATTATCAGGTAATGAAGTAAAGATCGACGTACCAGGTACACCTGATGAACCAAATGGTTCTAAAAATAGGCTACCGTCTTCGTTTGCAGCGTCTGTAAGTGCAACGCTAGAGATATCACGAGAGTCAGCAAAAAGGGCTGAACGCTCTGTGTACTGCATACTTACAACAACGTTACCGCGATCATCTGCGAAGTTACCGCCTAAAGTAAGTGAGCCGTTCCAAATTTCAGCGTCGCCTTCTTCAGTAGTCTCAAAACTTGTATTGAAATCTACGCCTTCAAAGTTCTTTTTAAGCGCAAAGTTAACAACACCCGCTACCGCGTCAGAACCATATACCGCAGATGCACCACCTGTTAGTACTTCCACGTTTTCGATAAGCGCAGCTGGGATTGTGTTGATGTCAACTGTACCACCAGATGTAGTAGGAACAGCGCGAACACCGTCAATAAGAACCAATGTTCTGTTTGTGCCAAGACCACGAAGGTCAACTGTAGCGATACCACCACCTGGGTTGTTAGACGAACGGTCTAGACCTGGAATTGTTTGTGGTAGTGTGTTTAGAAGCGCTTCGGTGTTAACCGAGTTGGTTAATTCAAATTGCTCGATACCAACAGTAGCAACTGGCGCGTTGCTTACGAAGTCAACCTTGCGGATACGAGAACCAACAACCTGCACTTTTTCAACTGCAGCTTCTTCTACCTGTGCATCTTCTTGAGCGTACGCTGGTACGCTAATTCCTGTCGCCGCTACCGCACCGAATGCGCACGCTAGCTTAACTGACTTAGCCAGCTTAGAGTTTGTAAACATGTATTGTCTCCCTGGACCACTAAAACTCTTAGTGTGTGTTTCTTAAATCGTTTATATAACGAATTATTATTAATAAGGTCGAAGCCTCACTTTGATAATAACCACATCATAAGCGGACGGTCAACTCAGATCAGACGGGTGTTCCACAAAAGTTCAATTTTTTTTCGACTTTTTATCTCCTTTTGTAAATATTAACTTACGCTTAACATTTGAAGCACAAAAAACAACCCACCTGTACACTTTTTAAACTTTGCAAATAAAAAAGCGCGGTTTACACCTAGAGTGTACCCGCGCCTATTCTTATTTTAAGTTATAACACTATTTAAAACGAGTAATTTACGCTGAAACGAACATATCTAGGTGTTTGCCATGCGGTCGGTAGACCATAATTTGGGTTTACATCAGGATTTGTTGGGTCAGCCGAGCTCTCATCGTCATATATTTCATTAACTTCTGTTACACGGTCGTTGTTAAGCAAATTGAAAATATCAGCTCGAACTACCAATGTTTGATCTTCGCCAATATCTATATTGTATGAGGCAGAAACATCGATTGAGTAATAGCTGCTCGTACGGCCACGCGAGCCACGAGGCGCTGGCTCACCACCGGCAAAAAACGACTCAGAGTCATAGGCTTGAGCAAAGAGATCTGTAGGGTGATAGCCAAATGCATTTATAGGGCGGCCAGTCCAAAACTGTAAGTTTGCCCCAAGGGTTAAGTCGTCAGTTACAGCATAAGCACCGTAAAGCTTAACTTGATGACGTCTGTCATTCGGTAAGTCACCATAAGCATTATCAAGCAGACCTGGTTGGTCAAATAAGGTTGTTAAACCTGCATCATCCTGACCGTTGTCTGAGCGTACATAGCCTTCGTTGTTACCCCAGCTATGTGACCACGTGTACGCCGCGTTCAGCATCCATACTCCGTCCCAAGCTCGTTGCCACATAAAGTCTACCGCTGCATATTTACGAATTGAATCAGGGTAGCCCAAATCTTCGGCTGATAGGTCCATGTAAACTAACTCACCTTCAGCACCTGGCAGCTCGGTAGTACCAATACGCATATCAGAATTAGGGTTTGTAAGTACATACTGATGAAACCCATCCCAGATATCAGATACGTCGCCGTAGCCATTCGCTGCGGCCCACTCAATAACCGCCGCATCAATTGCCATATCCTCTATAGTGGTAGAAAGTTCTCGATATGTACCTTGAATTGACATGCTCCATTCATCGTTCAATTGGAATTGGTAACCCGCGATAAATTCATCCGAGTACATTGAATCCAAGTTTTGATCCACAATTTCATCTGGTGATTTCGCGGTACCGTCAGCAAATACATCATCAGGCTGAGTTTTAGCGCCCGTCAGATTAGGGATCCCCAAGGCTTCATCAGCAAAACCTTCAAACGCGTAGTACTCTTGTGTGTAAGTTTCAGCGCCTGCTAGACGAATATTCGTGTTTGCAGCAATAGGTAAATAGTATCTGCCGTAGCTCGCCCATGCTTTTGTCTCGCCATCACCAAACACGTCCCATACTGCTCCAAGACGAAGTGCCCACTGATTGTCGAGTTTAGCGAAAGACTCACCGTCCGCATTGAAGTTTTCGAATGTATCGTTACGAATACCGGCGTTAATGACCAAGGTGTCAGTAACCTGCCATTGGTCTTGAACATAAAAAGCAAAGTTTTCAGAGTCGAAC
This sequence comes from Alteromonas sp. S005, assembly GCF_036864475.1. Taxonomy (NCBI): domain Bacteria; kingdom Pseudomonadati; phylum Pseudomonadota; class Gammaproteobacteria; order Alteromonadales; family Alteromonadaceae; genus Alteromonas; species Alteromonas sp. S005. Next base: position 355,229 of record NZ_JAZETN010000002.1, on the reverse strand, counting down.
TGACCACCGACGTTATAATCGCGATAACGAACTTGGTAAATTTCCTCGTTAGCTAGATCGCTGTCATCAACATAGTATAGATAGTATGCACCGCCTGAGTTTATGGTATTGCTGTTTGAAGTAAGCTTCTCATAATCAACACCAAATCGTACTGAGTGATCGCCTGCGTACCAATCAGCATCCAATCGAATAACTTCACGTTCATCATCGCCTTGCTCTGCCGTAAAGTTAGCCCATGTATTTGTTGGAACGAACGCTGCCGTGCTGTCATAGCGGTAATAAACAACCGGGTTGCCATCTAACTCGCTTCGCACGGTTCTGTCTTGTTTGTTAATGCCATACTGAGCAGAGATTGAGAAATCATCATTAATGATGCTTGTCCATTTGGCCGTGTAGTTTAGCCCACCTTCATCTTCGTAACCTACACGACCGTCAGTGAATTCACCGCCGTCAACAGAGTCATAAGTCGTGATTTCTGTTGAACGTTCATCAGAAAATGCAGTAATTTCAAGAATATTATTTTCTGTAACGTACCAGTCTAATTTGGCAACCCAAAATGCATCATCATCTTTTTCAAAAAAGCCGTTTTGTGATACGCCGCTACTGGTGTTTGTTTGGTCACTTACGTAATTATTTTCAGCTGAACGAGGGTTAAATAGTGCATAGAAGAACAACTTGTCTTCTATTAGTGCACCGCTCGCCCAGACATTGACATCCCACTCGTCTATTTCATCTCGCGTATTGTCGATGCGATACAAATTGTTTTTGTTATTACGAGACGAATCACGCTGTTCACGTAGTGCATCTGGTTCCCAGTAAAAGTTGGCACCCGCTTTGAATTCGTTAGTACCACTTTTGGTTTTAGCGTTGATAACACCGCCTGTTACACGTCCAAACTCAGCTGAATAACCACCCGTTTTTACTTCAAACGTTTCGTACATATCAAACGGTGGCTCACTTGAACCCACGCCAGTACGGAAGTTAGTGATGTTTAATCCGTTAATGTAGTAACCATTTTCGCCCACAGACGCACCGCCAATTGAAGGCAAATCTCCAAATGCTGAGTCCCCCTGAGTAGTACCTGGTGCTAATAGCGCTACAGAAGTCAGGTTACGTGGGACCGGTACTCTATCGAGTGTAACGCTATCTACAATAATACCCGTGCTTGAACTTGTTACATCAACCATCGCAATCGTAGTACCAGTCACTTCAATACGCTCTACGTCATCGCTGGCAAGACGCATATCTAGATTTGTTTTGCCGCTAATGCCAACTTTTACAGATTCTTGAATGGTAGTGCGAAATCCATTCTTTTCGGCGGTAACTTTGTAGTTACCAGCAGGAAGTAATGGAAAGCGGAAGTTTCCTGACTCATCACTTTGTACAGAACGTGTTAGACCCGTATCTAAGTTTTCGATGGTAACGTTAACATTTGCAAGGCTGCTGCCATTTATTTGAACAGATGTTCCTTGAATAGAGCCATTGGTGTTATTTGCTAAAGCTGGTGCAGTTGCACCAATTGACATTGCAACCGCTAATGCAACTGCACTTCTCTTGATTTGATACATGTACGTATTCCCTGGTTAGTCTCGATTTAGTATTAAGCTTTTATGAAAAATCAATTAAGCCAACCTAAATCTTTGTATTTATTAAAGATAATAAATATTATCCAAAAGGATAATTGACTATACAGAGCGGAGCGATCAACTCATTTGAGGACAAATTGCGACGAAACGATTCTTTTGAGCGATTACCCGTAGAACCCTCCAAAAATTTCGATAAACTACTAATATAAATAAACTTTTTCGCATATTAATATTTACTGTAGATAAAAACCTAACTGCTTTCTCACAGATTCGGGTAACTCAGGCAACGCACTTTTAGGCAATAAAAATGTTGCCATATTAAAAAAGTCTAAATAGATACGATTAGATTCAGTAGTTTTCTTCAGATAATGGTGCCCAGAAGACCCTCCGGTCCCAATCTTAGTACCCAGCATACGCTGAACCATCATTGCATGACGGTAGCGCCAGATAGTGAGTTGTTCGTCTATTTCAGTTAATGCTGTAATCAGTTGAAACGGAAGATTAAAGATAGGCTCTTCTGAATACTGTTTTATAAATAGCGCAGATAATAGCGCCTTATGATTTAGCCGGAACTTATCTTCACCTCGAAGCTTTTCGAATTTTGCTTCATCAAACAGGGCGTCGAAGTTTTCCTTAGTGGCTTGAAGGTCTTTAAGTTCCTGGCGTTTTTCAGTCTCCGACAACATATCACTGGTAGAAACGGTGTGATGGTCATCTTTCAACATTTCGTCAGCTGCATTTTTATAGTATTGCCAAAAATCGAACCCCTCTGTTTTTAATAGCGGCATTCTAGCTAGCCAATTATCGACCAGCTCAAACAAACTCGGTTTGCTCTCGAGACTCTCTAGTAGCGCTCTATCTTTATCGTTCAGTCGGTTATAAAAGCTTTGCTTATCAAAATCGATTCTAAAATCGCGTTTTAAACCAAGAGAAATTTCTAAACGTTTAAACTGAATACTTTGGAAACCAGACGCAGGTACAAGGTAATCTCGAAATGACAAAAACTGCTGTGGCGTCATGGTTTCCATAATAGCAATTTGGTCATTCATTAATTTTTGTATTTGTATGACTCGCTGGAGCCTATGTACAACGAGAGTTAGCTGCTGATCTTTTACCGTTTCTTGATTAAAGGTATCAATAACGGCATTAAGTTCGTGAAGAACCTGTTTAAACCAGAGTTCGTAGACTTGATGTACGATGATAAATAGCATCTCTTCGTGCGCAGCATCACCGTATTTTTCACTCTGCAATTCTTGTGCGCCCAATACTTTGTCTAAATGTAAGTAATCGCCGTAATAGCAAGGCTCTATATTCTTTTTCATTTTAGTGCTGCCTTAATACTGGTTTTGACCGGGTAATTCTATCACCGTCACCTCGACATACCCAGAATACAAGCTATATATTATAAGGTTACATAGCTTAGGGTAACGTCGTTACGCGATGGGCGTAAACGAATGTATCCATTTCAAGCTTGAAGGGTTTGTATAAGCTAAAGATGCTTTTAAGCTAGATGCTTCTTGTGTAATTTATTGCTCGCATACTATTCAAACCGCTAAAGCAAGATGCTTCCAAAAATTATAAGGGGAACCAAGGTGAAACTAGACGATGACATTCACAACTATTATGAACATCTTGTATTAGAAAGGATAAGTAAGCTTGGGCTTGATAAAACTAAAAGTCCCGACTATTTGGCCGACTTATGTTGCCTTGCGTTAAATCAGGTTCCACCGCGCTATATTCGATATGAGGTCGACATGGCATTCTATCTGCCGCAAAGTGAACGCAATCAAATGGAAATGAATGTTGAGCACGCAATAAGCAAGGGGTTGAAATACTTAGATGAAACTGAAAAAAGCAGAAAAGACAATATAGAAGAAATAGAGTAGATAGTTGGGTGGCGGGCCTCCAGCCACATCCCGGCACATGAGTCGTCTGCTGCGGCTGCTCCCTTCCAGGCCTGACCGGGTTCACAGAGTATCATTGCGGGAGGACCAAAAGCCCACCATAGAAACTCGCATTCAAAGCAAAGTCATTCGCCCCTGCTTGATTGCGGGGCGCATTATGACTATTTGGCTTTGAGTTTTCAACCCTTTATAGAAAATCTCTCTTCAGCAATAAGGTTTGCAACACGGTTAGTCGCGGCGCCCTCTCGCTCTGCGCGGGTATAAATTTCTTTTAGCGTCTCACCGATTTGTTCAATATGTGTGCGAAGTGCTTCGTTAGAACTTGATTCCATACGCTGATGAAAGATGTCAATCACCCCACCCGCATTGATTACGTAATCAGGTGCGTACAAGATACCGCGTTGCTGAAGCAATTCACCAATATCTTCCCGTGCCAACTGATTATTAGCGGCACCAGCAATGACTTTTGCTTTTATTGCCGGTAGCGTTTGATCGTTTATTGCAGCACCTAATGCGCATGGCGCCAACACATCAACGTTTAAACTTAAAATTTCTTCTGGTGCCACTGCAGTTGCGCCAAATTCAGCCACCGCTTTTTGAACGCCTTCCGGATAAATATCAGCGACATAGAGTTTAGCGCCCTGCTCGTGTAGATGCTTGGCAAGTCGATACCCAACGTGTCCCATTCCCTGAATAGCCACGCTCACCCCGTCTAAATTACGCTTTAAACCATACTCTACTGTCGCTTTCAAACCTACAAACACGCCATAGGCAGTCGACGGTGCAGGGTTTCCATCTGGCACTTCACCGGCGTAGTGATACTGCGCTTTAACACCCGCTATGTAGTCAGACTCCGTTGCCATAGTTTGCAAATCTGTTACAGAAATTCCTGAGTCCTCGGCGGTGAAATACTTGCCACCCAAAGACTCTACAAACTTACCCATCGCTTTCATCATTTCCGGCGATTTGGCTTTACGAGGATCGCCGATTATTACCGACTTGCCGCCGCCAAGCTCTAAGTTAGCCATTGCGGCTTTGTAAGTCATACCTTTAGATAACCTCAGTACGTCGGTCAACGCTTCACCGCTATTGACATAAGGCCACATTCGACAGCCACCAAGTGCTGGGCCAAGATTAGTGTTGTGTACAGCAATAATGGCACTCAGGCCCGCCTTCTCGTCGTGATAAAACGCAACATGTTCGTGATTATCGAACTCTGGGTGATCAAAAACTGACATATTTTCCCTATTAATACTGTAATGAGTTAAAGCCTACCCAAGCCCGAGCTGTCACGAATTCTAAACAGTGCTCGTTTGGGTCGATGTGAGTGTATGATAACTATTTGCGATACACTTGGAGCCTTAGAGTCGGCCTTGCAAACATCGGCAACATTTTGCCAAGTGTATCTGATTGCTCTGAGGACAGGCCTTGCGAAGTTTGTTAATGAATTTTACAAACTGAAACACAACAGATTTGAATACTATTTTTCTAGGACAGCTATCCTAGAATTTTTTTTGATATATAATAAACATCATAAAAACGACGGAAGCAGTGTTAATGAAATTGGATAAGTTTGACCGTGAGATTTTACGCGTACTTCAGCAGGACGCCACGGTATCAATGGCAGATTTAAGTCAGCGTGTTGGTTTGTCACATACGCCATGTTGGCGAAGGGTCAAGCGAATGGAAGCCGACGGTATTATTCTTGGTAAGGTCACTCTGCTAAACAGCAAAAAGCTGAATTTGGGCGTGTCAGTATTCATCTATGTCACGCTTAAGAATCATGACGGCGACTCACTGACCGATTTTGAAAACGCAGTTCAAAACATTGATGAAATTGTTGAATGCCACACAACTAGCGGCGAAAAAGACTATTTGCTGAAAGTGATAGTGGAAAGTATTGAAGAGTACGAGTTTTTACTTAAAACGAAATTGACGCACCTCCCTCTTGTTGACCACTTAAGTTCAACTTTTGCGCTCAAACAAGTGAAAAACACCACCGAACTTCCCATTAAGCGACAGTAGTAAAGAATTATGGGGTCAGTGTCACGACTCTGACCCTAACACTCAAATTGCGTCTGCTTGGTTTTCAGGCCGTGCGTGTTCAAATGCACTCAACTCGTTACAGTTTTTTACGATTTTACTGATTAGCGGATAGCGATTCATATCCACATTAAAACGCTGTGCATTATACACTTGAGGCACTAGGCATATGTCGGCCAATGTCACGTCGAAATCAAAGCAATATTTACCCGCTTGAGTTTGTAAACGTTTTTCAATGCCATCAAAACCAAGCGTGATCCAGTGAGCGGCCCATTTAGCCACATCGTCTTGAGAAGCATCGAAGTGCCCCTTTAGGGCATTTAACACGCGAAGATTGCCGATGGGCTGAATATCACAAGCGATATCTTGCGCCAACGCTCTCACTCTCGCCCGATCTGTTAAGTGTTCAGGCACTAGCCTGTGTTCACTCTCATATCTCTCATCAAGATATTCAATGATGGCTAATGACTGATTAAGAATGATATCTTCGTTTTCGTCGACGAAAGTTGGAACAAGGTGTGCGGGGTTCAGCCGTGAATACTCACTGCTATGCTGTTCACCACCATTATTTACAAGATGTACTGGCACATACTCGTATTCAACACCTTTTAAGTTAAGCGCAATGCGTGCTCGATACGAAGCAGTTGAACGCCAATAGCCGTATAGTTTTATACTCATGTACTCACCACTTATCAAACGAGTGTTAAGGAAGCGCCTGCTCGTACTTGTTTATCTGCAGTCAACTTCCTTCATCAACAATAGTGCGGAAAACAACAAAGCATCTTAATGGTAAAACCTATTTACCCACTCAAATGCTTATATCCGTTTAAAGCAACCTGCTAAGTAGTTAACTCAATGGTTTAACCTGCTGTTCGATTGCACCAAATACTGAGTTGCCTTCTCTATCAAGCATTTCAATGCGAATGCGATCGCCAAACTGCATGAAAGGCGTGGAAGGTTTACCGTCGCGAATCGTTTCAATCATTCGAACTTCGGCAATGCATGAATAACCCACTCCGCCTTCACTAATAGCTGAGCCGTGATCAGTACCTTGCTTATTTGAAACCGTGCCTGAGCCAATGATAGCGCCGGCGCCTAGATTTCTGCTCTTCGCTGCATGTGCAACTAATTGACCAAAATCAAAGGTCATGTCCTGACCCGCTTCTGGCTTGCCAAACAATTCACCGTTATAGGTTGAACGCAGAGGCAGGTGCACTTTACTATCTTTCCACGCATCGCCTAATTCATCAGGTGTTACCGCCACAGGAGAGAAGCTAGAAGCAGGTTTTGATTGAAAGAAGCCGAACCCTTTCGCTAGTTCGCCAGGTATCAACCCTCTAAGCGAGACATCGTTAACCAGCATAACAAGACGGATACGCTCTGAAGCTTGCTCTGGTGAACACGCCATCGGAACGTCATCGGTGACAACCGCTACTTCGCCTTCAAAATCTATTCCCCAGTCATCGCTTGGCAATATGATGTCATCAAGAGGTCCGATAAAATCGTCAGAACCACCTTGATACATCAGGGGATCAGTCCAAAAGCTTTCCGGCATTTCTGCATTTCTTGCTTTTCTCACAAGCTCTACGTGGTTCACATAAGCACTTCCGTCAGCCCATTGATAAGCCCTAGGTAACGGTGACTCGCAGCGAGACGCGTCAAAGGGTACGCTGTCGCACGTGTTATCATTGAGTGCTTGGTATTTCATCTGAAGCTGAGGAGCAATCTCTTTCCAATTATCTAATGCTTGCTGCATCGTTTTCGCAATGTCTTGTGCACTACACGCGCGAGAAAGATCCTTCGACACTACCATCAGGCAGCCATCGCGGGTTTCATTTTTGTAGGTCGCTAATTTCATTGTTCTTTCCTCGACGAATAATTTACTTGCTGCGCTTATAGCTTGAGTGTTAGATCAATTGGCGTGAACAACGAATTTGATGCTTCAGCGCTACAGCTCTGTGCATAAGCGTTAGGTTTCTAGGTATAGTTATGCCACTAGTCGGTATAACTTGAGAAGTGTTAGAGCGACGAAGTTTTATTCCGCTGTAAGAAAGGATGTACGCACTACATCGACTGTCATATAGATATGCCACAGCAGGCTTGCTATTCAGGCAATGTAAATTTTTCGTAACAGGTAATGTTGTTGTGCTATTGGATGAATAAGAGACAATAACGAAACGCGCTGACCCTAGCCAAATAACAAAGGTCAGCACATGAATGAATTAAAGCTTAACCGTCGCTTTGTTGATGCCGTACTCTCGCAGCTTGTTAGCAATAGCTGTGTGGCTCAAACCTAACTTTTTGGCTAATTGGCGAGTACTCGGATAGGAAGGGTACAATCGCTTGAGCAGGTCCTTCTCAAATTTCTTCACTTCCTCATCTAATGTTCCGTCAAAGTTCTCATCTATATAGGTGACACTGGGGGCACAGCTTGGAAGTTGAATATCTTCCTTCGTTATTTCCTTGCCATCAAGCAGTGACAACGCGCGATATAATGCATTTTGCAACTGTCTTACGTTACCGGGCCATGGATACTGCTGTAGAAAATCAACGCATGATTTGCTCAGCTTCGCAGGACGACGGCCTAGCTTTGTGCTGTGTTGGACAATAAACGACTCGGCAAGAGGCACGATATCTTGTCTTCGGTCTTTTAATGATGGCATAACTAGACTTAGTACATTTAAGCGGTAGTAGAGTTCTTTTCTGAATCTCCCTTCTTCTACAAGTTGTCCTAAATCACGGCAGGTAGTGCAAATAAATCGAACATCTACCTTAACGGGCTCAGAATCTCCTACTCTTCTAAATTCACCATCTTCAAGAACGCGTAGTAATTTGGCCTGAAGCTGTGAAGACATATCCGCTATTTCGTCAAGTAATAAAGTACCGCCTTTCGCCTGCTCCAGCAGACCTACTTTTGCATTTGGTTGATTAAATGCGCCCGCCGCATAACCAAATAACTCAGTTTCTGCCACACTATCAGGTAATGAAGCACAATTAAGCGCCAGAAACGCACCCTCGCTGCGGCGGCTAGACTGATGACATGCTCTGGCAATCATTTCTTTACCCGTTCCCGTTTCGCCGAATATTAAAATAGGAGCGTCTAAATCAGCGATTCGCTTCGCTTCATGAACGACGCGTTTCATAAACGGAGATTGAGTAATAAAGCGATCAAAACTGTCGGTGGGCGACTGGTGAAAAGCTGTAAATTGTTGACCAAGGCGCATTTCTGATTTCAAGATAACTACGGCACCCGCCATGATCATATTTTTCTCACCATCAGGTACAGTTATAGGCAGCATATCGGCAAGATAATCCTGTTGAATGAACTTCACTTTTGAAGATTGTGGACCTGGTGACTTTCCATCCATCCACTTTGTAAAGTTGAACCCCTTAACAGCCTCGCTGATATCTGTACCTACGATTTCACTGCTCGGTATCTCAAGCCCAGCGCTCACCGCTTCGTTACACAATAAGATGTTACCTTTAGCGTCTATTGAGAACACAGGGTCGGGCAGCGTTCTTAAGATCGCGGACAGCTGATTTTTTTCACGCTCTCCTGGCATGAAAAGGGTCGTCTTCACATCATCGATCCCGTCAATACGGCGAATTTGAGGCATAAGATGTTGAAAATCTGCAAATTCGATATTGGGAAAATTAAGGAAAATTTTACCTGCGGGATCAATTTCAATACCGCGTAGGTCTATTTCTTTAGTAACGAGAATATCTAAAACATCTTGAGTAATTCCAAGACGGTCCTGACAGCTTATTTCTAGACGCATAGGGTGTTATAGCTATTTTGTAAACATATATGTACAGAATACCATACTTTTACAAAAAGATAACAAGATAAATGTTACAGATGGTTAAATTTGCGATGAATCACACATTCAAGAACGCGCAGAGAGCATGATTAAAAGGCCGCGCATACCAAATAAAAAAGATGCCGCTTCAGTGAGCGGCATCCTATATAAAACACATTTAATTAACAATAGTGTTAGCTGGCTTTTTTCTCTTTAGGTGGGAAAAGTGGGGAAAATAGCCCTAAAGACTTCGCTTCTTCTACGAGTGCCATAATATCCATTTCCGCTAATTCAAACAGATGGTCGAATTCCGGTAAGATATAATAAAGAGGCTGCATAATATCAATGCGATAAGGTGTTCGAAGCGCATCAATTGCAGTAAGCGGGTTACGCAATGGGGTGTCGCTGTCCAATGCGTATATGGTTTCGCCAGGTGAAGATAAGATGCCGCCGCCATATATCTTAAGTTCATCCTTCGCGCGCACCAATCCAAACTCTACGGTGAACCAATAAAGACGAGCAAGATAAACTCGGTCTTCTTTGCTAGCAGCTAAACCTAACTTGCCGTAAGTGTGGGTAAAATGGGCAAATGCTGGATTAGTTAATAACGGACAATGACCAAACACTTCATGAAAGATGTCGGGCTCTTGCAGGTAGTCAAATTCTTCACGAGTACGAATGAAGGTGGCAACAGGGAATTGCTTATTCGCCAGTAATCTGAAAAATTCACCAAAATTAATTAACGCAGGCACTTCGGCTGTTTGCCACCCAGTTTTTTCCATTAGAACTTTGTTGATGTCTGGAAGCTGTGGAATTTCTTTTTCATTTAACTTCAACAAATCAAGCCCGTCCAAATACTCTTGGCACGCTCTTTCCTTTACCAGTGGAATTTGTCTCGCATAAAGCTCCGACCAAATTTGGTTCTCTTCGTCTGACCAATGGATAATGCCATTTTCATCAGATTGTCTCGACTGGTATTGCGTTGATTTTGGCATAAATTCTGTGACCAATAGGTTTAAAAAACTTGCCTTTTAGTCTAATGAAATTCGCGACGCCGAAAAGTAGATGCCCCCATGGCACGTTTGCGCTCGCTGTAACAAGAATTTTACATCAAGGACCAAAACCCCTGATTTAAAAAAGAAAAACCGCTCATTGCGAGCGGCTTTTGGCATAAAATTTTTATAGGGTATTAGGTCAGTTATAGACGGCTAATTTCTTTATTCAGCTGATATTCGCGAGACGTTACATAGGTTTCCATTTTACGTAGACGAATCTCTGCTTTTTCAAAGCGATTGCGAATATCGTGAAAAGCCTGTTTTGGTGGCTCTCCAGCCTGCCAAACTTTGGTTTTCACCTCAACTTTGGGGCTTTTTACTTGTCCAGCATTTGAATTCGTCCAGCCTTTACCTTTTGAAAAAACCGGTGGTGTGGGTGCATTTTCTAATCCGGCTGGTCTCTTGTCTAGAATGAACCACGCAGCAATGTAGGCAACAAAGATAAAGGGCCCAGCAAGTAAAAAGAAACCAGTAACGACCAAAATTCTTACAAGCCAGGTTTCTAATCCAAAGTAATCCGCTATGCCTGAACATACACCTGCAATGCGTGCATTTTCGGGGTTGCGATAGAGCTGCTTACCATTTCTCATGCTCTGTTCCTCCACTCAGGCGCCTCACTATCTAGAATAGCCTCTAATGTCTCAATGCGCTCACTCATTTTTTCTGCTTTTTCAGCAAGATCTTGTAAAGAAGCGTGCTCCTCTGCACTCAATCCCTGATTCACCTGCTTTTTGCTTCGGTAATGTAAAATTAGCCAAATGGGAGCAACAAATATTGAGAACACCACAAGGGGCATAACCAACACTGCAATTGTACCTTCATCCATCTCAATGTCTCCTACAAACTCTGATGTAACTACCCTCTTCACGGTCTTCCATCAAGAGGGTATACCCTATTCTTATTATTCTGATTTTTCAGTGCTTTTATTTGCACCTTTTACCTTGGCTTTAAGCGCAGCTAATTCGTCCTCGACTTTGTCGCTCGCTTCTAGTTCAGCAAATTCATCTTGCAATGTCTTCTTACCCAAATCATAAGCTTCTACTTGTGATTCAAGGTCGTCAATTTTACGCTCGTATTGCTCAAAGCGTCCCATTGCATTATCTACCTTCGTACTGTCTAACGTCTTCTTGACCTCTAGACGAGAACTTGCGGTTTTCTGACGCATGATAATGGCTTTCTGGCGGCTCTTAGCATCGGCAAGTTTCTCTTGCAGCTGTCCAATTTCGTCCTGAAGCTTGCTGATTTGTTCATCAACAATAGCTAATTCTTTACTTAGCGCTTCACCAGCTTCTGCAGACTTTTTCTTTTCTTGCAGCGCAGCTCGAGCTAAGTCTTCTCTATCTTTACTTAACGCAAGTTCTGCCTTTGCTTCCCAATCATTTGCATCGCTTTCATGCTTTGCAATTTGATTAGCAATTTCCTTTTTATTGGCTAACGTCTTTGCTGATGCAGAGCGCACCTCAACCAATGTGTCTTCCATTTCCTGAATGATTAATCTAACCATTTTTTCAGGATCTTCGGCTTTGTCTAAAATCGCATTAATATTCGAATTCACAATATCTGTAAAACGCGAGAAGATACCCATAATAATTACCTCTTGCTAAAAATGGTAAGTGTTAAAAAACACCACACTTGATAAATAGGTTACTCTTGGTATAGGTGGTATTCAATATACTTGCCAACTTTGTTTAAACGCTAACCTGCTATTTTTTATACGCTTTTTGGACGTTCAAATAATACTCGTTTATCAACATGTTTTGTTCTACACTATTAATTGGTCGAAATGACTAATTTTTGAGGGATTTAATGAGTAGGTATCGACAGCAAGACAATTTGCTTGGTCAAGCGAATAGTTTTCTAGAAGTTCTAGAGCAAATTTCACAGATTGCCCCGCTAGACAAACCCGTCCTCGTTATTGGCGAACGAGGCACAGGTAAAGAACTGATTGCCGCTCGTCTGCACTTTTTATCAAAACGCTGGGATCAAAACTATATTAAGCTGAATTGCGCCGCACTAAGTGAAAGCCTATTAGAAAGCGAGCTTTTCGGTTATGAAGCCGGTGCCTTTACCGGCGCTTCCAAACGCCGCGAAGGCCGTTTTGAAGTGGCGCACAACGGTACACTGTTTCTTGACGAACTGGCTAACACTTCGGGTCTTATTCAGGAGAAGCTGCTACGGGTAGTTGAGTATGGTGAGTTTGAGCGCGTGGGTGGTAGTAAGTCAGTGAAAACCGATGTACGCCTAATCGCAGCCACAAACGAAGATTTACCTGCTCTTGCCGATGCCGGTGAATTTCGCGCGGATCTTCTCGACCGACTTGCTTTTGACGTTATCACCATCCCTCCGCTTCGCGAGCGCCAAGAAGATATCATGATGTTGGCCGAAAACTTCGCCATTAATATGGCCCGTGAAATGGAAATGGAACTGTTTAGCGGCTTTACTGAAAAAGCAAAACGTACCCTGCTTGATTATGACTGGCCTGGTAACATTCGTGAACTCAAAAATGTGGTTGAACGTGCGGTTTACAGAACGAATAACCCTCACCTTCCCGTTCATGAAATAGTCTTAGACCCCTTCGAATCAGTCTACCGCCCGAAAGGCAGAGTAAAAACAAATGATAGGGTGAGCGCCTCAGATTCGTCTGATGTTGTTGCACCGCTAAACACGCCTATGACTAATGAACGTATTGAAAGTGCTGACGTTACACCGCTTCCCCCTGTCAAAAAGCAAGAAATTGTTGAATATCCCATAGATTTAAAAGAACGCTCTCAACAACATGAGATAGATATGATAAAACAGGCACTTGCTGACAGTCAGTTTAATCAAAAGAAAACTGCTGAAAAATTGAGCCTGACTTACCATCAGCTGCGAGGCTATCTCAAAAAATATAACTTACTAGATTCTTCTGCTGAAAACGTCGAGGCGTAAAGCATGTCCCATTGTTTGGTGAAGCGTTTGTCATTATGTTTATGCACAGCGCTTCTTGTTGCATCCTGTGCGAAGCAGAATAAACAAGCGTTTTATAATACGGGTATTATCTATTGTTCTGAAAGTAATCCAGTTACTTTCAATCCGCAGCTTGACACATCAAGCACAACATCAGATGCGTCATCTCACCAACTGTACGACAGACTACTTGATTTCGACCCTGACTCTGGTCGCATTGTGCCAAGTCTTGCAAGCAGCTGGTTAGTTAGTGACGATGGACTAACCTACGCCTTTCAGCTTCGCAAAGACGTATGGTTTCACACTACGGGCTATTTTGAACCCAGCAGAAACTTTAACGCCGACGACGTCATCTTTAGCATCGACCGCTGGCGCTTAAAATCACATCCCTATCATTACGTGTCGGGCGGAAGCTATCCATACTTTGAAAGCATTGGTATTGCTCAAAATATTGCATCTGTTGAACGAGTAAACGGTTATCGTGTTGAGATTACCCTTAAACGTCGGGACAGCTCATTTTTGGCAAATTTAGCCACCGATTTTGCCGTTATACTGTCAAAGGAATATGCAACGGAGCTTGCACAGGCCGGTACGCCTAGCAAAATTGATCAGCTCCCGATAGGCACCGGCCCCTTCAAATTTGAGAGTTATCGAAAAGACCACTTCATTAAGTATTTGCGCCACGACAACTACTGGCGCACACAAACACATGAAGTAAAAGGGAGTGATTTAGCTACCGAGCTACAAAATGTGAGCGAAAAGCAGAAAATTACTCAGGTCGAACAACTCATTTTCGATATAACACCACGAAGTTCATTGCGACTGGCTAAACTAATGACTGGGGAATGTGACGCCACCGCATTCCCGGCACAAACTGAGCTTGAAGTTATTCGCACTGAGGATGACCTAACGTTGGCCGAAAAACCGGGGCTTAACGTGGGATTTTGGGCGTTTAATACGCAGCGCCCGCCGTTTGATAATCCCGATGTAAGGCGTGCACTCGCCGCGGCTATAGATAAGAACACTTTGTTAGAGGCGGTTTACTTCGACAGTGCAACACGGGCTAAAACCCTGCTGCCCGCGGCAAGTTGGGCATTTCAGAACGATGCAGATGACACGGCTTACAATCCTGTTTTAGCGCGGAAATTACTGGCTGATGCCGGTATAGCCCCCGGATTTTCAATGACAATATGGGCAATGCCGGTCGAGCGCGCTTACAACCCTAACGCGACAAAAATGGCAGAGCTAATTCAGCGATACCTTCGCGATATAGGTGTAGAAGCAACTATCGTAAGTTACGATTGGGCTACATTTAGACGCCACCTACAAGAAGGCTTGCATGACTCTGTGCTAATAGGATGGTCTGCCGATAATGGTGATCCTGATAACTTCTATCGCCCCCTATTGAGCTGCGGAGCAATCCCATCAGGGACAAATCGAGCGATGTGGTGTAATGATGATTATGACAAGCTACTTAACGAAGCACTTCAAACCGATGATATCGACGAGAGATCGGCTATTTACAAGCAAGTAAATAGGCTATTATACGAACGTCTTCCTGTAGTACCCATTGCGCATGCCTACCGCTATCAAGCGTACAGGAATGAGTTAAAGGGCATGACAATTAACCCCTTTGGCGGCGTGCGTTTTGGCGGGGTAGAGAAAAAACTGTGATACAAATCCTCCTGAGATACTGCACTTTATTTATATTGACGCTTCTCGTGTTAACGATTATATCGTTCTCGCTCGCTTACCTTTTTCCAGGTGATACGTTAGAAAATTTAACCGGGCTTGTTCCACAAAATGAGATGCAGCGCGCAGCGCTTGAGCAACAATTCAAATTAGACCAGTCTTATATTTTCCAGTTTTTCTACTATGTAGGTAATTTGCTGACCGGTGATTGGGGCTATAGCTTCAAGTCTGGCCTCCCTTTAAGAGAAGAAGTGGGGATTGCAATGCCTGCAACAATGGAACTGGCGACGTATGCAATGCTAATGGCTTTATTTGTCGGCATTCCCTTAGGCTACTATGCCGGCATTCGCTGCTATTCAACCTCTGACCACCTAATAAATAGTGCAAGCATTACTACTTATTCTTTTCCCGTTTTCTGGTTCGCACTCCTGCTTATTCTCGTCTTCAGTTTGGAATTGGACGTGGCCCCACTATCTGGTCGAATAAGCCTAATTTACGACATAGAGCCTGTTACAGGCTTTATTCTAATTGACGTTTTACTGTCAGATAATGAAAACAAGACTCTGGCATTTAAAGATGCACTGTCGCACTTAGCGTTACCAACATTTGCTATTGGCGCCATAACTACTGCCTCACTGATTCGCATAACCCGACGCTCAGTTATAGATGTGAAGCATCGCGAGTATATTGCTGCAGCCCAGTCGCGCGGTCTTTCTAGCTGGCAGATATTTTTTCGCCATATTCTACGTAATGCACTACTACCGATTTTGCCACTGATGGCAATTCAGATTACGACGCTTATCACCAATGCAATGATTGTTGAAACCTTGTTTTCATGGCCTGGAATCGGCAACTGGCTGATTCAAGCCATCTATCAACGAGATTACCCCGCCTTGCGTATCGGTATGATGGCAGTATCAACGGTAGTGATTACCCTTACGATTTTGGTCGATGTATTAAATCGTATGATTGACCCAAGTAGAGAGAAATACGAGCGTGCCACAGTTTAGTTTGTACGAAGAAGAGTTCCATCCATCCCCTTGGCAACGGACTTGGGCTTCGTTCAAGGCCAGCCACATTTCTATGCTGGGTTTAATAATGCTCGCGCTATTTGTGGTGTGCGCCTTATTTGCTCCTCTCATTACACCTTATGACGCTGTAGAACAGAACATTGATGGATTGTTAATTCCGCCTAGTTGGCTAGCGAATGGATCTATCTCCCATTTGTTCGGCACAGACGCGCTTGGAAGAGACTTATTTACCCGTATCATTTACGGCTGCAGAACAACGCTGGGCTCAGCCTTATTAACCGTAGTACTTGCGATGCTAGTTGGCGTAAGTTTAGGTACGCTGGCCGGTATGCTGCGAGGGGTTCGCTCAAGCGTCGTTAATCATTTACTTGATGCGCTTATGGCGATCCCTACTCTACTAATTGCTATTATCATAGTTGCAATACTGGGCACGGGTTTAGTCAATAGTATGTGGGCCATTACCTTAGCGCTTATTCCCCAGTTTGTGCATCACACGCGAAGTTTCGTGCGCGCAGAAATGAAAAAAGACTACATAGTTGCTTCGACGCTTGATGGCGCAAGCAAATGGCAGCTTTTCGTTCATTCTATCTTACCTAATATGACAGAAATGCTTGTTGTTCAGGGAACGCTGGCCCTTTCTATTGCGGTTATCGATATCTCAGCGCTTGGTTTCTTAAACCTGGGCGCCCAATCGCCCCTGCCAGAGTTAGGCGTTATTCTCGCCGACGGATTAGACGTTACTTACCTAGCGCCTTGGAACGTAGCGGTTCCGGGTATGGCGATATTTTTTATTGTACTGTCCATCAATATCGTGGGTGACGGCTTGCGTTCTTCACTAAGAAAAAGAGTGAGTCACTAACATGCCGATGCTTGATATCAAAAACCTCACCCTAGAAATGCAGAACGGTGATAGCACCATAAAGGCTCTGGATAAAGTAAATTTGTCAGTGAGTTCGGGTGAGATTCGTGCACTGGTGGGCGAATCAGGTTCTGGTAAAAGCCTTATTGTATCGGCGATCTGCGGAGCGTTGCCAAACCAGTGGAACTTAACCGCCGATCGCATGAGCTGGAATGGGGAAAACCTACTGGGTATGTCGGTTCAACAGCGCCGCGAAGTGATGCGTCGTGAAATCGCGGTGGTTTTTCAAAACCCGCAAGCGGCGCTTGACCCGTCAGCCACACTTGGTGAACAGCTTGAAGAAAGTATTCCTGATGAATTTGTTGAAGGAAACTGGTTTTGGCAACGCGCTCAGCACAGAAAGAAGATAGCCATTAGTACCGTGCATAAGGTGGGCATAAAGCACCATAAGCATTACCTAAGTGCATTCCCTCACCAAATTCCCGCTGATATTGGGCAAAAGTTTATGATAGCGATGGCGCTGGTGTCTCAACCCAAATTACTTATCGCAGATGATCCTACCCGAGGCATGGAGCCTACGACTAAGACGCAGATCCTAAAACTCTTTACGCGTCTTAATCAAACTCGCTCCCTATCGATTTTGTTTGTCAGCCATGATTTGCTTGCCATCGCGAGTATGTCACATTCAATGACAGTGCTTTACGCGGGGCAAACGGTGGAATCGGGAAAAATGAAGCACATTAAAAAGCGTCCTCTCCACCCTTACACTAAAGCGCTATTAGACAGTGCGCCAAGCTTCAGAAAAGATTTACCGCCTAAATCTGCATTACCTACATTAAGCGGTTCTATACCAACGCTACAACATTTACCTATTGGTTGTCGTTTAGGCCCCCGCTGTCCGCGAGCTCAGCGCGCCTGTGTACAAACACCCGCCGTACGCAAAATTCACGATCATAGCTACAGCTGTCATTACCCGCTACATATGGAGAAGCTGTGATGGATGTTTTACAGGTAAAAGACCTCACATTTATACATAACGAAAAGAAGCGCTGGTTAAAGCGACCTGAAGTATTTCAACTTGGCCCGGTGAATATGAGCGTTAAACGGGGGGAAACTATTGCCATCATAGGGGAAAACCGTTCGGGTAAATCCCTTCTTGCTAAATTATTAGTTGGCGCATTACCTGCCGATGCAGGCGAAATTGAAATAAACACTCACAAGTATTTAGCTAAGTATCAGTCAAAAGACGGGCAACGCAAGCGTACCCACGACATTCGAATGATTCTGCAGCACAGTGCTGAATCGATGAACCCATCGGTTCCAGTAGGCAAAATCCTAGATGAACCCTTGCGGTTGAATACGGGTCTTAGCGAGGCGGAACGCAAGCCTATTATCGAAGATATGTTGGTAAAGGTAGGGTTGCTTCGCGAGCACTATTACTTTTACCGGCACATGCTTTCTGACGGTCAACAGCAGCGCGTGGCTTTGGCTAGAGCAATAGTTCTAAAACCCAAAGTGCTTGTGGCAGATGAGCCCTTTGCTGCGTTAGACCCTACTATTCGCTCGCAAACGGTGAACCTAATACTGCAACTACAACAAGAGCTTGGCTTGGCATTCATCTTCATAAGCCATAACTTAGGCATTGTCCGGCATATTGCCGATAGAATTGTGGTGATGGAAGGCGGCGAAATTGTAGAGGAAGGTAAAACTGAGACAATTTTTAGGTGGCCTCAGCACACTCGCACCAAGAAATTAGTCACCGCTTACCAGTCGCTAGTGCCGCAAAATACAATCCGTTAAAGCGCTGAGGGCAGTAACCTGCCCCCGCAGCATCAAATATGCCATTACGCTTTTTAGCCAACCAGTGCTAACAAAATGCCAGCAGCAACTGCACTACCTAACACACCGGCTACATTAGGCCCCATTGCATGCATCAGTAGGAAGTTGTGAGGGTTTGCTTCCAAGCCAACCTTATTTACGACTCGCGCAGCCATAGGCACGGCAGACACGCCCGCAGCACCAATAAGCGGGTTGATACTACCACCGGATAACTTACTCATTAGCTTAGCCATCAACACGCCAGCAGCGGTACCGATACCAAAGGCAATTGCGCCCAAGCCCAAAATACCCAAGGTTTCCACCGTAAGAAATGCTTCAGCCGATAGCTTAGAGCCCACGGCTAACCCTAGGAAAATAGTCACAGTGTTAATAAGCTCGTTTTGGGCTGTTTTACTCAGCCTGTCAACAACGCCACATTCTTTCATTAAATTACCAAAGCAGAACATACCTACTAGCGGCGTAGCTGCCGGTAAAAACAAAATGGTCATAAACAATACGGCGAGTGGAAAGATAATTTTCTCTCGCTTCGACACAGGCCGAAGTTGACCCATTTTTATTTCGCGTTCCTCTTTTGTGGTCAGCGCTTTCATAATGGGCGGCTGGATGATAGGCACTAGCGCCATATAAGAATATGCGGCAACCGCAATAGCACCGAGTAAGTCAGGCGCTAAACGTGAAGCAAGAAAGATAGCCGTCGGCCCATCTGCGCCACCTATAATGGCAATGGCACTGGCATCTTTTAGCGTAAATTCAAAACCCGGAATAAGATTTAATGCTATTGCACCAAATAGGGTAGCAAAAATACCGAATTGAGCGGCTGCGCCAAGTAGCAGCATTCTAGGGTTTGCAATAAGCGCGCTAAAGTCTGTCATTGCCCCGACCCCCATAAAAATGAGCAAAGGGAATACGCCTGTATCAATGCCAATTTTATAGATATAGTGCAATAAGCCACCCGCTTCTGAAAAACCAGCAATTGGAATATTCGTAAGCAGTGCTCCAAAACCAATGGGTAATAAAAGCAGTGGCTCAAACTTTTTTACAATGGCTAAATAAAGTAACCCGAAGCCTACCGCCATCATAATGAGCTGGCCGGCTTCAAAATGCGCAAGCGCGGTACTATCCCAAAGTACCATTAACTTATCCATGTATTACCCCAATAAGATTAACGATTGACCGCTAGTTACAGCATCGCCTTCGCCCACGGTAATGTCAGTGACCGTACCGGTAAACGCCGATCGGATCTCTGTTTCCATTTTCATAGCTTCAAGGATCATCACTACATCGCCTTCGGACACATTATCGCCGGTTCTTACTAATACTTTGAACACGTTACCCGCTAGTGGCGCATCAATAGACTGGGACGAGGCCGCAGCGGCTGGAGCTGTACTAGCTGTTTGTGGCTGGGATTGTGACGTATCGGCAGGCGTAACGTTCGTTAGCGTACCTGAAGGTGCCACCTCTACGCGATACACTTTACCGTCTACGTTCACGTCGTAAGTTTCACTCGCAGTAGCCCCTTGTGAGTTTGACCTAGCTTCAGCAGGCTGGGGCGCATTCGTACCTTGCGACTCTGGAACGCCCGGTGCAGGTTCAAACGCATCAGGGTTGCCGCGATTTTCGATAAACTTAAGACCTATCTGCGGAAATAGTGCATAAGTCAGCACATCATCGATTTTGTCATCTGACAGCGAAAGCTGCTTTTTCTCGGCCAGTTCATCTAGCTCTTTACTCAGCGCGTCAAGCTCGGGCGCAATATTATCAGCAGGTCTGCAAGTAACGGGCTCTGCACCATCTAGTACACGCTCTTGTAGATCTTTGTTTACTGGCGCTGCAGTAGCGCCATACTCGCCTTTGAGCACACCAGCAGTTTCTTTGGTAATGCTCTTGTAGCGCTCGCCTGTCAGCACATTAAGTACCGACTGCGTGCCGACAATTTGCGAGGTGGGCGTTACAAGAGGGATAAATCCAAGATCTTCACGTACCCGTGGGATTTCTTTTAACACCTCTTCGAATTTATCTTCAGCCCCCTGCTCTTTTAGCTGACTTTCCATGTTGGTTAGCATGCCACCTGGCACTTGGGCCAGCAGAATACGTGCATCTACGCCTTTAAGGCTTCCTTCAAATTTACTGTATTTCTTTCTGACTTCTCTAAAATAACTCGCAATGTCTTCCAGTTCAGGTAGCGCAATACCCGTGTCGCGTTCTGTGCCTTCAACGATTGAGACCATAGTTTCAGTTGCGCTGTGACCGTAGGTCATGCTCATTGATGAGATAGCTGTATCGAGCATATCAATACCGGCATCAATGGCCTTTTGGTAAGTTGCCGTGCTCAACCCTGTTGTGGCGTGACACTGCATGGCAATAGGCACATCGACGGTCTCTTTTAACCCTGTAATTAATGCCTCGCATTCATAGGGCTTCAAAAGCCCGGCCATGTCTTTCACACAGATAGAGTGCACGCCGAGATCTTCAAGTTGTTTTGCCATATCAAGCCATAGCTCAAGATTGTGCACTGGACTTACTGTGTAAGAAATCGTGCCTTGCGCGTGAGCGCCGCTGTCTATGGTAGCTTTAATAGCGGTTTTCAAATTTCTGATGTCATTCATGGCATCAAAAATTCTGAAAACATCTACACCGCTTTCGTGAGCGCGCTCTACAAAGCGAGTCACGACATCGTCAGCATAGTGGCGATAACCTAATAGGTTTTGACCACGCAGTAACATTTGCTGTTTGGTATTGGGCATGGCTGCCTTTAACTTACGGATGCGCTCCCATGGGTCTTCTCCCAAGTAACGGATGCAGGCATCAAAGGTCGCACCGCCCCAAGATTCAACAGACCAAAAACCTGCTTTATCTAACTTTTCAGCAATTGGAAGCATATCCTCAATACGCATACGCGTAGCAAGAAGCGATTGATGGGCATCACGCAGAACCAGCTCAGTAAGGGCCAGAGGCTTAGACATGGTAACTCCTGATATGGATTATTTTTTAGAATTTTGGCGATGGGTATGAATTGCGGCAGAAATAGCAGCGATGACATTACCGTCTATCCCCGGTTGTACCGCTTGATTATCTCGAGCAAAGTTGGCTGAGGGACGTGTCGCTACAGTATCAGGCTTTTCACCTGGAAATGCTTCACAAAAACGTGCAATTAAATGAATGCCAACAATAAGCAGCCCCAAGAACGAAAAGACAAATACCATTCCTATGAGCATAAGAGAGCCTGCTTCAATGAGCAAACTAGCGACGGATTCCGAATTCATATTCAATCCTGTTGTTATTTTGTACCTGAATAAGTATCACGAGGTTTTTAAAAACACAACAAAACAGCATAAAAAACCACTTAAATTTGAATAAAACCCACCAATGTGCAACTTAATGCATAATTACTTAATAAATTTGCAACAAAAACATAGTATCAATAGCATACTGAGAGATGTTGCTTTAAGCATCGCAGTTAATTTTTTTAAACAAACACGGTTTAATGAAAACCAGTATTCTCTGTAAAGTCGCTGTCTAACCGTTTTGCAAAGTCTTTAGCATGCATAGCTACTAATTCTAATTGCATATGCTGCTCGTCTTCTGGAATATATGAAGGCACGATCACCTGTTTGCCGTCGCAATCTACCGCCATAAATGTAATGAAACAACGGTTAGCTACGGTGGTTGTGTTGGCCGTTGCGTCCCCTGATTTAACCACCACATAAATGTGCATACTCGAGCTACCTGTATGAACGAGAGACGCAGTTATCTCAACAAGTTGACCGACTTTTATAGGTTTTATGAAACGTATGCCGTTAGCGGATACCGTAACGCAATAGCATTTCGACCACTGAGCAGCACACGCATAGGCCGCTTGATCAATCCACTTCATGACGATACCGCCGTGGACATTACCGCCGAAATTAACATCGGTAGGCTCTGCAAGAAATCGAAAAGTAGTGGATGGATGTGCCATAGCGTACCTCGCGCTTAACTGCTGTCAGACACATTAAGTTTAGCTTAAATTTCAAACAACGCGCTTATACGAAAGTAGCGTAAAAAGAAACAAGGCGATGAAGGAGTCAGAAATGAAAAAGCCCACCTAAAAAGGTGGGCTATTCAATATGGCGCGTGTGGAAGGATTCGAACCTCCGACCGCCTGGTTCGTAGCCAGGTACTCTATCCAGCTGAGCTACACACGCGTTAACTTGTATACTTTTGAGTTTTACCTCAAAAGGTGACGCTTTAAAATAAGTGGCGCGTGTGGAAGGATTCGAACCTCCGACCGCCTGGTTCGTAGCCAGGTACTCTATCCAGCTGAGCTACACACGCGCAAAACTTGTTGTTGACCGCCACTGCCAACTAATAATGGCGGAGAGGGAGGGATTCGAACCCTCGATACGCGTATATGCGTATGGTTCCTTAGCAGGGAACTGGTTTCAGCCACTCACCCACCTCTCCTTGACTGCGGGGTGCATTTTACGGATTCATTGGCCTGAGTCAAACCTTTTTTATAAAGAAATTGTTCACTCGCTGCCATTTTAAACGATTCGAACAAAAAACCAGTAATCTGTTCGCAATACAAACAATTAAATCAAAAGTTATAAAACGCTTGGCAACAGTTTCCGTTTGAATTTAATCAGTCACTCAACACTTCCTACTGAATTTTACACTAATTTTTGAATTTACTCATTTATACCTACTTCGCAATTTGGCTCCAATTGTACTTGAAAGGAAAAAATCCAAAAAATTTTCTGGCCTCAAACAAAAAAGGTCAGCTAAAGCTGACCTTTCCAATGAATCGTACAATGCAATTATTCCGCAGAATCTGGCTGACCGCCTTTTTCTGCCTGAATGCGCATATATATCTCTTCACGGTGCACAGAAACTTCTTTTGGTGCATTAACACCTATACGTACCTGATTCCCTTTTACACCCAGTACGGTAACGGTTACATCGTCACCAACCATAAGTGTTTCACCAACTCGACGAGTCAAAATAAGCATTCTCTTGCTCCTGTTCCTTAATACTGAACATAATCCATTAAGATTTGCCAACCCAACGGCACGACCCGATGGTAGCGACAGTGATTCCCTGTCTCTGTGTCACTTCAAAAACTCACTGTTATACACAAAAATAATTATAGCTTATCTTGTAACCAAGCGTTAACCGAATCTAGTGCTTGGTTCAAGTTTTCAGGCTGGTCTCCACCTGCCTGCGCCATGTCAGGACGACCGCCTCCCTTGCCACCTACTTGAGATGCAACAAAGTTAACCAGCTCGCCTGCCTTTACTTTACCTGTGAGGTTTTTAGTAACGCCAGCAATAAGATTCACTTTCGCATCGTTGGCCACACCTAGTACTACGATCCCTTCGCCAATTCGGTTTTTAATGTCATCCATCATTGAACGCAATGACTTCGCTTCAACACCTTCCAAATTCGCAACAAGAACTTTAACGCCATTTATCTCTACTGCATTACTAAGCATATCAGCACCTTGCTGACTCGCCAGTTTTTGTTTAGCAGAATTGAGTGCTTTTTCTAGTTCTTTAGTCTGATTTTGTAGAGAAACTACGCGTTCGAGTAGATTCTGGTTGTCAGTTTTTAACAAGCCAGACAATGAAGCCAAGGTAGCCTGTTGCGCTTGCACAACTTCAAGGGCTTGCTCACCTGTTACCGCTTCAATGCGTCGAACGCCCGATGCAATACCCGCCTCACTGGTAATTTTAAATAACCCAATATCACCAGTACGCGCAACGTGTGTACCGCCACATAGCTCAACAGAGAATGGGCCCATGGTTACAACACGAACTTTTTCATCGTACTTTTCGCCAAATAGCGCCATAGCACCTGATGCTTTGGCTTCATCCAAATCCATGAGTTCAGTTGCTAACGTGTGGTTTGCTCGTATTTCTTGGTTAACTCGTCTTTCAATCTCAGTAAGCTGCTCTGCTGTTACTGCCTCAAAATGCGAGAAGTCAAAACGCATGCGCGGCGCTTCAACCAATGAACCTTTCTGAGTTACGTGCTCACCAAGAATTTCACGCAGCGCCGCGTGAAGTAAGTGTGTAGCACTGTGGTTCTTTTTAATCGCTTCACGATTTGCAGAATCAATCGCAGCAGTTGCCGTATCACCTTTAGATACCGAGCCTTTAGCAATACCTTTGTGCGCAAATGCATTACCCATTTTTTGGGTGTCTGTCACAATGAACTCACCGTTAGCAACGCGAAGTACACCTTTGTCACCAGCCTGACCGCCGCTTTCAGCGTAGAACGGCGTACTGTCTAGTACCACAACGCCTTCCTGACCGTCTTCTAGCTTTTCTACAAACGCGTTGTCGGCAATAAGTTCAACCACATTAGCCTGTCCTTCCACATCGGTATAACCTGTGAATGAGGTTGTGTGGTCAATGGCAAGCTTGCTGTTGTAGTCTGCACCAAAGTTACTTGCCTGCTGGGCACGGGCACGCTGTGCTTGCATTGCAGCTTCAAAACCTTCTTCGTCAATCTTAAGGTCATGCTCACGCGCCACATCGTTTGTTAAATCTGTAGGGAAACCGTAAGTGTCGTAAAGCTTAAACACTACATCACCTGGTACTGTATCGCCTTCTAGGGTTTCCAGAGTGTCGTTTAGAATAGCCATACCACGGGCTAGAGTTTTACTAAATTGCTCTTCTTCAACGCGAAGTACTTTTTCTATAACAGGCAGCTGGTCGACAAGTTCTGGGTACGCCTCGCCCATTTCTTTAGCCAGTGATGCCACTAGCTTATAGAAGAAAATATCGTTTGCGCCTAGCTGGTAGCCATGTCGAACCGCACGACGAATAATACGGCGCAACACATAGCCTCGCCCTTCATTGGTAGGCATTACGCCATCGCAAATTAAGAAGCTACACGAACGGATATGATCGGCAATAACACGCAAAGATTTGTTTTCTAAGTCGTCAGTACCAACAATTGATGCCGCTGACTTAATCAAGTTTTGGAACAGGTCAATCTCGTAGTTACTGTGCACGTTCTGCAAAATAGCTGATATACGCTCAAGGCCCATTCCGGTATCGATTGAAGGCTTAGGGAGTGACTCCATGGTACCGTCAGCTTGCTTATTAAACTGCATAAATACCAAGTTCCAAATCTCAATGAACCGGTCGCCGTCTTCTTCAGGCGTTCCTGGAGGCCCCCCCCAGATGTGTGCACCATGGTCATAAAAAATTTCGGAGCAAGGACCACACGGGCCAGTATCACCCATAGACCAGAAATTATCTGATGTGCTAATACGGATGATTTTTTCTTTAGGCACACCGATGTGGTTTTCCCAAATATCAAACGCTTCATCGTCGTCAGAGTAAACGGTAACGAGTAACTTTTCTTTTGGTAAACCCACTTCTTTAGTTAGGAAGTTCCATGCAAACTCAATCGCTTCTTTTTTGAAATAA
This sequence comes from Alteromonas sp. S005, assembly GCF_036864475.1. Lineage (NCBI taxonomy): Bacteria > Pseudomonadati > Pseudomonadota > Gammaproteobacteria > Alteromonadales > Alteromonadaceae > Alteromonas > Alteromonas sp. S005. The sequence goes on along the minus strand of NZ_JAZETN010000002.1, from coordinate 329,056 downwards.
TCGCCGAAGCTAAAGTTACCCATCATTTCGAAAAAAGTATGGTGACGGGCGGTATAACCCACGTTTTCAAGGTCGTTGTGTTTACCACCGGCGCGCACACAACGCTGCGAAGAGACTGCTCGGGTATAACTACGCTTTTCTGCACCTAAGAAGCAGTCTTTAAACTGGTTCATGCCCGCATTAGTAAAAAGAAGCGTGGGATCATCTGCCGGCACCAGTGACGAGCTTGCCACCGCCTGATGGCCATGGCTTTTAAAATAATCGATAAACTTGTTACGTAAGTCAGCAGTTGATAATGTCATTGAAAACCTAACTTCCTTTATTCTATTTTTGAAACGTGCGAATTGCCTGTTTGATAAGACTTATAATCGGGACATTTCGTCATTACTCAATGTGCCATATCCTATTACCGTTCTTTGAATAATAAAAATGCGCACAAATTTGCGCAACAATACCACGGAAAGCGCAATTTTGTTAAGTGGCAAGGGCACGAGATACCGCCAAATTTTACCTTAATTTAGTAAAAAATAGCGGATATTCATTAGGGTGATTAGTGAGAAGGTGCGGTGCTTGGCAAAACTGGCCGAAAGGAAACGTTTAGTTTAATTAGCACTGACCGCATAATCGATGTGTTCTTGGTAAAAACCACGATACTGCAAAAATTGTTTTTGCTTTTGTCTCAAGGCGAATTCTGTTTCATACAACTCGCCAAACTTTTTCTCTTTTACTTTTTTCGCGCTTTCAAACCAGTCAGCATCAATCTCTGTCATTGCATGCTCAGCAGTACTCTCATCTACACCATATTGTTGTAGGTCTAGTTTTATTGAACGAGGTCCCTTACCTTTCAAATACAGTGCGCGCGCTCGGCTTTCAGCAAACCTGGCGTCACTTTGAATATCAGCGTCTTTAAATTCCTCCAGAATAGGCATGAAAGCCTCACTCGCTATTCCTTTTTGCTGTAGCTTGCGCACTACTTCGTTAAAGCTATGCTCTCGTCGTGCCAGCATGCGAGTAATCGCGTCGGTAATGATTTTTCGATCGAACTCTGACATTTTTGTAAACTTACTCTTCTGTATTAAACGTAGAAACCGCGTTATTTTAGCGTTAAATACTCGTATATTGCGACTATCTAGGCGTTTTACGCATAAACCCTCTACATGATATTAACTGCATGACAGTACCTGACTATCGCATAACAATAATTGATTCTATCGAACAGCTTTCGAAAGAGCGTTGGCAACAGCTTGCAAAAAATGCAGGCCCTTTTCTTTCCTATGAGTTTTTGCATGCCTTAGAAAGCAGCGGTTCGTGTAAAAACGAATCGGGCTGGCAACCTTGTCATATTGCTATAAACCATGATCAGCAGGAAAGAGTTAGTATTCTTATTCCTGGCTTTCTGAAAACGCATAGCTATGGCGAGTATGTATTTGACCATGCATGGGCCAACGCATATGCGCAGCACGGGCTCGACTATTATCCTAAATGGATATCAGCAGTTCCTTTCACCCCGGTTACAGGACCAAGAATACTTTGCGATGATAGCGTAACCTTAACGCACACTCTTGTAGAGAAACTGGAACATACTTTGACGGAGTATGTAGCGACAGTGTTTGGGGAGGAGCTGTCTTCTTTTCACTACCTGTATCCCAATGAGAAAACATCAGCACAACTTTCAATTAGCAGCGAAACGAAAACTTCGGATTTAGCCCAAGCTGCAAGCCGATATTTAACCCGTTACGCCGTTCAATTTCAATGGCATAACTACGGGTATGGTAATTTCGACGATTTTCTTAATGCGCTGACATCCCGCAAAAGAAAAGATATCAAGAAAAGCCGCCGTAAACTCAGTGAGCGAGGCGTTCGTTTTACCCACCATTCGGGAAATGAAATTACCCCAGAAACCCTGCAGTTTTTCACAAAGTGTTACAAAGCAACCTATTTAAAACGCAGCGGCCACGTGGGATATTTAAATGACGCGTTCTTTGAGCAACTTGTCGAGACCATGAGCGACAGCATGCTTATTGTAACTGCAATAGAAAATGAAATTGCGGTAGCTAGCGCCTTATTCTTCTATGATGAAACAGGGCTGTATGGCAGATACTGGGGAGCACTTAAAGAAATAGATGGGTTACACTTTGCCTGCTGCTATTTTGAAGGCATTGAGTTTGCCATCTCGAAAAAGCTATCGATTTTTAATCCCGGTACCCAAGGTGAACATAAAATACTTCGAGGCTTCGAGCCCATTTATTGCCGTTCTCATCACAAATTACAACATCCGTCGTTTCACACTGCTGTAGCAGACTTTTTACAGCGCGAAACGCCGCATATCGCAAGCTATTTTAATCAGGCACGGAATGCTTTACCGTTTAACAAGGAATTTGTGCCTACTTTAAAAACAACAAGTGTCACTGCACCTAACGACGACACTTATAATCACAACGAGAAAAATGATGAAACATAAACTTTTAGCCGTAGCGATTGCGGCATCTTTGGGCCTTGCAGGCTGCGGTCAGCCTGAGCAAGTAAAAGAACAAACTCAGGAAACCGCTGTTGAGGCAAAAGGTGAAGCAGAGCTAGGTTCTTTCGGCGTTGACTTAAGCGCACGTAACGAAGCTGTAAAACCTGGTGATGACTTCTTTATGTATGCAAGCGGAACATGGTACGACAACTATGAGCTTCCTGCAGATAAAACCCGCTATGGCGCGTTCACTGGTCTAGCAGAACGCAGTGAAGAGCAGGTTAAAAACATCATTGATGGGCTTATGGAGAAAACCTCTTTAAATGAAGAAGAGCAGCTTGTTCATGACTTCTTTGTTGCCTATATGGACACCGATACCATTAATGAAAAAGGTATTGAGCCAATTCAGGACGTACTTACATCTATAGAAAGCATCGAAAATAGAACTGACTTAACCAAGGCATTTGGTAATAGCTGGCTGGTAGGTTCAAGCACACCTATTTATGGTGGCATGTGGTACAACCGCCTTGACCCGAATGAATACCAGCTAAGTGTTGGTGTAGGTGGTTTAGGCCTTCCTGATCGCGATTACTACCTAAGCGATAGCGAACGTTTTGTGAAGATTCGCGAAGCTTACGTAGCACATATTGAGGAAATGCTTACTTTTGCTGGTGAAGAAAACGCAGCAGAAAAAGCAGCGAACATTCTTGCTCTTGAGACACAAATTGCAGACATTCAGTGGCCCCGTGAAAAACGCCGTGACCGCGACCTAACGCTAAATCAAATTGAGCGAAGCAAACTGTCTGACGCATACCCAGGTTTTGATTGGGACACATATTTTGCTCAAACGGGCTACAAGGTACCTGAACTAAATATTAGCCAACCAGAGCCAGTCAAAGACGTTATCAAAATTATTAACGAGGCGGACTTAGCCGACTGGAAATCGTATTTGAAGTATCACACTATTTCAAATAACGCTGGCTTCCTTTCTGAAGATATCTACTTAGCTAATTTTGACTTCTTCGGTCGCACGCTGAGCGGCCAGCAAGAGCCACGTCCTCGCTGGAAACGTGCGGTAAGCCAAATGTCAGGCACTGAGTCTTTGGGTTTTGCGATTGGCAAGATCTATGTCAACGAATACTTCCCAGAGAGCTCAAAAGAGCAAATGGCGGAATTGGTTGAAAACTTACGTACAGCGTTAGGTGAGCGTATTGAAAACCTAGACTGGATGAGCGAAGAAACCAAGGTTAACGCAAAAGAAAAGCTAATGGCGTTTAACCCTAAAATTGGCTACCCAGATGAATGGCAGTCATTCGACGGCGTAACCATTAGCGACAAAGACTTAGTAGGCAATGTGCGCAACCTGCGTACTTTCTTCCAAGACCAGTCAGTTGAGCGCGAGCTAGAAAAAACAGACCGCAACCGTTGGGGTATGACACCTCAGCGTGTTAATGCCTACTACAATAGTTCGTTCAATGAGATTGTATTCCCAGCGGCTATTTTACAACCGCCATTCTTCGATCCAAATGCCGATGCAGCCGTAAACTATGGTGCTATTGGTGCGGTAATTGGCCATGAGATGGGTCACGGTTTTGACGATCAGGGCTCGAAGTCTGATGCTAACGGCATTCAGCGCAACTGGTGGACCGATGCCGACAGAGCAGCATTTGAAGAAAAGGCAGATATGCTGGCCGAGCAATATAGTCAATACGAGCCTATCGAAGGTAACTTCGTTAACGGTCGCAACAGCCTAGGTGAGAACATCGGTGATGTTGGCGGTCTAGCTATGGCCTATCACGCTTACAAGCTTAGCCTTAATGGCAAAGAGGCTCCAGTAATTGACGGTCTTACGGGCGATCAACGCTTCTTCCTAGCTTGGGCACAAGTGTGGAAAGAAAAGCGCACGGAAGAAAGCATGCTGAACCAACTTCGCGCAGGTACACACGCACCGGGTCGTTATCGTGCACAAGCGCCAAGAAACCATGATGCATGGTATGAGGCATTTGATGTAAAACCAGGTGATGCACTATATCTTGCGCCAGAAGAGCGCGTGAGAATTTGGTAACGTGTTGATTGAGCAGTTTTGTGAGTCATATATTGGCTCACTGCGCCTAATAGCATGATGCGTTGGGCACCAACTGCTTAACATATAAGAAAGGCGGTACGACTAACGTCCTTCCGCCTTTCTTATATTTTTAATATCGATACGTTAGTTTTTTTCGCATCTGCAACGAGCGCTCGCTTATTTTTCCGTGTGCTTGTTTATTTCCCGTATTGGACGACTAAATCGCGAACGTACTGCTTACAGCGCGCCACAGCTTCCGAGAAATCACCGTTTCCTACGCTTCCCATTGAATAGCGCAGCCAATAACCATCAATGAGTGCTGCGGTAGACGCAGCGGCATTTTTGACCTGTGCAGGTTGAAGCAGCTTGCGGTAGCTAAAAGCTAAATTCCGCTCTAAGCGCTTATGGTTAATAGTTTGCAATCGATGCAAGCCTTCGTTGTGAAGCGACAGCGCCCAAAAGTTAAACCAGGTATTGGTGGCTGAACTAGCCCCTTGTGTTTGCGAGAAGTTGTTCTCAATGATGAAGTCAATACGCTTAACTGGATCGTCAATGCGCTGTGTAATTTTAAGAGCATCGAGAAGGTGGCGCATAGTTGCTTCAATTAACCCCTGTTTATCACCGAAATAGTGACTGATTATCCCTGAGGAAAGCCCAGCTCTTTTACTAATTAAACTGATCGTTGTGCCGTGATAGCCAACCTCTGCCATCACTTCCAGCGTTGCTTCAATTAACTGTTTCTTGCGAACTGGCTCCATTCCCACCTTGGGCATGCTACAACTCCAAACCTTAAATCAAAAAATTAACCTGCAACAGCACTATGCTGTCACAGGCATGATATCACGATTAAAAGGTTAAGCGTGCGTTGACTGCTACTGCTCTTGGTGCACCAATCCAAAATGCCCCCGGCGCGATGGTAGACGCATAGTCTTCATCAAACAGGTTGTTTACTGTTAAGCGCACTTCCAGCTCTTCAACACCTGGGCCAATATTTTCGATAAAACCGCCAACATAGAAGTCGCTAACAATGTAGTCATCTACTTGTGCGGCATTTTCGATATCTAGGTAACGGCTATCAACGTACTTAGTCGATAAGCCAGCAAAGTAGTTGTCGCGTGCCCAGTCTAGGCTTACAACTGCCATAGTGTCAGGTGTACCGATAACCGTATTACCTTCAATAGCTACCAACGATACTTCAGGGTTTTCAGCGTCTGCGATAGCAGCTTGGGCATCAGCAAGTGTATCGTATTGCGTACCTGAACTGCCTACCGTCGCAACGTACTCAGAATCGCTTAAGGTAATCGAAGTAAACAACGAGAACTCTTCGGTTAACATTACGTCTGCTGAAATTTCAAAACCACTGGACTCAATACCGCCAACATTTTTATAACCACCAGCTGCAGCTTCAAGAAAGTCTATCCCCTCAGAAGTTTCGTTACTGGTAAATTGTATACGGTCGTTAAACTCAATATTGTAGTAAGTCACGCTGGCATTAAAACCTGGTGATGCATAGCGCAAGCCCACGTCGATGTTGTCAGCGGTTTCTGGCTTTATAAAGCGAAGGTCAGTGTCGTTACGCTCTAGTTGTGCATCTTTAATTGCCGCAAAGTTTTCACCGTAACCTGCAAAGACCTCTAGTCCTTCAAATGGCAATGGTGCAACAATCCCCGCTGAGAATAGCGTATCTGAGTCAGTATTTACCGCTAAATTGTTGGCTGAATCAAAGTTGTCTGTTTTTTCAATATCGACGTTAAACTTCTTCGCACCGGCACGAATACGAGCAAAACCTAGGTCTAGCTCGTCTTCCACATAGTACATCAGGGTATCGACTGGGAAGGTTCTGTCGTACTGCACCCAATAAGGCACATTGTCATAATCTACGCTAATAGATGAATTGGTGATCTTGTGCCAGTCTCGTGACTCACCTCTCTCATAGTCTTCCCACCAAATGCCGAATCGAACTGTATTATCAAAATCACCAATTTTGGTGTACCAGACTGCATCGGCATTTATACCGAAACGCTCTTTATCGTAATGGGTATGCCGGTAAGAGCCTACCGGGATAGCGCCTTGCGCATGACAGCTTGGATCGTACTGTGCGCCTGCACCGCCATAAGGGAAAGTAAGCGAGCTTTGACACCCTTCAATAGGGCTTAGCTGATTTCCTTGTCTATCTACGAAGTAAATTTGACCCAACTCTTGCCCGCCGTAAACCGTATTGCCGACCACAAGTTCAGAGTGTCCTTGTGCACCGTCATCAGTGATATCAACGATATAAGGTGGCACCCATTCGCCGCGGCCTTCATTATCGTGATAATACACATTAGTCATAAAATCGACTTGGCCAATGGTGAATTCAGCCTGAAGATAGGCAAAAAGGTTTTCCCGTAATGTAGACCAACCTCTGCGATACGCTTGATCTTGATAAGGAATCCCTGTCCACTCGTCTGTTAGCTGATCCCAGTCTGGATTTTGCTCATATTGCGCTAAGCCATAAATACGCTGGTAGTTATCTTCGTGAGTATCGTCGTAAGACAGGTAACCCGTGAGCGATACATCACTCACGGTAGAGATAAACTTCATAGCTAAATGGTCGCGGGTGTTTTCCGCCGCCTGCTGCATAAAGTCAGAGCTTTCTTGGCTTGAAAGACTTATCCAAGCGTAAGTGTCTTTGAATATCTCACCGGTTTCATAACGGACATAATATTTTGATGCATCAAACTCGCCTGCGGTAATGCTAGTGACTAGCCCTTGCTCCATAGACGGGTCTATGGTGGTAAAGTTGAGCGTGCCGCCTAAAGCTTCGTGTGAACGAGAAGCAATATCTGCTGTACCCTGAGACACTTCTACACCATTCACGTTTTCAGTATCGATATAGCGATTCGCTTTTGCACCACCACCGTAGTTTGAATTACCGTTGGCAATGCCATCTACCGTCATACCTATTTGCTGTTCGTTTAGATTTACCTGAAACCCACGAATAACAATGGACGTCGACCAATCGTCAGCGCCAAAGGTATCGCCTTCGTTAATAAGTACACCGGGCAAATTGTCTACCGCGGCTAAAACACTACTCAGGTTTGCCTGCTGCTTAAACATATCGTCGCTAGTTGCGTTATTCGCGTACGAAACGCTGCGCCCTACAACCGTAATTTCTTCTATGCGCTCTTCCTCTGCGCGTTCCGCCTCTTCTGCCAAAACCTGTGACGGTGCAGCCATAGATGAAAGAGCAGCAAGTATTGCTATAGATAATTTGTTCCGTGATTTCATGTGTTTCCCAAAGTAGTTGTGTATTGTTTGCGCACTACTTTAGGCGGGTATTGTTACACTTAGGTTAAGTTTAATTGAACAATCAATTAATTTAACTGCAAATATTGTATCCAAATAAGTTAGTGATAAATTGGGTTTGAAGAGCTCTTGCATCTTCTTATTCATCGCCAATCGACGAAAAAGAGCTGAACTTCAGGCATAAAAAAGCCCTCCAAAGGAGGGCTAAAAAAGGGAAAGGTTTTGTTTACCTCAAACTCTTATCACGATTGCGCTGCGGCTTGAAAACTCGTGTTGCTTTCAGTCCCGGCTACTTGCTTTTTTGCATAAAGCAAGGCGTCGTGAAGTGTTTCGAAGTTAGGTATACCTGGGTGCGCTTCGTTTACGCCTTCAAGTACCCTATTCACTTCAGCGTTGGCCCCGCAAATCACAAGCTGTCGACCAGCTGCAAGCGCGTCTGATGTTACCGTATCAACTGCCATAGCCGCCGATACATCCATCAAAGGTACACGAGAGAAGTCTAAAATCGTCACTTTTGATCCAGGCTTCACGCGTTCGCGCACATGGTGACCTAAATCGGCTGCCGCGCCAAAGCTAAGCGGACCGCCAAAGCTAAAGATTGAAACCTTGTCTTTAAGCGACTCTAGTAGGCCATTCTCTTTAGGGTCGTTTAGCGACTCTGGGATCTTCTTGAGCTCTTCAATTTGAAGCTGCGCAATTTGCTTAACGTATGCTAGTGCTGCAAATACAACACCCACGCCAACCGCTGTAATTAAGTCTACAAACACCGTTAGTGCAAGAACCATAATCATTAGGCCGAAGTCCCAACGCGGACCTTTATGCGCGCGCTTTAGGTAGCTCCAGTCGATGATGTCTAAACCAACTTTAACTAAAATACCTGCAAGTACTGCATGAGGAATTTGCGCGGCTAGTGGGCTAAGACCTAACACAATAGCAAGAAGTACTAGCGCGTGAACCATACCTGAAATGTTGTACTTACCACCGCTGCGAATGTTAACAACCGTACGCATTGTCGCGCCCGCACCCGCGATACCGCCAATAAGGCCAGCAAATGTGTTACCGATACCTTGTCCGATAAGCTCTTTATTACTGTCGTGACGAGTACGTGTCATGTTATCAGCAACAAGTGACGTCAACAGACTATCGATAGCGCCCAATACAGCAAGAATGAATGCTGCTTCAAGGATTAGCAGTGCCTTACTTTGGTCGAAAACAGGTAGGTGTAGACTTGGTAAACCAGTAGGAATATCACCCAGTACAGGTACTGAAAGCGCTAAACTTACTAGGGTACCGATGATTAGCGCAGCAAGCGCACCTGGCACATACTTGCCTAATTGAGGTGGCCATTTGTAAGCAATGACTAATGTCCCTAAACCTAATGCAAGGGTAGCAAAATCGATGTCAGCAAGGGCAGTAGGCAGATAAGACAGTGCGCCAATTGTTCCTCCTGGAGGCTCATGACCCAATAGTCTTCCTAATTGAAGAATAATGATGATGGCACCAATGCCCGACATGAAACCCGAAATTACCGGATAAGGCACTAATCGAATGTATTGGCCCACACCTAGAACGCCAAACACGATCTGGAATATACCGGCCAATATCACCGCTGTGAATATAAGGCTAGCGTCACCCGAAAGACTCGCGAACAAACCCGCAAGTACAACCACCATTGGCCCTGTAGGACCAGAGATCTGCGCCGGCGTTCCACCAAAAAGTGCGGCAAAGAAGCCTACTGCGATTGCACCATAAAGACCAGCCATGGGGCCAAGACCTGACGCCACACCCAGTGCAAGCGCCAGTGGCAAAGCAACGATACCGGCTGTCAAACCGCCGGTAAAATCGCCTCGTAGATTTGAAAGATTAATTTTTACCATAGTGTTTGACCTTATTCGCCGCGCGAAAGCTGTGCTTCAGCCGCGCTCTGGTCCATGGCTTCAAACTCACCAGTTTCAGCGTTGTAGCAAAGCACGTCGCCTTCACCGATGTTGTAAACCCAGCCGTGCAGCTTAACTTGGCCTGTAGCAATTTTTGCGGCTACAGCTGGGTGTGTGCGAAGATGCTGAATCTGCTGTACTACGTTTTCTTTTGTTACTGCTTCTAAATCTTCTAGCGACAATTCAGAATGACCGCAGCGCTCTTTAACTACGTCAGTTGCCACACGACAATGACCTAGCCACTCTTTAACATGCGGTAATGAACTCAAACCTTCTGGGTTGATTGCGCCTTTCATTGCGCCACAGTCAGTGTGACCACAAATAACGATATGAGAAACACCCAACGCAGCAACAGCAAATTCAATAGAAGCAGTCATGCCACCTGTTTGGTTGCTGTGAGGAGGTACAATGTTGCCCGCGTTACGGCAGATAAAAAGCTCGCCTGGGTCAGTCTGTGTTACGAGGTTAGGGTCGATACGTGAGTCTGAACACGTGATGAAAAGCACTTCTGGGTTTTGACCGTTCGCTAGCTTTTGAAACGTAGCTTTTTTATTCGGATAAACTTCTTTCTGAAATTTAGCAACACCAGAGATAACGTGATCCATAGATAACTCCCAATTTTTTTAATAATTGTAATGATTATGTAATTACGCCAGTTTCACCTGATAGATTAATAGTTTAATATACTAACTCGCGATAGCTAAATACTATCACGTGTTAAACATCACCAACTATAAGTCTAGTAATAGAAGGCTATTTTCACCATGCAATTTAACGGAAAGACCCCGTCAATAAACCAAATCCGCTATTTTGTAGCAGTGGCTAAGTACTTGAGCTTCAGACAGGCTGCGGGAATACTAGGAATAAGTCAGCCTACTCTGACCAGTCAAATTAGTGCACTGGAAAACCTTTTAGGCTTAACTTTATTTGAGCGCTCACGTACCGGAACGCTTTTGTCCCCGCAGGGAAAAGCGCTGCTGGATGTGGCTGAAGAGGTATTACAAGCGTCTCAGAGGTTCGGCGAAATTGCTCGTGACTTGTCGCAAGGAGAAATGGTGACGTTTAGATTGGGTATTCCCCCAACGTTGGGGCCCTATTTACTGCCCTTTGTTTTGCCCGATTTACATAAACGAAAACCTGGCTTGCGTTTTTACGTACGTGAAGGCGCCCCTAATGCTCTACAGCATGGCCTTTTGCGGGGCGAGTATGACTTAATTTTATCGCCACTTTCGGGCGAAAATTCACAGTTGATCACCCAGCCCCTTTTCAAAGAGCCATTAAAATTTGTCACACCTTCCGATCATAAACTTTCTGGCAAAGCCTATGTTAAACCGGAAGAAATAAGCGGTGAAAAAGTACTAACGTTAGAAGACCGACATCATTTTCATCATCAAGTACAGCGTATCTGCGATGAAATTGGTGCTGACTTACAACGGGACTACGAGGGCACTAGCCTAGATACGCTGCGCCAAATGGTAGTAATGGGTATGGGCGTAGCCTTTCTACCAGGCCTTTATATTCACTCTGAACTACACAAACCTGAAGCACTGCATGTCTGTGAAATAGCAGATATGCCCATTGAGCGCCAGCACTCTCTGGCATGGAGAAATACGGCTCCGGGTAGAAAAACCTTCAGAGAGATCTCGATTATAATAAAGGAGATAATCGAATCTCGTCTTACTGACGCAGTCACTATCGTTAGCTCTGCATCTAGTTCACCTCTGAAACGTTAATTTAAATATTGCCACTATGATTGATAGACACCATTTAAAAATAGTACGAGCGATTGACGCAGAAGGTACCATGACGGAAGCAGCGAAATCGCTTTTTCTTACTCAATCTGCGCTAAGCCACGCAATGAAAAAGTTAGAAGCGCATTTTGACGTGCCGCTTTGGAAAAAGGAAGGGAGAAGGCTAACGCTCACCCAGGCGGGTCAAAGTGTTTTAGGCCTTGCCCACAGGGTTTTACCCCAGTTTGAACACACCGAAGCCCAGCTTCAAAAATTTGCCGACGGAAAACAAGGCATATTGCGCATTGGCATGGAGTGCTACCCCTGCTTTGAATGGCTGTTAAAAGTAGTAGCGCCTTTTTTAAAGGCCTTTCCCGATGTTGATGTTGATGTACGCCGTGCATTTTCGTTTGGCGGATTACAGGCGCTTCACGGATACGATATAGACATCCTACTTACGCCCGATCCGTTGCACCTCGACACCATTACCTACACCCCCGTATTTGAATACGAGCAAGTACTAGTTATGGATAAACATCACAGCTTAGCAGAGAAGTCATTTATAACTGCAAAAGACTTAAGTAATGAAACCCTTATTACTTATCCGGTTGAACATAGTCGTCTAGATATATTTACTCATTTTCTTACTCCCGCCAACTGCACGGTCAAACAGCATAAAACCATTGAAACAACTGAAATCATTTTGCAAATGGTTGCTGCGGGGCGTGGTGTTACGGCTTTGCCTAAGTGGCTGGTTGAAGAATCAAAAGAGCGAAATCTTTTAGCTTATCGCTCTCTTGGGGAGCAAGGTGTATCAAAAACCCTGTACTTAGGTCATAGAAAAACGCAGGACGTATTAGGGTTTGTTGATGACTTTATTACGCTTTCTCAAACCCACAAGCCAGACCTTTTATGAACTGCGCTGTAGGTGAATAATAGCCTATTGGGAAACTAACCAAGTCGCTTGCCATTTAAACTGGCAAGCGAACACCTAATAGTTAAGCATGTCGTCTACATCGCAATGCCTAAAACTGCCGCAACCCGTGTTAGATCTTAAATTGCCCTACCAACTCTTTTAAGTCACCTGAAACTGCACTTAATTGCGTCGCTTCCACCGCTAACTCTTCTGCATGCTGACTGGTTTTATCACTCAAACCTGTAATTGCTACAAGCGACTTATTGATGTCTTGCGCAACTTCCGTTTGCTGCTCGGTCGCTAGGGCAATGTGAGTGCTTTGCTCGTGTACCAAGCCTATTGACTGAGTAATATCTTTTAGGGTTTCTACCACTTTTTCTGTTTTTTCAACGCCAGATTGAGAACGTACCTGACCTTCCTGCATAACACTGTTGGTTTGCTCTGACATGGCTTGAAGTCGCTCAACCATTTTTCGTATATCAGTGGTTGATTCTTGTGTACGGCTTGCTAGTGAGCGTACTTCATCCGCAACTACAGCAAAGCCGCGTCCCTGTTCCCCCGCGCGCGCTGCTTCAATTGCCGCGTTTAAAGCAAGTAAGTTAGTTTGCTCCGCGATGCTATTTATTACATCAACCACTGCTCCAATGTTGTCAGACTCATTACTCAAACCACCTACAACTTCAACGCCTTGGCTAATGGCGGCGGCAAGCGCTCGAATTTCCTCCATGGCTTCTTGCACTTGCGCACTACCGGATTGAACGAGTTCGTCGGCTTGAGTAGCTGCCTCACTAGACTGTGCCGCATTTTTTGAAATTTCAACAACGGTGGCGGCCATTTGCGTGACTGCGCTAGACACGTTGTCTACTTGGCTGCGCTCTTGATTAATTTCTTTACTGGTGGCTTGACTCACATCACGAAGGTGATCTGCCGCATCAGAAACGGCCTCGGTGTTAGCGGCAGTATCTTTAAGTAGTGAGCGTAGTTTATCGGTAAAGGTATTAAACTCTACGGCAAGCGCTCCGATCTCGTCGTTACTTGTTACTTCTAGGCGTTTGGTCAAGTCTCCATCGCCATGTGCTATTTCAGCCATTGCGTTGCGCATTTCCACCAGGGGCTGGGTGACTTTAGCACTCGCAAAGTAGGTTATAAGTGCTATTAGCCCAATAATGACAATGGCGACGATAATTGCTGTAGTAATTGCATTATTTATCGGGCTGTCAATGATGCTTGCAGGGATCAGAATGCCCAGCGACCAATTCATTTGTGGATGGGTCAACTTAGCGTGCTCAAAAACCGCAACATAGTCTTCCCCTTTCCACGTTACGTTCACAATACCAGATTCGTTAGTCGCAATATGACCTGCCAACTTGCTGAAACCTTCGGTGTCATTAAACACACTGTCAAAGTTACGTACAGAGGAGCTTAGAGGTAAAGCCTTGTCCTGCTTTGGAAAGTAAACAATGTTTTGGTTTTCATCGAGTAAGAATGCCGTACCTTGACCTTCATACCGTATGGCGTCTATTACTTTGCCCACGGTGCTGATGAGAATATCGACACCTCCTACACCCAGTAGAGCACCATCTTTATATACCGGTGTTTGTACTACTGCAGAAACACTTCCATCTTGCGAATCCACAGCAGGAGGAGTGACATACAATGTTCCTTTTTCCACGGCAGTGGTAAACCACGGGCGCTTAGTAGCAAAGTAGCCAGCGTTAGGGTTTCCAGCATCAGGACCCGAAGTGTCGACGCCGACTCGGCCCTCTTCGTAGAAATATTCACCAGTTTTGGCTGAACCAAAGAACGCAGACTTAATAATGGGATCTTGGCTGCTGATGTTCTCAAAAGTGGCATAGATATCTTTGGATTGAGCCAATTGGCTCTCGGGTGCTCCTCGCATGTTATGACGCGCGAAAAAGTCTTGTAAAAAAGGACTGCTCAAGAATGCGCTAGCAACACCGCCATAAGTAGCAAAGAAGCCTTCAACGTCGTTTGCTTCGCGGGCGACTAGGGATTTAACTTCTTTTTCTACCCGAGTCCGGGTGTTATCAGCCACAGTATTGACTAAGAAGAAGGCCGTTATAAGTAGCATCAAAGCTATGCTACCACCGACGATAAGCATAAACTTTTTTTGGAGTGATATGGAATTCATTTGTACTTCTCATTGTTTACTAAACGCCGTAATGTGTGAAACGTGCATCCAGCACCAAGTAGCTAAACCTTGTTATGATGTTAAGGTCTAAAGCATCGGAGATTCGCACACAGTACAGATTTAGTTTTATTAGTATTAAAAGCAGTAGCTATTAAAATTAACTACAGCTTTCAATACTTTGAGATATACAAAATTTTTTTACAACCTTTAAAAGTCAATTACCCAAAAGTTTAAAATAAAAATTTGAACATCCAACTCAATCTGCAGTTAAAACCGCTGCAAATATTTACAGAGAGTAAACGTTAGCTGTAAAAGCATAGGTATGCAGTGGGCGTAGAGACTTTTACATCGAAAGAGACATCGGCAGGCACGTTGAAGCTTGTCCCTGTTGCGAATGATTGCCACTCATCACTTCCCGGTAGCTTTACAACCAACTCACCTTCAACCACTTTCATCAGCTCTTTATGTGAGGTAGAAAATGTGTATTCACCTGGTGACATTACGCCCGAGGTACAAGGGCCGTTTGCAGATTCAAACCCAATTGAGCTCACTTTGTTGTCGAAATAATGGTTTACTTTAAAGCTCATAGTTACTCCTTTGATGTGAGTGCTGACTTTCTTTGCTTCAACTGTTTTTAAAGCAAAGTGCTGCAGCCTTGATACTTCTTTAGCGTTTTTGCCAAATAAGCATATGGTTGTTAGCGGGCATGTCGATTATTTCTTGCAAGCTTAACTCGCCTGCCCAAGCAGTAAGCTCATTGATATCGCGGTAGCCACCATAACCACGCGCTAAAAGCGAAGCGTGAAATGCCTGATTACTTTCTGAGGTAAATTTGCCGCTGTGGGTAAAAGGGCCATACTGACAGAATATGCCCCCTTTAGGTAAGTGCAACGCTACTGATTCCATTAGTAGCTTCGCCTCTTCTTTTTGCATGATATGCGCGGTGTTTGCCGTAAAAATACCGTCGACGTCGACATTAGGAAAAGCATCCTGCCCAACGGTGAATGCAATGGGAGGTTTCACATTCCCCGCATTTGAATCACTCAGCCACGCGGCAATGCCTTCGTGATAGTGCGGTTGATCGCTTGTGTGCCAAATAAGATGGGGCAAGTGTTCAGCCAAAAATACAGCGTGTTGACCTGTCCCGCTTCCTATCTCTAAAACTTGTCGGCAGTTAGCAAATGTACGTTCAAGCACGCTCAAAATAGCGCGCTTGTTGTTTTCACAGGCCTGACTAAAGGGCTTTTCAATTTGCATGTACTTTCCCTGCCTTTTCAGCATTAATCACTTAGGTTAGGACCCAACCACTTTTCAGCTTCTTCTAAGGTCCAGCCTTTACGTGTGGCGTAATCTTCTACTTGGTCGGCTTGAATTTTGGCAACGGCAAAGTATTTGGCATCAGGGTGAGCAAAGTACCAACCCGATACGGACGCGCCCGGCCACATGGCGTAACTTTCCGTAAGCTTCATACCTGTGTGCTGCTCTGCTGATAGCAAGTCCCAAATAAGCTGCTTTTCAGTGTGTTCTGGACACGCCGCATAACCTGGTGCCGGTCGAATACCTTGGTATTTTTCGCGGATAAGTTCTTCGTTACTTAGTGATTCGTCAGCGGCGTAACCCCAGTAATGCTTACGCACTTGCTCGTGCAGATATTCCGCAAACGCTTCGGCAAGTCTGTCTGCCACGGCTTTGACCATAATACCGTTGTAGTCATCGCCAGCCTGAATATAGCTATCAGCAAGTTCGTCTTCACCTATACCACCGGTGACGGCAAAAGCACCTACATAATCGTTTATGCCGCTGGATTTCTCTGCGACAAAGTCTGCAAGGCAGTAGTTGGCATATTTGTCTTTCAGCGTCTGCTGACGCAGGTGATGGGAAACGCCTTGAACCTCACTTCTAGATTCATCGGTATATATCTCAACATCGTCATTAACGCGGTTAGCAGGAAACAAACCGATAACGCCTTTCGCCTGAAGGCTGTTCTCTTCAATAACTTTATCTAACATGGCATTGGCATCATTAAACAATGACTGGGCTTGCTCTCCCACTACTTCATCTTCGAGTATACGCGGGTACTTGCCTGCCAAAGACCAGGTTAAGAAAAACGGCGTCCAATCAATGTAGTTGCGCAGGGTAGCTAAATCGGCGGTTACCGGTGTTACGCCTAGGCTCGCAGGTTTTACTGGCAAAGTCGTAAAATCTGGCTTAAAAGCGTTTTCTCTAGCCTGTTCTAACGTCACCGGTTTGCTGCGCGGCTTCTTACGGGCGTGCTGTTCGCGTACCGTATCGTATTCTTTTGCCAGTTCCTGTGCGTAAATATCGCGAGACGCTTTGTTCAAAAGACGCTGGCACACGCCTACTGCTCGACTTGCGTTTGGAACATAAGCGACAGGCGCATGGTAATTCTGCTCAATTTTTACTGCGGTGTGTGCTTTGGACGTCGTTGCCCCGCCAATAAGAAGCGGAATATCAAAGCCCTGACGCTCCATTTCTTTGGCAACGTGTACCATTTCGTCAAGCGATGGGGTAATAAGGCCCGAAAGGCCAATCATATCGACGTTTTCATCTCTAGCGGTTTGTAAGATTGTCGCCGCCGGCACCATTACGCCTAAATCAATCACTTCAAAGTTATTACATTGAAGCACCACGCCTACGATATTTTTACCGATATCATGAACGTCACCTTTTACCGTAGCTAAAAGAATTTTACCGTTGCTTTTAGCATCGTCTGTCTTTTCTTCTTCAATAAAAGGCTGTAAGTGGGCTACCGCTTTTTTCATTACTCGGGCCGACTTCACTACCTGCGGAAGGAACATCTTACCTTCACCGAACAAGTCTCCCACCACGTTCATGCCATCCATTAATGGCCCTTCGATAACGTGTAACGGACGCTCAGCTTGCTGACGCGCTTCTTCGGTATCTTCAATGATGTAATCGGTAATGCCCTTAACAAGTGCATGCTCTAAGCGCTTATTAACCTCTTGCTCGCGCCACGATAGATCTTCCTTCGCGGCAGCCTTACCGTCGCCTTGATAATTAGGGGCTATATCAAGCAACCGCTCGGTGGCATCACTTCTGCGGTTTAAAATCACGTCTTCAACCGCATCGCGAAGCTCTGCTGGTATTTCGTCATATACCTCTAACTGACCGGCATTAACAATTGCCATATCCATGCCTGCACGAATTGCGTGGTACAGAAACACAGAGTGCATAGCCTCGCGTACTGGGTTGTTCCCCCTGAACGAAAAAGAAATATTAGAAAGGCCACCGGAAATATGTGAGTAAGGGCAGGTTTTACGTATTTCGCGGGTCGCTTCAATAAAATCAACCGCGTAGTTATCGTGCTCCTCAATACCTGTCGCTACAGCAAAAATATTGGGGTCGAAAATAATATCTTCAGGTGGAAAACCAACTTCTTCAGTCAAAAGCTTGTAGCTACGCTGACAAATCTCAACTTTGCGCTCTTGTGTATCGGCCTGGCCGGTCTCGTCAAACGCCATCACTACGGTTGCAGCACCATAGCGCTTTATTAGCTTGGCTTGGTTTAAGAAGAGCTCTTCCCCTTCTTTTAAGCTAATTGAGTTAACAATCGCTTTGCCCTGCACACACTTAAGCCCGGCTTCGATGATCTCCCATTTAGACGAGTCAATCATAATAGGGACTCGGCTAATATCTGGCTCAGAGGCAATCAGGTTTAAAAAGGTGATCATAGCCTGCTTAGAATCAAGCATGGCCTCATCCATATTGATATCAATGATTTGAGCACCGTTTTCTACCTGCTGTCTTGCGACATCAAGTGCGGTTTCGTAATCACCTTCAAGAATAAGTCGTTTAAAGCGAGCAGAGCCTGTAACGTTGGTGCGCTCACCGATATTAATAAATGTAGAAAATTCTGCGCTCATTATGCCCTCCTAGTGTACAAACGGCTCTAGGCCTGACAAACGCATTTTAGGTTCAAATTCGGGTAGCTTGCGTGGCGCGATTCCTTCAACCGCGTTAGCAATATCGCGAATATGCTCTGGGGTGCTGCCACAACAGCCCCCTACAATATTCACTAGCCCTGACTGCGCCCATTCTTTGATGTGCTCGGCCATCTCTGGACCTTCCATATCGTATTCACCAAATTCGTTAGGCAGGCCAGCATTTGGGTGTGCGGATATGAAGCACTCACTAACACTAGCCACTTCATCAACGTATTGACGCAATAGATCTGGGCCCAGTGCGCAGTTTAAGCCGAAGGAAAATGGGCTAATATGCCGCATCGAGTAATAAAATGCTTCCGCGGTTTGCCCCGAAAGCGTACGCCCTGAAGCGTCGGTGATAGTGCCCGATACCATTACGGGCAAAGACTTACCGAGTTTTTCAAATACCGACTCAACGGCAAACGCTGCAGCTTTGGCGTTTAGCGTATCGAAAATAGTTTCAAGCATGATTAGGTCAACGCCGCCCTCAATGAGAGCTTCGGTAGACTCGCTATACGCTTCCACGAGTTCGTCAAACGTGACATTGCGCTTGCCTGGGTCGTTCACGTCAGGTGAAATAGAAGCGGTGCGGTTTGTTGGACCTAGTACACCGGCTACGAAACGGGGTTTCTCAGGTGTTTTTGCGGTGAATTCATCGGCAGCTTTGCGCGCTAACTTAGCCGCAGCCACATTGATATCCCGTGATTGGGCCTGCATATCATAATCGGCCATAGCGATAGTCGTCGCGTTAAAGGTGTTGGTTTCTATAATATCCGCGCCAGCTTCAAAATAATCGCAGTGAATCTGGTAAATAATGTTTGGCTGGGTAAGCACTAATAGGTCGTTATTACCCTTTACGTCGCAGTGCCAGTCGGCAAACTGTGTCCCGCGGTAATCTTCTTCTTCCAACTTGTGGCGCTGGATCATGGTGCCCATTGCACCGTCTAGTATAAGAATGCGCTTTTTAGCGGCTTCTGTAAGCGTTGCCTGCGCGCTAGAAATTGGTCTTTGGCTCACGTGCTACCTCTTTGGCTGTGACTTTTCAGCAAGCTGACTTAAATCGTAAGGCGTGGTCTGATAGACATAATAATTCAGCCAGTTTGTAAACAATAGGCTGCCATGCGAGCGCCACTGTACAATAGGAGACTTGGCTGGATCATCCCCTTCAAAATAGTTTTTTGGCATTACCGGCGTTTGACCCGCGGCAATATCCCGTAAGTATTCGTCTTTGAGCGTATCAGGGTCATATTCTGGATGACCTGTTACAAACACCATTCGCTTGTCTTCTGACGCTACGATATAGGCACCCACGTCCTCAGATTCTGCCACAACGCTAAGGCCTTCAACACTGTTATACAAAGAAGTATCGATATGCCCGTAGCGAGAATGGGGAGCGTGAAAAGTTGGGTCGAAGCCTCTTAAAAGCTCATTGTTCGGGTCGTTCACTTTATGTTGAAAAACCCCTGAAAACTTTTCATCTCTAATTTTTCGAGTTATGCCGTAAAAGTGATACATAGCAGCGTGAGCAGCCCAGCATAAATACAGAGTAGAGTTAACGTGTCGCTGTGCCCATTCCAATATCGTGGTCATGGTCTCCCAATACTTCACTTCTTCATAGTCGATAAGCGCTAGAGGGGCGCCGGTTACTATAAGTCCATCGTATTTTTTGTTCGCGACCGCTGAGAAGTCGTGATAGAAGGCATCCATGTGTGATTGCGGGGTATTTTTTGGCGCTTGATTATCAATTCGAATCAAATCTACGTTTATTTGTAGCGGCGTATTTGACAACAGGCGAAGCAACTGCACTTCTGTTTCTATCTTATTCGGCATCAAATTAAGAATGCCGACTTCAAGAGGACGAATATCCTGATTAGCAGCCCTGTCCATGTCCATGGTAAAAATATTTTCACCTAGTAGTACGTTCTGCGCGGGTAACTGCTCAGGAATACGAATTGGCATAGAGGACTCCAGTGATAAATTACAATATCTGTATTGTGTCTATAACTGGCGATATGTCAACATCTTTACGTCTAGACGTCTAAACGTTTTTTTTAAAACGTACTTACTGAAGTAAGACAACTAGCTGTTTTGCTTGTGCACCATAACTAACATCTCAGCCTCAGCGCGAGGTATATCACAGGCTTCGATGATCTCGTCGATACTGGCGCCTTGCTTAACAAGGTCTGCCGCTCTTTGGTATAGCCGCAACGAGGGGTCTTGGAGCTTGAGCTCACGAAGCTGGTTTTCAAGGTCAGTTTGTTTCTCGTCTAGCTCTTGAAGGTGGCGAGTAATAACTAATGTGCGAGCTTGGGCTTCAGTTTGTTGATTATTTGCGTTTTTAGCAAGCGCTTCAATGCGCGCAATGGCCGACACACTGTTCTGCTCACTTTCACTTAATGCTGCGCGCAAATGTTTAATCTGTGAGTACAAAATACTCATAGCAACAACAAGTACAACAATTCCGACGCACAAGATAAGTTCGATTAAGGTAGGTGCAGCAAGCTGCCAATCCATGGACATAACCCTTGGGGAAATCTAGGCGGCATTAACGATATATACCGCCTATTCATTTATTTAAATATTACTAAGCTCATCCCACTCTTCGTCGCTTAGCAATTTATTAAGGTCGACCAGGATAAGCAATTCGCCATCGCGGTTGCTTACACCCTGTATAAACTTAGCACTTTCCTCAGTACCAACGTTAGGCGCACTGTCAATTTCTGAAGATTTCAAGTACACCACTTCGGCTACACTATCCACCAAAATACCGACAACCTGTTCGTCAGATTCAATAATCACTATACGTGTATTGTCCGTGATTTCCGTCGGCGGTAGCCCAAAACGTGCGCGGGTATCAATGACGGTTACCACGTTACCACGCAAGTTGATTATACCAAGCACATAATCAGGCGCACCGGGTACAGGGGCTATTTCGGTATAACGCAAGACTTCTTGCACTTGCATTACGTTAATACCGTAAGTTTCTTCACCTAAGCGATACGTTACCCATTGAAGGACTTCGTCGTTGCTGTCAGTAGCGTTATTATTCATTCTTTCGTCGCTCATGAACCTGGCTCCCAATACTATGGCGTCTGGTCGTTACTGCCTAAGCCTCTGTTAAGCATAGATATTAATTCTTCAACGTCAATTAACGCGCACATTTTTTCTTTAACCATCCCTGCTAACCAGGGACGCTTACCTGTGGACTCGCGCCATTTTACGTCATCGGTAGTCAAATTGACCGTGTTTACAAGCTTTTCGCTTGCTAGTCCCCACGCACTCTCTCCTAACATTATAAGATATCGGTAGTTAAGCGATTGTGCGAGATTTTCGTCGTATTTTTCTGGCATTACCCATTTTGCAGAGTCTACAACATTTAGTTTAGACTCTCTGTGCAACATTACACCCATAAACCAGTCAGGTTTTCCAAATAAAGGGCCTATTTTTTCAATTTGATGGATACCACCTAGCGATGTTAGGGGTACCGCAAGTGTTAGCCCTGCAACCTCAAAGAATAGCGCCTGAAAACGAAAACCGAGAGTATCCTTTAGTGGAGTTTTTAACTTCTCAGGAGTACTTAACTCACTTTCTTGTTCCGTTTGAGCAGGAACGTCAGCGAACGAATGCTGTTTTTCACTTACACTCGTTTGTGAATTCTGACTTTCAATTAACGAAGATACCTCTTGTGCTAACACTTCTTCATCATTGACCTGCGGTTCGCTAGTTGTAGAAACAAGCGTTGACTCAGCCATTTGTTGAGAGGCTTGCTCAAGCAGTCTTGCCGTGCGCGCAGTAACATCCTCAGGAGCTTCAGGCTCTTTCAGAAGACTGTCTAAATATGCCTCCATTACTTCTTCACGGGCAAATGGCGATTGCTTGCTCATGGTCTTGTTATTTCTCCAATACGGCTAACAGTTTATCGTAGGCATTTACACCTCTTGTCTTTGGGTAAGCAGCAGAGATAGGAAGCTGCACCAAACTAGCATCCCTGAAGTGAGTATCCACCGGAATGACTCCCTCCCAAACACGTTCACCGTAATCACTCATTAATCGCTTTCTCGACGCCAGTGCGGCATTTGTACGTTTATCAAACATAGTAGGAATGATTAGGGTGTCAAAAGACTTATCTAACGAACGCCCCATGATTTCCATAGTACGAATCATTCTATCCAAGCCTTTAAGGGCCAGATACTCTGTCTGAGTCGGAACAATTACCTTATCGCAAGCCGCCAGCGCATTGACCATTAACACGCCCAAAACAGGAGGGCAGTCGATGATAGCAAAATCAAATTCATCGGAGATCTTTGCGAGTGCTTTTTTTAACACTAAACCCATACCCTGTTCGCTGCCCATTGTTCTGTCTAAAGTTGCCAGAGCCATGGTCGCTGGTAGCACATATAAATTGTCGAGCTTTGTAGGACTGAGACAGTCCATTACTTTATCGGCAGTAATCTGATTAGAATTAATAAAAATGTCGTAAACAGAATGACTTGTCGCCTCTGCATCAATACCAAAGTAATAACTGAGCGATGCGTGAGGATCAGTGTCAATCATAAGCACTCGTTTGCCCTTTTGAGCAAGCAAGCCGCCAAGGCTTACGGTTGTAGTAGTTTTACCTACTCCGCCTTTTTGATTTGCCACAGTCCACACTTTCATAATTACTGTTCCATTACAGTTCAAACTGCTATCGCATTTCGGTTTGAACGCAACTGCTCATATCGTCAATATTGATATTTTTACTGGATATATTAGCCACAGCGACAGCTTGAGGCATTCCGTAAACCACACATGAGTCTTGATCTTGCGCCCAAATAGTCGCGCCTTTATCTCTGAGTAATCGGCACCCTTCTCTTCCGTCAGCACCCATTCCCGTTAAGATAATACCAAGTACGTCGCCTCCATAGACTTTAGCTAATGAGCTAAACGTCAGGTCAACGCTTGGCTTGTAACTCACCTTATCAGATTGGCTGGCATCAACGATGGAAATTCGCTTATTGCTGCCAATTGTTTCAAGCAGCATCTGCTTTCCTCCAGGAGCAAGGTAGGCATGTCCAGGCATTAAGATATCGCCATGCTCTGCTTCTTTTACTTTAATTTTACAATTGCTATCTAAACGCTGTGCAAATGCAGTAGTAAAAGTTCCGGGCATATGCTGCACTAACAATATAGGGTAAGGGAATTCTGCCGGCAGGGGGGAAAGCAATTTTTGCAGTGCAACCGGCCCTCCCGTGGACGCCCCTACCGCTAAACATTCGTACTTTTTCCCGGTTGCTCTTACCGAAGAAACAGTAGGTTGCTTATCAGCATCTTTGTGACCAGATAGCAACCCCGATGTTTTGAAAAAAGCTTGCTTTGGCGCGTTATCAGGAAGTTTTCGAGTTTCCATTGTGCGAAGAGAAGGACGCTTTACACCTAGCCCTCTTCGCGCTATTAACCTAACTTTAGTGCAAAGTAAGCGCGAAGCATCTTTTCTGTCTTGCGCAATATCTTCGAACTTCTTTGGTAAGAAATCGAGGGCGCCGGCTTCTAGTGCGTCAAGCGTAGCCTGTGCGCCATGGTGCGTTAGCGAGGAAAACATCAAAATTGGCGTTGGACGTTTATCCATAATAACCTTAACGGCTGAAATGCCATCCATAACTGGCATTTCAACGTCCATGGTTATTACATCTGGTTTAAGTGCTTCCGCTTTGTTTAATGCATCTTGCCCATTTCTCGCTTCTCCAACAACTTCAAGTTCTCTATCGCCATCGAGAATTTCTCGTACTCGACGGCGATAAAAGGTCGAGTCGTCGACGACTAGGACTTTAAAGACCATGGATTATCATTCCTGTTAATTCATCGCCTTACTTGCTTGGTTTACGCGCGTACCGTTTTAGCAGGCTCGGAACATCTAAAATTAATGCAATACCACCGTCTGAAGTAATTGTCGCACCAGCCATACCAGGCGTACCTTGTAGCAATGCGTCAAGGGGCTTAATAACTACTTCTTCTTGGCCTATCAGCGCGTCAACGACAAACCCTACTTGCTGCGTACCAATTTGCACCACAACTACGTGCCCCTTTTCTTTATCTATGTTTTTGGGGCCTCGGATCAACCATTCGCCAAGGAAGAACAATGGAATTGCTTTTGAACGAACTATCATTGTGAGCTGGCCATCCACCGTATTGGTCTTCTTGATGTCCATATTTATTATTTCGTTCACCGCACCTAATGGTAACGCAAAGGTCTGTTTCCCTACAACAATCATTAATGTAGGTAAAATTGCTAGCGTTAGTGGTACTTTAATATCTAATCGCGTGCCTTTGCCAAGTTGCGAATCGATATTGACGGTACCGTTTAGTTGATTAATTTTGGTTTTAACCACATCCATGCCAACGCCGCGACCTGAAATGTCACTAATTTCAGTCTTCGTTGAGAAGCCTGGCGCAAAAATAAGGTTAAACGCTTCAACATCTGACATTCGTGCGGCTGCATCCGCATCTAATACGCCACGACTAATAGCTATCTCTTTTAGCTTCTCCGCGTCCATCCCCTTACCATCGTCCTCGATAGTAAGAAGAATATGATCGCCTTCTTGAGATGCTGATAGCTGAACCGTACCCATGCGAGGTTTACCAGCTGCCGCGCGGTCATCTGGCATTTCTATTCCGTGGTCGACAGAGTTTCTAACCAAATGCACAAGCGGGTCGGCCAATGCTTCAACCAAGTTTTTATCTAAATCCGTTTCTTCACCTACAAGCTCTAAGGTAATCTCTTTCTTTAAGCTTCTGGCTAGGTCGCGTACAACGCGGGGAAAACGTCCGAAAACTTTCTTAATGGGCTGCATGCGGGTTTTCATTACCGCACCTTGCAAGTCACCCGTCACTACATCTAGATTAGCAATGGCTTTCGACATGCTTTCGTCGTTGCTGTTGATACCCAAGCTTATCAGTCTGTTTCTAACCAGAACTAGCTCGCCGACCATGTTCATAATCTGATCTAAGCGTTTGGTGTCTACACGTACCGTCGTCTCGGCAGGCGGTGGAGCAGGAGCTCCTTTCTTATCATCTTTCTTGGCAGCCGTTTTTGGCGTAGATGCTGTGCTAGCTTTCACTGGGCTCGCCGCACTGGATGCAGGCTTCACCTCAGGCGCAGAACTAGGGGTTGCTTGCTTTGCCTTCTGAACAGCTTCGGTGGCCGCTTTATCTACAGGAGGTTCAGGTGCCGTTGCAGCAGAGCCTTGTTTAGTAGGCCCTTGACCGGAGCCGTGGAGTTGGTCTAGCAGCGCTTCAAACTCATCGTCGGTGATTTCTTCATCACCTGCACCAGTTGCTGGAGCTGATGCTTGTGCAGCCACGGGAGCACTCTTTTCTTCCCCTCCAAACTGGCCTTTTCCGTGGAGGTCATCTAAAAGCGCTTCAAACTCTTCATCTGTGATGTCATCACTATCTGAGCTCGCCGCGGGAGCTGTTTCTTGAACTGATTTGACTGTAGCTGGTTCCGATTTTACCGACGCAGACTTCCCTGGGGCACCACCGCCATGGAGCTCATCGAGAAGAGCCTCAAATTCATCCTCAGTAATTTCGTCGATACCACCGCCACTCTCACTGGAAGTTGACGCCGAAGAAGCAGGCTCCTCTATAACTAACTCCGGCTCTTCTTCAACAACCTCGGGTTCAGTCACAGGCCCATTAGCGTTATCGAAAATGTTTTCATCTGGAGATTCAGGGCGACTTAGTTTGTGTAGCAAGTCGACAAGATGTGCATCTGCTGGCTCTAGTGGCTCTTGAGCTTTCACTCGCTCAAACATATCAACCACCACGTCAGTGGCCTGCAAGATAATGTCCATTAGTTCTGGCGTTAGCGTTCGTTGGCCATTGCGCATAACGTCAAAAACATTTTCTGCACCATGGCAAATTTCGACTAACTCAGTGAGAGAAAGGAAGCCCGCCCCACCTTTAACCGTGTGATAACCGCGAAAAATTGCGTTAAGCAAATCCGCATCTTCAGGATTGTTCTCAAGATCAACGAGCTGTTCTTGTAATTGTTCAAGTATCTCTCCAGCTTCAACTAGAAAGTCCTGTAATATTTCCTCGTCAACATCAAACGACATGCACCCGCTCCCCTAAAAACCTAAGCTAGACAGAAGATCATCTACATCATCTTGACCTGAAACGACGTCATCTCGTTTTTCAGCATCAATAATTGGGCCTTCCGCCTCTACACCATCAACCTTATCGGCCTTAACGCTAGATGGTTTAGTCTGTTCTGCACCGTCACGCTCGCCAAACATAGTCAACATGTTTACAAGGCTGTCTTCTACCTCTTTAACCAGGTCTATAACGCGACGAATAACCTGCCCAGTTAAATCTTGATAACCTTGCGCCATCAAAACTTCAGTAAGTAACTGTGTAAGTTTAGCTGACTGATTCGAACCGTCTTCCAGCAATTCGTCTAAATCTGCGCATAATGCCTTAAACTCACCCAGTTCAATCTGACGGTTCATCAGCTTTTTCCACTCTGGCATTACCTTTTCGATTCGCTCTGAAAGCAATTCAGCTATCGGCATACTCGCTTCGACGGCATCCATAGTAGTATTAGCAGCTTTTTCAGTTTCTTCAATAACGTAGGTAAGGCGGGACTGTGCATCAGGAATATCATCTGTAGCTAGATTTTTGATGCGATCGTCTATTTGGAAGTTATTCAATGCGTCGTGAAGTTGACGCGTTAACTTTCCTACTTCAGCAAACAACTCAACATTTTCTTTCATTGAGACGGCTTCAAGTAGAGCGTTAGCTGAAGTCTTGTCACCCTCTTCAAGATAAGTGACAAGCTGTTTTGCTTCTTCTAACGATATTGGAACGTTTACATTCGTTGACATCCAGTAAACCTCATTTATCTGTTGAGCGTCTGGATCAACCTAAACGTTCGAATATTTTATCTAATTTTTCTTTTAACGTTGCTGCGGTGAAAGGTTTAACGACGTAGCCGTTAACACCTGCTTGCGCGGCGGCTACAATTTGCTCTTTCTTCGCTTCAGCGGTAACCATAAGCACAGGCAAGTGCTTAAGCTTATCATCTGCCCTGATCGCGCGTAGTAAATCTATGCCCTGCATGCCAGGCATGTTCCAATCAGTAACTACGAAATCAAAATCACCTTGTTGTAACATTGGCAATGCAGTGCTGCCGTCATCCGCTTCCTGAATGTTGGCAAAACCCAAGTCTTTGAGTAGGTTTTTGATGATACGTCTCATGGTTGAAAAGTCATCGACCACGAGAATTTTCATGCTCTTGTCCAAAATAGCCTCCACTGAGGGGTTAATTGTTATTAATTTCTATTCTTCGTCAGCTTGCCACGACTTCATTCGTGATTTGAGTTTTAACATGGCTTGACTGTGAATTTGACTGACTCTCGACTCGCTTACATCAAGAACCTCGCCTATTTCTCTTAAGTTTAGTTCTTCATCGTAATAAAGTGAAAGAACAATCGCTTCTCGCTCGGGTAATGTCGTTATTGCATGGGCCAACGCTTTTTGAAAAGCCCCCTGCATCAAATCTTCCAGCGGTGCATCACTGCCTCTGGTTTGCTCTGTGGTGATCACATCTTCCGACACCCCCAAATCTTCAATGCCCACCAACTTCCCGGCATTGACTTCATTGAGCATCTGGTGATAATCCTGCAAGCTCACATTCAGCTTCTCAGCAATATCAGCATCTCTTGCGTCGCGCCCAGTTTCACTTTCTACCTGAGATATCGCCTCAGTAATCGCGCGACCATTGCGGTGAACAGAACGAGGTGTCCAATCACCTTTGCGTATTTCATCAAGCATTGCGCCGCGAATACGGATGCCCGCGAAGGTTTCAAAGCTTGCGCCTTTTGAACCGTCAAAATTTCGCGCGGCCTCAAGCAACCCAATCATGCCAGATTGGATAAGGTCATCAACAAGTACACTTGCAGGCAGTCGCGCCATCAGATGGTGCGCAATACGCTTAACCAGAGGCGCATGTCTTTCGACTAACTGCGATTTATCTGTTTGCTGTTGATAAGCGGCTGCCTTACTGTTCAACGTTGACTTCCTACGGCTTTTTCTGCAACTAATTGTTCAATAAAAAACTCTAAATGGCCACCGGGCTGCGCTGGAATAGGCCAAGTAAGTGCCCTGCTTGCCAACTTTGTTATCGCTACAGCGGCAGGAGAGCCTGGAAAAGCATCAACAATAGCGGTTTGCTTGCGCACTGCTTTGCGAATGTTCTCATCAAACGGCACCGTTGCCACTAATTCTAGTGCAACATCAAGAAAACGCCCTGTGACTTTGCTTAATTTACTAAATAACTCCTGACCTTCCCGCACATCGCGAACCATATTGGCCACAACTTTAAAGCGAAAAACACCGTGTTCCCGGTTAAGTATTTTTATCAGTGCGTATGCATCTGTTAATGACGTAGGCTCATCACAAACCACGACCATGATATCTTGGGATGCTTTAGAAAAGCTTAACACCATGTCTGAAATGCCGGCAGCAGTGTCGACAATTAATACGTCTATTTGAGAACGCAATTCGCTAAACGCTCTTATTAAGCCTGCGTGCTGCGTAGGTGAGAGCTCTGCCATTGACTGGGTACCAGAGGTGGCAGGAGCAATCTTAATACCGTGGGGACCGGTTACTAAAACCTCGTCTAACGTGCACTCACCAGAGAGAACATGAGATAGGTTTTTCTCGACTCGCAGGCCCAACATCACATCTACGTTTGCAAGGCCAAGGTCCGCGTCAAGAACCATTACACGCTTGCCCTGCTTCGCCATAGCGATAGCGGTGTTAAGTGTAATGTTTGTTTTACCTACGCCACCTTTACCACCAGTGACGGCGATTACTTTGATTAACCGTGATTGCTTCATTTTTCTTAAGCTACTCGCTTGATCGTCAATCATACTGCTTATGCTGTTTTAATTGCGTTGTTGCCACTAGTATGATTCAAACCGTACTTTTTATAAAGCTTTGCAGCAGCGGAAACTAAAGATTTCGCTTCTGCAATCTTAATGTCTTCAGGCACTTTTTGGCCATCGGTGACATAACTAACCGGTAGTTGATATTCAACCGCTGCACTAAGCACCTCTCCTAAAGAGTAGCACTCATCTAACTTTGTGAAAATACAGCCACTTAGTTCAATATCATCATACGCTTGAATGATTCTCTGCAAAGCAGGATATTGCGTATTAGCTTGCGCTACCAAATATTTTTTAACTTTCGGCATTTGGCCATTGTCGAACTGCTTAATTTGCTTAATTAATCGACTATCACGCTGACTAAAACCTGCTGTATCAATCAATACTAGTCGCTTATGACGAAGTTGGAACAATAAATCTGCAAGTTCTTCACTAGTTTGCGCTTTTCGCACAGTACAGCCAATAATTTTTCCGTATGTCGCTAGCTGCTCATAGGCTGCAATTCTATACGTATCAATGGTTATCATAGCCACCGACTCTGCACCGTATTTCTGCGCATAGCGAGCGGCTAACTTTGCAACAGTGGTTGTTTTACCCGTACCAGTAGGCCCGACTAATGCAACGGCACCTTGTGAGCTAAGTATATCGTTTCCGGTAACATTTATGCGATTAGCCAATAGGTTAAGAAGATATACCCATGCGTCACGTTCGTTGTAATGAGCAGGTGTATAGCTAATAAGCTGTGTTGCTAGTGCACTACTTAAGCCCATATCGGTTAATCGAGTGACCAGGTATTGATGAACAGGTTTTTGACGCTTGTTCTTCGCTTCCATTAAGTCAGCAACTTGATACTGTAATACGTCGCGAAGCGAGGCTAACTCTTCTTTGATTTGAGCTAGTTCAGCAGACTGAGATACAGGTGTCTCTCCCATGCTTGAAGCTTGATGCTCGGGGAAAGCGTGTTGATTTTTACTATCTTCAACAGGTGATTGCGTCTCTATATCGTCAATGAAGGCTTCTGAAAAGTCTAAGTGTGATGCTATTTCATTGGCGTGCTTAGCGTTAGCTGACATAGGTTGATCTGGCTGAAGAGTATTCGTTGTCTGCGCTTTTCCACCATGTTGCTTTTCCAGCAATGCTTTTAAGCTGTCTGGGCCGTCGTCGCCAATAATTTCACTTAAGCTAGGCACGGCCTTTTGACCTGGTGTTTTAGCTGCGGCTTGTGGAGCCGCCTTAGGCGTGAAAAGCTTAGCTTCAGGCTCTTTGTCGTAGGCTGCTACAAGCTCGATACCGTCAGCGACTTTGCGATTTGACATGATCACAGCATCACTGCCTAACTCCGCTTTAACTTGGCTTAGCGCCTCACGCATATCTTTGCCGAAGAAACGTCTAATTTTCATTGCAACCTCTCCAATCACCCAGTGTCAGATTATTGACCGACCGA
Source organism: Alteromonas sp. S005 (assembly GCF_036864475.1). Classification (NCBI taxonomy): domain Bacteria; kingdom Pseudomonadati; phylum Pseudomonadota; class Gammaproteobacteria; order Alteromonadales; family Alteromonadaceae; genus Alteromonas; species Alteromonas sp. S005. Next base: position 298,176 of record NZ_JAZETN010000002.1, on the reverse strand, counting down.
ACTGACTATTTTTATTTGTTTGTCGTCAGGCACTTCTTGGTATGAAAGAACATGCAGCCCAACAACAGAATACTTTAAGAAGCGAGACAGAACAGGTCGCAACATGCCTGAAGTAAGGAGTACTGCAGGTTCTCCTTCTAACTCTTGCTGCTGACTGGCTTGCTGCAATGATTTTTGCAGCTTGTCTGCCAGACCTGGTTCGATACCAGCACCGTCTTCGCCACCTGCTTGAAGAGACTGGTGCAACATCTGTTCCAACTCTGGCGCCAAGGTTATGACAGGTATCTCTTTCGCCCCCTGGGTAATTTCTTGAACGATTAGACGCTTAAGTGCTATACGCACTGCAGACACCAGTACATCTGGGTCTTGGCTTCGTGTGCCGTATTCACTAAGGGTCTGAACAATGGTGCGCATATCGCGAATAGGTACACCTTCAAATAGCAAGGTTTGCAGCACTTTCACAACTGTACTAAGCGGCAGAATATCAGGCACCAAACCTTCAACCAATTTAGGGTGCTGTTTAGCCAGCATATCTAGAAGCTGCTGCGCCTCTTCATGCCCAAGTAACTGATAGGCGTTATTGGAAAGTAACTGACTTAGGTGAGTCGCAACAACCGTAGCAGCATCAACAACCGTATATCCAAGAGTTTGCGCGTGCTCGCGCTTATTAGGCTTAATCCACACCGCATCTAGTCCGAAAGCAGGGTCTTTAGTAGCGCGCCCTTCTAATTTTCCGAACACTTGCCCTGGGTTAATGGCAAGCTCTTCGTCGTGACTAATTACCGAATCGCCAATAGTGACGCCGAGCATAGCGATGGTGTAAGTGTTAGGCTCTAAGTCTAAGTTATCGCGTATATGAACAGGTGGAATAAGGAAGCCAAGTTCCTGGGAAAGCTTTTTACGCACGCCTTTAATTCGTGTCAACAACTCGCCACCTTGAGATTTATCAACAAGAGGAATTAAGCGATAGCCCACTTCCAATCCGATAGTATCTACTTGCTGAACATCATCCCAACCTAACTCTTTAACTTCAGGCGCGACCGACTCGTCTTTTACCACGTTGTCTGGCACTTTAGGCTCTGCAGCTTTTTTCTTCGCTTGAACCGACTGCCAATAAGCAAAGCCGGCAATCAGGAAGGAAAAACCCAAAAATGCGATATGAGGCATACCAGGGATAATACCCATGACAAAAAGCACGCCCGAGGCAATATAAAGCGCTTGATTATTACCTAGCTGACCACGGATCTCTTTACCCATTTCTTGAGTTTCATTCTCACGAGTCACGATAATGGCTGTTGCTACCGAAAGTAATAATGAAGGAATTTGCGCCACCAAACCATCACCAATAGTCAATATGGTGTAGATTTCAATAGCATTACCGAATGAAAGCCCGTGCTGAATCATGCCAATGAAAAGACCGCCGACAATGTTAATTAGCATGATGAAAAGGCCCGCTACCGCGTCACCTTTTACAAATTTTGAGGCACCGTCCATCGACCCGTAAAAGTCAGCCTCTGCGGTTATTTCTTCGCGGCGCTGACGCGCTTGGTCTTGGTCAATATAACCAGCATTCAAGTCGGCATCGATTGCCATCTGCTTACCAGGCATAGCATCCAACGTAAAGCGAGCACTTACTTCTGAGATACGCCCTGCACCTGCGGTTACTACTTTAAAGTTGATAATAAGAAGAATGGCGAAAACAACAATACCTACGGCATAGTTACCACCGATAACGACCGCACCAAAGGCTTCGATAACCTTACCCGCAGCATCGCCGCCCTCGTGCCCATAAAGCAAAACAACCCGCGTAGAAGCAACGTTCAGCGCAAGCCTTAATACCGTAGCGATAAGTAACACCAAGGGGAAAATGCCGAAATCTACTGGACGCTGGGTAAGTACAGCCACCAAGATAATCACTAGTGACAAAGCAATGTTGAAGCTAAACAGCACATCCAATAAGAACGGCGGCATGGGCAATATAACCATGCCCATAATTGCCAAAAGGACGATGGGTGCGCCTAAACCACTGGTAAAATTTTGCAGCTGATTTTTATCGAATCGCTGAAGATAACCGGATAACTGCATGGCTTGGTGTCTCTCTATCAGAAAATTGACGCTTTACGTGAAACTGAAGGAGAGTTTTCAACTAACGTGCCAGCTTTATTGAAAGAGGACTTTTGACACAGCTAATTGTTAGAAAATTCGCGAAACATGTTAAGGTGGTAAGTACACATTGAAAGTTGTAGGGGCACCTAGCGTCGATACTCTGGTGGTATCGGCAAATCCCGTTTAAGAGGCTTAGGTCGTTTGCCCTTACCTGCTTTGTGCGCTCTTAACTGATAAACGTGCGCCAGCACCTGCGCTACCGCCATAAATAAAGCGTTCGGAATTTCATCGTCCACTTCAGTGGAGTAGAAAATGGCGCGGGCAAGCATGGGAGAAGGGATCAACGGCACATCGTTGGCGGTAGCAATTTTTCTGATGTGCATCGCCAGCTCATCAGCACCTTTAGCGACCACAACCGGCGCCCTTACCCCCTTCTCGTCATATTTAATAGCAACAGAAAAGTGAGTAGGGTTGGTCACGACAACGTCTGCTTGTGGTACTTCCTGCATCATGCGCTTGGTTGCAGCCTGATATTGCAGACGGCGAATTCGGCCTTTAACCATAGGGTCGCCTTCCGCATTTTTCCGTTCGTCTTTAACCTCTTGCTTGGTCATCTTCATTTCTTTGTTGTGCTTATACATTTGATAAGGCACATCAATGAGCGCGATAGGGATCATGCCGCACACCAGAATAAGAAACGCCCACTTAAGCATGTCGAGTGCGTGAAAGATGTTTCCCGGATAAAGCTCCATATCAAGGTGGAGCGCTTCATCTTCAAAGAACAGTAACGCCCCAATTGCCATGCCGATAATGGCTACAACTTTCGCAATAGACTTAAGTAACTCTACCAAGCCGTTCATGCCAAACATGCGTTTGAAGCCTTGGATAGGGCTCATTTTTGAACCCTTAGGTTTTGCACCTTCCCAGGTAAAGTTAAAACCGCCAAGGGCGATAGAGCCGTAAATGCCCGCTATCATTGCCACAACCATGTATAGCAGCACGGCAGGACCTACTGCCGAAAAGGCTTCACCCCATGCGCCAAACATGTGGGTGATATCATAGGTTTCGTCACGAGAGAGAATGAACATTCTCTGAGTAAGTTTAAAAACAGATTCAGCAATCCACCCGCCCACAAACAAGAACATAAAAGCACTGACGATAAGTACTAGGGTCGTAGAGAGTTCACGGGATCGGGCTAGCTGCCCTTTTTTTCGGGCATCTTCGAGTTTTTTCCCCGTGGGGTCTTCTGTTTTTTCGCTTGAATCTGCCATGTTTTCCTACGAACAAATATTCAATAGTTCACACATAAACTGTTCGGCTCTAAACCATTGGGTTTCGAAGTGTGCAGTAAAGTTATCAAGTGTTATCCAAATAATCAGTAATCCCATTACCTGAGCAATGGAAAAACCAATACTAAAAATGTTTAGCTGTGGTGCAGCTTTGGTCATTACGCCAAACGCCAAGTTCACGATAAGCAGCGAGACGATTGGCGCAAGGGAAAGGGTCACTGCCGATATGAACATCCAGCCGGCCCAATGGGCAATATCGCGAAACTGTTCACCGGTCCACCATGCTTCGCCTATGGGAAACGCCTCAAAGCTCATGACTATCATTTGGATCATGGACAAATGCCCATCCAAGGTCCAAAACAATAAGGTCGCTAGTATCAGATAAAACTGGCCGACTGCGGGCACGTTAATACCGTTTACCGGGTCAACGATTGACGCAAACCCCAAACCGGTTTGCATTGCTATAATTTGACCTGCAAGCACGAAGGTATTGAGCACCATCATTGATATAAAACCAATAGCAATGCCTATTAGCAACTGCTGAATAACGATTAAAAATGTGCCCACATCCACCAAATTTTCTATGGGTGACGGGGGCACTACCGGCATGATAATGAGCGTGAGCATTATACCCAACAAGGCTCTTACCTGCGGCGGAATGGATTTAGCACTCAAGCCAATCATGGCCACGAATAAGCCGCTAATGCGCATAAACGGCAGCAGCATGTCTGCTAGAAATTGATTGATGGTCGCAAGTTCGACTTCCACAGCTTTAGCCTTCTATCCCACAACCTGCGGGATCATATCAACCATTCTGAAAGTAAAGTCCATAAGCTGTTGCACCAACCAGTTTCCGCCCCAACTCAGCGCGAGAAGCGTTACAAGTAAGCGGGGCAAGAAACTCATGGTCTGTTCGTTGATACTGGTCGCCGCCTGAAAAACAGCAACAACTAGACCTACGATCAAGCTTGGAACAATCACCGCAGATACTAACACGATAACCATGAACATGGCTTCTCGCAGTATTTCTACAAAGGCTTCTGGTGACATAAGCCCTCCTAGACGCCCATACCGAAACTGGTCGCCAACGTACCGAAAATCAGGTTCCAACCATCAACCAACACAAACAACATGAGCTTAAACGGCAAGGATACAATCATAGGTGAAAGCATCATCATACCCATGGCCATCAATATAGACGCTACCACCAAGTCAATGATGAGAAAGGGAATAAATAGCATAAAACCAATTTGAAACGCGGTTTTAAGTTCACTGGTTACAAAAGCCGGAATAAGGATGGTTAGCGGTACTTCATTGGTATCGGCGTATTTTCCTTCATCTCCGGCTATCCGTACAAACGTTTCTAGGTCTTTAACCCGTGTTTGCGAAAGCATGAACGCGCGCATGGGGCCTTTGGCTTGCTCAAGAGCGTCTAAGCTGGTGAGTTGCTCGTTAAGATAGGGCTGTAAAGCTCGCTCGTTCACCTCTTCAAACACCGGCGCCATAATAAACATGGATAGAAACAAACTTACGCCAATGAGTATCTGGTTTGACGGAGATTGCTGTAAACCGATAGCCTGACGCAAAATAGACAACACCACAATAATACGCGTAAACGAGGTCATCATCATGATAAACGCAGGGATAAGGCTTAGCGCCGTCATGATAAACAGCGCTTGAAGCGTCATAGAGTAATCTTGTGTTCCATCTTGGTTAGTCGTTACCGTTACAGCTGAAATTCCCTGCTGCGCATAAGCAGGCTCCACGAGAAGTAATAAGGGTAGGGTTAAAAGTAGCCAGGCAAACTTACGCATCTCTCGACTCTTCCTTTGTTTTATTCTTTTCTATATTCGGGTTGAGCTTTTCCGCCATGGCAGCAACAAGTTTTTGTTTAAACGCATCGGCACCATTTTGTTGCTCGCCTGTGGTTTTGTTCATACTTTTCACAGGCACATCGAGATTCTTATCTAATTTGCTTAAATGAGAGATGTTGTGACTGGTTACACCAATGAGGTGCTGCTCTTCACCTACCTGAATCACCATGATTTTTTCTTTTGTGCCAACAACCATGCTGGCCGCGACTTTCATTTGATTTCCACCCATCGCAGTGACATTAAATCGACGCATCACATAAGCGAGAGCGAAAATGACGCCAACAACGACAAGCAAAGAAAGGAAAATTGACAGTACCGACGTGGGGTTGGTGATTGACTGGGTCGACTGCGCGACGGCTATCTGGCTAAACAAAAGGGGCAGCATTGCACAACCCCTTATTTTATAAGAAGTTTTATCTGAGCTTCTTAATTCTCTCAATTTGACTAATAACATCCGTTAATCGAATACCGAATTTGTCGTTGACCACTACTACTTCTCCATGAGCAATCAACGTGCCATTAACTAATACATCTAGTGGCTCACCGGCAACACGATCCAGCTCCACCACAGAACCCTGGTTCAACTGTAGCAGATTTCGGATACTAATTTGACTACGACCGACTTCCATCGAAATAGTCACTGGAATATCTAGAATAGTATCTAGCTTTTTCTTTTCTTCTTGCGTGATAGGCGCGTCGTCAGTTAATTCGTCAAGTTCAGCAACTTGTACGTCTTCGTTATCGCCAGCCTCTTGTTCCGCTTCAGATTCGGCTTGTTCGGCCATTGCCGCTGCCCAATCGTCCATACCGTCTTCACTCATGGGAACTCCCCTCTACCTTACAGGTCTTCTTCGAGTACTTGCAGTTCTGCGTCATTATCAATAATGCGCCCACCGCGGGTTAATAACTGTAGCTCAGACTTCACTGAAGTCGGTCTTGCAATTTTCTCTACAATTTTCAGAGCCAGATTATCGCGGCTGCGACCTAACTTAGCCCTGAACGTGGGTAAATCTTCAATTAATACTGTGATGGCTTCTGGCATCTCCACAGGGATGATATCGCCAGGTTTAAACTCCATCACATCGCGAAGTGGTACATCAACGTCTAGCATGTGCGTGGTTAACGCTACTTTAACGTCCATGATTTCATCACGAAGGGCCTTACTCCAGCGTAAGTCCGTATCTTCTTTATCGCTTTGAACACCCGCATCAAGCAGTTCGCGAATAGGTTCTAGCATTGAGTATGGCAGCGACACGTGGAAGTCGCCACCGCCTCCGTCCAGTTCGATATGGAACGAGCTGATAACTACAACCTCGGTTGGACTCACAATGTTCGCCATCGCAGGGTTTACTTCTGAGTCCAAATATTCGAACGACACATCCATGACCGGTGCCCATGCTTCTTTATAATCTTCAAAGATTATTTTAAGCAGCATTTGAATGATACGCCGTTCGGTGGGCGTAAACTCTCGGCCTTCAATCTTCGCATGATAGCGACCATCGCCACCAAAGAAGTTGTCCACCAAAATGAATACCAAACGGGCTTCCATGGTAATTAGCCCCGTGCCTTTAAGCGGACGGAAACGCACCATGTTTAGACTCGTTGGTACGAACAATGTGTGTATGTATTCACCAAACTTAATCATCTGAATACCGTTAATCGATACTTCAGCTGAACGTCGCATCATGTTGAACAAACTCACACGCATATGACGTGCGAAACGTTCATTAACGATTTCAAGCGTAGGCATACGCCCACGCACAATTCGGTCTTGCGAGGAGAAGTCGTACTCGAGCGTAGAAGCATCAGAGTCGCTGCCGCCGACCTCTTCTTCTTCTACATCATCTACCCCGTGTAATAGGGCATCGATTTCATCTTGAGATAATAAATCACTCACCGTCTTCTACCTTACTTGGTCATTGCATTACTGCATGACAAACCCAGTAAACAATACGCGCTCAACTACATCGCTGCCCGTAATGTCTTTTAATGCTTTTTGCACTTCCGTTACCGCTTGCTCGCGAAGCTCAATTTTACCCGCTTCTGTTACCAAGTCGTCCGCATTTGACGTACTAAACGCCTGTAGTAATGTCCCTTCAATAAGCGGTATATGCGTCTTTGCTAACTCTTCGTTATCAGAACCGCGTACTAATAGCTGTACTTTAATTTGAACCAATCGGTCTCGTCCCGAACCCGGCACGTTAAAAACGAAAGGTCTCGGCATAGCAACATAAAGTGCCGTACCAATTTCAGCGTTACCTGTACTCGCTGCCGGCGCACTTGCAGCAGCTGCTGCAGCATCAGCTTCAGCCAATTCCTCGGCCGCTGGCTCATCTCCACCCGCGAAAAGCAAGAAATAAGCGGCAGCCCCGCCGCCTACAAGAACCACAGCGATAATGATGATCAACATCATTTTGCCTTTCTTCTTACCGCCTTCTTCTACCTGTAACTCTTCATCAGCCATGTGTAACTCATCAGTAATATTAAGAAAAAACGTATTATCAATGTTCCACCGCAAATGGCAATGCCATAATTGGTATCTACAGCTTGTAGCAGCAACCATTAACTCGCATTAAGCAGCGGTTCATCGAACTGTCCGTTCAAAATTGAACGAATACTCCAAACATAGCAGTCTTAAAATAATCTCACCATGCTACCTATTGATAATAGTTTTTCCCTGTCTTAAGCGTAGAAATCAATTCCGCCCTTGGCTGCCCGCGTCACTGATTGCTCGATAATTCGCGTTTCGTCGATATCTTCCAAGCCCTCATTTTCTCCACGGTTTCCGGCGCCATTTCTACTGCCATTGTTTTCTGCAAGTTGCTGGCCATTTTCGTTACCCGACGAATTATCTTTTCTTACTTGTGCATCACCCAGTTCAATGCCTTGTTCTGACAGCATGTCGCGCAGTTTCGGCATCGCATCAGCTAGTGCCTCTTTCGCTTGTTGAGACTGCACAACGAAACTCACGCTTGCCGCGTCACCTGCAACGTTTACCCGAACCTGCATACTGCCCATTTCCGGCGGATCGAGTCGAATCTCAGCCATGGTGTTGCGCGCGTTCACCATCCAGCGGATTTTTTCGTTTAGCTGCTGCTGGCCCTCTGGCTTATGAATGTTGACCGCTTTATCAAAGCCTTCAAACTGCTGCTGAGATTTTGACGCTTCAGCGCGAAGCTGTGAGTTTTCTTGTATTACCGTATCGGTTTGTCCCATCATACTTGCAAAAGCCTGTTGAGCACTGGCTTGCGTTTGCGTCATTAAATTTAGGAACTGACTTGCTTGGTTATCGACCCTTGCCGTCATTGAAGCAATTACGTCGGTACTTACTGCTGCCTCTTTTGCGGCATCAGCCACGATAGCTGATAAATCGATGCCAGGCTCTCTACCTTGTTGAACTTGTTGCTGGAATTCATTAATACCGGCAATGATGTTTGTCTTCACAGCTTGTTGTTGTGCACCACTTGGCATTACTGTAACGACGCGTTCAGCAAACGCCTCGGTAGCTTTTTGTGCAGTTTGTGGGGAAAGTTCACTTAACGCAGTTAATAAGTCACTTTGCGGATCACCGGTCATTTCAAAGCTATTATTTGGAGGTGTAGCACTTTGAGGTACCGCACTTTGTACACTCATCATCGGTGCATTGTCAGATGCTGTCACCTTATTTTTGTCAGCTCCGTTAGTATTCACACCGCCACTTTCCAAAACGGCTCCGTCAATAGTTACTTCAGCGGCTATGTCAGTGGTAGCATCAGAATACAATGCTTCTAATTGAGAGCTGGCTTCGTCTGACGATTGTTGCTGCATCGCTTTAAGCTCATCAGATAACAGGCTTAACACAAGAGATTCATCTGCTGCGTTTTTACTATTTTCCAGCGTTCCCTCTGCCCCCTCGCTCACGCTTTGCTCTACATCGTTATCGATCTCTTTTTGCTGCAAGAGTTGCGCTATTAGCGTCGAAAGGTCATTGGAATTTGGGTCTGACTTATCCTCGGTAAGGAATTTAGAAAGTTCAGCGTTAGCTTCGCTGTTAGGTCCATTTTGTTCGCTATCGGCACTATTTTGTTCGCTTCCGGCACTATTTTTTTCGCTTCCGGCACTATTTTGTTCGCTTTTGCCGCCAATCAATAGGTCAGTTAAAGCACTCAGCGTTTGTTGTGCGTCAGTCGAAAGGGATTCGATAGCGATATCTCCCTCACTGTTGCCACTTTTAAGCTGAGAAAGTAAATGTGCCATTACCGAGGACGCGTCGTTGGCATCTACACCGTCTGGTATTTTCCAAAGCTTTCCGTTTTCTTTTACAGAAAGAACATTAACCGTCTCGTCTAAAATTTCAGAAATACCATTGGTTGCTCTGTTACCTGGTTGCCCTTGAGTTTGCTCTTTGCTATCAGCCTTACCAAAGCGATCTGCTAGGATTTCCACATAGGCAACCCAGTCTGGCTCTTCATCAGCCTTATCCGGCTTTCCATCTGGCGCACCCGGTGTGGTTATAACACCTGCCTCAGCATCTTTTTTGCCACCTTCTCCAATGACAAATTCTGCTTCGGTTACCCCTTTTTGCTCAATTTTACCTTCAGCCTCGTCAATTGCCAGACTATTGTTTTGTTTATCACCTGCACTGCGATGCGCCTCTGCGCTCTGCTCTTTGGTAGCCGGCGCAGACTCAGCAGGCTCGTCTGTTGCACGTTTTTCAACGGGAAGGTCAGTATGACCTGCATCACCGTCCTTACCCTTCTTTATTGTGTCAGTGGATGCTGAAGTTCCGTCAGTCGAGCTGGTTGAGCGGGCTGCCTCTGGGGGCTTAGATCGTAGTGTCTCTTTGTCATTTAGAACGAAATCTGATTTGCTTGATCTCGCTTCCTGATAAAGTCGATTGAATGCTTGGTTGTTTTCACTGTTCGCTTGTTGTTGCGTACCAATACCCGTTTCAACCGCTTTAGCTGTGCTAGAAGCAGAAAAAGGTAATGCGGCAATGTCTGTTTTATGTGCGGCAACTTGTTGCATATTGTCCTACCGTCCTACATTTATATCGTCTTTCACCAAGAAGACGTAATGTGATGCGAGTTAATCACTGGGCGTTATATTTAAACAGACCAAGAGAAGTAGATCGCAACCCCACCAACGCTTATCCTAATTTCAATCACTTAGCACTGCTCCGATACCCTTTGTGGCTATCGTTCGGTACTAGGTTTTATGCTCGCTTTAGTTGAATTTCGTACTATATAGCTTGCGTAGAACTTCAAACGTACGCTGTTAGAGCGTAATAACCAGGGCACTGAAATTATGGCGCGCTGTTACATTTCATATTGATTTAGCAAGGGTTGAGCCAAAGTGGCTTGAGAACATACTATTTATTAGAAAGGTGAGCGTTTAGCTCTGAAAAATCGTTGGGTAGCAAATTCATCCATCATGGCCTGTTCGGCTTTAGCTTCTTTTTTCTGCTCTGCCAACTTTTTCTTATCAAGTAGCAAGGTCACAGCTTTAACTTTCTGCTGCTGTTTTAGCCACATTTGCTTGCGCTGGTCTGCTGCCATCTGCGCACGAGCAATCATTTGCATCTGCTGCTCACACGCTTTATCTAATTTTCCGACGAAAGATAAGTGTTGTTGATAATAAGTCGCCGTAACGCCGGCTTGACCGGTTTGCTGAATACCTTTGATATAGTCAATACGGTACTGCTCGAGGCTAGTAAGCTTTTGCTTTTGCTGATTTACGTTTTGCTGAGCCTGCTGATAATACCGGGCTTCTCGCTGCTCTTTTTCTCGCTCAAACTCGGCTAGACGCTCTAGTTGTTTAGACATTTTTAGCGCCCTTATTCAAGATTTGTGATTTCTTCTTCACGAGCGTTTTATTACTGTTGACTAACAAAGCCATCATCCCTGCCCTAACCCTTTGGCAAGCGCTGCCATACCTTCTAGGCTTTCGTCATAAGGAATGACTTGCTTCATTCCTTGCTGCAACAAAGCATTGATTGCGGGCTCAGCACGAATGGCTAAATCAATACGTGGGTCGGAGCCTTTTGCGTAAGCGCCAATAGAAATAAGATCTTGGTTTTGTTTGTAGTTTGAGTAAACCTGGCGAATGCGACGAGCCATTAATTGATGCTCTTCACTCACCACCATTGGCATTACGCGACTTATCGACGCTTCAATATCAATTGCAGGGTAGTGACCACTATCGGCAAGGGTTCGCGATAAAACCACGTGACCATCTAGAATGGCACGAGCAGCGTCTGCTATGGGGTCTTGTAAGTCGTCGCCTTCAGTGAGTACCGTATAAAAGGCAGTGATAGAGCCTTGTCGCTCGCTGCCATTACCAGCTCGTTCAACTAATGCAGGTAATCGAGCAAAGACCGATGGCGGATAGCCTTTTGTTGCAGGAGGTTCACCCACAGCCAGCGCTATCTCGCGCTGCGCCATGGCATAACGAGTTAACGAATCAATGAGCAGCAGCACCTTCATGCCTTTATCTCGAAAATATTCAGCAATGGTGACAGCAGTTTCACAACCCTTTAAGCGCATAAGAGGTGAAGTATCAGCAGGTGCAGCTACTACAACTGCACGTTGACGCTCTTCTTCTGTGAGGATTTCGTGAATAAACTCTTTTACTTCTCGTCCACGCTCTCCAACAAGCCCCACAACAACCACGTCAGCTTCACAGCCACGGGTCATCATGCCAAGTAGCACACTTTTACCCACACCACTTCCGGCGAAAAGCCCCATACGCTGACCTACACCTACTGTATTGAGTGCATTAATGGCGCGCACGCCAACATCCATAGGTGCGTTTATAGGCCGGCGGATAAGCGGGTTCATTGGCGGTCTAGTGGTTGGCGCGCGGGCTTCTGCATTTATTTCGCCTAAACCGTCAAGGGGCTGACCATTGCCATCTACCACACGCCCTAAAAGCCCCATACCTACCGGCAAACCGCTTTGTCGATTTAGCGGCATCACGCGACTTCCGGGCACAATGCCGCGCACCGCTTCGGTGGGCATCAAATAAGTAATATCATCGCCAAAACCAACTACTTCGGCTTCAATTTCACCTTCGATAGTTTGCACTAAACACTGACTGCCGACGGGTAACTGACACCCCACAGCTTCAAGAGTTAAACCGATACCTCGGACTAACTTGCCTGCAGCAACAACAGGAGGAGAAGAGATCTGTTTTGTGAGGGATTCAAAGTGAGTATGCCAAGGACTAGTCATCTGACAAACCTTGGTTTAATAAAAATTTATCAATTACGTCGCGGCAACGGCGTTCAATAGACACGTCGACGGCATTTTGCACAGTAGTAATATCGCAACCGCCACGTTCCATCGCTGGCGCTTCAATTAAATTCCACCCTTTTTTAGAAATCTCTTCGTCGCCAAAGTGGGCTTTTACCAATTCAATATCGTCAGGGTTCATGTGAATTTGATAATCCGCTTGATTAATGGGCAGCGCTTTGATGCCTTCGCTTAACGCTTGTAGTATCACTTGTTGGTTAGTGCTAACCTCTGTTTTGATAACTGCTTTTGCAAGAGTTACGGCAAGTTTCACCAACTGGTCACGCGTTTCATCGTTAGCTTGCGAAAGTGGATCATGAAATTTTTCAGCAAGCATTTGCCACACTTCAGCTTGGGTTGCCATTTGCTGGCGACCTTCGTCTAAACCTTGTTCCAGACCTTCGTTATGACCTTGTTCTTTACCTTCGGTCAAACCCGCTTCGAGACCTTCAGCCTTACCTTCCTCAAAACCCTTTTCCTTGCCTTCTTGAAAACCTTCTTCATAGGCAGCTTGGCGAATAGCTTCAATCTCTTCAGCTGTTGGCGGCTTAATTTCCTCTTCAACTTCAGGTGGCTCATACTTCCAGTCTGAGCGTTTATTCAGTGCATTGGTTGGTTCATCCTTCCTAGATGCTCTTGGGTCATCGACAAAAGGCAGGTCCCAGGTTTTAGCTTCGTTTATTTCGTTTTCACTGAAATTTTTATTACCAGACATTTTTTATTACCAGAGACTTTTTAGTACGAGGCTCTTTATTAGAAGACTCTTTATTACAAGGCTAGTTATTACAAGCTTTGGTTATACCTCGGCTACAACAGTAAGGGCATCAGAGCCCTTACAAGAACTCTTCACCGCCACCGCCGCCAAGCATAATTTCACCTGAGTCAGAAAGTCGACGGGCAACAGAAAGAATTTCTTTTTGTGCAGTTTCCACTTCACTGATACGAACAGGGCCAAGCGCTTCCAGATCATCGCCAAGCATTTCAGCAGCACGCTTAGACATGTTGCGCATGATTTTATCTTTAAGCTCTTCGTCAGCGCCTTTAATGGCTTTAAGCAGCGCGTCTTGCTGTACTTCGCGTAGTATTGCTTGAATGCCTTTGTCGTCTACATCGACTAAATTGTCGAATACAAACATCAGATCTTGGATTTGCTGACTCATCTCTTCGTCTTGCTCGCGAATAGCGTCCATCAGCTGACCTTCTATCGCGGTATCCAAGTAGTTCATGATATTCGCAGCAGACTTCAAGCCGCCCATTTTCGCCGCTTGCGTTCCCGCTTGACCAGCAAACTGCTTCTCCATAATTTCGTTCAACTCTTGCAATGCTGCTGGCTGAACTTCTTCTAGGTTCGCAATACGCATCAACAAATCAAGACGTACTTTTTCTGGGAATTGCGCCAAAATCTCAGCGCTTTGCTCAGGTTCTAGATAAGACAGTACAATGGTTTGGATCTGCGGGTGTTCGTTGCGAATAATGCTCGCCACCTGCTTAGAGTCCATCCATTTCAGTGAGTCTAGACCTTTAGCACCACTACCCATTAGAATCTGATCGATAAGGTTTGCCGCCTTATCTTCACCTAACGCCGCAGTTAGGGCTCGCTTAACAAAGTCTTGGCTCTGGAAGCCAATAGTGCTGTAGTTCTGAATCTCTTCAATGAAGTGTTTGTGAACTGACGTGATTTTGGTTTGCGTCATATCGTCCACTTTCGCCATTTCAGAACCCAGCTTCTGCACTTGCTTCGGTTCAAGGTGCTTTAATATCTGCGCCGCATCTTCTTCAGATAAGCTAAGTAGTAAGATGGCAGCTTTCTCTACGCCTTCTAATTTACTGACGTCGTATGACGGTTCTTCAACATTGGCAAGTTCTTCAGCCATAATCTTATCTCACTACTCGTCTTGCATTAACCAGCCTTTCACTACTTGGGCTGATAATTCTGGTTCATTGGCCACTAGGGCGCGTACGGCTTTAAGTACATCTTCGTCTTTGTGTAAGTCAGGCAGCATAAGTGAGCCATCTGGCGCAAAGCCTACCTGTCCTTCGTCAAAGTCAGACGTTAGCATGCTAATTGTGTCATCGCCTAAATCTAAGCCTTCATCTGCGTCAAACTCATCTGCCTCGTTAGATTCATCTGGGTTGATAAGACGACGCAGCATAGGTCTGATTACAAAGATGATAAGTACTATTATAACCAAGCCACCAACAACTAGCTTAAGAATTGGCAAAAAGCCTGGCTGTTCCCACAAAGGCGCATCTTCAATTTCACCTGAATCCATACGAGTAAAGGGTACGCTAACCACTTCTAGCGAGTCGCCGCGGGTTACGTCAAAGCCAATACCGCCCTGCAATAGTCTGCGGATATTAAGAATTTCTTCTTGTTTGCGTGGCGTTGGCGTTATAGCGCCGTCTTCGCCTGCAACCTGGGTGTAGTCTACAGCTACTGACACACTCAGCCTGCGAATAACTCCTGTTTGTTTTTTAGTATGGCTAATGGTGGTATCAAGCTCGTAGTTGCGCGTTGATTCTTTTGCCGTGCGTCCAGGCATGGTTTGTTGACTGCCGCCCACAGCATTCTCTGGAATATTAGAATCTAACGGGGGCTGATTAGATAATGCGCCAGGAATACCGCCAACGCCGCCACCTACGCTATTCTCTTCCATGATCATTTCGCTGCGCACCGCAGGTAAATCAGGGTTGTAGCTGCGCTGAGTTTGCTCCATTGCCGTGAAGTCCATGGTGACATCAGCTTGCGCCGTGTAGTTACCTATGCCCAATACTGGAATCAATATAGCGTCAATTTTTTCTAGATACTCTTGCTCGCGCTGGCGCTCAATTTCGTATTCTTTCCTTGCGCGGGCACTCATTGAATCTTGAGAGCCTGAGTTAAGCAGACGACCATTGCTGTCAGTTACCGTTACTTTAGACGGCTCCATGTTTTGTACTGCTGATGCCACGATATCGACAACAGCATCAACCTCTTCACCTGCAATCACAGCACCGCGCTTAGCCGTTAGCACAACGGTTGCCGACGCTTTTTTCTCTCTGCGTGCAAACACATTTTCTTTTGGCATCGCCAGCAATACTCTGGCTTTTTGAATACTTGCGATATCTTCGATGGTCGAGGCAATCTGTTGTTCACGCGCATGTTTAAGACGTTCCATCTCTACACGCTGGCTTACACCAAACCCCATGTCCTGCATGATGATATCGGTACCTGCATCCGAGGTTTTAGTTAACCCTTGGCGTGTCATACCTAGGCGGATATTTTGGAACTCGTCACTTCTTACATAAACAGTATTGCCTTCAAGCTTATAATCGATTTGGTTTGCATCCATATAATCGAGGGTTTCGATAAGCTCTTGGGTTTCCATCTTAGCAAGGGGGCGATAATCAGGCTCTTGTGACCAAATAAGGATGAAAATAGCAATAGCCACACAAATAACCAAAACAACCACAAGGGCCATTTGGCGCATCATATCTGCGCTACCTAACGTATCCATGAAACCAGATTTATTCTCTGGCTCATTGTCCGCTGTTTGATTTTGATCAGGAACCGTAAGGTTTGTACCTGTTGCTTCAGCCATAACCTACTCCACCTATACCGGCATATTCATTATTGTTTTATAGGCTTCAAGTACTTTGTTACGTACCTGAACAGTAGCTTCAAAAGCAATGCCAGACTTTTCTTTCGCTAACATGACTTGGGCTAAGCTTAGACTTGGGTCGCCCATTTCAAAGCGCTGTTGAGCATCTTTTGATTCAAGCTGCATACCGTTTACACCGTCAACCGCGTTCTTAAGCATGGTCGAGAAATCGCTTGCAGAGCTGTTTATTTCAGTAAGCGATTGCTGCTGAGGCTCGTTAACTTGAAGACGAGTTTGCCCTATCATGTTTTGCATTTCTTGATACAAACTATTGGCTTTAACGTCCATACCCACTCCTAGCGTTTCTTTAAAAACCGCCTGAACAACGGCGAATAACTAATTATATGAGTGATTTAGCAAGGGGCTTGCCAACTTTAAAACCCCATACATATCAACATGATAAGAGTCAAAAACGGAAGAAAGCCAAATTTATGGCGTTTGATTTGATGGGAGCAACAAAAAACCGCCGCCTTCTTTACTACAGAGGCGACGGATAACGGGGATGAAAAGAGAGGTTCAAAACAGCAGTATTAAGCCGGTACTTCAATGCCGTCTTCACGCATGCGCGCTAGTTTATAACGAAGGGTTCTAGGGCTAATGCCAAGTTTTTCCGCAACGTCCTTACGTTTACCATTGCACGAGACTAATGTATCAAGAATAATTTGGTGCTCCTGATAGCGAAGTTCTGAGCCCAATTTGTTGTCTTCAACCTGCTCTTGAGTAACTTCAAGCGGGGCCGACATGTCTTCGTCAATCATTAGATCGCTTGCATCTATTTCATTGTTTTCACAAAGAATAAGTGCTCGCTGAACCACATTCTCTAACTCTCGAACATTTCCTGGCCAGCTGTATTGCGACAATTTATTGCGTGCTGCAGCACTTAACCTGATTGTTCCTAGACCCTGTGAACTTGCGTGACGCTGAACAAGATGCTCTGCAAGTGGTACGATATCGCCTGGGCGTTCCGATAGAGGACGCCATTCAATAGGAAAAACGTTTAAGCGGTAGTATAAGTCTTCTCTGAACTCACCTGCATCTACTGCTTTTCTTAGATCTCGGTTACTCGTTGCAATAACTCGCACATTAAGTTTAACGTTTTTTCGGCCGCCAAGACGCTCTACTTCACGCTCTTGCAGCACGCGCAGTAATTTAGCCTGAAGCGCTAAATCCATCTCAGTTATTTCATCAAGTAACAGGGTGCCATCTTGAGCTTGTTCAAACTTACCCGGACAAGCCTGAATAGCGCCGGTAAAGGCCCCTTTTTCGTAACCAAACAAAGTGGCTTCCAACATATTTTCTGGAATAGCAGCACAGTTGATGGCAACAAAAGGCGCATCGCTTCGCGGTGACTGGTCGTGAATATAGCGAGATAGCACTTCTTTACCCGATCCACTTGGGCCCATAACCATAACGGTAGCTTCAGACTTCGCCACTTTCCGCGAAAGCTCAAGTAGCTTCAAACTTGAAGGGTCAGCTACGATTGGCGTACGTGATTCAATTTTTTGTGCAGGCGCGTAGCGCCCCACTAAGTTAAGTAATACTTCTGGCGCAAAAGGCTTTGAAAGGTAGTCAGTTGCACCATCACGCATCGCTTGTACCGCATCATTAATGGTGGCGTAGGCCGTCATTAACAACACAGGCATATTCGGGAATTTAGCTTTAATACTTTTTAGCAGCGTTAAGCCACTCATTTCGCCCATTTGTATATCGCTAACCACTAGGTCCACATTCTGTGACGATAGCATCATCAATGCTTGCTCCGCGCAATCGGCAGCAACCACGTCATAGTTACCTAGCAAAAGAGTGTCTAGGAGCGCCTCGCGTAAACCCGCGTCATCTTCAACAATTAGTATGGTAGTTTTAGACATTATTCTCTCCTATGACTTACGCGACATGAGTCAATGTTTGTGAAGTTTTAGCATGCGCCGAGCACGGTAATGACACGCTAAAGCAAGCCCCACCTTCTGGTACGTCAATGATGTTAAGTGAACCGCTGTGCGCATTTACCACTGACTTCACTACCGCAAGACCTAAACCTGTACCATGCGTTTTTGTTGTAAAAAACGGTTCAAAAATTTTGCCTTTTAGACTCTCTGGAACCCCAGGGCCTTTGTCGACCACAGATACATGTAAACGGTGATCACTCACTGTTGCCTGTACGTGCACACGCTCTCCTTTGGGAGTAACTTGGCTTGCATTATGGATAAGGTTTAGCAACGCGCCTTGGAGTGCTGTGAGGTTACCCGTGATAGAAAGATCTTGTTCAAATCCTGAAAACGTTAACGTCTGCTGCGCTTGGGCTACCATGCTATGGGCACTACCCTCTATCGAGGAAAACAGCTCACCTAAACTGATCTGGCTGACCACCTGCTCTTCGCCCGATTTAGCGAAAAGTAGCATGTCATTAACCTGGCTTTCTAACTCTTTAAGCCTGTCAGTCAACTTATTAGCAAACTGGGTTTGCGCTTCTTCGCCTAAGCCTTTGCGCGTTAAATTCGACGCATATAACATAGCTGCAGAAAGTGGAGTTCGAATTTGATGGGCAAGTGATGCCACCATTTTCCCGAGGGAAGACAAGCGCTGCATATGGCTTACTCGCGCCTGCAGCTGACGAGTTTCAGTTAAATCTGTGATGACAATGAGCTGACCTGGCTCATTTTCCAGTGGTGTAATAGAAAGTTTTACTCGTCTTCCATCAACAAGCGAGACTTCATGGCCGTCATCAGCACGAGGCTTAAACGAGCGCGTAATAATACTTCGCCACACTTCTTCTTCAAGCGGTTCACCTAACAGCGCCTTCGCTTGTTCGTTGGCTTGGCGAACAATGCCCTTACCATCGATAACAATAACGCCTGCAGGCATTGCTTGAAGCAAATGTTCGAGCCGACTCGCCTGCAATCGCAGTGATTCGATATCATCACTTTTCGACGTTTGATAATCAGCTCGAATTACCGTCGAGCCATCGCCGTTGAGCGCAAATGCTGACGCTAAATACTCTGTAGATTCTAGTGTGCTGTCAAAAGCCATATTATCCTCGTCAAATTGCAGACGCTGTTTAACTATGGCTTAGATAAAGCAGAAGATATGCCAACTTAACATTGGCTTATTTATCAAAAGGATAGGTGGTATTTTTAAGTAAATGCGTAACGTCAATTAGCTGACATTACGCTTCTTCGGTACGCTGGATATCGTATTTTCGCATTTTTTCAACAAGCGTGGTTCTGCGCATTCCAAGCTTGTCGGCGGCACGTGCTACTACCCAATCTTGGTTTTCCAAAGCTTGTTTTATGAGATTCACTTCCAGCTCAGAAAGGTATTCTTTCAGGTTGACGCCTTCCTCAGGTAACGAAGAGGACACCATGTTATTTAGACCATCGTTGCCCTGCTCGTTGACGTCTTCTTCTGGCTCTTGTGCAGCAGCCTCGGCAAATAATTCGTTAAAGGCTTCTCGCTCAAGCATTTCTTCTGGATAGTCTGGCTCGTACGCCTGAACATCACCGTACTGATACTTTTCGGGTAAATCAGCAATATCAACAATTTGACCAGGGTAAAGAATGGTTAATCGCTCAACTAAATTTGAAAGTTCGCGAACGTTCCCCGCCCACTCATGCTCCATTAACGAGGCTATAGCCTGCTCGGTAAAACGCACGCTCTCAACGCCATCCCCTTGAATTCGGCTATTCAATTCTTGAAGAAGTAAGGGTATGTCGTCTTTTCTTTGTCTAAGTGCAGGGCTGTCGATTGGGAAAACGTTTAGTCGGTAGTACAAGTCCTCACGGAACTTGTCTTCACTGATCATGGTTTCAAGGTTGCGGTGCGTTGCAGCAATAATGCGTACGTTGCATTGAAGGGGCTTATTCCCGCCTACCCGTTCAAACATACGTTCTTGCAACACACGTAATAACTTAACCTGCATTTGAAGGGGCATATCACCGATTTCATCAAGGAATAATGTGCCGCCTTCGGCTAGCTCGAAGCGCCCTTTACGCGCGCTGATGGCTCCAGTAAAGGCGCCTTTTTCATGACCAAACAGCTCGCTTTCTAGCAGCTCGCCTGGGATAGCGCCGCAGTTTACCGGAATGAACGGACCGTCTTTACGTTCAGATAAAAAGTGAACATTACGTGCAACCACCTCTTTACCCGTACCAGACTCACCTAAAATCAATACGGTAGCGTCGGTCGGTGCGACTTGCTCAACTAAGCGCCGCACAATTTGGATTTGCTCACTTTTGCCAACAAGGCTTCTGAACAATCGGGTTTTCGTGCCTGCCGCGCGAGATAAACCGGGTTTGCGTCTAGAGTACTCTTGGCAGCGATGTATAGCCTGCGTTAAAACTGGGTAAGTTAATGGTGTTGCAATAACACTAACCAGGTTACAGCTTGCAGATGCCTGTGTATTACTCTCAACTAAAGCGACGAACGGTATGTGTGGAAACTTTTCTACCAGATTACTTACTGCAGTGGGCGAGCGGTACTCGATAAGCACGGCATCTGCACCACTTTCATGGAGGTATCGCTCGCATTCACTGAAGCCTCGTGACTGGCACGACTCTCCCATGAAGGTAACGATAGTTTCCAAGTTTTGAATAAGTTCCTGATTATCACTAATCAGCAAAATGTTCTTCATCAATTCCCCGAGAACGCTTTGTTATTATTTACAGTTTAGCGCATTTCTAAATTGTAACGACAAAAGATCGGAGCGCAACCGCTGTTTTGGGAAATATATCAATAAAAAAAGCAGGTTACCCTGCTTCTTTCGATTAAATTTACTAAGTTCTACGTAAAAAAGCCTAGCTCAACAATGATAAAACTTGGCTTTGCTGCTGGTTCGCTTGGGCTTGAACGGTAAGTGCAGCCTGACCTATTACGTCATTTGATGCTTGTTGCGAAGCGGCTTGCGCAAAATCCAGATCTTGAATACGGCTCCGTGCTTCTGCGGTATTTACGTTAGCTTGAGTGAGCGAACGCGCAGCACTTTCAAAACGATTTTGTGTAGCGCCTAAATCGCCCCGCGCACTGCCGAGGGTTTCTATAGCCGCATCTGCTGCACCTAGTGCATCTTCAATACTAGTGCCTGACGTAATATCGATAGATAGAACATCATTGAGCTGCGCAGCAACATCCTGTGTATTAACGCTAATTGATTGACCAGGGCTAGAACCTGACTGAAATTCTAGTGAGCCATTTTCAGATAATAACGGCTTGCCGGCAAAATTTGTTTGCTCGATAGTTTGCGAGATGTTTTCTTGCAGCTGAGTGATTTCAGATTGAATTGCACGGCGATCACCACTACTCAAAACACCACTGCCTGACTGCAAGGTCAATTCACGAATACGGTTTACATCATCATTAATGCTGCCTAAACCACCTTCTGCAACCTGTGCAAGTGAAATTCCGTCATATACATTATTTAATGATTGGCGGTTACCTTCAACTTCAGATGTTAATCGGTCGATGATTTGCTGGGCTGCTGCATCGTCTTGGGCATTGTTAACTTTTTTACCAGAAGCCAGCTTTTCAAGCAGATTGTTCTGCTTTTCTTGAATCTGGCCAAGTGGCAAATTTCCAGAATCAGAACCAACTTTAATCATTACCAGTATCCTCTCCAATTACTACTTTAATAGTATAGTAAATAGGCAACCAAAACGCGAGTGGGCGCTTTTATCGGATGTATCGTTAAATATACTCATTGAAAAACATCAAACATTAAGAGCGAATATTGGTCATCGTCAACAACTGAGACTCTTTAAAAACTAATGGTTTATGGCAATAATGCCGACACATGGTATATTTAATTCACAACCATAAAAAAGCGAGCGGAACATGTTCGACGGCAAATCTATTTTGATAACGGGTGGTACTGGGTCATTTGGTCATAAGTACACCGAAACATTGTTATCACGCTATAAACCAAAGCGCTTAATCATTTATTCTCGCGATGAATTGAAGCAATTTGAAATGCAGCAAAAATTCAATGCGCCTTGCATGCGTTTTTTTATCGGCGATGTTCGAGACAAAGACAGACTTGCCCGCGCAATGCAGGGCGTAGACTTTGTCATTCACGCCGCAGCCATGAAACAAGTTCCCGCAGCAGAATATAATCCGACCGAGTGTATACGTACTAATATTGATGGTGCCGAAAATGTAATTAATGCAGCAATCGACAACGGCGTAGAAAAAGTCATAGCACTTTCAACAGACAAAGCGGCAAACCCTGTGAATTTATATGGTGCAACAAAGCTTGCATCAGACAAATTATTTGTCGCGGCAAATAACATGGTTGGGGCCAATAAACCTCGCTTTTCCGTTGTGCGATATGGAAATGTTGTGGGTTCTCGAGGCTCTGTTGTCCCCTATTTCGAGAAGCTTATTGAAGAAGGTACAGATCATATCCCTGTTACACATCAGGATATGACTCGTTTTTGGATTACCCTCCAACAGGGTGTTGACTTCGTGCTCAAAAACTTTGAACGAATGCTCGGGGGAGAAATATTTGTTCCCAAAATTCCTTCCATCAGAATAACCGACCTTGCGAAAGCCATGGCGCCACACATTCCAATCAAGATTGTAGGTATTCGTCCTGGTGAAAAGCTTCATGAAATGATGTGTCCAGGAGACATGGCATTTCATACATTCGAATATGATGATCATTTTGTTATCGCGCCAGCGATACGCTTTTTCCATCGGAGTAATAATTTCACGTCAAACGCGTTAAATGAGCACGGTAGAACCGTCTCAGAGGGCTTCGAGTATGTCTCAGACACTAACCCACACTTTCTTTCAATTGAAGAAATAGTCAAATTTAACGGAGCTCCCGCGAAGTGATTCCTTATGGCCGACAAGATATCGATGACAAAGATATAGAAGCGGTTATCTCCGCCTTAAAATCAGATTGGCTAACCCAGGGCCCTTGCGTTCCTAAATTTGAAAGCGCGGTTGCCGACTACTGCGGTGTAAATCACGCTGTCGCTGTCAACAGTGCTACGTCAGCACTGCATCTCGCTTGTCTTGCCCTGGATGTAGGGCAAGATGATATTGTGTGGACGTCACCTAACTCCTTCGTCGCGTCAGCAAATTGTGCTGTATACTGTGGCGCTAGCGTAGATTTTGTCGATATTTCGCTAGATAATGGCAACATGTGTGTGGAGGCTTTAGAAGAGAAACTGGTTTCGGCTAGAGCGAACAATACACTTCCAAAAGTAGTGATACCCGTCCACTTCGCTGGACAGTCATGTGATATGAGAACCATTCACACGCTTGCAAAAGAATATGGTTTTAAAGTCATTGAAGATGCATCTCATGCCATTGGTGGTGCTTTCGAAAATATGCCAGTCGGACGATGTGAATACGCTGACATTTGTGTGTTCAGTTTTCATCCTGTGAAAATAATCACCACTATGGAAGGTGGAATGGCATTGACGCCTCACGAAAAATTAGCGCGTAAAATGATGCAGTTACGTAGCCATGGAATAACAAGTGATTCCAGCCAAATGTTAAATACTCCTGACGGTCCTTGGTACTATGAACAGACTGACTTAGGTTTTAACTATAGAATGAATGACGTTGAAGCAGCATTAGGCACGAGTCAGCTTTCCAAATTAGACCACTTTGTGGGTGCGCGAAACTCACTCGCGTTGATGTACAATAAACAATTGGCAGCGAACTCCCTAATAAGCCCTTTGGCGATATCGCCTGATGTATATAGTAGTTATCACTTATACGTAGTACGTATTGACGGTATTAATCAACCTCAACACAAATACATGGTCGAGTCTTTGAGGTCAGAGGGAATTTTTGCGCACGTTCACTACATTCCCATTCACTTACAGCCCTACTATCGTTCAAGGTTACCGCAAGATTACTGTTTGCCGAATGCGCAACGGTACTACCAGGAAGCCATAACACTGCCTTTGTATCCAAAACTAACACCTTCAGAAATTGAATTCGTTACCGATAACTTAACTACGTTAGTAGACAAAATAGCATCTGAACTTTAGGCAATATCCTAAACACCAAAGAAGCTAAAACAAGAGCTTTGCACCATGAACGTAGCGATAATACCAGCAAGAGCCGGCAGTAAACGTATACCACATAAAAATATCAAACACTTTGCAGGAAAGCCCATAATTGCTTACTCGATTGAGCAAGCGCTAGCATCTGACGCCATCGACGAAGTGATTGTATCTACTGACAGCGAAAAAATAGCCGAAATAGCGCAACAATACGGGGCTAAAACGCCTTTTTTACGTCCTGCTTCTCTTGCCCAAGACGATACGCCGACAATGCCAGTTATTTCGCATGCGTTGTCTCAATTATCGCTGAATCATGTCATAGAAAATGTTTGCCTAATTTATCCAGCTGCTCCATTGATCAGTTCATTCGATATTGATGCTGCATATTCTCAATGGATAGCCACCGACAAAGATTACATTTTTTCTGTTGTTTCCTACGCCTCACCGATCCAACGCGCCCTTTACTTTAACGAAGAAAACGAACTCGCAATGTTATTCGAGAGTAACCTCAATAAGCGTTCACAGGAATTAACCCATACATTTCACGATGCTGGCATGTTCTATTGGGGACGAAAAGACGCTTTTGAGGAAGAAAGGATCGTGTACTCTACTCGAGCCAGTGTATATGAGTTATCGCGATGGAAATCTCAGGATATTGATACCCCCGAAGATTGGGACTATGCCGAGCGACTTTATAAGATTAGTGTTTCAAGCGATTGAAACGTCAATCAGTTTATTGTGAAGATCGACACCTATGACCACCTTCAAAAGTACAGGGGCAGCATCGACTAACCGTTTAATCGTTGTGTGTGAAGCAAATAGCGACGTAGGTTTTGGACATTTTTTTCGATGTTTGCACTTAGTGGACGCGTTAAGAACGATATATGGAATTTCAATTTACTGGGTCGGAAACTTCGACGCTTCACTTTCTGAGTTATTAAGTGATAGAGGCTATTTCAAAGTTGATGCCGTGGATATAGACGGTGCAATAGCACAAACCCTATCACTGTCTGCCCGTGCGGTTTTATGTGACACTTATAAACTGACAGAAGAGCACACAAAAAAATTGCACCAACAGTTTAAAGTCTGTGTTATTGATGACTTCGGTAATACCTCTCAATCAAGCGTAGACACGATAATAAATTTTACTGTTGCAGCAAACCGATATAAGTACACCGCAAAACAACAACTGTTAGGCCCACGATATTTTCTGTGTAATAAAGCATTAGACAGAGTCCGGAAAATACATCTATCTCATTATCAAGCCGAAAAAGTTAGGGAAATATCCAATGTGCTAATAGCAATTGGAGGACATGATAGGCTGTCAATAGGTCCTCATATTGCCGACTTATTATCGCTAAACAAACAATATAGCGTAAGTTTGTTAGGCGCTTATTCTTCTTTGACAAAAATTAAGCGCTATCAACATATAATTAGAACTCGAGATATGGCGTCACTTTATGAAAAAGCGGATCTTGTCGTGTCTGGAGGTGGATTAATAAAATATGAAAGTGCGTATTGTGGGATTCCAAATATTGTGGTTGCCCAAACGCCTGAACAATACGCAGAAACGCTGGCGTTTCAGGATGCTAACCTGTGTTATGCAGTCGGAAGCGCTGCAACGGCAGTGCGTAGTATAAGCTTAGCAAATGAGGTCGAACAAAAAGACCGTTCTGCGTTTAACTGGTCATCTCAAGAATTAATTGAAACAGCCGATAAAGCTTTGAAACTGCGCAAACATCTCGTTCAGGCGTCATGCACACACTTTGAAGATAATGCCACTGCAAGAACTGCGGCGGCGATTTTTGATGAACACTATGCTTAGGAGTAAACTGGTGAGTGATAAGATTAAAGAGCACTACAGTAATCTATTTAAACAGCATGGAAGAGATCATGTTTCTGTTCAATACTCTTCGAAAGAAAGTCAGATAAATCGCTTTGAAATTCTTCTTGATGTTGCGGATTCAATGACAAGTATCAGCGATATGGGCTGTGGATTAGCCGACATATTACCACTTGTCCGCGAGCGGTTTGGCGATATCCCCTATCATGGTTACGATTTTGTCGAGGACTTTATACACAGCGCGAAAGACCAATATGATGCTGACCAGAACGCTTCTTTTCATACCTTTGATGTCAACAAAGATGACACTAGTATTGAGACCGACTATGTCGTTCTAAGCGGCATGCTGAATAATAAGATGGAGGATAATGCTGCCTTTACTGAAAACACCCTTAATGCAATGTGGCGGACCTGTAAAAAAGGGATAGCATTTAATGCATTGTCGACTTATGTAGATTATCAGGACACCCATCTTCATTACCATGACCCCTTGAGCCTGTTTGATTATTGCAAACGCAACTTATCTCCCTATGTGACGTTAAGACATGATTACGATGTTAAGTCTCATTCTATACCTTTTGAATTTACCATTTACGCGTATAAACAAGGGTTTTAGTAGAGCGCCATATCACGATGACTATATCAACTCACCCCGTCAAACAAGACACATTGTGCGCGATAATGCAGCCGACTTTTTTACCGTGGTTGGGGTATTTCAATCTTATAAGCAAAGTAGACACATTTGTTTTTCTTGATGACGTTCAATTAGATAAAAGGTCATGGCAGACAAGAAACAGACTGTTCACGGGGCAAACTGTAAACTGGGTTTCTTGTCCTATTCAGAAAACGAGTAGAGATACGCTGATTTGCGATGTTGATATTAGCCAGAATACAGAATGGAAAAATAAGCTAATAAAAACGATCACATACAACTATGCGAAAACCCCTTTTTTTAATGATTGCTCCGAATTGCTATCAATCGTTGAACATGCGCCTTCAGATAAATTGTCGCTTTTTAATCAGCATATAATCAGCAGCATTTCAGATCTACTCGGCTTCAATGCAAGTTTCGTCAAGGCGTCTTCGCTTCACTGTGACGGTAAAAAGTCACATCATCTTTTGAAAATATGTCAGTCAGTCAACGCTAATCATTACCTTAGCCCAAGGGGGTCACAGGACTATATTGAAGCTGAAGGCATATTACAAAACGCGCTAGATAGCGTTACCTATCAAGACTTTCGTCCAACACCCTATCCACAATATCACGCCAGTGGTTTTGTAAGCCATTTAAGTATTGTTGATGCCGTGGCGAATATTGGATGGAAAGCAACCAAGCAGCATATCGTAGGACACCCATGAACGGCACAAACCTTAAACCTATTGAACTCTCAAACTGTACCATCAGTGACGAAGATGCTCCTTTTATAGTCGCTGAGTTATCAGGTAACCATAACAACTCAATAGACGTCGCATTGCGTTTGGTTGAAGAGGCTGCAAAGGCGGGCGCTGATGCATTCAAACTGCAGACCTATACCGCTGACACAATGACTATTGACTCTAATGAGCCCGACTTCTTAGTGACAGGAACCGGTGAAAAGTGGGAAAAGCGGACACTCTATGACTTGTACTCAGAGGCCAGTACACCGTGGGAATGGCACAAGCCGATATACGATAAGTGCAAGGAACATGGCATGATCCCATTTTCTACTCCTTTTGATGAAACTGCTGTCGACTTTCTAGAGTCTCTTGATAATGAGATTTATAAAATTGCCTCGTTTGAATTAACGGATATCCCCTTAATAAAAAAAGTCGCATCTACGCAAAAACTCATAATAATGTCTACAGGGATGGCTACGGAAAAGGAAATTGAAGCCGCAATGAGTACTGTGAGAGAACAAGGAAATGATAAAGTCGTTTTGCTCAAATGCACCAGTGCTTACCCAGCCAAGTATGAAGATGCCAACTTAAAGACAATACCTTACATGCGTGAAAAACATCACTGTTTTACAGGACTGTCAGACCATACTTTAGGTGCGGCTTCACCGGTAGCTGCTACGGCCCTCGGCGCACGCGTTATCGAAAAGCACTTATGTCTAGATGGACACGAGGGAGTTGATAGCCACTTTTCTATGAAGCCAAGCGAGTTTAAGCAAATGGTTGATTTGGTCAAGAATGGCTTTGAGGCGTTGGGGACGGTTCAAAAAGCCCCCTCTGATGGTGAAAAAGCCAGCCGTAACTACCGTCGCTCAATCTATGTTGTCAAAGACATTAAAGAGGGCGAGCTTTTGACCAGAGAAAACATTCGCATTATTAGACCGGGTTTCGGACTTTCGCCTGAACACTATGAAGCTGTATTGGGCAAAAAAAGTCGCATCCCCCTCAAGCGGGGTACCGCGCTTCCAGCTTCTTTCATCGAATAAGCTAAATTCGTGAGGTAGTATTATGACATGTCAATCAGTGGTTATCGTTGGAAGTGGTATTGCAGGAATTTATTCTGCTCTACTTGCGAAGACAAAATATCCTAACGCGCATATTTCCTTAGTGGAAAAAAGTGAGCAGCTGGGTGGCTTACTGTCATCGAAGAAAATCGAAGGCCATTGGTTTGACTATGGAACCCACGTGCCTCGGTATACCGGAGACACTGATATAGATGCACTCCTGTTTTCTTCAATAAAATTATCTGACTATTGGCAGTTTCAAAATATCAATGCAGCTAATGTTGGGCCTTTCAATACACTCTACACAGATTCTCCAAATCCATTTTTAGGTAGCAAAGCTAATACGCAACTTGCTCAACAGCTTTTGGAGCTAACACAAGAAAATAATGATACGAGATACCACGAACAAAATTTTGACTCACTGAAGTCGCAGCTTGATGCCACCTACGGTCAAAACTTAACCAAAAACTTTTTTGCGCCACTGATGAACAAGCGTTTTGGCGCGTGTCTATCGGAGATGGCAACAGATAGTCATAAGATTATTGGGCTTCAGCGCTTAATATTAGGCGACGGTGAACTTATGCGAAAACTTAAGGGTTCACCTCGTCTAGATGAAATTCTTGCCTTTGCATCTCAAGAAGAGGGGCTCTCGCCCTTCAAGAATATTTATCCCAAAGGAGATAAAGGCATTCGTGTTTGGATCGACAGCTTGGTCGCCAACTTAGAAAAGTGTGGTGTTAACATATACACACAGACAGGCATTACCGAACTCAACATGACTGACGACAGGGTTATAAAAGGTGTCGTTTTGTCTTCAGGACAACGTATCGATTGTAATCTGCTTGTTTGGACAGCCCCACTTAATATGCTTATTCGAACAGCAAAATTGACGTATATGCCATCGATACGCCCGATATTTCGTACCTCTTCCCTTTATCATTTCGTATTTCCCGATCCACCTAAAATCTCGTCGAATTATGTAAACGTTCACGACCCCGCGTTTTCTAGTTTTCGTGTAATGCTTTATAGCAATCTTGCAAAAACAACGACTGATGCACACCGAGTGACCGTTGAAGTGATGCATGATATTGAAGCGCCAGCTCCATCACGTGAAAGCATTTGTCAGGAACTTTACGACATGGGCATCATGCCTGTAACAAGCCGCCCTTCACTCACTCATGTTTTAGCAGCTTCGAGTGGGTTTCCAGTTTTGACTCCGGCATTTAAAAAGGAAATGGGAGAACAAGAGAAATTGGTTGAAACAAAAATAGCGAACGTAGTGACTCTAGGCAAAGCCTCAGGTACGGCCTTTTTTATGGCCGACGTTTTGAAAGAAGCGAAGAGCAAGCTTAATCAATATTTTGAAAGAAATTTTGACGACCACAACGAAGATAACATCGATAAGTCTCGACAGGCTGTATCAAATTTATCATCGTAATTTTCGCTTTTATATTCGAAATCTATACCGTACGAGACGGTGTAACTCATATTCACTAATATCGCTAAGGTTAATAACCTTCAAGTAGATTGAACTTAACGCTAGCGTAGAAAAGGTTAACTATGGAACGACATGCTTTTGAACAAATGTGTAGGTCTGCTTTTGACGAGATGAAAAAGCAATCAATGCTGTATCAACCCACAGATTTTTGGGCCGGTGCATGCATCGAGATATTTGATAACATAAAAAAAGAGGGAATTAGCAACTTTCGTCGCGCCCAGCTTCCTTTGTCTTACTTTGTGCCCACTTATGGCTATCCGGGGAATGGACTAGGCAAGCCAAGCGAAGCGCTCATTCAGCCAATATTAGGCACTGAAATGCTGTCTGAAAAACAACAGCAAACCTTGACTGCTATGCTCTCAGGAAGAAGCCAAGCTGAAGCTGACTATCGAGTTTTACTTGCCAGTCATTCCGTTCATAACAAATCAAATTTAATGCACTTTTCAGAGAGCAAAGTGGGTGATCCCATCGAACACTTTGAGTTCGATGGGAACTGGTATAGTCGCTCCGCACTTAATTATTTACTCGGCCTATGTTTCTTAAACCAATATACACCGATTAGCGATATACGCACCGTCGTAGAAATTGGCGGAGGCTATGGCACGCTTGGAGAGGTATTAGTTAAAACGAACGATAAAATACGATACCTGGACTTTGATATTGCTCCTACTCTAAATGTGGCAGAGTACTATCTGTCAGAAGTATTCGGTAAAGACAATGTGGGTGGTTTTTTCCGAGGTGAAACACCTCGAGAGGTGGTCTCAAATGCACGCAACCTAAATGTATTTGGCGCATGGCAGATTGAGGAGCTCAATGAGCCGATTGACTTGTTTGTTAACTTCATTTCATTTCAAGAAATGGAACCAGAAATTGTACAGAACTATCTACATCATATTGATAGAGTCGAAGCAAAATGGGTATTGCTGAGAAATATACGGGAAGGTAAGCAAAGCATCAAAACCCATGGTTTTGGAGTGAAAGATCCAATATTCACTGATGACTATGGCAGAATGCTACCTAATTATGAATTAGTGGCCAATAATGTTCGCCCCTTTGGGTTAAAAACCATTGACGGGTTTCATTCAGAGCTGTTGTTGCTCAAAAGAAAAGCGTAGTTTGATAGTCTAACGCTCTCTATTTTGTACTAAGCACGCGACGCTTGAACCCAAGTGTCGCCATTTCGGAGGTAATGTACTGACTCTTGTATATTGATGCCGCCACAACCACTTTCCTGCAGGCTGACTAGTGCTTAATAGATACCTGATTCAAAAACTATTTTACTTTGCTTTTACTGACCAATATTTCAATCGTAGCGAAGTTTTCATCGCGTAAAGTGGGAAGATAGCGCAACCGTTCACCCGACCCCGTGACTAATGCGCTCTCAGACAGCGGCGATTCACTAAACGCTATAAAGTTGTGGCAATCATAGATGTAGAAATCATCAAAACAACCTAAATCGAACTTACTAATAACTTCGCTACTTGGAAGTTCACTAGGGATTTTGGGCAAAACAAACTTTATTTCGTCGCGACACGTTGAAGCAAGCACAGCAATGTAGAAGCTGTATTCTTCGGAGGAGCGATACTCATCCCCCCAGGATAACGTTTCAAAGAGTGACGGGACGAAAACAACCACTTTATTATCTAACTGCGACGGATTTTCAAGAAATTGATGAAGATCTTCATATTCGCTCACAATGAGACATTGCTTTTCACTTGCCTTCACGGTTTTTACATTCTTAAATCGCTCAATAAATACCGTACTAACTGCATCCGCGCTCTTTCCTAAAGGCAGCGACAATGTTTTACCCATCAACGTTAATGCTTCTTTTGAACTAACACTATCAACAATAATTTTATTTTGTGAGAAATAATACTTAAGTGCGGCCCGTTGTCTTTCTAGCGGAAAACTTGTTACGAAATCAAGTTCATAAGGCGCAAGGGTCATACTATCAATTGCATCTTTTAAAAATACCTCCCAGTACCCTAACGTCCGTTCGAACACTTCAAATACC
This sequence comes from Alteromonas sp. S005, assembly GCF_036864475.1. Lineage (NCBI taxonomy): Bacteria > Pseudomonadati > Pseudomonadota > Gammaproteobacteria > Alteromonadales > Alteromonadaceae > Alteromonas > Alteromonas sp. S005. The sequence continues at coordinate 266,190 of NZ_JAZETN010000002.1, read as the reverse complement.
ATATCTTGGTCTTCGAAATTAAGTATTTTATTGAGTACGCTATTAATATAGTTGACCGAGCCATTCATGTAATAGAACAAGGTTGCACATCCGCTGTGATAAGCGTCTATAAGCTCCATTCGAATTTCATCAATACACTTTTCTGCCGCTTCTATAGAATCGAGTTTTTGCTGAGCAATATCACGTAGATTTTGTAAGCCTTCGAGAAGGCTTTCAAGCTTATGCTTTTCATTATAGCGCGAAATAAAGAGGTCTTTATCAACCAGCGCGTAAGCCTCGTGTTCAATCCAATCGATTAGCTCACGCTTCTGCTCAATACTTGATGAGATGATGACATTCTCTCTATGTAGCGCGCGCGCCCCTTCAATCTTAGCGCCATCGTTTAAATTATAGAATTCGGTGTCATAGGCTGCTATGGTTTGCTCCATTATGGTCTTCGACATTTTAAATTCGTACTTTGTATTTACATAAGGCCGAAGGTTGCCCTCAACGATAAGGGAAGCATTGTATTCTTCTTGATAGCTATAAAGTTCTTTTCCGTTGGCTTGGTAATATCCCGATGATTTCGAGTGATGATGGTTGATATCCACAAACCCCATATCAACGCCAAAGAGATACACTTCTTTAAATCCGATTTCACAGATTAAATTGACGACAAAATTAGACACGGTTGGATATGAAGTTTTTAAACCCGCGAAGGATTGTTCTGGAAACAAGGCACTCATCATTAAGCTTGCGGCCTCGCCCGTTTTTAGCGCCAAGTAAGCATCTTTATAAAGCTTAATCGTGTCGGGATGAATACCATTACAACTAATTAAGCGTATTTTTTTGAGGTATTCAGGGTCTTCAATACGTGTACTCCAATCGAATGTCGACCGATTTTGTTCAACCTCAGCATGAAAGTCAGGAACAATTCCATTTTTGTGAAGAGCTTGAAGCGCGGTGCCGCAACTGACGATTATCGCTCGCTCCTTTTCTTCATGAAGTAGAGGCATTAGGTTATCCAGTGACGGCCCATTGCCAACCACCAGTACCGGGACATCATCTAAAAGCTTATGGCGATTTTTGTCATCAAGCTCAGACAATAACCGTACCTTATTCTCTAATGCCCACTTAGTATGTGCTACGCCATACCTTGAATGCTCAAAATAATCGCCCATGGCAACGATTAAACGCAGCTCCTCACGAAGCTTATTAATCGCGGGTTCCAATAAACTATTGTCATACCCCTTCAACAAGTAAGTGTTCGTTAAGTTGTAAGTACCAATAGTTTGGAACTGACGTAATATATCTTTACCCAGGTGTGTTCCATCATCGCCGATGTTTAAATATAGACGGCCTTCCTTTTCGTCAATCTTTTGTAATATAGCCGCCCAATCAATCGAAAAAAGTGATGCGTAAAAAAAGTCTCTGTTAGGTTCGACTAAAAACAGTTTCTCAACATCGTATTCATCAAGTAGCTTTTTGAGTTGCAGTCCCTGCCCTAATCCAAACATTATCAAAGATTTGATCTCTGCAGGCAGCGCACCTTGCGCCTCTGCCATATTCTTCATTTCTTGTTGGACTCGCAAAACTGTTTGATAGTGGAAATATCGCTTCAATTTTCCACCCGTATAACTTAACACCAACCCATCACGGTTCGGGTTTGTCTTAAACATTTCAATTACGCTATCGGAGTCATCCTGAGGGTTGCTTGTGTAGAGAAAACTTCCCGTTTTTTTATGGACGAGGTTCACCAACCCACTGTCACTGGCGACCACTTCCCAATGAGAGGTTTCATAATCAGCAAACTCTGCAGCTATAGAGGGAAAGTAATGCTCTAAGGCGGAAATATTTGACGCAAAAAGTTCAATATTGAGATTCGATTCGTTCCATTCTCTAGGATTGACAACGGGCGGCCACGGAACAATGTAATCCAAAAAGGACCTTTTCTGATTGTATAATTTGCTAGTTTTACTCAGCACCCAATCCGTGTTTTTCAACGCGTTATATATGCCATCGAACGCGTCTGAGTGATAGTGAAAATAAATAAAGGCCTTATCTCTACTGACGTGTTCATAGAACTCAGAGAAATCTTTGAATAGCGACTCACCATTTTTTTCAATTTGCAGATAAATCGCTATATTGTTGCGCTTCGCTAGTTCAAAAATGGTTAGCCAAACACCGGTGTAAAGAGAGCACACTAGGTAGTCGATATTTGGCTCATAGATAATAATATGTTTTAACGAGAGGTGACTCGCCATTAGCATAGGCAAGTGCGCTCCAAGTCCAAGCCCCATGATAACAAGCGTATCATTAGGAGAACTCATGTCATTTTGAGTAAAGGCTAATTCGGGCGCAAATGAAAAAGAAGCGGGAGCAGCCAAAAAGCTTTCGACACTGCGCTTAATGGAGTCGTTGATTTTCGCTCCATACAGAACGTTACCTGAACCATAATCAACTACATCAAATTCACCATCAGCATTAAGGTATATTGAGGTTTTCTGCTGACGATTTCTGTTTAACAGGCTGTAGATTGACGGCATATTCCGTCTGAACGCTAGAAGGCTGAGGTCTACATTACGCGAGAGGACAGGAGCTTTCTCGTGCTCGATGTGGGCTTGGTGTTCTTCATCTTTACCTAAAAAAAGCTGTATGGCTTTGCGCATTTTTTACTCGTATCTCTTTAATGCCGCTTTCGCTCTTTTGAACTCTAGCAATTTATCTTTGTAAGCCTTGAGCAATTTATTTGCCATTTTATCTAAGTGTGCCTGAATCTCGCTTTCATTTTTAGCAAACTCTTTGCGATCATCTCCAGATAAGCGTTCGAGTTCACGAATGATAACCTTGTGGCGAATTTCAATACAGCGGAGCAGTTCAGGAAATGTGTTATCCCCTTCTTCATCATTAAGGCATTGGATAATGTGCCTATTGAGTGTTTTGAGAAAAAGGGGAGTATAGGAGTGGTTTAACTCTGGTATTTTATCGATTATCACACTGCTTCACGGTTTTGACGCTGCTTTTCATAAGCCTCAGCTTTTGCGCTTTCTGGAATTTGAACCCAAGCATCTCGAATTGGTGTAAGAAGATTAGATACTTCATCTAAAATATTCAAGTCATTCTGTACGTGAGCATCGCCTATTCTTGTAATCATATAATCGTACAAGGCAAAGAGATTTTGCGAAACTTCTCCGCCTGCTTCCATATCTAATGTATCGCGCAGGTGAAGAAGTATTGCATTCACCTTTGAAATAAGTTCGCTTTTAGATGCAAACTCTCCGCGCTCCATTGCACCTTTGGCGTAAGCTATTCTATCTAAAGCTCCCTGAAGTAACATTAAAGTAAGCTTATGCGGATCTGCACTAGCCACGTCTTGTTTTAAGTTACCTTTGCGGTACGCATTGATACCTTTAAGTGACATATCTACTCCTATCTATCTTTACAATGCCGCTAACAACGCAGACCCAGTGCTATTTAATTGAGAGACAGTTTGGTCTAAGTTTAAATATTTACCACGGACTATTTGTTCAAAGCTAACCATTCTTAGTTCTAGCGTCTCTCTATCGGCATACACACTTTCACGCGCATCTTTTGCAGACTTTTCTCTTAGGCTAATTAAACCATCTGAAGCTGAGAACTCGTCTACAAAATTATATAGTTTAACGGCAATGCCCTCGTTTTCATCAGTAAAAAGTGTCGCTATGTCATCAAAGTCATCTTCGAGAGCATCTTTTAAGCGCTCTTCACCTGAACCCAAACCAAAGTCATTAGATGCGATTTCCAATCGGCCATCTTCGTCCAACTCAACGCCAAGCCTAAAAAGACCACCTAACCTAGATGTACTTACGCTGTCGCCAACGATGGAGGCAAGGCCCGACTGAATACTGCGAAGTAACGCATCACCCGCTAGTGCGCCATCTTCTTCAAGTTCGGAAGCACCGTATTTAGTAAGCTTCTCTATTTCATCTGCCAGAGAGTTGTAGTTTTCAACAAAATCTCGAATTTTTTGTTCGAGTCCCTCTTTATCAAATCCAATACTCAACTTAGTGGCGATGGGATTGCCGACATTATCTAATGGTGACAACTCATTGACGGTGAACGATACATTTTGGATGGTATTATCAAACTCATTGCTTTCGCTTTGCACTTCAATACCATCTACCAAAGCAATTGCATTTTTCGCTGATTCGATGTTTGTTGTAGATATATTGTTTGTGCCGCCGGTCGTTGATAAACGATCTAACTCAGTATTTCCAGTATCGTTGTTAATAACCAAGTCGTTACCATTTCCCGTTTCTTCAGAAACAAAAACGAGTCTGGGGCCCGCCCCAGTTCCGGTTTCAATAATATTCGCAGTAACGCCAAAATTATCTTCTGAGTTATTTATTTGTTCTCGGAGTGATGCAAGTGTTGTGGTTGCATCAATATTAATAGTAAACGATTTAGTCGCACCAACACTGAAGGTGAGTGAACCTGTTCCGCCAGACAGCAGAGGGTCGCTACTTGAAGAAAAGGCACTGGCGTCAGTCGTAATACGACTTCCAGTTGCTAATTGTTGGACGGTTATGTCGTAATCACCACGGAGCGCGGAGCTCGTCGCATCTGCCGATAAAACATCATCGTCCTCTGACGGGTTTGTCACCGTTGGCTCACGACCATTAATGTCACTGTCGGTTCGAAGTTCATCAACGGCATCTTTGAATTCTGAGAGCTTTGACTTGATAGAACCTAGCGCAGAAATTTCAGCTTCAACCGCTTCCTCACGCGCGTTCAATCTATCTTCTTTTGGCTTTCGCTCCGCATTGATAAGTTGCTGAACTAGGTCATCTAAGGCTAAACCAGAACCTACACCTAACGAACGAATTGTCATAGCTCACCTCACACTCAAACTTCGTTATTGATAAATACCCCGACGCTGGCCCCCACATCCTGTTGTAATTCCTGTATCCGCTCGGCAAGTGCTAGCACTTCTTCGGAAGGAATTTGCCGTATAACGTCACCGGATTGCCCATCAATGACTGTTACCACTGAACGCGCTGTATCTTCATCTATAGAAAATGCCAAATCTCTATTCTGCACTTTCAAAAAAGACTCAACATCGGAAATCGCTTGTCTAACTGCGTCTTCCGTCACCTCTCTGTCTTGGGTATCGGCTTGTTCGCGCAAACCTTGAGGTGAATTTCGCGATAGCCCCCCTTCATTTTGAAAGTCAGCAGCATTCAATCGAGCATTGCTTTGACGGCTATCGTTTTTATTTGTTTCAACTTGCTCTGCATTCACTTGCCCAGTACGCTCTGGTGGCGAAGACTGGACTGGCAAAGCAGAACGCTGTGCAAGAGACTGGCCATTAACGGTATTTTGAATATCCACTTTATGCCTCCTTAATTAAACGACAAAACGGACACTCACAACTACGCAAGCATCCGTTAGCTTTTAACTAAGCCAATGTAGGTTAGTATAGCTTATCCTAGCAGTGATAGCGCTGTCTGTGGACGCTGATTTGCCTGGCTAAGAATTGAGACTGATGCTTGTTGAATAATTTGGTTTCTTGTCAACTCTGCAGTTTCGGCTGCAAAGTCAGTATCCCTAATCTGAGAGCGGGCTGCCGCCACATTTTCCGAGATACTGCTTAAGTTTCTGATAGTTGATTGGAAACGGCTTTGTAAAGCACCCAGTTCTGCACGAGAGCTACCAATCACCGACAGAGCAGCATCGATATCAGATAACATAGCAGATGCGCCACCAGCAGACAGGACATTACCATCAATCCCCAAACCTGACGCTCCGTATCCACCTGAGCGCGACAAGTTAACGCTTATAGTTTGACCGCCATTTGCACCAACTAGGAAAACAGCTGAATATCCACCCGTCAGCAGACTGACACCGGCAAACGATGTTGTCTCGCCTATGCGAGACATTTCAAGGCGTAAGGCTGACACTTCTTCTTGCAAAGCAACACGGTCAGCCGAACTGTTGATACCGTTTTGCGCTTGAACAGCAAGCACACGAATCCTTTGCAAAGACGTTGTTGTTTCTTGCAAAGCGCCTTCTGCAGTTTGCGTCAACGAAATTGCGTCGTTTGCATTTCTAACAGCTTGGTTTAGGCCTTGAACCTGTGAAGTTAGACGGTCAGTTATTTGCAGACCAGCGGCATCATCGGCAGCGCTATTAATGCGAAACCCTGATGATAGACGTTCGAATGATGTGTTAAGCTTGCTACTTACGTCGAAAAGTTGACGCTGCGCATTCAGCGAAGACACATTTGTATTCACGAATAAAGACATTGGATTACCTCCTAGAGATTTGATTGCAACCTGAGTTAAATCAAACCCTTCCAGTTCATGTTAGTTAGGTCACTACTCCTAACCAACCCCTCTCATAAAAGTAAACTAAATTACCCCTCGACTATAGGTATCGGCCATTTCTTTAGAGTCTTTAGTTTTTTTTGCATGTTTTTCTAAAAAAATTATTAACTTGCTGATTGCAAAAGTAATTAAACGTCACTTTTAGAATGAAATGATTGTCTGATGCAACTGAGAACTACCAGCTCTTCTGTATTAATCAATGGCAAAAAAGTGAACGAGATATGAAGTTTCAAAAGTGGCGTTTGGCGATGAGAGCGCTGCGATTTTATAGAGCGTTTTAATAATTCAGAACTTAATTGTAAATTTGGCATCAAACATGCTTGCTATTTGGGCGTACTAATATTGTTTGACAGATGCTTTGAATTGAATATCGATTTGGGGATCTGATTGAAATTGAAAACAGGTTGGTATAAAAGATAAAAAAAGACCGAGACAAAAATCTCGGTCAATTTGCCCATGTTAGGAGATTGAGCAAATTTCGTTTTATGTCGGCTGGCAGGGTTTAAGTAGGATAAACTGGCCTCTCAACCAACACTTCTACACTCTCAGTCCTGTTAGTCGGCGCTTTGTTTAGAGGCGGTCTTTTGACCGCCTCTTTGTTTTGGACTGGCCTCTCAACTCCTTCCAAAACTGCGCCTTCCTATTAACCTCCAAGAAGCGATAAAGCTGCTTGAGGACGCTGGTTAGCCTGCGACAAGACTGTTGTTGTAGCCTGTTGAAGAATCTGGTTGCGTGTCAATTCCGCAGTTTCCGTAGCAAAATCTGTATCTTTAATTCGCGAGCGTGCTTCAGAGACATTTTCAGCAATGTTGCTCAAGTTACGAATAGTGGACTGGAATCTATTTTGGATAGCACCTAGTTCCGCTCTCGTGCTTCCGACAATAGAAAGGGCCGCGTCAATATCAGATAGCATTGCTGATGCACCACCAGCAGATAGAATATTACCATCGATACCAAGTCCAGACGCTCCGAAACCTGCCGTTCGAGATAGATTAATGCTTATCTTTTGACCTGCATTCGCCCCAACCAAGAATGTCGCAGAGTATCCACCAGTCAGGAGGCTCACGCCACCGAATTCAGTTGTCGATCCTATTCTAGACAATTCCAATCTTAGTGCCGATACTTCTTCTTGCAAAGCCACTCGGTCTGCAGAACTGTTTATCCCGTTCTGCGCTTGTACAGCAAGAGTACGAATACGCTGAAGTGCCATTGTTGTTTCTTGCAAGGCACCTTCCGCTGTTTGTGCAAGAGAGATCCCGTCATTTGCGTTACGTACAGCCTGATTCAATCCTTGAATCTGAGATGTCATCCGGTCAGTAATTTGAAGCCCGGCTGCATCATCAGCAGCGCTATTTATTCTGTACCCAGAAGAAAGTCGCTCAAATGCTGTGCTTAAGTTGTTACCAGTGGTAAATAATTGACGTTGTGCATTTAATGATGACACATTGGTATTCACAAATAGACTCATGGGTCTCTCCTAACAGTTTCGAGTTTTGCGCTATTGCTTTTATTATTTGCGCAGTTATTTTAAATTTTTGGCATAGCCTGTGCTTTGTATATGGTGTCAGATTAATCTGACGTTTCATTGGCACACTACTAATGAAACTTGCTATACAGAGAATTTACTTCTCTTTGCTGGCCGGTGAGTTTGTTGTTCCAGACCTCAAACCTCTCACTACCTCCTGGCTTCAATCTCGCCGGTTAGCAGCTCCAACCGTCTTTACAAACCTTCCTTTTTATCGACTTAAAATGCATTTACTTTAAAACTATTTTAAGCCCAACAAAAGAAACACAAGACCCTGATTTTCCTAACTAAAATAAAATATAGATAATTAATTAACACAATTAAAAAACCATCTGTTACCGGGCATTTATTGTTATTATCACCCTTTTGGAAAGGTATTTTATCTTTACCTCCCCTTTGTAATAGTTATCGTCCAATAGACAGATTTACTTTAGTATTTTTTTAGGAATTTTGAGATATGCGACAAGAAAAGAGAAATTGAATTAAAAATCAACAACTTAGTTTTTTAAAAGCGCCTTAAAGAGGCGTTATTTACTGATAGGACAAATTAAATTTTGGGGTTATACAAAAAAGCTGGCCAATGAGGTGGCCAGCTTGAGTATATTTTAGCCGTATAGGGCTAGCTCCGCAGATTAACCAAGAAGCTGCAACGCAGCCTGAGGGCGCTGATTAGCCTGTGCGAGTACCGTGGTGCTTGCCTGCTGAATGATCTGGTTTCTTGTCAAGTTTGCAGTTTCAGTCGCGAAATCTGTATCCTTAATCTGAGAACGGGCAGCAGATACATTTTCTGCGATATTACTCAGGTTGCGGATAGTAGACTGGAAACGATTTTGCAGTGCACCGAGTTCGGCTCGCGTGCTACCAATTACCGATAGCGCCGAATCAATATCAGATAACATTGCTGAGGCAGCGCCGGCAGACAAAACGGTACCGTCGATACCCAAACCTGATGCACCAAAACCACCCGCTCTAGACAAGTTCACACTAATTTTCTGACCCGCATTAGCACCAACTAAGAATGTGGCTGAAAAACCACCCGTTAGAAGGCTGACACCACCGAATTCAGTTGTTGAACCAATACGTGACATTTCCAATCGAAGCGCTGAGACTTCCTCTTGAAGAGCGACACGGTCAGCAGAGCTGTTAATACCGTTCTGAGCTTGTACAGCCAACGTTCTGATGCGCTGCAGGGCATTAGTTGTTTCCTGTAAAGCACCCTCTGCCGTTTGTGATAATGAAATCGCGTCATTAGCATTACGAACAGCTTGGTTTAAGCCTTGTACTTGTGAAGTTAGGCGATCTGTAATTTGCAGACCTGCAGCATCATCAGCGGCGCTATTGATACGAAAGCCTGAAGACAGGCGTTCAAAAGACGTGCTCAATGAATTGCTTACATCAAATAGCTGACGCTGGGCATTCAATGAGGATACATTAGTATTGACGAACATAGACATAAAGTCTCTCCTACACTCTCAGTCCAGCGTTTGCTGGCCGCCGGGGGGATCCCGACTTTTTTTGTTTTAGTAGTCATCAACTACTGAGGGGTAATTGACGAACTGGCTCTCTCAGAAACTGTATCGACAATAAACATGTTCTCTTTAGAAAAAATTACGATTTTTGCCGATAAGCGGTAACATATTGCCGTCATAGGAGTAAAAATCAGTTATAACTCGTGGATTTTTAAAGGGGATTTGGATTGAATAAAAGTTTAAAAATGTTCGGTGTTCAACGCATTTCAAAGCCCGCATTGCATTGTGCGTTCACTGATTTAATTGCAAATCCTTTCGACGAAAGTCAAAGTACGTTACTGTGCTGCTATCGCCAAGCAACGAATCATGTCAGTGCTGACGGAGTATTGGTGGTAATGACTATTAACAAGGATTCATTCAAAGTCTGCCGCCAAACGATTCTAAGTGAAAATAATGCCGATCTAAGAGACCCTAAATTTTCTTTTGATGGCAACCGCCTGATATTAACAGCCTACGCTAAGACTCAAATAGAGGGCGGGCAAGTGCTGACTAAAATGCACACTTATTTTTCAACTACAGGGCAATCTTGGTCAGGAAAAAATAGTTTCGGTAAAAACGGCTGGTGGTTGTGGAATCATGATTGGTTTGGTTCTGAGGCTTACGGATTTGCTTATAATCAGTCATCAAATACATTATCGCTCTATAAGGGCGACCCTACTCGAACTATGCTGCTTCATAAAAATGCCGTATTTAGTTTAAACAAGCAAGGCAAGGGCTACCCCAACGAAAGCACTATTCTATTTAATTCTAATGGCTATGCTTCTGTGTTTCTTAGGCGTGACGCAGATACATATAGCGCACAATTTGGTACATCGAGACCGCCGTATACCAAATGGCGGTGGCATGATTTAGGTACCTATATTGGCGGTCCGGCCGCAGTGACGTTAAGTGAAAACCTATATATCGTTGCAGGAAGACATGTTGATTGGGGCTCACATCAATTTACAACCAGGGTATGGCTATTTGATAGCGTAACAAAAATATTAACTGAACTAAAAACGCTGCCAAGCGGTGGAGACACAAGTTATCCTGGCTTGGTGATTGAAGGCGACAACCTTTATATCTCTTATTACTCCAGCCATATCGACAATCAAGCCAGAGTTTATATGGCGCACTTGAGCGGCATTAATAACTTGATAAATTATGACCGCTAAACAAAATCAAATAGCGACAAGTTAGCGACTTTAGGAAACGTTGCTAACGCTGCACTCAATGCAGTCTCTTGCTTTGCAAACTCAGTAGATGCTTCTGCATAATCCACATCCTGAATAGACGAGCGCTGTGCTTTCGCGGCAATTTCCATATCTAAATTGCTTTCGTAGGTGCTCTCCGCGATGTTCAACCGACTACCAATAGAAGCACGCTCTAAAGAAAGCTTCTCAAGCCCGTTGTCTAAACCAACTAATGCATCGGCTATCGATTCCTGAAGCGCTGAATTATCAATAGTGGAATCCATTAAAATAGTTTGGATTTCGTGGATTGACTGGGCCATGCTTTTTTTCTCTGGGGCATCAAACGATAGATCGATGCTATCACCAGGCGCTGCTGTGGCTTCGAATTCCATTCCCTTGATGGTAAACGGCTGACCAGACGTAAACGACACCGTGTCAATAACGACACCAGTACCTTGGTTGACCAACTCAGCTTGTCCGGATGCTAGAAAATTAATGCGGTAATCGTTGTTTCCTGCGTTTACAGGGTCGTAATTCTTGTCGAAAAAGGTATCAAACGTTCCCTGCTGTCTCACTGAGGCAGTAGTCACCGTTGCCCCCGTTGTGCCATCAACTGAAAATTTAAATCGCGATAGCACGTTTTCAAAAACTTCATATCCGTTACTGGTGGATTGAACCTTCGAGCTATTAGATAGCTGCACAAAGCTTACACCAGGGTCGCCTGCAAAGGTAATGGCATTCCCACCCGCTGCTGGGTTGTATTCAAACGCCTGGTTGCCAGACTGGAAGCCCGCATACAAATAATTGCCATCTGCATCCTGTGTGTTCATCAGATCAAACACTTCAAGTTTTATCTGCTCTAGTTCCGCACCAATGGCGCGTTTATCAGGATCATCTAAGATCCCATTTCCAGCCTGGACGATAAGCGTGCGTGCACGGTTAATTGAATCAGTAATATTGGTTAGCACGGCCTCTTGCTGTTCAAGCGACCCCGTTACCAAATCATTATTACGCTGAAACTGAGTAAGCTCATCAATTTCTTCAGTTAAGCGCAGCACCTTCGCCGCACCAACAGGATCGTCGCTGGGCGTGATTATGCGTTTACCGGAAGCTAGCTGTTCTTGGGTTTTCGCCAAGTCGCCCTGATTTTGCATAATCGAGCGCATGTTTTGATCATAAATTTGATTCGTTGATATACGCATAACTCACCTACCTTGCTGACTGCAAAATGGTATTAAATAATTCTTGAGCCGTAGACAAAATTCGCGCTGCGGCAGCATAGCTTTGTTGGTACTTAATCAAGTTTGCCGCTTCTTCGTCTAAGCTTACGCCTGAAACAGACTCAAACCAGTTTTGCGACTGTACTTTCATCGCTTCAGCGGAAGCCAATGAGACACTGGCCATTGATGCATCTTCACCAATGCGCCCTACCATAGACGCGTAGGCATCTTGAAAGGTTCTAGGCCTATTCGTCGCTTCGCTACTCACCTGTACTTTATTTTCATTTTGAAGAGCAGCTAAATTAAGCGCATTGCTGTTGTCGTTAAAGCCATCTGTATTATAGCTAATTGAAAAGCTATCCCCTGCTTTTGGTACACCGTCTAAACTGAGATCAAAACCAGGGTCCGGGCTTATTCCTGCCTGAGTAATAAGATTATTTAAATTTGTTGTTCCTGTGACAGTTGCTAACACTGTACCGCTTCCATCTAATACCTCGTAGGTATCTGCAGCGGTAAAGCTAATTTGAGCTGGCGCTGTGTTTAAAAGGCCACCCGCGCCGTCAAAGGCAGAAGTGCCCACTTCGGTATTTGACACTGTTACATCTACAATATTGGCACTGCCTAAATTTGTGCTATCGGCCCCGGCTCTTACGGGATTAGCGAAAGCCAAATCTTCGGGGCGATTAGTGGCTAAACTTATCTTTGAAGCCACGTCTTTAGTGGGTTGAATTAGAAACTCATTGCCAACGGTGTAAGGGTCACTGCCTGCAAAGTCTATTTCAATACCACCAGGCAGTTCATTAAACCCAGGCGATATAGCAAAGTTTGAAAAAACAATGTCATTACCTGAGCCATCTTTTTTCGGTGTGCCATCTGGATTTAAAAACGTAATTTCTATTTCGCTGGGCACGCCTGCAGCAACAGCAGTCACTTCAATTTTATAATCGGCGTCAGTTAATTCAGCACCTTTACCCTCGGTAATCTGCGCAGTAACAACATAGTCGCCATTGGTATCTTCGTAGGCTAAACCTCTGAACGAAGGAATATCAAAAATATTACCGCCAATTTGACCATCTAAATCCATACCCAATTTATTCTGCGTATTCATCGCATCAGCGAACGCAACCGACAGTTGACCGACGTCACGCATTGTCGGCCCTAACACTTCATTGCGATACTCAAACAACCCACCCAATGCGCCGCCAAGGTCACTTTCCAAAATTCGTAACGATGCATTGTTCTTTGTTTGTGAACCAAAGTCAGTTTCTAACTTTATTTCTTTTGTCGTTAAATCGGCACTAGAGCTTAACTCAAAGAGATTAAATGCACCGTTTTCTAGTACGAGAGACTCGCCCGATGTGAGATTAATAGTAACTGCGCCGTTTTGGGTAGTGCTTTCTTTTACCGTGATCCCCATTATTGAGGCAAGCTCGTCTATGGCCTGATCTCGCTCGTTTAGCAACGCACTGGGTTGGTCGCTCGTATTGTTGCCGTTGGCAATCACAATATTGCGGTTTAAATCACCAATGTTGCCTATTAGGGTATTCGCTCTGTTAACCATTGAAGTGAACTCCAAATTGAGTTCCTCTTCTTTTTCTAACATATAGTCAGACAGCGTTCTCATACGGTTGTAAAGTGATTCAGATTTACTTAGTACCTGTTCGCGAGATGCAAGATTTGTTGGATCATCAGCGGCAGTTTGTAACGCAGAAAAATATTCGCTTAGCCCCTTTGAAATCGAGTTAGCTTCGCTGGCTAGAAGATTGTCTATTGCCGTAGTTTTACTAGAAAACGCTTCGAGCTCACCCACTGCAGTAATATCGCGACGTAACTGGTTCTGCGCAAATACGTTGATTACCCGCTCGGTGTTGCCAATCTCAACACCAAATACTTGACTGTTTTGAAGCTCAGTGCGCTCACGAACATAGCCAGGCGTATTCACATTAGCAATATTGTTACTTGTAGTTTGAAGTAACTTGTTGCTAGCGTTTACGCCACTTGTGGCTAATGAATATAAATCAACAGAACTCACTGTATTCTCCTCACCTATAGCACCTGAACTATGGCCCTAAACTATGGCATTAACGTGTTAAGACGTTCGCTGTTATAAACAGCCATTATCTTACTGGCATATTCAGGGTCAGTAGCGTAACCGGCGTCTTGGAGCGCACTTGTATAACGCGCAGCATCTGAAGCATTTTCCACAGCATGGCTATAGCGAGGCTGTGTGGTAATAAAACGTCCGTAATCTTCCATTGCATCTTCTACTGATGAGTAAGATCTAAACGCCGCTTTTTGTTTCTGTGGCAGTCCATTGCTAAACTCCAATGTATCCACAACCGCTTGCTCTCCTTGCCAACCTTTGTTGGCTTTTATGCCAAACAGATTATGCGAACTAGTGCCATCGGACTTGTGAATGACAAATTTTCCCCATCCCGTTTCTACAGCCGCCTGAGAGACGATTGCTTTTGGATCCATGCCATATTTTGCTGCGACTTTTTCGGCAATAGGCATAAGGCTCTCAACAAAGTGCTCCGGACTTTCAAACATGGCGTCTTTTTGAGCCGCCTGTGTTTTTATTGAGTTAGATGAAAGCGCTATATCTTGCGCTTCAGCTACCTTGTATTCACGGTTTCTATTGAGCGATGAAATATCACCGTCGCTTCTAATCACGCTTGCTGGTGTGTAGCTATCTTCAGATTGACCAAGCTGCTTCACAATCACATCAGCTAGACCTAAGCCTCCGCCAGATGTTAAATCTGTAGCAAGCTGCTGGTCGTGCATGTCGCGATAAAACTTTACTTGTTGCGAATTGAATGGACTATTTTCGTCAGCAAGGGCGTCTTGCGCTTTACGCATCGATTTCAACATCATTTGCACAAATATTGCCTCGAACTGCTGTGCAGCTTCTTGCAATACTGTTTCATCGCCTGACGCAATAGCTTCGCGCATTTTGTTTATGCTGCCCATATCATGAACATTACGTGCCATATCAAGCTGATTTTTTGTGCTTAATGATTCCATCGTATTTATTCCGCTGTAACCCTGTATTATTCCTATCGAATGCTTTTAAAGACTACTTGTTTTAGATGATCACAAGCTCGCCGCGTAGAGCGCCCGCTTGACGTAGAGCTTCTAAAATTGCCATTAAATCACCCGGAGCAGCGCCAACTTCATTAACCGCGCGCACCAGCTGATCAAGAGTGACGCCTGGCTCGAACTTGAACATTCTGCTATCAGCTAAATCGACATCCACAATTGACTGTGTGGTCACCACGGTTTCACCGTCGGCAAATGCATTGGGTTGAGCAACCTGCTGGTTTTCAGAGATCGTTACTGTTAAACCACCGTGTGTAATTGCCGCAGGCAGTAAGCGAACATCGCTGCCTATTACGATTGTGCCGGTGCGGCTGTTAATCACAACGCGTGCTGGTGCATCTGCCGGCGTAAATTCAAAGTTTTCTAGGGTAGCCAAGAAGCCAACTCGCTGACCAACATCACGTGGAGCAGTAACTCGAACCGATGCGGCGTCGATGGGTTTTGCAATGATGTAGCCATTTTCAGGCTGCGCACCCAGTCTTTGATTAATAGTGTCAGCTAGCGCTTTTGCCGTCGAAAAGTCAGGATAATGAAGGTTGAGTGTTAGCGTATCCCCATTGGCAAAACCGCTGGGAACCGAACGTTCTACCATGGCTCCATTTGGAATTCTGCCCACGGTAGGTGTATTGACGACAATTCTCGAGCCGTCGCCGCCCTGTGCGCCAAACCCGCTCACAACTAAGCTTCCTTGCGCTACTGCATAAACTTCTCCATCTACACCCCGAAGGAAGGTCTGCAGCAGGGTCCCACCTTGGAGACTCGACGCTTCGCCTACCGAAGACACCGTGATATCTATGGTCTGACCCGGCTTGGCAAAAGCTGGAAGTTCTGCGTGGACTGCAACCGCCGCTACGTTTCTGATTTTTGGCTTAGTGTTAGCATCAAGGCTAATACCAAAATTACGCAACATGGTTCTAAAACTCTGCTCGGTGAAAGGGCTCTGCTCCCCTGTCCCGGGTAAACCGACTACTAATCCATAACCAACTAATTGGTTGCTTCGCACGCCCTGTATACTCGCTAAATCTTTGATACGCTGCGCCGCTGCTTGAGAAGATAAAAGCAATGAGAAAACGGCTAGTACTACAGTAAATAAACGCATGTTCATTCTCCTACCTTAAACCTAAAGAGGCCACCAAGCTGAATCAAAGAATTTGGTCAACCAGCCTTTTTCTTGGGCGCGAGCAAAACTGCCTGTCCCCGAATATTGAATGCGTGCGTTGGCCACTTTTGTGGAAACAATTTCATTTTCCGGGCTAATGTCGGCAGGGCGAATAATGCCGGTGAGACGAATATATTCATCACCTTGGTTCAGGGTAAGCCACTTTTCACCGCGGATAACCAGATTATTATTCGGAAGCACATCTACAACGGTTACAGAAATAGCACCATTTAAGCTGTTGCTTTGATTGGCCGTTGCGTCACCAGAGAAATCTCGAGATGAACTTATTCCAAGTTGAACTGACTCCCCACCAATATTTATTGCTTGCCCAGCAAGCCCAGTAATAGGGTTTAGATTAACGTTCGAATCTTTTGCTGTACTAGTGTCAGCTGACTTACTCGCCTGGGTATTCTCGCTTAGGGTAACGGTAATAATATCCCCTACTCGTCTGGCAGTTACGTCAGAATATAGGTTATTAGCCAACCGTGAACGAAATAGAGAACCATCTTCCACTACCGTTTCACGCGGGTAATCTGGCACAACTGGCGCAAACGACGGGTCGTTAGCCTGAACAGGTGGCTCGTTTGTACTGGCGCAGCCGCCAAGTAGAAATAGTGCAACAGATAAACCTAAAATACGCATGACGCTACCTATTAAAGTTGCTGGATAACTTGACCAAGCATTTGGTCAACTGACGATATGACTTTCGAGTTCATTTCGTACAAACGCTGACTTTCAATAAGGTTTACCAACTCTTCGGTCACGTTTACATTTGACGTTTCAAGGGTTCCTTGAGAGATATAACCTAAACCTTGAAGCCCAGGGATACCTTGAATAGGTGCACCGCTTGACGCCGTCTCAACAAAAAGGTTCTGCCCCGTTGGCTGAAGACCAGTTGGATTCACAAAGTCAGAGATATTCAATTGACCTAAAACCTGTGGCTCTGCTTGTCCACGAATGCTTACGCTTATTTCACCATCTTGCGAAATAGTGATTTGCTGCGCATCTTCAGGGATAGCAACTTCAGGCTGAAGCAAGAAGCCAGCACCAGACGTCACAATTTGCCCTTGGTCATTAAGTGAAAACTGACCATTTCGTGAATATGCGATAGTGCCGTCGGGCTGAAGAATTTCGAAATAGCCTCGCCCTTGTATCGACATATCTAGCGCATTTTCAGTGGTGAGCAAGTTGCCTTGCGTATGTGCTTTTTGCGTAGCGACCACTTTTGAACCTGAACCGAGCATTAGTCCAGAAGGCAATTCAGTATCAGCAGACGAGCGACCACCTGGTTGATTAATGTTTTGGTAAAGTAAATCTTCGAAAACTGCGCGGTCTTTTTTGAACCCTACGGTTGATGCGTTTGCAAGGTTGTTAGACACAACCGCTACATCGGTTTGTGCGGCGTCTAGACCGGTTTTACTAATCCACAGTGCTGGATGCATGTTAACCTCCGACGTTGCCCAACGGGCAACGGTATTTAAAATTCATTTACAGAATACGTAGTAGCTGATTACCGCGAGTATCAAGCTCTTCTGCTTGTTTCATCACTTTTACTTGAAGTTCGTAATGACGCTGAAGACTGATCATGTCTACCATCTCTTCAACAGCATTGACGTTAGAACCTTCAAGCATGCCAGACGCCACTTTCACGTTAGCGTTAGCCGGCGCAACCGAACCATCTTCCATTCTAAATAAGCCGTCAGTGCCCCGCTCCATATCTGCATAGTTTGGAGAAACTAACTTAAGACGTCCGACTTCCTCGATAACATTGGCTGGAGCACCTAGCTGCCTCATAGACAAAGTGCCATCAGCGGCAATGTTAAGATTATCTAAAGGTACTGGAAGAAAAATTGGCCCGTTGTCACCGAGCACCACACGGTCGTGAATGTCTGTCAAAATTCCGTCGTCGCCTAATTTGAAGTTGCCGTCACGAGAATAGGCTTCTTGTCCATTTTGATCTTGTACCGCAAACCAGCCATCGCCTTGGATTGCCACGTCTAAATCGCGGTCCGTTTTAATCATTGGGCCTGACTCATAGTTATTAGACGGACTTTCAGTCATAGAGAACACGCGGGTTGGCAAACCTTCGCCGTAAGCGGGCATCGATCTCGCTTGCTCTAATTGAGCTCTAAACCCGGTAGTCTGCGCGTTAGCTAAGTTATTGGCTCTAACCCCAGTGCCTAATAGGTCTTGGGATGCGCCACTTGCTGCAATGTAGAGAAGTTTGTCCATGACTGACTTTTGACTCTGATTAAACCTTAGACAAGATTTAGCAAAGGCAATGCCAATGTGTGGATTTTTAACTCAGGTAGAAAATATGGTGTGTATTAAATTGATATTTAAAGGAAAATAATAGAGCCGCTGTTCTGCGGCTCTTTAAAAGATCGGCAATAGTGGGGACTTGGACGCCAACGTATTGCCGCTTTAATATTCTAAAAACGGCCCTTTATTTTAACTATCGAATGTTCAGAATAGTCTGGTTCAATGAGTTGTTAACCTCAAGGGCTCTAGAGTTAGCCTGGAAGTTACGCTGAGCTATAATCATATCGATAAGCTCGGTTGTCAGGTTAACGTTCGCTTGCTCAAGGGCAGAAGAATTAATTTCACCAAATGTACCGGTTGTAGCTTCACCTGCTAGTGCCTCACCCGAAAGAATACTTTCTTTCCACTGTGTGCTGCTCTCTTGTGTCAGGCCTTGCTCATTAGAAAAGCGAACAAGCGCCACACGAACAATCGGCTCAGAGGTTCCGTTAGAGAAGGTCGCGCGAACCAAGCCATCAGGGCCAATATCAATACCCGTGAGTCGTCCTACCGGCAAACCATCTTGTTCTAGTGACGTCACCTCAAACGCTGAAGCAAACTGCGTTGGTTCGTTTGGCGTAGCGTTATTTACATCGAGGTTGAAATCAATGCTTATCTGCTGCGTAGGGTCCGAGCCATTTGCGAGGATACCCGCGCCTAGTGCTTCAGTTTGCATTTTGAAATCTAGCGTTGGTAAGCCATCTGGCGTTTCCATACCAGAGAAATCACCACCTTGAGAGAAGATGAGTTTAGATGCAGTTACCGCATTACCTGTATTACCGCCAACCGAGTTAACTGCTGTTGCCGGGTCAGTGTCAGCACCAGTAGAGTCTGTCATATCAACAAGGGTATCGTCGATTGCTGTAGCAACGTACCATTCGTTATCAACGCCAGGCGCACCATCTTTAATGAAATAATAGGTCATAACATGACTATCACCTAGTGAATCATAAACGGTAACCGATGTTGCCGCGTTGTAAGTCAACGGATCTTCAGGGTTGAAGTCTTGTGGGTCTAATCCAACATCACCGGCTGGGAGGTTCATACGGATATCGACTTCAGAAGTTTGCTGCGGTGAGCCAGAAGAATCAGGAATGCGAACAGGTTCAGTGGTACTTAGCGCAACTGATGCACTCGTTCCATCGGCATTGACTGGAAAACCGAGAAGGTTGTCGCCATTACTGTTTACAACAAAGTTGTCACTATCAAGTTTAAATTGACCAGCACGTGTGAATGAAAAGTCACGTGACGTAATTTCAGGTACCGTCGCAAAGAAACCATTACCAGTAATCGCGAGATCAAGCGACGTGTTAGTAAACTGCAGGCTACCTTGAGAAAATTGCTGCGCAACTTCCTGAGTTAGTACACCGTCACCTACTTTTGTTTTACCACCCGCCAAAAGAGATGCAGCATAAACATCACCAAATTCAGCACGTGATTCTTTAAAGCCAACCGTATTTACGTTTGCGATGTTGTTGGCGGTTACATCCAAATCTTTTTGTGCGGCCGATACGCCACTCAGTGCAATATTAAAAGACATTATTGATTCTCCTACTAACTGCCGATTTGAATGACGTCATCAAGATTGATACTGACATCACCATCCAAATTCAAAATTACGCCCTGACCACTACCGGCCAAGCTGACACTTCCAACATGACGATTAACGGCAGTGTTAAGCTGAACACCTTCGCCGTTTAGTTCGCCAGTGGCACTGATAACATATTCACCGGGTGCCATCTGGTTGCCATGTTTATCTTTGCCATCCCACTCAAACTCAATGTTGCCGGCACTTTGTGTTCCTGCATCAATGGTTTTGATGACCTCACCGAACTGGTTCTCAATGCTAATAGTCATATTTTGAACCGTTTTCTCGTTTACTATGACGCCAGAGAGCCCTTCACCTTCGTTCGCCATGTAACCGACATTACCTTGAACTAGCACGTTTTGACCGATAAGACTCGATGCTTGCAATGCTTGATTCGAAGTCATTGAAGCCGCGAATGATTCGAATTTTTCGTTTAGCTGGGAGATGCCGTCTGCCATCGTAAATGACGTCATCTGCGCCACCATCTGATCGTTATCCACCGGGGCCGTAGGATCCTGATTAGCAAGCTGTTCAGTCAACATTGAAAAGAAATCTTCTTGCGTTAACTGCTGCTCGGTACCATCGGCAACTTTGACAGTTTCTTCCTTCCAGTACAGATCCGTATTTAAGCCGGTGTTGTTTATGGTGTTCACTGATTAATCCTCACATTATTCAAGCGGCAAATTACTGCCCTTGACCTAACTGCAGTACGCGGCGGAAGATTCGCTTAGTGGTATCCGCTACCTGTACGTTTGTTTCATACGCTTTAGACGCTGACATCATATTTGCCATTTCTTCTACAATGTTGACATTAGGTTTATAGATATAGCCTTCTTCGTCCGCCATTGGGTTATTAGGGGCATATTCAACTTGGAGCGGTGCGTCGCTCTCCACTATTCCTTTAACCTGAACACCTGTACCCTTTGACTGATCGCGCATAGCATCTTGCAACGCCGTTGCAAAAACAGGGTGACGAGCTCGATAGGTTTCGTCATAGCTACTACTTACCGAGTTTGCATTAGCAATATTACTCGCAGTGGTATTAAGACGGACATTTTCGGCCTCCATACCTGTACTCGAAATTTGCATTACATTAAATAAACTCATGACTATTGACCTCCTGAGCTAAGTGCTTTTTTCATGCCCTTAATTTTTCCATTCAAAAACTCAAGGCTTGCTTGGTAGCGCAATCCATTGTCTAAAAATCGGTTTCTTTCCGCCTGAACTTCTACCGTGTTACCGTCACCCGTGTCTGGCTGGGTTGGAACGCGATACTGCATGTCAAAATTTGCCGCTACAGACGAAGGGTTGCCGCCTAAGTGGCGCTCATTTGTCCGCACTAATCCCGAAGTGGCATGATTTGTTGCGCCGCCGGATGATTCTCTCATCGCTGACTGCATGGCTTTATTGAAATCAATATCTCTTGCTTTATATCCAGGCGTATTCGCGTTAGCTAAATTCCCTGAAATAACCTCCATACGCTCTGTGCGTATCTTGAGCGCAGACTCGTGAAAGCCCACCAGCTTATCTAGGTTAATAGCCATAACATGACCTCTGACATACATTAAAAAACTTTTGTGTCGACAAGCTAAACGGAAAGTTACAAATTAGCGTTTTGCCGTTTTACTGTCGTTTGCAGAAATAGTTAGCAAGGCAGATGCCATAATGGGATTTTGACGGGAAGAAGAGGCGCTAACGATCCGGATTGATATATAAAATGCTTTATATATCAATCCGATAAATTAGGTTATTTTTTTTGATAGTAAAGACCGGGGTGACACTTCACCATACTGTAAATATCACTCGCAGCACTTATAGACTCTGACGCGCCAAGAAATAACACGCCATTGGACTGCAGCTGTCCGGCAATTTGTTGCAGGATCCGTTGCTTAACTTCTGCTGAAAAGTAGATCAATACATTACGGCAAAACACGATATCAAAGCGACCAAGCGCGGCATAACTTGTAAGCAAATTCAGACTTCTAAAGCTCACCATTCGGCGGACTTCAGGTTTTACCTGCATTAGACCTTCTTCGTTTTGTTGGAAAAACGCTTGTCTTCGCTGTGGAGATAAACCTCTGGCAAGAGACAACTCGTCGTAAATGCCAGCTTCGCACTTTTGCAGCATCTCAGAAGACAAATCAGTAGCGACAATTTCAACGCCCGCCCTAAGAGCCCCCGGACGTTGTCGCTGAAATTCAAGCACAGACATTGCGATGGAGTAAGGTTCTTGCCCTGATGAGCATGCAGCACTCCAAATGCGAATCTTCTGATTTTTGGTTGATAAGGATGGCAATAAATCCTTTAAAAGAAGGTCAAAAGGATAGTTATCGCGAAACCATAAAGTTTCATTCGTTGTCATTGCGTCTATAACGCTTTGAAGCAAGTTTCTATCAAGACCACGTACGACAACATCAATCAGTTCGTCTGCAGACTCGTACTTGTGTTTATAAAGCAACGAAGCCAAACGGCTGCGGACGAGATATTGCTTATTCTCCCCCAATACTATGCCGCATTGCTTTTCAAGAAACTCTCTAAACTTAAGATAGCTCGCAGGCGAAACGTCTTTATTAGCCAATCCTTTTCTGCTCCGTTATTCGCACTCGGTCATCAGCCACTTCTGTACAGCTGTCGCTAATTCGTCTGGGTGGAACTTCGCAATAAAGTCGTCTGCCCCCACCTTTTGCACCATGGCCTGATTAAACACCCCACTTAATGAAGTGTGTAGGACGACGTGAAGTTTTTGAAGCTCAGGAATATTTTTAATTTCTGCAGTAAGGGTATAACCGTCCATTTCCGGCATTTCAATATCCGAGACGAGTACACCAACGCGGTTTGTCACATCACCGTACTCTTCGGCAATTTCTTTAAGTCGATTGAGTGCTTCAAGGCCATTTTTAGCCAGCTCAATTTCTAGGCCTAGCGATGTAAGCGCCTTTTTCACCTGATTTCTCGCTACTGCCGAGTCATCAGCAATGAAGATAATTTTGTTTTCTTGCCCTTCTGTCGTTAGTCCTTCAGCGACATCAGCACTAACTTCGGCATTAAGCGGAGAGATCTCGTTGAGAATTTTCTCTACGTCTAATATTTCAATGAGTTCATTTTCCACCTCAGTGACTGCCGTCAAATAGCTGGCTCGCCCTGTACCCTGCGGCGGCGGCATGATGGCATCCCAGTTAGTGTTGATAATGCGCTCAACAGCACCAACCAAAAAGCCTTGGACAGAACGGTTGTATTCAGCAATGACGATAAACGCGTTAGAGAGGTCTTCAATTTTGCGACCACGTGTAGCCATGCTTAAATCGATAACCGAAATCGTTTGGCCTCGAATGTGTGCAACACCTCGTACCAATGGATTTAATTTTGGCATCGCAGTAAGCGGAGGGCACTGCAAAACCTCCCGTACTTTAAATACGTTGATACCAAATCGTTGACGGCCGTTCAGTCTAAACAGCAACAACTCTAAGCGATTCTGCCCAACAAGCTGCGTTCGCTGGTTTACCGAATCTAAAATACCCGACATAGGTCACCTCTAAGTAATACTGGGCATGATCATTGCCTCTTATGATAAGCATAGACAATATCACTAAATTTTTGCAGGTTAAACGACAGAAAAATGACGCCAAAGGTTTGTTCGAATTTCGATAGCGCTTCAACATCGTTAATTAAATCAGCACTGGTTGAAGCATATACGATGCACCCTTTGACTAAAATACTTTGGTAAAACCTGATTTTTACAAATGTAGATTTCACTAAGCATAGCCAATTAATCGTAAACTGAACACGAAAAGTCATGATGAAAAAGATAAACGAAAAAATGCGTATTAATTTATGTCGCTCGTTAGCCTGCTTAGTAGTCGGTTTGCTAAGTGCGCATTGCCATGCAGCAGCGACCAACCATGAGCAAGTTGAAGAAGGTGCCAAGAAGTACTTGATAAATCAACTTAACGATAATGCGCAAGATACTAACATTGATGTGGATATTGTGAAGATAGACGATCGGATAAATATCCCAGAATGTCCAACCGGTTTTCAATACAATGCGTCACAGGAGGCGTTGAGCCAATCCTACATATCGGTTCGAGTAAGCTGTAAAAATAACGAGTGGTATTTATTTACCAGCGGACAAGTAACACGAACAAAAGAAATTGTGGTGACTCAGGGCGCAATTAGTCCCGGTACAGTTTTAACTTCATCAAATTTAACCAAGGCAAAAGTTGACGTAAGACGACTACGCCACACAGCATTTACTGATTTAGAGTCATTAATTGGCGCTCGAATGAAGCGCCGCATTACAGATGGACAAGCAATACAGTCAAATATGCTATGCTTTGTGTGCAAAGGCGATAGAATAACGATTACCGCAGAGATTGCGGGAATGGAAGTTAAGACAGCTGGAATAGCACAGCAAGATGGTGTGGTTGGTGACAATATAAAAGTGATAAACGCCAGTAGTCAAAAGGCTATAATTGCTAGGGTCGCAAGCCCTGAAGAAGTCGTGATACACTTGTAAAAGTATGCGCTAAATATCTACTATTTTGTTCTCAATTTAGCTAAAGATATTTGCCAAATGGCCGATATTAATTACAGAGGCAAAAAAGTAGTGAGGACTGGATATGGCAATTAACAATATAAACAATGGGTTACCCAAAACACCCGTTGATAATGGGAAAGTTGCGCAGCAAAATCAGACGCAACAATCTCAACAACAAGCTTCAGCGCAATCGGCACAAACCGCACAAGCGCCAAGACAAGATTCTGTTTCTTTGACACAGTCTGCTCAGCAGCTAAATCAAGTTCAGAAGAAAGGAACTGAGGCGCCTGTTAATCAGGAAAAAGTAGATCGCTTAAAGAAAGCGATCCAAAGTGGTGATTACAAAGTCAATCCTGAAGTGCTTGCTAATAAAATAGCGAAACTAGAATCCGAGATTTTTGGGACTAAGTAATTCGACGCGAACAAATTAAGGTCTTTTCAACAGACACGGTTAATGAGATAAGTACAGTGACAGAACAAGCGAGCCAGTTAACTCAAGCATTATCACGTCAGGTGGAGCAAATGACTTCACTAGCGACGCTGCTTGAAAAAGAACTGCAGCTGATAAGTTCACGTGATGCAGAATCTTTAATGAATTTGTTGGATGAAAAAGCAGACCTTCTAACGTCCATACAAAATTTGGACGCCGAGATTGAAAATGCTATCAGCAGTGAAAATTCAATGTCGGAGGAAGACGAAGCGTTAATGACTGACGCTAAGAAGCTTCTCGAAGATTGCAAATATCGAACACAGGTCAATCAAAAAGCCGTTGAGCAAGGACAGCTGCGCCTCACACATTTGCGGAATTTGATGATGGAAGTTCGAGCAAAAGAGTCACTCACTTATGACAAAAACGGAAAGCCGAAAGGCGGAACCTTAGGTTCTGGAGTGAGTGCTTAGTTATCTACGTCGCCTTTTAACGTCGCGGTTTATTAAGCCCATCTGCTGTTAATTTCACTTTGTGACTACGCACCTTTATTTACTCCATGATGAGTTTGCTGGTCCCGCTTCTCTTTGGGTTTGTTTCTAGTAATACTTCACATCCTTCACTCGACGTGGCTTTGCAGTCGACAAGTAAATATCGTAAACCTGCTTCATATCCAGAGAAAGTTCGGTAACGTAGGTATCATCTCCCACAGGATACGTCTTAACTACCTCGGCACCTCTAATTACTCCCTCAACCGACGCGCGTAATGTTTCGCTGTCAACGATAAGACCCGATACAGACTGTCTACCTTCAATTTTTTGACCATATACCTGCTCGGTTAACTCACGGTATGCATCTAATTTTGACGCTTTCATTGCCATGATCAATTTCATACTGTCGGACTCGCCATTTTGCGATGAAATTGGCGCATAGCCTACCGCTTTTAAAACAGGATAAGTTTCAGGTTCAACGGTTTCCCATTCGACGTGTTTATCAATAATGCCGCAACTGCTCAATGATATTGCCAGGCTAAACATGGAAGACCGCAAGAGTAATTTTGAATTCTTTAGTCTGTTCAACCACATAACTTAAAACCTCTGTGTGCATCAATAGTGAGTTAGTGACGTCTAAATGTTGACCTTATTAACCTTTATAAGCTAGTCGCATTTAAACAAAGCGTTATGAACAAGATCTAACTCTATAAAGACGCTTTGCAGTCACCTATCTTGGTAATGGGGAAACAAGCAATAAATGCGCCCGTTTTCTCTTAAAGATAACTCCCCTCTTTAATTGGCACTTTTTTCGCATAGTTTCCACATAGGTGACGACATTATGTAAGCGCAATAGCTAAGCGACCACAGAGGTGCGACGTGCGACAAACAAGCAGAACAACGCTAATGGCATGTTTAAGTAGAGCCATGGCGGCAGTTTGCCTACTTGGCCTTATGGCGGGGCAATCCCATGCCGTTTGGTATGAAGCCACGGGACAAGCGGTAGTAATGAGCGGTGACAAAGAAGCCGCAAAACGCGCAGCAACACAAGACGCGCTTAAACAAGCTATGTTGTTCGCTGGGGCATCAGTGCAAAGCGTAGCCAAACTAACAAATGGGCTTTTGAAAAACGAAGAAATGACTATTCGCTCAACGGGTGAAGTCGAGCAGTTAGAACTCGTGAGTGAAACTTATAATGGCGATGTAATGACAGTTAGTGTGCGTGCAGACATTTTTCCAAAAGGAAAAGCCTGCTCAGCGCAGAACGACGAAAAGCACTTTGCTACAACTCATTTTAGAATAAGAAACAGAGCACAACTGACCCAAGGAAATATTCCGCACTTTGATAAGGCGTTTACACAGCGATTAGCTAAGGCAATGCAAGAACAGACTGATAACCTCAGACTAACTTACGTTGCTCCCCATACGGCAAAGTTTGATAGCCGTTATACCGACAAAAACGTTCGTACGCTATCAGATCAAAGTAACACGCAATTCGTTATTATCGGGGTTATCGATGATGTAAGCGTTACGCAAAAAGAGGCATCCGTGTTTACACCGTGGCGAAGCGAGACTTCGCATCGTTCGTTTGCGATGTCTGTACAAGTTTATGACGGAATAAACGGCGGTCTGTTGTTCAGTTCCTCTTACGATACTAATGAAGAGTGGACGTTTGATAGGTTTGAAGACGTAGATGAATTTTCATCGACCTTTTGGCAATCACGCTACGGTCAAGCAATTGACACGTCAATCAGTCAATTAATAGAGGATATTAAAGAAGCGACAGCCTGCCAACCAGTTACTGGGCGAGTCATCAGTATTGCGAATAATAACATTTCGGTATCTCTCGGGCGAGATAATGGCATTTCTGAAAAAGATGAACTATACCTGTATCAGGCCAAAGAGGTGGTCGACAATCGCGGTAGAAAATATCTTCAATATACGCTCTACCCCGGTACATTTATTGTGGATAGTGCATTTGGCAATTCGTCTGTGGTAGTCAACACCACGACGGGAATTACAGCGAATATTCAGGAAAACGATTTTGTAGTTAAGAAGTAAGTCAGCTTTCTCATTATCAATTGCTTATCGCTATGGTTGGAATATCAACAAGGCCGTGTTATACCTATAACAACGTATTATATTCGATACTTAAAATTTAGGTAAAGACAAGTACTCTACCTTATACTTTAGTATGACCTACACAAATCAAATATGACCCTTTCTCTGTTTGCGTCGCATTGCTTAGCATTAGTAGCCTTGCTACTGGCTGGACAACAACTAAGGGAGCACTATTTCATCGAGTTTCCAAAGTTAAAAGAAGAAGTTAAAAATAATTTTGGAGCTGACAAAGCATTACACGTCAATGCGCTTGAATCTAAACTTCATGACCTTGAAAATAAGGCCGTCAAAGAGCAACTTATCGGTGTTAACACTTTTTTTGACGAGCACATCCAGTACGCTACCGACGATATAGTGTTCAAACAAAAAGACTATTGGGCTACGCCTTCGGAACTTTTTGGCCATTCTCGCGGAGATTGTGAGGATTATGCCATTGCAAAATACGTAGCTCTGCTACACTTAGGTATCGATAGTTCTAAACTTCGTCTTATTTATGTAAAAGCGAAGATTGGTAGAAGCCGAGTAACGCAAGCCCATATGGTTTTGGGATACTATGATTCCCCTTCATCAGATCCTTTAGTACTCGACAGTTTAGTGTCTAATGTGTTGCCAGGCTCCAAACGTACGGACTTAATTCCTGTTTTCAGTTTTAATGATTCAGGTATTTGGCAGCCAGGCAAAACTGCACAGGTTTCCTCATCCACCAGCAGACTATCAAGGTGGCGTGATGTTATTGAGCGCATGAAACAGGAGGGGATTAGCAGAAGGTCTTAGGAGTCTATGTCAATAACAAGAGAGTTATGGCTTGCCATAGCAGTCGTTATCCTTGTTGCAATTGCCGGTAGTGTCACAATTCACGGGTTTACTACGAAACAATACGTAGAAGAGCAGCTTTATTCAAAAAACCTAGACAATGCAAGTATGCTTGCCCTAACTCTAAGCGGGCTTGAAAAAGATCCTGTTTCACTAGACCTCTTCATAATGTCGCAATTCGACATTGGTCACTACGCTTCCATTGTACTTCAAAAATCTGACGGTGAAATTGTCTCTGCACACACTCATGAAGTGCAATTAGATGAAGATACACCAAAGTGGTTTTCAGATAATTTTTCTCCCATAGTCAAACCTGGTGTCGCCCAAGTAAGCGAAGGTTGGGGTCAGTACGGCTCGGTTTATGTTGAAACAGACACTAGTTTCGCCGTTGCGTCTATGTGGCGAGCCACGCAACGCCTAATTTTAGGCTTATCGCTCGTAGGGATATTTCTAGGCCTATTGGGAGGCTGGGCGCTGCGCTTCATTATTCGCCCTCTTGATGGCGTTGTACGCCAAGCAGAATCCTTTCAAGAGATGCGGTTTATTCAACTTAAAGAGCCTCGCACATTAGAACTAAGACGCGTAGTTCGCGCAATGAACTTTCTCGCTACTAATTCGAAAAAGATCATGGAAGAAGAGAACACGCGCCTCGATCTGATGCGCTATAAAACCCAGTTTGATGACGAGTCTGGAGTCGCTAACAGAGATTACTTCATTTCAATCTTAAAAGGGCAGCTGGCTTTCAGAGACACTGAAGGGGTGAACTGCCTTTTCTTCGTAAGATTTACCGAAGGCGAAGGTTTCTTGCGCTCACCAGCGACTATCAGAAAAAAGCGTATTCGCGATTTCGTAGAGGAAATTAACGACAGCCTTTCATTACATCACGATAAATTTACAGACAGTCGTATTGCAAGAATGCAGAAAAATGAATTTGCTATTTTGCTTACAGAAACTCATGATGCCGTTGCCATATCAGAGGCAATTCACGGTGCTTGCTTAAGCGCGTTCAGCAACAAAGGGGATCCTAAGGTATTTCAATCTGTTGTTAAACTTCGCCCTGACGACAGTTTTTCTGCCTTGTTAATGCGGGCAGATGCGATGATTGATGAAGCAGAGCTGGTAGATATGGACGAACCCTTCATAGAGTCCACACTCAAAGAATTTATTAGCTTAGTAGAACAAAAACGCTGGGAAAAAGAACTACAAAATACTATTGAAGAATGTGGCGTAAAAACCTTTAACTTCCCCGTTTTGGATATTGATCGCAATTTGGTGCACTACCAAAGTTGGGCGGGCGTCACTATCGATGGCGAACTAAGAAAAAGTGGTTATTATACCCACTGGGCTCGCTATCTGGGGCTTTTACCCCAGCTTGAGCTAACTACGGTTACCAGCTTAATTAACTATATAAACCGCACCAATACAGACTCGAAGTTTGCCTTTTTGTGTTCTGAGCAATTAATGCTTAATCCTGAAGTTCTTGCTCAACTTTATTATCAAATTGGAAGCAACGAAAAAGCCGCAAAACAATTATGCCTTGAGGTGCGAGAATCCACCGCTACGCGCTTCCCCGATGAGTTTAGAGACTTTTGTACAACGCTCAAAGCCAAAGAATGCGAAGTGGGTTTAAAGCGAGTTGGAGAATCCTTCTCGCAATTGTTGAACGTTCAAGAGATGGGATTGGATTATGTGAAAATCGATTCAGCGTTTATGGCAGATATCGACTACAACCCAGCCAATCACGCCTTTATACGTGGCTTCTGCTCTCTTGCCCATACTTTTGGCATAAAGGTCTATGCAGACGGCGTAAAGCGTTCAGATTACCAAGAACTGTTTATTGAATTAGGGATAGACGGTGTGGTCTCGCATATTGAAGTTATAGAGCATCTTTTAGATGACTAAACTCACCTATACGAAGCAATAAACTTATCCGGTCTTTCGCTTCAAACTTATGAAGGAGCGTACCTACATATTCTTTAACGGTACGCTCAGTAATACCATGCTCTCTTGCTATCTCTTTGTTACTTAACCCTTCCAAAATACCATTCAATACATCTTTTTCTCGGTTTGTAAGCCCTTGCAATGAGGGTAGAACCCGCTTCGTTTGCATATTAGCGGCTATATTTGATGTGGTCTGTGTTAATAACTCATTGGGCAACCACATGCCTCCCGCCTCAATAACACGTGCTACTGAAGAGAGAAGAGATTGTGTACCCAATGCATGGCAGTACGCTCTAGCGCCTGACATCAACGCCGTTTGCATTTCTGTCCGGTCATATTTGTAAGTTAGCAGTACAAGGTTGTTAACTTTTTGTTTGGCCTCTATTAGCTGTTGACGCCAGCTATCATCTGTTGTCAAAACCCAAACGCAATCGCTCTCATCACACTCCAACTGAGTAACACTACTATAACTGGACCAAGTGTAGTGAGTCAGTGCACCTTGTAAGTCTTTTTCAGCAATGAAATGTCTCATTAACGCTCCCTCAGCGCAGAGGCTGTCACATTAAACAAGGGCGATAAAATATAGTTAAGTACCGTTTTCTTACCTGTCAAAATGTCTACTTGCACAATCATACCTGGCAAAATATCTAGAGACTCATCGGCAATACTGCGCTTTGTTTCTAGCCTTACAAGGTAGTAGGTTTCATCTTTTTCATTGGTGATAGCATCTGCGCTAATGTGCTGAACTTCAGCCGTCATTCCGCCATAAATGGTAAAGTCGTATGCACTAAATTTCAGAATGGCCGGCTGCCCTTCTCTTATAAATGCGATATCCTTTGGTGAAACTTTTGCCTCGACAATGAGCTGATCATCTTGAGGAACAAGCTCAACAACCGCACTTCCAGGCGTGATCACACCACCCACCGTGTTGATAAGTAGCCGTTGAACCGTTCCATTAATCGGTGAACGCAAGTCAGCTTGCGATACCACATCTTCTAAACTCGTTTGAGACTGCTGTAAGGTTGCCATTTCAGCGGTGGCATCGGTCAATTCTTGATTCCAGCGATTAACAAGCTTCAAACGCGCTTCTTCTTTCTTGATAATTTCTTCTTCGATGGCATTAAGGCCTCGCTCAATGGCGACTTTAGACTTTGTGATATTGCCTTCTAGCTCTACTATTTGACGCTCTAATCGAAGGATTTCTATTTCTGAAACTGCACCTGATGCCAACAATGGTTTAGTTACCGCAAGCTCTTTTTTTGAAAGGGATAATACGTTCTGATATTGGGAAAGATTTGCCCTTTCCTCTTCAACATCCTGTCGACGCTGCATGATACGAGAGTCAGACCCCGCCGCTACTTCATCAAGTTCAGCTAAATTAGAGTTGTAAAGCTTTCGCTCGTTATCAACAATAGTAGGCGCCTGTTCGCGAAGATTTCGATTAAAACGCAACACTTCTCCCTGAGTCAGTGCTGACAAGCGCTGAACCTTCGCAGCAAGTGCTGCAAATTGCGTGGTATTCTCTTCCAAACTGGACAAAAAACGTGTCGGGTCTACTTTCAACAACACCTGCCCTGCTTTAACCGTTTGTCCTTCGCGTACTAAAATCTCCTGTACTATCCCGCCATCGTAAGACTGCAGCACTTGAAGCTGTTGAGATGGAATAACTTTGCCATCACCTTTGGCTACTTCGTCGATTTCTGCGAAGTAAGACCACACCACCAAAAGAAACAGCGCTATAACTACTGCATAAAGTAAACCACGGGCTTTCACTGGCGTTTGCATAATGCGCGACCATTCTGCTTCTAACACCCAATCTTGACCAGGAGGAGGCGCAAGCCAGCCTCGCATTAGCCGCTGCAACCAGTCTTTTTTCCCACCATCACTTTTCAAAATCATGGCGCCCTCTTCAACACTTGACTGGATTGTCTGAACTGCACTAGCACCTCTTCCTTTTTACCATCGGCAATCACTTTTCCGTTTTCTACTACAATGACCCGTTCAACCAAATCGAGTAATGTGGTTCTATGCGTATTAATAATAAGAGTCTTGCCCGCTGTCGCCGCCTTGATCGTTTCCTTCATTTGCGCTTCGTTAGTTGAGTCCATGGCTGAAGTTGGTTCATCCATGATATAGATTGCCGGATCTCGTACTATGGCCCTTGCCATCGCCACAGCTTGACGTTGCCCGCCAGATAACAAGCAGCCGCGCTCGCCTACATTCTGCTCTATGCCACTGGCGCTTCCATTAACAAGCTTTGCCAAACCACACTGAGTAATGACTTCCCAAAACTCAGCGTCGTCGATATGTGTGTCATCTGGCAAAATATTGTCTTTTAGTGAGCCATGAAACAGGCTCACGTCTTGCGGTACATAGCCTATTTGTTTACGTAGTAGCGTAGGGTCATACTGCTGAAGGTCTATTCCGTCCAACAAAAGTTGCCCGGATTCAGGACGGTAAAAAGCCATGAGAAGCTTGTTTAACGTTGACTTTCCGCACCCGTTTTTGCCCAAGATGGCAACGTGTTCACCTTGCTTGATAGAGAAGCTCATGTCTTTTAGTGCAAGAACGGTTTCGTCGGGATACTTAAAGCAGAGCTGGCTAGCGTCAATATTTCCTTTAAGTGCAACGTTGTTTTTTATTTGTTTATTACTGCCTGTTTCACTTGGCAGCGACATAATGTCATCAAGGGCATTCTTTGCCGTTTCAGCGTGATGAAATTGCGCAAGCAATGCAGCAGCCTGTGAAACCGGTCCCATCGCTCGGCTTGATAGTAAATAAGCAGCAATCAACCCACCTTGTGTGATTACCCCCTCAATAATGAGGTAAACGCCAGTAAGGATGATAACCACCCCCACCGATTGCTGGATCCAAAGTGCTGCATTATTTACCGACATTGATACTAAACGGAGTTTAGCGTTCACTTTGGCAAGGAAGATAGTCTGCTTTTCCCACGCACTTTGGTTTCTACTTTGGTAACCGAACGCTTTAACGTCCTCTAAAGACGTTACGCTTTCAGTCACAAGCGAGCTTTTACGAGAGCTAATTTCCATCGATTCTTCAGACAAAGAGCGCATTACCCGCTGCGCTTTCATTGCATAAAGAAAAAGCGCAGTGGCCCCAATAAGGATTGGAATGATCAGATAGAAATCAATCATGGCGATAATGACTACAAACAGTAGCCCAAAAGGTAAATCAACCAGTGCCACTAAAGTGACAGAACCAAAGAACTGCCGGATACTTTCAAAAGACTGTAGACTATTTATAAATGATCCACTTTTGGCAGGTTTACTAGCCAAGTTTATAGACAGCACTTGTTCCATTATTTTTGCCGATAGCGTGACGTCCAACCGACTCGCCGCCAATTCAACGAAGTACTGCCGAAGCATGCGTAGTGAAAAATCTGCCGCTAGCACAAGTAAAACACCAACAGCTAGCGCCCACAAGGTCTCCAGCGCTGCGTTTGGCACCACCCTGTCGTATACATTCATCACAAACAAAGGTAGTGCGATGGAAAGCAAACTTATAAATACAGATGCTAAGAGTACGTCGCGGTATAAACCTTTTGCCGTTCTAATGGATGACCACAACCAATGTCCTACTGATGACTTGTCTATCTGCGCGTTGGTGTCTTGCGCGTTCATTTCGGGCCGAGCAAAAATGACATACCCTGTATAACTAGCACTTAGCTCATCTCTTGGCACTTCGATCACTGCATCATCGAGTTCTGGGTATGAAACTCTGGCATGCGTTTTGTCAAGCCCATGTAATACGCAGGCTTGCTTATCACTGAGCACTAAAACCGCAGGTAATATTGCAGTATTGATATGATCTAAGTCGCGTTTTACCGTTCTGCTAGCGAGTCCAGCTCGCTTGGCCGCGCGCTCAAATCCTGTGGGCGATAGTTCACCTTGCTCTAAAGGCAACCCGCTAAGTAGGCTAACACGAGACACTTCCAAATGATGCGCATGACAGATTGTTATTAAACAATCCATCAATACGCCACCTTGTTTCTGCAAATAGGATATGTCTTCCAATACCTTCTTTTCCTTCATATAGGCTTACACATCGCTATTCGTTAGTAGGAAGCTGGATAATAGCCGCTTCAATTCGGCGATTTCGAGCATTTGCTTCATCTGATTCTTCATTAACCAGTGGACGACTCTCTCCGTAACCAACCGCAGTAATTCTTCTTGCTTCTATATTGGCTTTGGTCGTCAGCAACGACGCAACTGCCTTTGCTCTGCGTTCAGACAAGCGCTGATTGTATGCCGCATCGCCATCTAAAGAAGCATGGCCGTGAATGATGACGCCAGAATTGGGGTCGTTGTTGAGCGCATTAATAACGTCTTGCAGCGAATTTTCGTACTTCGGCAAAACCTCCGTCGAATTAGATGCAAATTCAATATTGACGTTGAAAGACTCTAATATATTCGCATTGTCTAACGTGAAGTCTGCAGCACTTGGCTCTGGCACCATCTCAGGCTCTTTGGCTTCACAGCCGAAATCATCTACCATAGCGCTCGGCGTTGAATCAACACAGTCATCCCATAAGTCGACAATACCGTCACCATCAGTGTCCCGTTTGAGTATATTCAACTCATCTTCAAAGTTGGTGCGAACGGCTGGGCAGACGTAGTTGGGATCATAAGTAATTTTTTCTTCTGCTTTATCTAATACGTCAGGCACGCCTTCTTTTGTGATCCCTAATGTATTCGCCAAGCTCCCAGAAGCTGCAAGCAGCCTTACGCGAGCTTTTTCCAGTGTATATTGCGCCTCTAAATACGCGCGACTTGATTCGTAGTACTCATTTTCTGAATCAAGTAAATCCAGTAGTGAGCGTTCACCTATGGTAAATTGGTCCATATACGCAGACTTCACTCGGTCTGAAGATAATCGATGAGCATTAAGTGAAGGTAGCTGCTCAGTAATATTGATAATGTCGTTATAAGCAATTTGTACCGTTTGTCTCATATCGATACAGGCTTTGTCCCGCAAGTCTTTTGCTAAATCAACCTGCGACAATGCTTGTCGAATCGCTGCTCGGTCCGAACCGCCGTTATACAAGTTATAAGAAAAATTAACGCCAACGCTCGCCTCGGTAATGGTGTTATTTAATGCAGCTTGATCTCGAGTTTGCGCACCATAACTTGCGGTCAGGTTTACCTGAGGGTGGTAAAGACTTTTTGCGCTATCAACCGCATAACGTTGTGCATCTATATTGTAAATAGCAGCGTTGAACTGAGGATTGGTGCCGTATGCACTGGTCAGCAACGATTGAATATCCGTTACATTTGCATCAACGAACGCCGAATTTATCGTTACTGATTGAAGATATTGAGCAGGTTTTTCGCCCACTAATCGCAAAAAGCGTGCAGTTACATCGTGTAAGTTAGATAGCTCAGTCAAAACATTAGACTCGGCTAGAGACAGACGACCACTGATTTGTTCTAAGTCAGCTCTGCGACCGACACCTGCCTCAACACTCTCTTCAATTTGTTTGAATACATCTACGTGAGTAATCAAATTTTCTTCAGCGAGCTTTAAAAGCTCCCGGAACAACTGCACATCCATATAAGCTAGAGATGTATCAAGAGACTTCTGCTCTATTTCGCCCATTAGTTCGAAAAAGCGTACCACTTGTGCTTGCTTAAAACGCTTAACCTCACTGCTAGTTAAGAACCCATCATATAGCATTTGGGTTAACGTAATTT
Organism: Alteromonas sp. S005; assembly: GCF_036864475.1. Taxonomy (NCBI): domain Bacteria; kingdom Pseudomonadati; phylum Pseudomonadota; class Gammaproteobacteria; order Alteromonadales; family Alteromonadaceae; genus Alteromonas; species Alteromonas sp. S005. Next base: position 230,212 of record NZ_JAZETN010000002.1, on the reverse strand, counting down.
GCCCAGTATGCCCCATGTATTCGCGATCTAACCCATAGTTTCTGTCGGTATAAGCACTAGAGGCCAATACATCTACCTGAGGGCGAAAGCCACCACGCGCAATATCGACATCTGACATTGCTACTTGAAGTTGTCGCCAACTGGCTTGCACTTCTGGATTTTCGTTTACTACCTTGCGTACATAGTCTTCCAAGCTGACAGACGAGTTACCAACAACATTACTTTGACCAATAGCAGCATGGGCTAGCACAGCGCCAGTTGCCCCAATAATAACTCTGGTAAGCACTGATTTCATGAACTTCATACATACGTCTCACTATCTAAAAACGAGGCGACATTTGTGTCGTTTCTTACTTTTAAAAAGTAGACGCTGCGTATCTTTCTGCAAACTCAACTCACAATTATTAGACTAAAAATTAATAAATTAGGGGTAACTACCTAGGTTTTATACCAAAGGATATGTGCCACCCGTACTACGGTCCGGTAACGAGTTGGAAAAGCCCTGCTACGCTTTTTGTATAGCGTGATAATTTATTGATTGAGAGGGAAACATGGCTGAAGTAATCATTGCGGAAGTAAATGGCGAAGCTTCTTTAACTCGCGGAGAAACCGGTGAGCAGGTCAATGTTATTGTTGGTATGGCAGTGGCCGAAGGCGACGAATTGAATATATCACCTAATGGGTATGTTACCGTCAGCGTAGATGGAGAACTGCGCACACTTCCAGCAGGACAAAACATTACTTTTCCGCTGCAATTAGACTTTACCGAAAGCAACTCCGACGATGAATTCGCCGTCTTTGATGAAAGTGTTGATGAACTTGCCGCAATACTCGATGGCGTAGAAAATATTGAAAGAAACGTTCAAGAGGGGGATGCCGACTTCCTTGACGTGCTTGCTGGGGAAGGCGATATTTTAGAATCGTTGGAAGCGACAGCCGCAGGCCTTGACGGCGGTGCCGGTACTGACGGCGGAAGCAATTTTGTGCGCGTTGATCGCATAAATGAAGAAGTCGATCCAGTGGGCTTCCAGTTCGATCAAAGTGCAAATGGCAACGACGATGTTACGCCAGTTGAGTTTTCTGGAACAGGCGAGCAAGCACAAGACATTTTACTTACCCTAGATGCGATTGGCTTAACAAGCGACACCACGCCAACACTATCGGGCATTACTTCAGCAATTCCAGGCAGTACAGTCACACTCACCGTTACCGATAGTGCAGGAAGTATTCAAACTGTCACAGCTACCGTACAGGACGACGGTACGTTCAGTGTAGACGTACCAAATGCACTGGCTGATGGTGAGTTCACGGTAGATGCTACCGTGTTAGAACCTACAGGTAATACTGCAGATAGTTCTACTACTGGTGAAATTGACGCTACCGCTCCAACCATTACTATTAATGCGCCGGGTTCTGATAACGACACCACGCCTACCCTTTCAGGTACCACCGATGCCACTCCTGGCAGCACAGTTACGCTAACCATTACCGATAGTGCTGGCAATACGCAAACCGTGACAGCTATTGTGCAAGTGGACGGTACCTATAGCGTTGATGTACCTGCTGAATTAGCTGAAGGCGAATTTACCGTTAACGCCAGCGTGACCGATGAAGCAGGCAATACAGCAACTGCTGATACCACAGGGGAAATTGATACCACCGCCCCAACCATTACCATAAATGCGCCAGGTTCTGATAACGACACCACGCCTACTCTTTCAGGTACCACCGATGCCGCACCGGGCAGTACAGTTACGTTAACCATTACCGACAGTGCGGGCAATACGCAAACCGTGACTGCCATTGTGCAAGCAGACGGCACCTATAGTGTTGATGTACCTGCTCAATTAGCCGAAGGCGAATTCACCGTCAACGCAAGCGTGACTGATGAAGCTGGTAATACGGCAACCGCTGATACCACAGGGGAAATTGATACCACAGCGCCAACAATCACCATTAATGCGCCAGGTTCTGATAACGACACCACGCCTACTCTTTCAGGTACCACGGATGCCGCACCAGGCAGTACAGTTACGTTAACCATTACCGACAGTGCGGGCAATACGCAAACCGTGACTGCCATTGTGCAAGCAGACGGCACCTATAGCGCAGATGTACCTGCCGAATTAGCCGAAGGCGAATTTACCGTTAACGCCAGCGTGACCGATGAGGCTGGCAATACAGCAACCGCTGATACTACAGGTGCAATTGATACTACCGCCCCAACCATTACCATTAATGCGCCGGGTTCAGATAACGACACCACGCCTACCCTTTCAGGTACCACTGATGCCACACCGGGTAGCACAGTTACGTTAATCATTACCGATAGTGCGGGCGTTACTCAAACCGTGACAGCTATTGTGCAAGGGGACGGTACCTACAGTGTTGATGTACCTGCGGAATTAGCTGAAGGCGAATTTACCGTTAACGCCAGCGTTACAGACGAATCAGGCAATACCGCAACCACAGACACTGTCGGCGAAATTGATACCATAGCGCCTTCGATCACTATCGACAATATAGCTACAGGTAACGACACCACGCCAACCTTGTCAGGTACCACCGATGCCGCGCCGGGCAGTACAGTCACGTTAATCATTACCGATAGCGCGGGCAATACTCAAACCGTAACTGCCACTGTGCTAGCCGACGGCACCTATAATGTTGATGTACCTGCTGAATTGGCCGAGGGTGAATTTACGGTTAACGCTAGCGTGACGGATGAGGCTGGCAATACAGCAACTGCTGATACCACAGGTGAGATTGATACTACTGCCCCAACCATTACCATAAATGCGCCAGGTTTTGATAACGACACCACGCCTACCCTTTCAGGTACCACTGATGCCACACCGGGTAGCACAGTTACGTTAACCATTACCGATAGCGCGGGCAATACGCAAACCGTGACTGCCATTGTGCAAGCAGACGGCACCTATAGCGCAGATGTACCTGCCGAATTAGCCGAAGGCGAATTTACCGTTAAAGCCAGCGTGACCGATGAGGCTGGCAATACAGCAACCGCTGATACTACAGGTGAAATTGATACTACCGCCCCAACGATTACCATTAATGCGCCGGGTTCAGATAACGACACCACACCTACCCTGTCAGGTACCACGGATGTCACACCGGGTAGCACAGTTACGTTAACCATTACCGATAGTGCGGGCAATACGCAAACTGTAACTGCCACTGTGCTAGCCGACGGCACCTATAGCATTGATGTGCCCGCTGAATTGGCCGAAGGTGAATTTACGGTTAACGCCACCGTGACGGATGAGGCTGGCAATACGGCCAATGCCGAAGTTCAGGGTGCTATCGATGTGACGGCACCAAACATCTCATTAAACGACCCAGGAATAAATGGCGATGCTACACCCACACTTTCTGGTTTAACGGATGCGGTGCCCGGAAGCACGATAACCCTTACCGTTACCGATAGTGCAGGCGTTACTCAAACCTTTACCACCACTGTACTTGCCGATGGCACCTTTACCGTTGAAGTTCCAAATGCGTTGGCAGAGGGTACATACAGCGTAACTGCTGAGGTGACAGATGGTGCGGGTAACACTGCACAAGCAACAGCAAGTGGCGATTACGATTCTACGAGTCCTTCGACGACCGTAAATCAACCTGCGCCAACGAACGATACTACGCCAAACGTTTCTGGTGAAACCGATGCCCCTCCTGGCAGTGAAGTCGTCATTGTTGTTACAGATAGCGAGGGTAACGAACAAACAATCGTTACTACAGTGGGCGCTGACGGCACATTCAACGAAGATGTGCCAGCGGAGCTTAGCGAAGGTGAGTACACGGTAGATGTTACTGTAACAACACCAGCGGGCAACAGTTCTACCACCACAGTGACTGGCGAAATTGACACCACGGCGCCGATAATCAGCCTTGATCCTATTGGCTCAACCAATGATGACACGCCAGTGATAAATGGCGACACCGACGCAGAGCCGGGTGCGATAGTAACACTAGAAATTGTACATTCAGATGGCACTACGCAAACCATTACTGCAATAGTGCAAGAAGACGGTAGCTTCAGTACTGAAGTGCCGCAAGCACTCGCAAATGGCGACTTCACGGTAACAGCTACTGTGTCAGATGTGGCGGGCAATACCGCTTCAACGACAATCGATGCGGTTATTAATACCCAAGGCCCTAATGTTGTTATTGAAACCGGCTCTCCTACCAACGGTAGTGAAGGCATAGGGGGGTCGTCAGACGCCCCTAATTCAGAGGTTGTGGTTGTTATCACCGATAGCGACGGCGACAGCCAGACAATAACGGGGACAACCGATGAGAATGGCAACTTCAATGTAGCATTCCCTCCTGGCTCTGAAGAGGGCGAATACGAGATTGAAGTGACGGTGACAGACGAAAATGGCAATAGCTCTACCGCCACGGCCACTACTGTACTTGATACCACCCCGCCGATTGTGAACATCGACCCGCAAACGGATACTAACGACACAACACCGACTATCTCAGGTAATACAGATTTACCCGCAGGCAGCGAGGTCGCTATTACCGTCACCGATAGTCAGGGTAATACGCAAACTGTTACCGCCATTGTTGATGAAAATGGTAATTTCAGCGCCGATGTCGAAGACGCGCTAGCAGAAGGCAACTATGAGGTTTCTGTCGAAGCAACTGATGCAGCGGGTAATACCACTACCGCTGTCGACAACAGTGGCAACATAGATACTACCGCACCAGCGCTTTCTCTAGACCCGCAAACTGACGGTAGCGACATCACGCCAACGATTTCAGGCTCTACCGATTTACCCCCTGGTTCAACAGTAACCATTGCAGTGACCGACAGCGCGGGCAACACGCAAACTATCGATGCCATCGTTGATGAAAACGGTGATTTTAGCGTGGACGTGCAAACGCCGCTGACTGAGGGTGAATATACCGTAGAGGCCAGTGCTACAGACGATGCAGGCAACACAACGACTGTTACTGAAAATGGCGGCAACATTGATACGCAAGCCCCCACCATTTCACTAGAACCACTTGGCACAGGTAACGACACGACACCGTCAATTAGCGGCTCTACAAACTTGGAAGCAGGCAGCACGGTTACACTTACCGTTACCGATAGCGCTGGAAACAGCCAAACCTTTACTGCCACAGTAGACGATAACGGCGAGTTTAGCGCAGACGTGCCTGCCGAACTCGCTGACGGCGACTACACTGTTGAAGCAACAGTTACTGATGCTGCGGGTAATAGTGCTTCGACGTCACAAACTGGCACCGTGGACAGCAATGCGCCAAGCTTAACCCTTGATCCACTGGGTGATGATAACGACACCACGCCCACTATTTCCGGCACTACCGATTTACCCGCTGGCAGCACTGTTACACTGTCTGTTACCGATGCGCTTGGCAATACACAAACGTTCGCGGCGACGGTAGATGGTTCAGGTAATTTTAGTGTCGATGTGCCCAACCCATTGGCGGAAGGGGAATATAGCGTAACGGCTACAGCGACCGATGCGAACGGCAATACTGCAACGGCAACGGAAACTGGCGGTAATATCGATATTACATCGCCACTGGTTAATTTAGATGCTCAAGGCAGTACTAATGATACTACGCCAACCATCTCGGGTAACACAGACCAGGCACCGGGTAGCAGTGTATCAATCACGGTTACAGACAGTGCAGGCAATACACAAACCTTTGACGCTATAGTCCAAAATGACGGTACCTTCTCTGTTGATGTGCCGGCAGAGCTTGCCGACGGCAACTTTACCGTTACTGCCACGGTCACTGACGATGCGGGTAATCAAGACTCTGCATCCACACTGGGCAATATTGATACCGCAGCACCAACGCTATCGCTCGACCCACAAGACATTGGCAACGACACCACGCCACTAATTAATGGCACGACAGATTTGCCACAAGGTAGCACGGTAACACTGGTGGTCACCGATAGCTTAGGTAATCAGCAAACTATTGAGGCTGCTGTTGATGAAAACGGAAGCTTTAGCGCTGAAGTACCTAGCGCATTAGCAGAAGGTAACTACTCCGTTACAGCAACCGCTGTCGATGAAAATGGTAATACCGCTAGCGTGACAGAAAACGGCGGCATTGTAGATATAACTGCACCATCGCTAACTTTAAATTCAGCGGGCTCTGGCAACGATCCCACACCAACTTTATCGGGCAGTACCGACCTGCCTGAAGGAAGTGTTGTCTCGCTAACGGTCGTAGATAGCGCAGGCAACACGCAAACGATCAACACCTTAGTCGATGCTAGCGGTAATTTCTCTGTCGACGTACCCCAAGAATTGGCTGATGGAGACTTTACTGTTACTGCCACGGCAGAAGACGAGGCAGGCAATGAAGTTACAGACAACACAACGGGTAACATTAATACTAGCGCTCCTACATTAGTGCTAGATGGACAAGGCGAAACGAATGACAGCACGCCCGCTATTTCAGGCACTACCAACTTGCCTGAAGGAAGCACGGTTACTTTAACCGTAACGGATAGCGCAGGTAATACGCAAACGATTACCGCGACAGTGGGTGCAGACGGAGCATTTGGTGCAGATGTTACCACCCCACTCGCTGATGGCGCTTACACCGTTACTGCTAGCGCAACTGACGGCGATGGCAATACGACAACAGTAACTGACAATGACGGCGTTGTAGATACCACCGCGCCTACGCTTGCCCTAGAAAACCCTGGCAGTACGGGTGACACCACACCTACACTTTCAGGCACCACTGACCTTCCTGAAGGAAGCACGATTACACTTGTCGTTACAGATAGCGCTGGAAACACGCAAACTATCAATGCCTTGGTCGATGCAGATGGTAGCTTCAGTGTAGATGTGCCAAACGCGCTAGCTGACGGCGACTTTACTGTTACTGCCAGTGCAACCGACAGTGCAGGCAATACCGCGAATGCCAATACAACAGGTAATGTAGATAGCGAAGCGCCACTGTTAACCCTTGATACACAAGGCGCTACTAGCGATGTTACCCCAACTATCACAGGTACTACTGATGTTGCTCCCGGCACACTGGTTACCATAACTGTAGTCGATGCTAATGGTGACTCGCAAAGCTTCCAAGCAGCCGTGCAAGCAGACGGCACATTCAGTGCCGATGTGCCTAGCGCTCTGGCTGAAGGCGACTTTACCGTTACGGCAACAGTAAGCGATGCACAAGGCAACACCGCGACGGCAAACGAAGCAAATGGAACAATTGATACACAAGCGCCTATTGTTAACGTTAATCCGTTAGATTCAGGTAATGATACTACGCCGGTTATTTCAGGGAACACAGATTTACCTGAAGGTGCTGTCGTTGTGATCACCGTAACTGACAGCAATGGTGACACGCAAACCATTAACGCATTGGTTGATGCAGACGGCAACTTTGCAACAGAGGTATTGTCTCCACTGCCTGAAGGAGACTACAGCGTCGAAGTTACTGCAACAGATGATGCAGGTAATTCAACAACCGCAACAGAGGACGGTGGCAATATTGACACCACCGCCCCTGTACTTACGCTAAATCCGCAGGGCACAGGCAACGATGAAACGCCTAACATATCGGGCAGCACTGATTTAGCGCCGGGAAGCACAATCACGTTAACCGTCACAGATAGCGCTGGCAATACACAAACCTTTGACGCCATTGTGGACGCGAATGGTGACTTCAGCGCAGATGTTCCAAACGCTTTACCGGATGGTAGCTACACGGTAACAGCAAGTGCCTCAGACGATGCAGGTAATACAACCACCACCTCTGATACCGGTACGTTAGATACCAGTGCCCCTGCGTTGACACTAGATGCACAAGTTACGGTTAGCGATACTACACCAACCATTTCGGGTACGACTGACCTACCCTCGGGTTCAACCGTGACGCTTTTTGTCACTGACAGTGCAGGCAACACCCAAACCTTTACTGCACTTGTTGATGCAAGCGGTAACTTTAGTGCTGATGTCCCCGCGCCTCTTGCCGAAGGTGATTACTCAGTAACCGCTACCGCTACAGACGGCAACGGAAATAGTGCCTCTGTCACCGACAATAACGGTATTGTCGATACTATCGCCCCCGTTATTTCACTAGATGCGCTAGGTTCAAATAACGATACTACGCCTACCATTTCAGGCACTACGGACTTAGCAGCAGGTGAGAGCGTAACACTGTCGATCACCGACAACGCTGGCAATACACAAACTGTGACCGCAACGGTTGACGCAAACGGCAACTTTACTGTGGATGTACCAGCTGCACTGGCCGAAGGTGACTATACGGTTACTGCAACGGCCACCGACGATGCAGGCAACAGTGCGTCAGCCAATGCAACAGGCACTATAGACACCACAGCGCCAACCCTAACCTTAGACACTCAAGGATTAGGCAACGACACAACGCCAACCATTTCGGGAAGTACAGATCTAGCGGAAGGTAGCGTGGTCTCCTTGGTTATCACAGATAGTGCAGGCAACATTCAAACGATTACAGCAACAGTTGACGCTGCAGGAAACTTTACGGCTGATATACCCGCGGCACTAGCTGAGGGCTCGTACAGTGTTGAAGCTACCGCCACTGATGAAGCAGGCAACAGCACGTCGGTTCTCGATAATTCAGGCGTAATCGACATCACGCCACCTGAGCTAAATCTTGAAGAATTAACACCAGAAAATAACCTAACGCCAACTATTTCTGGCACCACAAACCTTCCAGCTGGCGCCATTGTCACATTAACGGTGGTCGACAGTGCGGGTAATACCCAAACCTTTGCAGCAACGGTACAAACCGACGGTAGTTTTGCCGCCAACGTACCTTCACCACTAGCTGAAGGTGACTATACGGTTACCGCAACCGCTCAAGACGCGGCGGGCAACCAAGGTTCTGATTCTGAAACGGGTGGCAGCGTAGATACCACAGCACCTATTATCACTTTGGATCCGATTGGTACAGGTAACGATAACACGCCTACCATTAGCGGAAATACCGACCTAGCAGCAGGAAGCACAGTAACTATCACAGTAACTGACAGTGTTGGCACTGTGCAGACGCTTACTGCAACTGTTGATGGTAACGGCGACTTTAGTGCAGAAGTGCCTAACCCAATGGCAGACGGAAACTTTGACGTTACTGCAACGGCCACTGATGCTGCAGGCAATACTGCTACAGATACAGTGAGCGGCGACATAAACTCTGCTGCGCCTACCCTATCCCTCGACCCTCTTGGTTCCGGCAACGACACGACGCCGACCATTTCAGGTAACACCGACTTAGCGCCAGGTAGCACTGTAACGCTAACTGTGACTGACAGTGCTGGAAACACACAGACATTCAGTGCCATAGTGCAAGGTGATGGAAGCTTTACGGCTGATGTTCCTGCGAGCTTACCTGAAGGTGACTATTCTGTTACTGCCACCGCCACAGACGGCGCTGGCAACAGTGCATCGGTAACCGAAAATGGCGGTAACATCGATACAACAGCCCCATCGATAACCATCGATACACAAGGGCTTGGCAATGATGCAACGCCGTCTATCTCTGGCACCACAGACCTCAATGCTGGCGACACGGTTAGCATAAGCGTGACAGACAACGCTGGAAATACCCAAACATTCACAGCAACCGTTCAAAACGATGGCACTTACAGTGCTGATGTTCCTACCGATTTAGCTGAGGGCAGTTTCAGTGTGACTGTCACTGCGACTGACGATGCGGGTAATTCAGCAACGGCAATAGATAATAACGGCATCATAGATACAGCAGCCCCGACCGTAACGTTGGACGCACAAGGCCTAACCAACGACGCTACACCGACTATATCGGGAACCACCGACTTGGCTGCGGGTAACACTGTAAGCATTAGCGTGACTGACAACCAGGGCAATACGCAAACCTTCACAGCCACCGTTCAAGCGAACGGCAGCTTTAGCGCTGATGTGCTCCTTGACCTTGCAGAAGGCGATTACACCGTAGAAGTGACGGCGATTGATGCTGCGGGTAATCAAAACACAGCGGTTGATAACAACGGCACAGTTGACACCACCCCACCTGTTATCAACTTAGATCCAGTGGCCAGCGGCAATGACGCAACGCCAATTTTGAGCGGTACTACCGACTTGCCAGAGGGAGCAACAATTACACTGGTTGTCACCGATGCAGGCGGTAATGTACAGAACCTTACTGCTACGGTAAACGCGGATGGCACTTTCTCAGTTGAAGTACCCAGCGCGCTTGTTGATGGCGATTACGATGTAACAGTAAGTGCGAGCGATGCTGCGGGCAATAGCACGACAGTGACGGATAGCGGCAATATTAATGCCAGCGCCCCGGACATTACCCTAGATGCCCTTGGCCAAACAAACGATGCTACACCCCTTATTTCTGGCACAACTAACGCGCCAGTTGGTGCCACTGTCACTTTAACAGTGACAGATAGTGCTGGAGCAGTTCAAACCTTTACTACAACCGTACAAGGAGATGGCACCTTCAGCGCAAGCGTACCGTCAGACCTGGCCGAAGGTAGTTACACAGTTGTCGCAGAGGTGAGTGACGGAGCCGGAAATACAGGCTCTGACTCTGAAACTGGCGGTGTGGTAGATACCACATCACCGGCTATTGATGTGGCAGAGCAAGGTGTTGGCAATGATGCAACACCAACCATTAGCGGCACGACAGACCAGCCAGCCGGAAGCACGGTTTCAATTACCGTCACCGATAACGCTGGCAATATACAAACCTTAACAGCAACCGTACAAGGTGATGGCTCCTTCAGCGTAGACGTACCCGCCACTTTGGCTGAGGGTAGCTACACAGTTCAGGCTACCGTTGTTGATGAAGCTGGCAATACAGCGTCCGACGCTGAAACCGGCCTAATCGACACAATTTCACCTGTTATTACGCTGGACGAGCCAGGTACAGTTAGCGACTCAACCCCAACCATAAGCGGTACTGTAGATTTACCGCAAGGTTCTACAGTGCAAATAACTGTTGTTGATAGTGCGGGTAATACCCAAGTGTTCTCTGCATTGGTCACCGCGGGAGGCGTATTCTCTGCCGATGTACCAGTGGCGATGGCTGAAGGAAACTTCACTGTTTCAGCAACCGCCACCGATGAAGCAAACAACAGTACAACCGATAACGAAGCAGGCGTAGTTGATACTCTAGTACCTACACTTACTATAGATGTTGCCGATACCACTAACGACGCGACGCCACTCATTACCGGTACAACCGATGAACCTGCAGGCTCAGTGGTTACTATTTTGGTAACGGATAGCGCCGGTGCAACCCAGACCTTAAGTGCAGTGGTACAGGCCGATGGTTCTTTCTCTATCTCCCCAGGTACGGATTTAGCTGAAGGAGACTTCACGGTAAGCGCTACCATCAGTGATGAGGCAGGTAATACAGCAACAGCCAGTGATGCTGGAAGTATAGACACTACAGCACCATCACTAACCTTAACGCCACTTGAGGAAGGCAATGACACAACGCCTACCCTATCTGGTAGCACAAACCTTGCGCAGGGTAGTGAAGTTACGCTTGTGGTAACTGATAGCGCAGGAAATGTTCAAACCATCACAGCTACAGTTGATGTAAATGGAAACTTTACAGTGGATGTGCCCGCGCCTTTGGCAGAAGGTGCATACAGTGTTGAAGCCACGGCGAGTGATGAAGCGGGTAATAGCACTACCGTCGTAGACAATACAGGCGTTATTGATACGACAGCTCCTACCCTATCGTTAGATACACTAGCCCAAGACAGTGACACAACGCCTACAATATCCGGCAATACTGATCTGCCTGCAGGCGCGACAGTAACGATTACGGTTACGGATAACGCAGGTGTAAGCCAAACCTTCGATGCAACCGTTCAGGGAGACGGCAGTTTCTCGGCCGATGTCCCAAGCGCTATGGCTGAAGGAGGGTATACTGTCACCGCCGTGGCCCAAGACCCAGCAGGCAATGAGACTACTGCCACTGAAACAAACGGTAGCGTAGACACTACCGCGCCGACGATCAATTTAGATGCACAAGGCACAGGTAACGATACTACGCCAACGATCACGGGTAGCACCGATTTAAGCCCAGGTAGTTCAGTGACCATAACCGTCACCGACAGCGCGGGAGCAGAACAGACATTTACGGCTATTGTCGATAGCCTTGGTAATTTCAGCGCCGACGTGCCCAATGCAATGGCAGACGGAAACTTCGATGTTACTGCTACCGCCACTGATGCCGCTGGAAACTCGGCGTCTGATACTACCAGCGGCAATATCAATACAGCCGTGCCAAACCTAACCTTGGATCCGCTTGGCACAGGAAACGACACAACGCCAACCATTTCCGGTACTACAGATATTGCGCCAGGCAGCGCCGTATCCATCAGCGTTACCGATGATGCTGGTAATACGCAAACATTTGACGCCATTGTTCAAGCTGATGGCAGCTTCTCTGTAGATGTGCCAGCAGCCTTATCTGAAGGTAATTATTCAGTCACCGCAAGTGCGACAGATGGCGCGGGTAATACGGCAACCGCAAACGAAAATGGCGGTGTTATCGATACTACTGCGCCAGCTGCGCCTACTGTTGATGCAGGCAACGGTACCGAAATTACCGGCACAGCCGAAGCAGGCGCTGTCGTAAACGTAGACGTTGACGGTGATGGCACACCTGATTTCACAGTGATTGCTGATGGCGATGGTAACTGGTCAGTAACACCCACAACACCGCTACCGGATGGCGTGGTTGTCACGGCAACAGCAACCGATGAAGCTGGCAATACGAGTAGCCCGGCGTCTGATACGGTAGACGCTGTTGCTCCAATCGTTGCCTTTAACGATCTAACGACTAATGACACCACGCCTGCACTTACCGGTTCGGTAGACGATCCAACCGCCATCGTGGTCGTTACCATTAACGGTACAGACTATACCGCGACAAACAATGGTGATGGCAGCTGGACACTGGCTGACGATATCGTTGCCGCGCTGGCTGAAGGTAGCTATACCGCTACGGTTACAGCTACTGATGCCGACGGTAACACCGGAACTAACTCTGGCACTGTGGTAGTTGACACCACTGCTCCAGCAGCGCCTACCGTCGATGCAGGTAACGGCACTGAAATTACGGGTACTGCGGAAGCAGGGGCAACTGTAAATGTGGACGTGGATGGCGACGGCACGCCAGACTTCACCGTCATCGCAGATGGCGATGGAAATTGGTCAGTAACACCCACTACACCACTGGCCGATGGCGTGGTTGTTACGGCAACGGCGGTTGATGAAGCTGGCAATGGCAGCGCACCAGCGTCAGATACAGTAGACGCTGTTGCACCAGTCGTTACAATCAACGACTTAACGACTAATGACGCTACACCAGAGCTAACCGGAACGGTTGACGATCCAAGCGCTATCGTAGTAGTGACCATTGATGGCGTGGACTACACCGCAACTAACAATGGCGATGGAAGTTGGACCCTGGCTGACGATGCAGTGGCTACACTTGCAGATGGTAGCTATACCGCTACCGTTACTGCCACGGATGCCGATGGCAATGTGGGTTCAAATTCAGGAACCGTAGTGATTGATACTACACCACCTGCCATACCTACCGTGGATGCGGGCAACGGCACTGAAATTACCGGTACCGCTGAAGCCGGTGCAACCGTAAATGTGGACGTGGATGGCGACGGCACGCCTGATTTCACCGTCATCGCTGATGGCGACGGTAATTGGAGCATTACGCCTGATACACCGCTTGCCGATGGCGTAATTGTGACCGTAACGGCAACTGACGCAGCGGGTAACATTAGCAACCCAGCCTCAGACACGGTTGACGCGGCTGCACCGGTAGTTGCCTTCAACGATTTAACAACAAACGATACAACGCCGGCACTTACTGGTTCGGTTGACGACCCAACAGCCACGGTGGTTGTTACCATCAACGGTGCCGACTATACCGCCACCAATAACGGTGATGGCACGTGGACACTGGCTGACGATGCGGTAGCGGCACTTGCTGAAGGTAGCTATACCGCAACGGTTACTGCAACCGACCCAGAAGGTAATGTGGGTACGAATACTGGTACAGTGGTTATTGATACCACAGCACCAGCAGCGCCTACTGTTGAAGCGGGCAACGGCACTGAAATTACCGGCACAGCCGAAGCGGGCGCTACGGTAAATGTGGATGTAGACGAAGACGGCACGCCAGATTTCACCGTGATCGCTGATGGCGACGGCAATTGGAGCGTAACGCCAGATACACCATTAGCAGATGGAGTTGTAGTAACGGCAACGGCTACCGATGAAGCGGGTAACACCAGTGGGCCTGCATCTGACACAGTAGACGCCGTGGCACCTGTCGTAACCATCAATGATGTAACGACCAACGACACTACGCCTGCGCTAACGGGTACGGTTGATGACCCGACGGCTACTGTAGTAGTCACCATTGACGGCAACAACTATACCGCTACCAACAATGGTGACGGTACATGGACACTCGCTGATAACGTAGTCGCAACGCTTGCAGAAGGCAGCTACCCAACATCGGTAAGCGCGACAGACGCCGCGGGCAACACGGTAACCAATACCGGTACTGTGGTAATTGATACTACCGCGCCTACGATTGTAATAAACGATCTTACCACCAACGACACTACGCCTGAGCTTACCGGTACGGTGAACGACCCGAATGCAGTTGTGGTGGTGACGATTGATGGTAATGATTACACCGCTACCAACAATGGTGATGGCACCTGGACACTGGCTGATAACGTAGTCGCCACGCTTACAGAAGGTAGCTACCCAACATCAGTAAGTGCAACAGACGCCGCGGGCAATACGGTGACCAATACGGGTACGGTAACAATTGATGTCACCGCACCTACGGTTGCAATAAACGACCTGACCACCAACGACACTACGCCTGAGCTTACCGGTACGGTGAACGACCCCAATGCAGTTGTGGTGGTGACCATTGACGGCAATGACTATACCGCCACCAACAATGGTGACGGCACGTGGACGTTGGCTGATAACGTAGTCGCCACACTCGCTGAAGGCAGCTACCCGACTTCGGTAAGCGCGACAGACGCCGCGGGCAATACGGTGACCAACACAGGTACAGTGGTAATTGATACCACCGCGCCTACGGTTGCAATAAACGATCTCACCACCAACGACACCACGCCTGAGCTTACCGGTACGGTGAACGACCCCAATGCGGTTGTGGTGGTGACCATTGACGGCAACAACTATACCGCTACCAACAATGGTGACGGTACATGGACACTCGCTGATAACGTAGTCGCAACGCTTGCAGAAGGCAGCTACCCAACATCAGTAAGTGCAACAGACGCCGCGGGCAATACGGTGACCAATACGGGTACGGTAACAATTGATGTCACCGCACCTACGGTTGCAATAAACGACCTGACCACCAACGACACTACGCCTGAGCTTACCGGTACGGTGAACGACCCCAATGCAGTTGTGGTGGTGACCATTGACGGCAATGACTATACCGCCACCAACAATGGTGACGGCACGTGGACGTTGGCTGATAACGTAGTCGCCACACTCGCTGAAGGCAGCTACCCGACTTCGGTAAGCGCGACAGACGCCGCGGGCAATACGGTGACCAACACAGGTACAGTGGTAATTGATACCACCGCGCCTACGGTTGCAATAAACGATCTCACCACCAACGACACCACGCCTGAGCTTACCGGTACGGTGAACGACCCCAATGCGGTTGTGGTGGTGACCATTGACGGCAACAACTATACCGCTACCAACAATGGTGACGGTACATGGACACTCGCTGATAACGTAGTCGCAACGCTTGCAGAAGGCAGCTACCCAACATCGGTAAGCGCGACAGACGCCGCGAGCAACACGGTAACCAATACCGGTACTGTGGTAATTGATACTACCGCGCCTACGGTTGTAATAAACGATCTTACCACCAACGACACTACGCCTGAGCTTACCGGTACGGTGAACGACCCCAATGCGGTTGTGGTGGTGACCATTGACGGCAATGACTATACCGCTACCAATAACGGTGATGGTACATGGACACTGGCTGATGACGTAGTCGCTACACTCGCTGAAGGCAGCTACCCAACATCTGTTACTGCAACTGACGATGCGGGTAATACCGATACAGACAGTGGTACTGTAGTAATTGATACCACCGCGCCTACGGTTGCAATAAACGATCTCACCACCAACGACACCACGCCTGAGCTTACCGGTACGGTGAACGACCCCAATGCGGTTGTGGTGGTGACCATTGACGGCAACGACTATACGGCTACCAACAATGGTGACGGCACATGGACACTGGGTGACAACGCAGTTGCTACGCTAGCAGAAGGTAGCTACCCAACTTCGGTAAGCGCAACAGACGCCGCGGGTAATACGGTCACCAACACAGGTACGGTAACAATTGATGTCACCGCACCTACCGTTGCAATAAACGACCTGACCACCAATGACACCACGCCAGAATTAACTGGTACGGTGAACGACCCCAATGCGGTTGTGATGGTGACCATTGATGGCAATGACTATACGGCTACTAACAATGGTGATGGCACCTGGACGTTGGCTGATAATATCGTCGCCCTGCTCGCTGAGGGTAATTATACGGCTGTGGTTACCGCCACAGATGCTGTAGGCAATGTTGCTACTGACACAGGTACAGTTGTCATCGATACCAGCATTGATGAAAACAATAATGGTCAGACAGTAACGTTCGACAGTATCTCAAACGACTCAGGCGTGGCTGGAGACTTTATTACTAGCGATAGCACACTTATCTTTAATGGTACGGTGGATCTTGGTGACAATACTACCCTAACCGTTACCGTTGATGGCACGTCCTATACCTTTGGCACTGACCCCGAACTTGCTATTGATGGCAGCGGTAATTGGAGCCTTGATTTAACAGGCACACCGCTACCAGCAGGTACCTACGCGGTGGTGGCAACAGTCACAGACGAAGCAGGTAACTCGGCAAGCACAGCAAGTCAGAATGTTGTCGTACAGGCTCTCGATGCAATAAACGACGGTAACACCGTTGATATGGGCGAACCTGTGGTTACTGTAAATCCTCCGGAAACCACCAGCGACGTGCAGGTGATTGGCTTAACAGAGTCTACAGGAGGCGTTGATGCAAGTGCTTCCTTTATCGTTTCCCCTAACCATGTGGGTGAAGTATTAGTAGAGGTAGAACAAATAGCCTTGGTTGCTGTTGCCGATGCCTACATTGTTGAGGTGTATGACGAGAGCGGTCAGCTTGTTTATAAAGGGGTAAGCGCAGACTCACAAGTTGCCGATGTCGGTGGACTAGACATTTTCAATGTTACTGGCGATGAGACTATTTCGTTCTCGTTAGCAGGCCTTGACGCTGGCACCTACAGCGTGGTGGTCCGCAATGATGAAAATAGACTGGGAGATTTATTAGACAATGACAACAGTAACGACGTTGACCTTGATGAACTAGGGACAGCAGGTGTCGTGCTTGGGCCTGATAACCAAACGGAGGTTCTTAACTTCGTTGAAACCACATTAAACGGTGGAATTTTGAATGTTATCTTGCCCGGAACCGTTGGCACGCAAGTTAGAGGGATCCTTGAAGGCCTACTTGATACAACTACTGTAATTGGCGTAGGTCAGCTGGTTGGTCTACTAACTACGCCAATAAACGCGCTTGGTATCACAGGTCTCCTCGACGCTGTGGCCGATGTTCTTGCCGATGTATTGCTCAGCAATACGTTAACCCTATTGCAAGACACTGACATCACAACAACATTAACCGAATACACCTATACGGGTGATTTAGTGGCCCAAGGTAACCTAATAGACGTTGATATTAGTGGCGTAGGCGCAGATACCATTTTAGACGGCGCCCAAGTAACGCTTGTTACCAACGCCTCTGGTGATAGTGTGGCGGTTCCTGCAACAGGTACCGTTACTATCCAAGGTGACTATGGCGTACTGGAAATTGCCGCTGACGGCACTTACACCTATACCGCCGATGGTGACCGCAGTGCAATTGGCCAAGACGAAGTGTTCAACTACACCTTATCAGATGGTGAAACTTCTGATATTGCGGCGCTTACCATCACCATTTCTGGCAGCGACTTCCCGCCAGTAGTAGCGCAAACCGATAACAATGATATGGAGCTAGGCGCACAAACCGCCATCGTTAATACACCAGTTACTGATAGCGACTTGCAGGTGATTGACGTAGCAGCTGGCTCACCTGCCGCAGGCTCTCCTACCGCTAGTACAACATTTACTGTCGGAGCCGACTACTTCGGAGAAGTGGTTGTAGAGGTTAGCCAAACTGCGCTAGTTGCAGTGGCCAATGGGTATCGAGTTGATATTGTTGATGCAGATGGCAATGTAGTTGCCTCAGCGACAGCGCCAGACAGCCCTCTTGTTGGTGACGCTTTAGGGTTAAATGTCTTGGGCTTGTTAGGTGATGACACCTTGGTGGCAAAGTTCTCTGGGCTCCCGGCTGGAGACTATGCCGTTGTTGTTCGTAACAGTCAAAGCTCCCTCGAAAACTTGTTTGACCAAGATGGGGACGGCTCGATTACACTTGCTGAACTAGGCGATGGCGGGGTCGTTCTTGGCGAGGAAAACCAAGAGGTGGTGCTAGATGCAATTGAAACTGCGCTAAATGGTGAAGCAGGTTTAGGCGTTATACCTTTAGGAACTCTAGTAAGAGAAATTATTCTTGAGCCAATCCTAGCCACCGCGGACACTATTGGAGCTGGCGATTTGGTCGGTACTATTAACTCAGGTCTTACAACGCTAGGAGTAGCACAGTTGTCTGATGCTCTCATTGACGAGATTGCCGCAATCTTGCTTAGCAATACGATATCCTTACTAGAACAAACGGATGTGACTACAACACTAACGGAATATCAGTTTGAAGGTAGCACAACAACGTCTGGGAATGTTATCGATGCGGCTAACACAGGCGATGTAGCCGATAGCATTGCCGAGGGCGGCGTAGTGACGCAAGTTACCCATTCCAATGGAGAGTCAGTGACTGTATTAGGTACTGGTTTATCTGGTATTACCATTGAAGGTGATTATGGCGATTTAACTATATTCGAAGACGGTAGCTACACCTATGTAGCCAACGGTGTACGTGACGGCTTAGGCAATACAGATAGCTTTAGCTACACCATTTCAGATGGCACGAATACCTCTACCGCCAATCTTAACTTTAACTTGTCAGGACAAGGAGTATCGGCAGACTCGGCCCGTGCTGAATTGACCTATGATTTTGTCTCAGAAGCGGGCCTTAGTGAACTGGATGCGCTGCAGCACGATTATCTCCTAAGTTTGTTTATTACAAGTTTTAGCGATGAATTTAGCCCTATTAATGTGTCTGCAAATACTACTCAAGATATCACGTTAAACGTAGATGCGGGGGGCTTAGTAGCATTAGGCTCTAGCATTACTATAACGGTTGAAAAGTTTGTAAACGGAGCGTGGGAGCCCTATAGGGTTTTCCCCAACGATGAGCTTATCAGCTTGTTAGGTGTTAACGGCGATACTGTTCTTACCGTCAACGGATTAACTGAGGGTCTATACCAGCTCACAATGGACGGCACTATTGGCGTTGGATTAGCCGGCAGCATCAGTGTAGATCTTTCCTCTACCGTAAACTATCTTGACCAGTTTGAAGTTAGCGGCGTACAAACTGCCACCGGCAATCTGTTCGATAACGATATACTGTTTGGCCCAACATACGACGTAACCGTATCTACTGATGGAACAACCTTCCAAGACGCCACTGGCGGCATTACGTTAGTGGGTGATTACGGTACGCTACAAATTGACGAAACTGGCGCATACACTTATACCCCAGATAACACGCAAGCCGTGTTTGGCGGGACCTTAACGGATACCTTTACTTACCGTATCGAATATCCAGACGGCACTATCGAGCAGGCAGAGTTTAACGTGTTTGTGACGGCATCTGGTGAAGGTGTACCTGAAGTCGTGACAACCACTTCATCGGAGTCTGTAAGTGCGTCAGATAGCAGCGGCACCGTTGTAACTGACGAGCCTACAGCACCTGACGTGATCGACCTAACAGGGCAAACGCTTCAAACAGTTGACCTGAATGCTGGAACTCGATTGGTAACGCCAGAAAACGAGACTACTGCGCCGCTTGTGAGCACAGAGCCTGTTGAGAGCGTTGGACCGATTGAAAGTACGCCAGACATCATCACGCTTCCTGAAGAAGAAGTGAGCACACTTGGCACCAATATGGGCGATGGCTTCGGTGGAGGAGATACTATCGACTTGACAAGACAAACACTTCAAACCGTTGATCTTAATTCTGAAACTCAAGTTTTAACGCCAGAAAACGAGCCGACTGTGCCTCTCATGAGCACTTTGCCTGTCGAGAGTATTGAACCTGTTGAGAGTGCACCAGACATCATTACACTTCCTGAAGAAGGTGTCAGCACGCTTGGTACTAATGTAAGCGATGGCTTTGGCGGAGCAGATGCTATCGACTTGACAAGACAAACGCTTCAAACCGTTGATCTGAATGCTGAAACTCAACTGGTAACGCCAGAAAACGAGCTGACTGCGCCTCTTATGAGCTCTGAGCCTGTCGAGAGCATTGAACCTATTGAGACTACGCCAGACATCATTACGCTACCTGAAGAAGAGGCGAGCTCGCTTGGAACCAATGTGGGCGACGGCTTTGGTGGAGGAGACACTATTGACTTGTCTGGCACTAAGATTGATACCGTTGATATAGGTGGACCTTTGCCTACTGCACCGAATGAAGGCACAAGCCCGCTTTCACCTGAGGCTTCGACGCCTGAAAGTACTCTGCCTGATGACACCATCACGCTTCCAGAAGAAGACGATATAGTCTCTGGGGGTCCGGTGACAGAGGTAACTGTTGACGTCGTCGATATTGATCTTCCCCCAGAAGAGTTGATTCTGCCATCAACAGAGCCTACTTCTGTGGATTCAAATGGTGAGGGCGCATCTCCTGATGCTAGTGACGGACTTGTAGGCGATACGTCTAAAGAAAGTAGTGCTGATGTAACAACGGCTTCTCAGACAGAGTCTGAAGTGCTGAAAACAGCGATAGATAAACTTCCACCAACTGACATCTAATCTTGTTGTGAAGTTAACCTTAAGCCCTCGCATTTGACGAGGGCTTTTTTTTGGGTATCCTAGAATCACGTGGGATTCATACCAATCTGCATAGATAAGCCGTTTTAGCCGCATAAGTGCGCTGTTATAAAACACTGCACCTTATTGATTAATCAAAGGGTTTCGTATTTTTTGGAACTACGTATAATGGCTATTCTTACGCATTAGGTCCCCATAGTTTAATGGATAAAACAAGGCCCTCCTAAGGCTTAGATGTTGGTTCGATTCCAGCTGGGGACGCCATTTTGGCCGGCTTAAACCCAAAATAAAGTAAACCTTCCTATACATTTCACTACCCTATCATCATGTTTATTTCTTCTACTCTGGTTGTAATTTAATCGAATTGCGCAATACTCTTCTAAACAGGAGAGCACAATGACTTTCGATTCGTCCCCCAAAAAAGAAACAGGCGATGATGTTGAAACACCGAGTGATTCAACATTTACCGAAGAGGAATGGTTTGCCGTAGAGGCACTATCTGAGCCAGGTGCCATCTACTAACCGATGAAATTTCAAAATTAATCCCCACTTTTATAGCCGTTGCCTATTTTAAGCGTCGTCTATCTGCGCGTTTAGCTTTCCAATAAGTACACTTCGCATAGACCATCAGGCAAAGAATAACGTATAAATAATGATGTAGTAGTTAATACGGGGAATAGTATGAGCCAATTTGAAAACAACGATATCGATTCGTTTTTTGCTGAAATGCAAGATGTAAAACCAATCGCTTCTGATGATAAGGCTGTATTACACGACCCTGAAAAGGCGCTCGCCGAAAAACAAAAAAGAGCAGCTATAAAGTTGAGCGTTCGCGAGAAACTCGCTAATCCATTGAGCATGGAAGGTGTAAAGCCAGTACCGCCTGATGACTTTATACATTTCCAGCAGCCCGGCATACAAGACGGCGTATTTAAAAAACTTCGTCTTGGTAAATACCCTTTGGAAACCAATATAACGCTATCAGGAAAGACACTAGAGCAAAGCCGCGACCTGATTTATAGCACCATTAAATCAAGTCACGAACGAGGGGTTCGTGCACTGCTTATAAAACATGGAACGGGTGAAAATAGTAAGCCATTTCCTGCGCTGAAGAAAAGTTACGTTAACCACTGGCTACGTGAACTTGATGAAGTAATTGCCTATCATACAGCACAACCTATGCACGGCGGATTTGGCGCTACCTACGTGTTGCTGAAAAAGCACCCTCAGCAAAAACTAATAGATCGGGAAAAAAATAAGAGGGGATAAAGTACGAAGCAAATTAATCAAAGTTCGGCAGAGTTTTTTATA
The DNA here is from genome assembly GCF_036864475.1 of Alteromonas sp. S005. Taxonomy (NCBI): domain Bacteria; kingdom Pseudomonadati; phylum Pseudomonadota; class Gammaproteobacteria; order Alteromonadales; family Alteromonadaceae; genus Alteromonas; species Alteromonas sp. S005. Next base: position 207,686 of record NZ_JAZETN010000002.1, on the reverse strand, counting down.
CTCGTCATTTGAAGGCCTTTTTATTACCGATATACACCGAATATTTTAATAGCCCCAATGATTAACGCCCGTAGCAGTCAACCTGCTACGGGCGTTAGAATTTTTCTTTCAGACTACTTAACTGAAGACTGCACACTTAGCGTTGTTGGAGCTTCGGCAGATTTCGCAGATGTGCTAAAAACAGCAGTTACGAACATCAGCACTACAGCCACAGCTACTCCGGTTAAGCCAAACCCTTTTGAAGAACGATTCATTGGTCGTCTCTTATTATTAAAACCAGTAAGCAAATGCTAAACACTGGTACAACCCTAACTCAACTCCTGTAACCTAGTTGCATTCCTTGCTTGCACTACAATAGATCAGTGACAAACTGATGACAAGGGCAAAAATCAGATTTTTGACACTTTGCCAAAGCTTTGACACCTATTTAAGGTATGCGCATTTATTAAACAGTATTTTTATAGAAAATAAACAGGGGTTTCCCCCTGTTTATCTAAGTTACAAAGTTAAATTAACCAACAAACTTACGGGCGTTTCTAAAGATGCGCATCCACGCGCCGTCTTCTTGCCATTCATCTGGGTACCATGAGTTTGCAACAGCTCTAAATACACGTTCAGGGTGCGGCATCATGATAGTGCTGCGCCCATCGACAGACGTTAAACCTGTAATACCTTGCGGTGAACCGTTCGGGTTGGCTGGGTATTGCATAGTTGGCTTGCCGTAGTTGTCTACGTAGCGCATGGCTACCTGACCACTTACTTGCGATAGCGCGTTTTCGTTTGCAAACTCAGCCTGACCTTCGCCGTGCGACACTGCAATAGGCATACGCGAGCCTGCCATGCCATCGAGCAGCACAGACTTAGATTCCATCACTTCGACCATTGCAACACGGGCTTCAAATCGCGCCGACTGGTTAGTCACAAAATGTGGCCAGTGCTCAGTACCAGGGATCAACGATTTTAGGTTCGATAGCATCTGACAACCGTTACATACACCTAAACTAAAGGTGTCATTGCGGTTAAAGAAACCTTCGAACTGATCCCGAGCCATGCTGTTAAACAATATAGATTTCGCCCAGCCTTCACCTGCACCTAATACATCGCCGTAAGAGAAACCGCCACAAGCAGCAAGACCTGCAAACTGTTCAAGGGTAGTGCGACCCGCCAGCACGTCACTCATGTGTACGTCGATAGCGTCAAAACCTGCACGGGTAAATGCAGCCGCCATTTCTAGATGCGAGTTTACGCCCTGCTCTCTTAATATCGCCACTTTTGGCTTAACGCCTTTGGCAATATATGGCGCTGCAACGTCTTCGTTTACATCATATGACAACGCAACGTGCAAACCTGGGTCGGCAGCATCTTGCTTCGCCACGTGTTCTTGTTCAGCGCACTCTGGGTTATCACGAAGTTTTTGCATTTCAAACGTAGTTTGCGCCCAAGTAGTACGCATTGATACACGGCTATCAGCAAGTACAGCTACACCGTCGCGGATAAACTCAATCATATCTGTACTATTTAATGTACCGATATCGTGAGTCAATTCAGTTAAGTCAAACTTAGCCAGTACAGCGTTAACTGCGTCTAGGTCGCTTTCAAGCACTTGAATTACACCGCCCAATTCTTCATTGAACAATACAGCGATATCGTTGCCTTCAAGGCTATCAAGGTTAACGCTCACACCTGTTTTACCCGCAAAGGCCATTTCTGCCACTGTAGTAAACAGGCCGCCGTCTGAACGGTCGTGGTAAGCATGCACTAAACCTTTTTCGATAAGCGTTTGCATAGCGTCAAAGAAGCCTTTAAGACGGGTAGCAGAAACCACATCTGCTGGGCTATCGCCAAGCTGTGTATAGACCTGCGCTAAACAGCTAGCGCCCAAACGATTTTTACCTTCGCCCAAATCGAGTAGCAACAAGCGGCTTGCACCTTTATCAGTGCGTAGCTGAGGCGTTAGGGTTTTGCGAATATCTTTTACTGCACCAAACGCTGAAATAACCAGTGACAGCGGAGAAGTCACTGCTTTATCTTCACCGTTTTCATTCCATGCGGTTTTCATCGACATGGAGTCTTTACCTACAGGAATGGTTAAGCCTAGCTCTGGGCATAGCTCTTCACCCACAGCTTTCACCGCCTCATAAAGACCTGCATCTTCACCTGGGTGTCCAGCTGCTGCCATCCAGTTTGCAGACAGTTTAATGCGCTTAATATCGCCGATATTTGCTGCAGCAATGTTGGTTAGTGCTTCCCCCACTGCAAGACGGGCAGACGCCCCGTGTGATAACAATGCAACTGGTGTACGTTCACCCATTGTCATTGCTTCACCATGGTAGGTATCAAACGCTGTTGCGGTTACTGCTACGTCGGCCACTGGTACTTGCCATGGCCCAACCATTTGATCGCGACTTACAAGACCGGTTACCGAGCGATCGCCTATAGTGATAAGAAATGTTTTCTCTGCAACGGTAGGTAATGACAGAATACGTGTCGCTGCATCACTTAAAGTAATGCCTGCGTCGTCTAATGCTGGTGAGCTTACCTTGGTTGAGCTTACGTCGCGATGCATTTTAGGCGGCTTGCCTAAAAGTACATCTAGCGGCATATCGATAGGATTGTTGTCAAACTGACTGTCGTTCAGGTTCAGGTGCTGTTCGGCAGTGGCTTCACCAACCACAGCAAAGGGCGCACGTTCGCGGGCGCAAATTGCTTCGAATACCGGCATATTTTCCGGTGCCACAGACATAACATAACGTTCTTGCGATTCGTTACACCAAAGCTCTAGCGGCGTCATGCCAGGCTCATCAGACAGTACTTTTCTTAGCTCAAAGTTACCGCCACGGCCACCGTCATTAACCAGCTCAGGTAGTGCGTTTGAAAGACCACCTGCGCCCACATCGTGGATAAACTGGATAGGGTTGTTATCCCCTAGCTGCCAACATGCATCAATAACTTCCTGGCAACGACGCTCCATCTCAGGGTTGTCACGCTGTACTGAAGCAAAGTCTAAATCTTCGTTTGACTGTCCAGATGCCATTGATGACGCTGCACCGCCGCCAAGACCTATGTTCATTGCTGGGCCGCCAAGTACAATAAGCTTAGCGCCTACTGTGATTTCGCCTTTTTCAATATGGTCACGGCGGATGTTGCCTAAACCACCAGCTAGCATAATAGGTTTGTGATAGCCGCGCACTTCAACGCCGTTGAAGCTGTTTACTTCTTGCTCGTAAGTACGGAAATAACCCAGTAGCGCTGGGCGACCAAATTCATTATTAAAGGCTGCGCCACCTAGTGGGCCTTCAAGCATAATATCGAGAGCGCTCACAATGCGCTGCGGCTTACCATACTCAGCTTCCCATGGCTGCTCAGCGCCAGGAATACGTAAGTTAGATACGGTAAAACCAACCAAACCGGCTTTAGGTTTTGAACCACGACCAGTAGCACCTTCATCACGGATTTCACCGCCAGAGCCGGTTGCCGCACCGGGGAAAGGTGAAATAGCTGTTGGGTGGTTATGAGTTTCTACCTTCATCAAAATATCAATATTTTCATGATGGTATTCGTATTGATGCGACTGAGGGTTCGGGAAGAAACGCCCTGCTTCCCATCCTTCCATTACCGCTGCGTTATCTTTGTAGGCTGAATAGACGTGATCAGGTAACAACTCGTAGGTGTTTTTGATCATTTTAAACAGAGACTTGTCTTGATCTTCGCCGTCAATGGTCCAGCTAGCGTTAAAAATTTTGTGGCGACAGTGTTCAGAGTTTGCTTGCGCAAACATATAAAGTTCAACGTCTGTCGGGTTTCTGCCTAGCTTTGTAAAGCTATCATACAGGTAGTCAATCTCATCATCTGCTAATGCCAGGCCTAATGACACGTTGGCATTAACCAGTGCTTCTTTGCCTTGTCCTAACACATCTACACTAGTAAAAGTATTAGCTTCGGTTTGTGCAAATAGTACCTCTGCGTCGTCAGTATTCGTAAACACTGACTCAGTCATTCTATCGTGTAAGAAGCTAGCGATAAGTGCAAAGTCATCGTCACTCAAAGTGTCTTCTGTTTCGATATAAAACGCGCATCCACGCTCTATGCGATTGATACTTTTTAAACTGCAGTTGTGAGCGATGTCGGTGGCTTTAGAAGACCAGGGGGAGATAGTGCCGGGGCGAGGAGTAATGAGGAAGAGGGTTCCAGAAGGTGTTTGTGCTTGCCTCGCGGGGCCGTAAGTGAGCAGCTTCTCAAGTATTTCTATTTGCTGCTTAGACAAGTCACCTTGGGAATCGACTAGGTGAACATATTCGCTATATAGGTTTTTAACCCTAACGCCGGATTGACCCAGCTTTGCAATCAGTTTAGTTTGGTTAAACTCTGATAGTGCAGGAGCGCCTCGAAGGACCAACATATTGATTTACCTGGTTTGTTAGAAACAACGACCACCAATGCGACGCGTTGCCTCTTGGATTGATGAGTATTTCGGCGCGGATTATAGAGCAATTATGCACCGTAAGTAACCTCATAACGCGCTTACGTGAACTTTTTTTTAAACTTAGACGGTTTAATAACAACAAGTAAAGGTCTATGCAGTCACAAGACTATAAAAAACGATTAAAACTACAATTAATAATCATTTTATCCATTGCTATTATAAGCTGCGGTGTGCCCTCGGTCCCCACTGCACTCTCCTCATTATTGGAACGTGAAACCATCCGCGTAGGAACCGTATACGGTGCAGGAACCTTTTATAACGGTGCTGAAGGGCCCCAAGGGTTTGAGTATGAACTGTTAGCAGGGTTCGCCGATTACCTTGGCGTCACTCTCGATTTGTACCCTTTTTATAGCTATGAAGTCATGCTAGAGCAATTGGAAGAAGGCAACTTAGACATTGTCGCCACAGGTGACGCGGTGACACCTTTATTAGAAAACCGCTTCTCGTATGGACCTGCATATCAACATGTAAAACAACAGCTTGTATTTCAAGCTGGAACATCAAGACCTAAAGATCTTTTAGATCTCGATGCCCCTATAATTGCAGTTGCACAAAGTAGTCAAGCTCACTTACTTTCAGGCCTTTTAAGCGATTTAGGCGACGTAGCAACTGACACTGAAAAAGTAGTGATAAAGACCGAGCTCATTACCACCGAAGATTCAGATTCTGAAGAACTGTTGCAACAAGTGGCCAATGGAGAAATAGCTTATACAGTGGCCGACAGCAATCGTTTAGCTTTGCAGCGTAGACGTTATCCAAACTTGGCAGTAGCGAAAACTCTTGACGAAAATATGCCGATGGCTTGGGCGCTTCCGTTACATCAAGACGATTCGGTTAAGGCTGCGCTTATTGAATATTTTGGAACCGTACATCAATCTGGCTGGTTTACCGTATTGGAAGACAAGTATTTCGGTCATATCCGCCAGTTTGATTATGTGGACAGTCGCGCATTCAACTATGCAGCGGAAACTGCATTAGCCCAATATAAACCTCTGTTTCAAAAATACGCTGGAGATCTAGACTGGCGACTGCTTGCGGCCATGAGTTACCAAGAAAGTCATTGGGATAGTAACGCTGTGTCTAGAACCGGGGTTCGCGGCCTAATGATGCTGACGCTGGATACAGCGAGTGACTGGGATGTGGATGATAGAACCAACCCAGAGCAAAGTATTCGCGGCGGATCACGTTATTTTGCTAGTTTACTCAGCCGTATACCCGCGCGAATAAGTGAACCTGATAGAACCTGGATGGCTATGGCATCGTATAATATCGGGATGGGGCACTTGGAAGATGCGAGAGTGCTTACCGAACAACAGGGCGGTAACCCTGACTTGTGGGTAGACGTGAAGCGCCGCTTGCCACAGCTCAGGCAAAAGAAGTATTACCGCACCACCCGCTATGGCTACGCGAGAGGCGATGAAGCGTTGCAATATGTTGAGAATATTCGTCGCTATTACGACAGCCTAGTATGGTTGGACGAACAAGGAAAAATTTGATCTCGTTCGTTTTGCATCTCTCTTGAAAACTGTCATTTCGATGTCATCTATACTGTGTACCCTTTGAACGAGTTAGTAAGTTACTAACTCGCTTTCTCAGAACTTTAATTTTTCTCAAAGAATATTAACTCTAAAAGAACAGTATCTCTCTAATAATATGAGATTAGTTCAAACGACAGAGTATTTTTCTTGAAGGCGCAATTTAGCCACATCAAGAAAAATAGCCTCAAAGTGAGAAAGGAGAATAAATGAAAAAAAATCGCTTTATGAAAAAAGGAATAAAATTGAAAAACAACAACAGACGTAGACTTATGCTTAAGCGTTGCCACCAAAAAGTACTTCAACGCCGCAAGCTATTTGTTACAAGTGATATGTTCACTCAGCTGGCTCGCAAGCCTAGCTAACGTACTTTTAAGCTGTTACTTTTATTGATAGGCATCAATTAATTGAGCGCTCTCTTTTTAACCTATCAGCCCAGCAAACCAAATAGGCGCTTAAAACAAACAAGCACATCTTCAAGCCAACGGAATAAGCATTAGCTTGAAGCATCTCCCTCTCGTTGTTTTTTCGCCTTTTTGGCAGCCTTAATTTCCTTTCTACGCTTGCGAAAAAAATCTGATAATTTGTTAGCACACTCATCAGCTAATATGCCAGAAACAATCTCAACCTGATGATTTAGCGCAGGATGTTGCAAGAGATTCATAACAGAACCTGCAGCGCCTGTTTTCGCATCTTTAGCACCAAACACCACACGCTTTACTCGCGCATGTACAAGCATACCTGCACACATAGAACAGGGCTCTAAAGTGACATACAGGGTAGCGTCAATAAGCCGGTAGTTTTGCACTTTAGAAGCGGCATCTTTGACCGCGCGCAATTCTGCATGGGCAGACGGATCGTTATCCGATATTGGCGTATTATAGCCTTCGCCGATAAGCTCACCGTTTAATACTACGCAGGCACCAACAGGTACCTCCCCCATCAACTCCGCTTTGTCAGCAAGGGTTAATGCGTGCTTCATCCACGTCAGGTCTTCTTGAGTAACCGTTTCATTAATAAAATTTTCTTGGCTCATCTCCTCTCTAAACGGGTTCTCTTTAGTTGGGTTCTCTTGGCGAGAGCTTTCTTTTGAAGCGCTTACTTTTGCAAGCGCCTCTTCAGCGGCGAGCACTTCAGGCTCTAATGTTTGCGCAGCGACATGCTCGGTGCTTTGCTCTTTAGACCGAGCTTTTCCAGTGTCGATACCTGGTGCCGAAAGGTCGCTATTTTGGTCACTCATTAGTCAATCTTGCTACTTTATTTAGTGAAATTAGTTAACAATAATTCTGCATAAATCTAGGTAAACATTCTAACTAACTAGAAAGTAATGACTTTTGTCACTTGGCAACCTACTTGCAATATTTCATTATAACACTGCTGGTGTTAAGGACTTAACTGGTTACACTTTTTGAAGAAAACTTAGTTTAATAACCGTTATAGTACTCCAAGCGCAGCAGTAATTTTACTAATAAGTATTTAGTCTCTGTTTATTAGAGATAAAAACTAAATACTAGGTGAATTAGGCAACTGACCACATTTTCACCTAAACTCTTTTAAAGCCATTTGTGAGGGATACCACCGTGGACATGACAGCGATTGCAATAGTAGCCATTTGTGCTTGGGCGTTAGTTACCATTGTCGAAAGTGCAAAAGACAAAAGCAAAAAGAAACTTAGCAATAAAGAAGCTGAAGCTTACAAGCAGGAAATTGCAGATTTGAAAGAGCGTGTATCTGTACTCGAAAAGATTGTTACTGATGAACGCTACGACCTAAAAAAGCAGTTTGCCGATTTAGAGAAAGACCACGTCGCTTAAGTTTAGTGAAATAGATTCCTCTGCCAGCGCAACCTACGCCTATAGTGTACCTGCGCTGGCAGTTAAACATCAATTCCCTTCTAAAAGTTTGCGTTCTGCCCGCTCTACCCGCCGGGGTTTACCTGCAATAACCAGCACATCATGGGCCTGTAAAATTGCGTCTTGGTCTGGGTCTTTAACTTCATTACCGTTGCGCCTTAACCCTTTTATTGCAACGCGCATTCTAGTGAAGTCGATATCTTTTATGGCTTTGCCAATGCAAGACGCGTGTTCTGACAATACTACTGCATGAATAAACTCTAACTTATCTTCCGTTCCGTACGTAATCTCTGTTGTTTCACCGGGGTAAAAACCATGCATATGGTCATAGCGACCTTTTCGCTCCGCCCGCACCCGCTTCAAGATACGTGACATAGGTACACCGGCATAGTGTAGAACCTGCGACACCAGCATTAAGCTGCCTTCTTGTAATTCAGGCACCACTTGGTTTGCTCCTGCGTTGTATAGGCTTTCTAGCTGGTAGTCTCGTTTTGTGCGAACCATAACATCTGTAGCGTTTGTTATACTTCGGGTCTGGGTAATCACTTGCTTAGCCTTATCGACCTGATCAAACGTCACAAGTACAAGCTTTGCACTTTCTACATTTGCATTACTCAAAATATCTTTTTGACTGGCATCGCCGAAGATAACGGGTTCGCCCGCATTTCGGCTTTCATGCACTCTGACAGGATCCATATCTATAGCGACAAAATGAATACCTTCCATTTTTAACATGCGCGCTACAGACTGACCCACACGACCAAACCCACAAATAATGACATGATTAGTCAGCGGGCCGGTATTGCCAAAACTAGTGTTATCATCAAAAGAGATATCATTATTAACAATGCGTTTGGCGATAGTCACACTGTTGTTCATAAGCCATGGCGTTAACGCCATACTTATCACACCCATACATACTATTAGCGATGATTGCTCGGAGGTTAACACACCGTGGGTTGTGGCAAGCGCCGCGATGACGAAGCTAAACTCTCCAATTTGACAAAGCTTAACACCGGCGGACCAGCCATCAATAGCGTCAGTTTTGACTAGCAGGGATGCAGCCCTTACTAAAATAACTTTAACTATCATTAACGCAAACACACCAAACACTATTTCAAACAAGCTGTTCCAGAGTACGGTAAGCTCCAACTGCATGCCAACTGTAACAAAGAACAAGCCCATCAAAATATCCCTAAACGGCCGGATATCAGCCTCAAGCTGATATTTGTATTGGCTTTCCCCTAACATCATCCCAGCCAAAAAAGCGCCAAGCGCCATGGAAAGGCCAAAATAATAGGTAAGGCCACCGGCTAATAGCGCGATTAAAATGGTGGTCAATACAAACAGCTCATCGGTTCTGGTTCTCGCGACTTCTCTAAATACCCAGGGAAGTAACCACTTACCTACCGACATTAAGAACGCGATAACGAACACGCCTTTTAGTAGTGCTTCCCCAAGAGCAAGGGCAATACTCACCTCGCCTGTTTGCGCAAGCAGTGGGATAGCTATAAGAAATGGGACGACGGCCAGGTCCTGAAAGAGTAGGATACTCACGGCGAGTTGTGTACGCCTGTTATTAAGAATTCCCATTTCAGTTGCTTGTTTAATAACAATAGCCGTAGAGCTTAGCGCCAGCGTACCGCCAATAATGATAGATGCGCTAACTGGGATCCCTAAAAAGAGCGGCACGCAGGTAAATACTGCTGTTGTGAACAACATTTGCCCTAACCCCACGCCAAACACCAATGAGCGCATCGCTAACAATTTAGGGAGGGAAAATTCGAGCCCAAGGGAAAAGAGCAGAAAAACAATACCTACTTCGGCTAATAAATGCATTTCTTCGGGATGAGCAAATACAGATAGCAGCTGAGGCCCTGCGAGTACGCCAGCGAATAGATAAGCAAGAATAGGCGGGAGATGAATCCGTTTAAATAATGCCACCGCGCAAACCGATATAAACATCAGTATTACGATATTTAAAAAACTCGTCCCCACTTTACCTCCTCGAGTAACACCAACTTTCGTTTGTTAAATAAGCGCAATAATTAACTCGGTTTTACGCATAAAACTAAAGATTAGCGCAACAACTATGTTGTTGGCATCTAGTTTGCAAATCCCCTTGTGTTAAATGCAGATCCGGCAAGTTTTGCCGCTGTGATCGTCATAAATTTCGCAAAAACGCAGTTATGGCCATAGAAACGTCAGCACTTTGACACTGTTTCTTTTCACATCTATGACATGTGAGCGTATTTTGTATAGGGGCACTACTGTGGATTTTTCAACGTCAGTCTACGATAGCACACAACACAACAATTTTTATCCTGCTGAAAGCACAGGTAAATCACTTTCTTTTAGTGAGTTATCGAGCTTTGTATCGCAGCTTCTAACTACGCTTGAGCTTCAAGAGTTAGGTGGCGTGTATTTTCAGCAGCTTAATATGCTATTGCCTGTTGTTGGATTTAGCTTGTCCGATTTCGATTCGCGTTGGATGTACGGCAATGCAAAAATATCGTCAACCCTGATTGATTTACCACTACAAGGTGCCCATGACGTTAATGGCGAACAGGCCCACGTTTATTATTACATTAGTTCACCCTTGTCGTTATCGCAAAGAGAAAGCTTATTCCAACTACATGATTTATTTGGAAAACAGGTAAAGCATGCTCTATCGTTAATGCGTGTTCAGCAAATGGCAACTAAAGATGTATTAACAGGTTTAGGTAACCGTGCGGGCTTTGAGCAATCTATGACCAGACAGCTAGGGTGGGCGCAACGCCACGATGAGCCATTTGCACTTCTCGTTATCGACCTAGATAACTTCAAATATGTAAACGACAACTTTGGACATGGCGAAGGCGACAAGGTGCTCGCGCATGTGGCAACACATTTAGAAAACGTGCTGCGCGATGAAGATGAAGCCTTTCGCTATGGTGGAGATGAATTCTGCTGTTTACTTGACTGTCAAACACAGCAGCAATTGGCATGTGCCGCCCAGCGAATTCAGATGAGTATAAATAGTTCGAGCTACTTATCTCGCTTGGGTGTATCAACTAGTCTTGGTGGCGCAATTTACCGCGACGGCGACTCAACGAACAGCCTTTTCGACCGTGCAGACAATGCGCTCTATCGCGTAAAAAACTCTGGTAAGAATAGCTATCACGCGGCGTAACCTAATAATTTATTATTAATAGATGCGGCAAAAGCATGCCGCATCTGTGTTTTGTTGCCGTCATCACATTACAAACAGATTTGCTAATCGTTTTCTAGAAAAGTGCCAGCAGATAAAGGCCTAATCAGGCTTAAAATCTATTGCTATACCAGGCGCTTTCGGCTGCAGGTAAACACAACGTCCTTCAACAATAAGTGCGACAGGCTGCTCATTTAGAAAAATAACCGGCACGCCATTTCGCTCCCATCGGGGCACACGCCATACTTTAAACCACTCTTTCAATAGCTTCGATACACCTGCATCCTCAGGTTTAATCCGCAAGTTACGCGCATTTGTTTGCAAAGAAACCGTATCGTTATTTTCTTTGTCAGTTATTGTTACCTGAATCTGCCCACATAGCCAAGGAAGACGAGTTTGCTGGCCTAACGCCAACTCAAGACGCTCTGGTATCTCACACGTGTCATTTACTACCCAGTAGAGGTCACGGTCGAAGCGTATTACCCTGCCCCATTTGAAATTTACTTCAGGGGTTGCATCGTGTTTCGCCCCCAGCATAGAAAGTAGTTGGCCTGTCTGTGCTTTTGAGGGTACAAGCTGCCCCTGCGCTTTAAACCATGCGCGAATCACCATAGCCTGCCAAGGAGTAGGCAATGCTCCTAGCTTTTGTCCATCTAGCCTGAAATCATTGCGTTTACAGTCATTGAAATATTGCTGTGCTGATTCGCTTACTAGCTCACTTTGCTCAGCACAAAGCTCTGCGCTGCGCCCCACTGTTTTGGTTAGTTTCGGCCAGCGCGCCAGCAAGTGAGGGATAATCTCGTTCCTCAAGAAGTTCCTATCAAAGCTGTTTTGCTGATTGGATTCATCCTCGACCCACTGCAACATTTCCTCCTCGGCATAAGCAATGATGTCGGTTTTCTCTAGGGATAGCATGGGTCGCATTACAAGGGTTTCACCGCGAAACTGCACTTCGCCCATACCAGCCAAGCCTTGAGGGCCAGCACCGCGTTTAAGCTGAAGTAATACGGTTTCAAGCTGATCTTCAGCATGTTGCCCCAAAAGCAGCACACCGCCAATTTGTTCGCACACTTCTAGCAGAGCGTTGTATCGAACTTTACGCGCCTCAGCCTCCAAGCTCTTTCTAGAGCTGGTATCAACGGCAACGCGATACTGATGAAATTCAACATCTTCGAGACGGCACTGCAGTTCACAGTGACGAACCCAGTCATCCGCATTTTCACTTAAACCGTGATTTACATGTACAGCGTAAATTGGGGTTCCATATTGCTCCCTGTACGCAACGACAGCTTGAAGCAGAACGGTGGAATCCACACCTCCGCTGTAAGCAACTACTAAAGGCGTTTGAAGTGGTCGCTTTACATCAGTTAGTGACGTGGCTATGCGGTTGACGATATGTTCAATAATTGGGGATTGTATAGGGGTCACAGACCAGTAATACCTTATTTTTTCAACTTTATGTTCTATTAGGATTCAGCTTTGTATGTGCTAATAACTTGCTTTCTAATAACGCAAAAGGGTTGGTTACCAATGGTAATCAACCCCCTTGAACTAGTCTGGATCAATAAAAAACGAAGTGGTGACTTAATAGACTTTTACAACAAGCATTTTGCTAATTGTACACCGCTTCGTATCGTGACCTGACTATTTGCAGTTTTAGAACTCGTAGCCCTAACTAGAATTAGCAATATCCAAACGACATTAAACGATCGTAACGCTCTTCCATTAGCTTAGTTTTGTCTAACTCTTTAAGCTGATTAAGCTGCTGCTTAATTACGGCCTTCAAATTAGCGGCCATACCATTGTGATCGCGATGAGCGCCACCTAGCGGCTCTTCAACAATACTATTAATTAGACCCAGCTCTTTAATTTGTGGCGCACTTACACCCATTGCTTCAGCAGCTAATGGTGCTTTTTCTGCACTCTTCCACAAAATAGATGCACAGCCTTCAGGTGAAATTACCGAGTACGTAGAATATTGAAGCATATTAACGCGATCGCCAACACCAATTGCCAGTGCACCACCTGAACCACCTTCACCAATTACTGTACATACGATTGGAACAGTCAGCTCAGCCATCTCGAATAGATTTTTTGCGATGGCTTCACTTTGCCCACGCTCTTCAGCACCCACACCTGGATAAGCTCCCGGTGTATCGATAAAGGTGATGATAGGCATGTTAAAACGCTCAGCCATCTTCATAAGACGCAAAGCTTTACGGTAGCCTTCTGGTTTAGGCATACCAAAGTTACGCTTAATTTTTTCGTTGGTGTCACGGCCTTTTTGATGACCAATAATCATCACAGGCTGGTCATCTAGCATTGCTGGGCCGCCAACAATTGCCTTATCGTCAGCGAACGCGCGGTCGCCAGCAAGCTCGTCGAATTCGGTAAAAATACGAGGAATGTAATCTAGCGTGTATGGACGCATTGGGTGACGTGCAAGTTGAGAAACTTGCCATGCGCCAAGATCAGAAAAGATCTTTTTAGTTAGCTCTGCGCTTTTACCGCGAAGCTTATTGATTTCTTCTTCAATACCAACGTCAAACTCGCCACCTTGATTCACCAACCTAAGCTCTTCAATTTTTGCTTCTAGTTCGGCTATTGGCTGTTCAAAGTCCAAAAACTGTATACTCATTTCATGTCCTATTCGTACTACGCTCGTCTATGCAAACGCGAGATGTCCAATCTATCGAACTCTTGCCCCTAATGGTAGAGAATTGAAACGGCTTTGTCTCCCAAACATTGCTTGAGATCGTGCAAAAGTTGGTCTTCAGGGGTAACGTACCATCTTGCACCACACGCTAAGGTTACTTCAGCGTCTGGATGGGTTACCGCTAACTGAACAGGACAACTTCCGCCGTTAAATGCCTGCAGGATAGATTGCATCTGACTCATTTTCTTCGGTTCAAGCAACTGGGTATCAATATTTAGTGCCAGCGCTCTCGCGTTTTTCTCTCGTGCCTGAACAATGTCCATTACATCACGGGCGGTGATTGTATTGCCCCCAGAGAAATCATCAAAGCTGACCTGTCCCTTTATAAGCAATATTCTGTCAGTTTCTAACACACTTTCGAACTGTTCGTACATATCGGGGAAGAAACGAACGTCTATTCTGGCACTCTTATCATCCAGTGTCACTATGGCCCAGCGACGACCCCGCTTGTTCGTCATAACACGCACACCAAGCACCAATCCTACTGCGCTGGCCATTTGGTCCTTGTTCGTTGGTTTTAAATCAACTAAACGCCCGTCGGTGTAATAACGCAGTTCTTCCGCGTACTGATTGATGGGGTGTCCGGTTAAATACAAACCTAATGTATCTTTTTCACCTTCTAGCCATACTTTTTCAGGCCACTCAGGGACGTCGGCAAACGCTTGCTTCACGTCTTCAGGCTCGGTAGTGAGCAGCCCAAACATGTCTGACTGACCAAATGACTCGGCTTTTGCATGCTGCCCGGCGGCTGCGAGGGCCTCAGGTAAACTCGCCATAAGGCTTGCGCGATGGGGCCCTAAGTTGTCCATTGCCCCCGCTAACACTAGCTTTTCTAGCACTCGCTTGTTTACCCGTTTTATGTCTATCTTGGCGCAGAAATCAAAAAGATCTTTAAATGCACCCTGGGTTTCCCGCGCTTCAATAATCGCTTCAATCGGGCCTTCACCTACCCCTTTAATTGCACCGATACCATAAACAATGCGACCTTCGCTATCGACAGTAAACTTGTATTTACCTGCGTTCAAATCTGGCGGCAGTATTTCAATGCCCATGCGCTCACATTCATCGACAAGCGTCACGATTTTATCGGTGTTATCCATATCCGCCGACATTACCGCAGCCATGAATTCCGCAGGATAATGTACCTTCAGCCACAAAGTTTGGTAAGACACCAAGGCATAAGCGGCAGAGTGAGATTTGTTAAACCCGTAACCCGCGAACTTTTCTACCAAGTCGAAGATTTTCATCGCCAGGTCTGGGTCAATATTATTGCCCTTGGCACCTTCAGCGAACGTGCCGCGCTGCTTAGCCATCTCTTCAGGCTTTTTCTTGCCCATCGCACGACGAAGCAAGTCAGCGCCGCCCAGCGAGTAGCCCGCCATTTCCTGGGCTATCTGCATTACCTGTTCCTGATACAAGATAATGCCATAGGTAGGCTCTAGAATTTCCTGCAAGCACTCGTGCTGGTATTCAGCATCGGGGTAGGAAATTTCTTCACGTCCGTGCTTACGGTCAATAAAGTTATCTACCATGCCTGATTGCAGCGGGCCCGGACGGAACAGGGCCACCAGTGCGATAATATCTTCGAAGCAGTCAGGTTTTAGGCGCTTGATTAGCTCTTTCATACCGCGAGATTCCAGCTGGAATACCGCAGTTGTCTCAGCGTTTTGTAACGTTCTGAAGCTCTTAGGATCTTCAAGCGGAATAGCGCTGATATCGACATCAACGTTCTTCCCTTCTTTGATCATATCTATTGCCCACTGAATAATAGTCAGCGTACGAAGACCTAAGAAGTCGAATTTTACCAAGCCTGCCGTTTCAACGTCGTTTTTGTCGAACTGGGTTACGGGGTTTTTACCTTCGTCATCACAGTACAAAGGCGAGAAATCAGTAATTGTGGTTGGCGCAATAACAACACCACCGGCGTGTTTACCGGCATTTCGGGTAACCCCTTCAAGTATTCGCGCCATATCGATAAGGTCTTTCACTTCCTCATCGCTTTCATAAACTTCTGGTAGCTGTGGCTCTGCTTTAAACGCCTTTTCAAGCGTCATGCCTGGATCGGGTGGAATAAGCTTTGAGATCCTGTCGACAAAGCCGTATGGGTGACCAAGTACGCGGCCTACGTCGCGCACTACCGCTTTTGCCGCCATGGTACCGAATGTAATGATCTGCGATACCGCCTGACGCCCATAAAGCTCAGCCACGTGATCGATTACCTCGTCTCGTCTATCCATACAGAAGTCGACGTCGAAGTCGGGCATGGATACACGCTCTGGGTTCAAGAAACGTTCGAATAGCAAGTCGAATTCAAGCGGGTCTAGGTCGGTAATTTTTAGGGCATAAGCCACTAATGAGCCCGCTCCAGAACCCCGCCCTGGCCCTACCGGAATTCCGTTATCCTTACTCCACTGAATGAACTCCATTACAATAAGGAAGTAGCCTGGGAAACCCATTTGGTTGATAACTTCAAGCTCAATGCGAAGTCGGTCATCGTACTCTGGGCGTTTAGCTTTGCGCACTTCTTCATCGGGGAATAGAAATTCTAGACGTTCTTCCAACCCCTCTTCTGACACCTTAACCAAGAAGTCTTCGGTGGTCATGCCGCCGGTTGGAAATTGCGGTAAGAAGTACTCGTTTAACCGCACGGTAACGTTACAGCGCTTGGCAATTTCAACCGTATTTTCTATGGCTTCAGGAATATCGCTAAATAACTCAACCATTTCCTCAGCAGTGCGCAGATATTGCTGGTCGCTGTAGCGCTTAGGGCGGCGGTTATCATCAAGCGTGTAGCCATCATGAATACATACACGGATTTCGTGAGCATCAAAACCTTCACGATCAATAAAGCACACTTCATTGGTGGCTACCACGGGTAAGCCGCGCTGCTCGGCTAGCTCAACGGCAAGGTGCAAGTAATCTTCCTCACCTTGTCTACCGGTTCTAATAAGCTCTAAATAAAAGCGGTCGGGAAAATGAGTTTGATAAAACTCAAGGGCACTGTCGAGAATTTTGGCGTTGTTTTTCATTAAACCCACGCCAACATCACCATGCTGTGCACCCGATAAAGCAATCACACCTTCACTGTGCTCTGCCAACCATTCTTGATCGATAACCGCTCGGTGTGAGAGGTGCCCGCGAAGATAGGCTTTGGAGATAAGAATAGTAATATTCTTATATCCCTCATTATTCATCGCAATAAGGGTTAGTCTGAAAGGTTCATCGCCAAAGACTTCATTAGTCACCCAAAAATCGGTGCCGATGATTGGCTTAATACCTAAGTTATGTGCTTCGGAATAAAATTTTACCAAACCACACATATTCATTTGGTCAGTGATCGCCACGGCAGGCATGCCAAGCGCGGACACTTTACCCAAAATAGGCTTAACCTTATTCAGGCCGTCCATCATCGAAAAGTCGCTGTGAACACGTAAATGAATAAATGGCGATGACATGATGTTATTTCTCTTCGAGTAGCGCTTTTACGGGTTTAAAACTTTTGCGATAGCAATCTAAGATGCCATATTCGGCGATGGCTTCAAAGTGTGCTTTTGTGGGGTAACCTTTGTGCCCGGCAAAGTTATATTGTGGGTAGGCATCGTGAAGCGAAATCATATCGTTATCTCGCTCTACCTTGGCAATAATTGACGCTGCTGAAATTTCTGCGTGTAGGCTATCTCCCTTCACTACCGCTTCAGAGTCAAAATTCCAAGCCGGAACGCGGTTGCCGTCTACACGAACAAAGTCAGGCCTTACAGGCAAACCTTCCACTGCGCGGATCATGGCGAGCATGGTAGCGTGCAGTATATTTAGTTTGTCTATTTCTTTTGGGCTCGCTCTGCCGATATTCCAGTAGAGCGCTTTTTCACGAATTTCTTGGGCAAGGGCTACGCGTTTTTTTTCACTCAGTTTTTTAGAGTCGGTTAGCCCTTCAATGGGGTTTTCTGGGTCGAGAATAACCGCAGCGGTGACCACATCACCTACCAATGGGCCGCGACCTACTTCATCAACACCGGCAATTAACTTATGCAAACAATTCCTCCACGACAGCTTTTGCTGCTGTTTTATCAGCGTTGCATTTTAGCGTATGGTGGAGGTCGGTGAAACGGGAAATAAGCGCAGAATTATCACTTTCGAAGAAGTTGAGTAGTTGATTGCTCATATTCTCTGCATTTACTTCTTCCTGCAGTAATTCAGGAATAATCGCCTCGTCTGCTAAGAGGTTTGGCAACGTGAAGAAAGGCGCTTTATACAAGCGCTGCATAATTTTATACGTGAGTGGTGCAAGTAAATAAGCTGCTACCATGGGGCGCTTACACAACATAGCTTCTAAGGTAGCCGTGCCTGATGCTAGCAATATTACATCGCTAGCTATCATTGCATCCCGCGATGTACCTTGGGTTACCTGAATGGGTAAACGTTCTTCAGCATTATCAGCTTCCAGCAAAAGTGCCTTTATTTGTGCAAGACGATGCTCGTTAGCGGCTGGTATAAGAAACTGAATGTCGCTGCGTTTAGCATAAATAGCTTCGATGGTCTCAAGGAATACTGGAAGTAGCGTTTCTACTTCACCTCTGCGTGAGCCAGGAAGTACAGCCAATAAGGAAGCACTACTATCTACACCCAATTCCTGCCGCGCCGCATTTTGGTCGGGCTCAATGGCTATGGCGTCAGCCATAGTATGTCCCACAAAGGTGTAGGGAACATGGTATTTGTCGTAAACCTGCTGCTCGAAAGGAAATAAACCCAACACGCGATTAGTCGCTTTCGCTATTTTATGGATGCGCTTTTCACGCCACGCCCAAACGGTAGGGCTTACATAGTGCATGGTTTTGATACCGCGTGCTTTAAGTGCTTTTTCTACTCGAAGATTAAAATCAGGCGCATCAATTCCTACAAAAATATCTGGCGGATTTTGCTCAAAGTGAGCGAGTAGCTGCTTTTTCACTTTCAAGATAGCAGGTAGATGGGAAAGGACTTCAACAAGCCCCATAACCGACAAGGTTTCCATATCAAAGAGACTGTGGAAACCTGCGTTTATCATATTTGGACCGCCAATACCTTCGATAATAGCATCAGGGTATTGGCGTTTTAACTCTGCAACCATTCCGGCGGCAAGGACGTCACCAGAGGGCTCTCCGGCAACCATGCCGATACGAATTGGTTTAGACATAATTAGCGAATAATGCCTCGCTTCGAGTCTTGTAAGAACTGAACCATAAGGGCCACACCGGGGAACTCCTGTGCGGGTTCGGCAAGTTTTTCAATGGCTTCGTCTACGGTATTGCCTTCACGGTATATTGCTTTGTAAGCGCGTTTAATGGCCATAACTTCTTCTTTACTGAAGCCGCGACGCTTAAGTCCTTCAGAATTAATACCCTGAGGAATATTTTTCTGACCGCTGACCATAACAAAGGGAGGTACGTCGCGCAGAATAATGCCGCCAGCCCCCAAGAACGAATGGGCACCAATCTTACAGAACTGGTGAATACCTGCGGCACCGCCAACAATGACGTGGTCGTCCATGTGAACATGGCCTGCAATCGCAACACTGTTTGCAATAATAATGTCGTTGCCAAGAACACAATCATGGGCAACATGAGAGTTGGCCATAAATAAACAGCGAGAACCGATTATGGTAATGCTGTTGTCTTGAATAGTGCCTCGGTGAACGGTTACCCCTTCTCTGAATTCGTTAGCATCTCCGATGACAAGTTCGGTGGGTTCACCCGCATATTTTTTGTCTTGGCAGTCTTCACCAATTGAAGAAAACTGATAAAACTTGTTGTTTTTACCGATACGCGTCGGGCCGCGTACCACCACATGTGATTTCAGAATACAGCCATCGCCTATGGTGACGTTGTCGTCTACCACACAAAATGGGCCTATGGTGACATTTTCACCAATCGTTGCACTTTCTGAAATTACCGCAGTTGGATGGATCACGTTAAGCTATCTCTCTCATCGCACACATAAACTCTGCAACACAAGCGATATCGCCATCAACGCTTGCAGTGCCTTTAAATTTCCAAATCCCTCTGCGCTCTTTAACTAGAGCAACATCAAACTCAAGCCTGTCACCTGGAACAACAGGACGCTTAAAGCGCGCGTTATCAATCCCTGCATACAAGTATAACTTATCATTGTTGCCCATGGTCTTAAAACCTAAAACACCGGCAGCTTGCGCCATGGCTTCAAGAATTAATACCCCTGGGAAAATTGGCTGTTCAGGGAAGTGCCCCATGAAACACGGCTCATTGATAGTGATATTCTTATAAGCCTTTACAGACTCACCCAGAACATAGTCTGTTACACGATCAACAAGTAGGAATGGATACCGATGAGGTAACAGTTCCAATATTTCCTGAATTTCGATGGTATTAAGTGAATTGGCCAAAAACTTTCTCCTGTATACAAGCATGACCTACAACTATTTTATACCAATACAGATGATTGATTGGCATTCTGGTCAAACTCGCCGTAAAAACTAAAAACGGCGGCAACCATACGCTGTTAAGCGCAAAAAACAAATCAGACCAACACCTTTGGGGAGTTGGTCTGATAAATTTTACAACTAACTAGTGCAGTTATTAGTTAGTTTTGCTTACTTGCTGAAGAACTTGCTCAGATAAGTCGTGCTCTTCTTTAGCAAATGCTACTGCACCCGCATTAAGTACTAAGTCGTAACCTTGCTTCGCAGCTACAGAGTCGATAGCTTGCTTGATAAGGCCAAGCAACTTGTTGCGCTCTTCGTTACTGCGACGTTGAATGTTTTGTTGTAAAGGCTGACCTTTCTTAGATAGCTCTTCACGTACTGACAATATTTTTTGTTCTAGTTCTTTCTTCTCAGTGTCGCTCATTGTTGCTGCGTCACGCTGAAGACGTTCTGCGTAGAACTGACCATCGCGCTGTAGTTGATTCACTTCTTCTAGCTGGTCTTTAAACTCAGCTTGAATAGCATTTTGAATCTCAGCCGCTTGAGGCATCGCTTGAAAAATACCTTGCACATCAACAACAGCCACTTTCTGTTCTGCCATTACAGATGTACTTACTAAAGCGCTACCCAACATTGCTCCTGCAACGATATGTTTAACCAACTGTTTCAAAGGGGACTCCTTTTTTGAATCTTATTATAGAGCGCGGCAAAAACGCGCTCGCTTTAATGTCTTAGAAAGTTTGACCAATATTGAAAGTGAAGAATCTCGCATCGTCACCATCACGCTGCTGTATCGCTTTCGAGAAGCTGAATACCATCGGCCCCATCGGTGATATCCACTGAACCGATATACCCGCCGAGCTACGATACAGACTCCAGTCAGAATAGTCCAATAGCTCACCACGTTGGGTAGTCGCTATGTCAAACTGACGGTAGTAGTCATAATCGAACTCAGTATCCCACACGTTACCCACATCCACAAACAAACTTGTGCGAACAGAGCTATCCATGTCTTCTTCAAGAAATGGCGTAGGGACGATTAGCTCAACCCCACCCAGTGCCATAGCGTTACCACCTAGGCTTCGCGTCGACCAAGAAAGTGCTGCATCAGCTGGGTCTGCTGGGAATACTTCACCATCTGGGCCTGTTATGGTGCCAGTGTTACCAAGGAAGATACCACGAGGACCAACCGTATTATTCTCAAATCCGCGCAGTGAGTCTGCACCACCTGCGGTGAAGTTTTCAGTAAACGGTAGAATTTGTTCATTGCCGTTTATATCGCCATAACCATTACCATAGCCAAGACGAATACGAGTTAAGAATGACCAGCGTTGATCACGTGATAACGGGAAATACCATTTACCATCGAATACGGTTTTAAAATAGTTTACGTCTGAGTTTGGCGTGGTAATGCTAAACGACGCACGCTGAGACGACCCCGCGGTTGGGAATAAACCACGGTTAAGCGTACTTCTACTCCAACTTACGCTAGCTAAATAGCTATCGTATTTAATTGCCGCATCTGGATCTTCACCATTGGTAAACTGGTTATAGAACTGCTCTGTTTGCTCGTAGTAACCACGGTTAAATAGCTCTACATTACTGTAAGTCAAGCCAAAGTTGATACGGTTAAACTCGTTTATTGGATAACCGATGTTCGCACCAATTGACCAACGTTTAGAGTTGTACTGGATTACGTTAAAGTCAGAGCCATCGAATTCACTGTAGCCTATGCTTCCACCTAAGCTGATACCATCAATAGTAAAGTATGGGTCGTTATAGGTGATTTGTGCACTGCGCTGATACGAAACCGTACTTAGGTTAAGACCAACACGTTTACCTGTCCCCAGGAAATTATCTTGCTGGATACCCGCTTGTAAGCTTAACTTGGTTCTGTCACCGTATCCAATACCTGCGTTAAAAGAGCCCGAAGGCTGCTCTTTCACATTATAGTTAACATCAACCTTATCTTCTGAACCCGGTATACGTACAGTTTCAAATTCTACTTCTTCCATGTAGGTAAGACGAGAAAGCTGGTTTTTAGAAGATTCTAGCAAATTATTAGATAACCAGGTGCCTTCCATCTGACTTACGTTCTGACGAAGTACACTGTCGGCGGTTACCACGTTACCGTTAAACTTAATACGGTTGACGTAAATTCGCTTGCCTGGGTCTACAGATAGCGTCAACTTAACCGTTTTGTCTTCGTCGTTAATCTCAGGCACAGTGGTTACCGTTGGATAAGCATAACCAAAGCGACCAAGATACTTACTAATGAATTCTTCTGTATAGGTGACTTCCGCTTGATTGTAGAGTTCACCTTTTGTTAGCGGCAGTACGCGCTCAATATATTCTTCATGGCCAAGTACATCACCCACGAGTTCTACTTCAGATATGGTGTATTGCTCACCTTCTGTTACGTTCATGGCAATGTAGATACCCGACTTTTCAGGGGTCATCGACACTTGAGTTGAGTCAACGTTGAAGCGAAGGTAACCACGGTTTAAATAGTGGTTACGCAAGGTCTCCATATCACCTTGCAGTGTTTGTTGCTGATAGCGAGTCTCTGATAGAAAGTCCCACCAAGGCGTATCGTATTGTAGCTCAAACGCTTCCATCAGCTCTTCGTCTGAAAAGAGTTCGTTACCTACAATATTAATTTGTTCAATTTTAGCGGCATCGCCTTCTTCAAAGAGTAGTTTCAAGTCAACACGATTACGCGGTAACGGCGTTATAATGGCCGTTACGTCAGCATTATACTTACCTATGCTGTAAAAGAAGTCTTTAAGGCCATTCTCAATAGAGGTTAATACGGTCTTATCAAGTGGCTCACCGATACGGACGCCATTGCCATCCAAACTTTCTTGAAGCTGCTCATCTTTAATATCATCATTGCCGTCAAAGATAATATTGCTGATAGTTGGACGCTCCGCCACACGCACAACAAGGGTGTTGCCGTCGCGGAGAATTTCTACATTTTCAAAGTGAGTTGAAGAGTAAAGCGAGCGAATAAGCTGCGTTACCCTGAATGTATTAAGCTCGTCGCCAACTTGAACGGGCAAGTAGGTTAAGGCTGCACCAAGTGCAACTCGCTGTAAACCTTCTACGCGAATGTCTTCAACGACAAATTCACTGTCTTGCGCCGCAGCGTTGGCAAAGCTAGCACTGGAAAGAATGGCTCCGGCTGCTACTAACTGTTTTAACTTCATCTATTTTTCTTTTCCTGGCCGCGTTTTGTATTAGCTGTTTTGTACTTCCTGATTTGTATCAGGTTATGCGAGCGATATCGTTAAAAATTGCGATACCCATGATCATAAACAGAAGCACGCCACCTATTCTGTAACCCCATTCCTGCACCGCTTCAGGCACAGGCTTGCCTGTGATCCACTCCACGATAAAAAACATGAGGTGACCACCGTCAAGCATGGGCAAGGGTAATAAATTTATTATGCCTAAATTTACGCTTATTAAGGCAAGAAAACTCAAGAAGTACGCAAGTCCATACCCAGCACTTGTTCCCGCACCTTGAGCAATTGAGATAGGACCGCTCAAATTTTTCACCGACACGTCGCCTGTGATGAGCTTTCCTATCATTTCGACACTCAGTGTCATTAGACGCCATGTTTTATCTAGCGCCTTCCCAATAGCCTCTATAATGCCATATTGATGAGTAAACACATACCCTTCAGGCCAAGGCTCAAATGTTGGGCTCACACCTAGATAACCACTTTGCCCTTGTGGTGTATCGCGGCGCGCTATCGTGGCATTTAACGTTAGTTGCTGTCCATCCCTTTGTATATCAAGAGATATACTTTCACCGGGGCTTTCAACAATAACGTCAACCAAACCTTCCCACGACGTCAATTTAGAGCCATTTAGTGCGACAAGTTCATCACCAGGTTTTAACCCTGCTTCCTGCGCCGCGCTTCCCTCACCAACAAACCCAACAGTTAACGTTGCATCCGGTCGGTATGGGGTTAGGCCTAAGCTGCCTAATGGAGACTCACTATCTGGGTCAAAGTTCCAAGAACCCAGTGTAAATGTCAGTTCTTTTTCGCCATTTGATGAATTTTTAACCGTGACTGTGGTTTTTTCTGACCCTATGTTAGAGACAACTTCTAAATTAACCGCTTCCCAGTCCGGTGTAATTCTGTCGCCGATCTTAATGATTTCATCACCAGGTTGAACGCCTGCTACTGCTGCAATACTTTGTGGTTCGACAACTTTAACTACCGGCTTTACGGTTTCTAAACCGACAAGATACATAAGCCAGAGTGCAAAAAATGCAAAAATAAAATTAACGCCAGGACCTGCCGCAATAACCGCCATGCGCTGCAACACGGGTTTATTGTTAAACGCTTTATCTTCTAACTCAGACGGTACGTCATCAATACGTCCATCGAGCATGCGAACGTAACCGCCAAGGGGAATCATAGCGATAACATATTCTGTACCGGACTTACTTAACTTGCGCCAAATTGGCTTACCAAATCCAATTGAGAAACGCTCTACCTGTACACCGCATTTGCGAGCAACGTAAAAGTGCCCCCATTCGTGTACGGCAACTAAAATACCTAAAGCAACAATGAATGCCCCTAGGCTCCATAAAAATGCTAGCACTGGAATTTACCTCGAATAATCTCGTTAGCTTTTGTTCTTGCTAGTGAGTCTTGTTCTAATATTTGTTGAATAGAACTTACCGATACGTGCGGCATAGCGTTGAGCGTAGCGTCGTTTACTTTAGCAATATCACAAAACTGAATTTTGCCCTCTAAAAAAGCGTCTACAGCCACTTCATTTGACGCATTGACTCTTGTCGTTGCACATTGCCCTTCATTACATGCATCAATAGCCAATTTCAAATTAGGGTAACGCTCAAAACAAGGGGTCTGAAAACTGAAATTGGCAATGTCAGAAAAATTTAGGGGCGTTACACCCGCTTCAATGCGCTCTGGGTGAGCCAAACCATAAGCAATCGGTGTACGCATATCTGGGTTGCCCATCTGCGCAATTACAGAGCCATCGATGTACTGCACCATAGAGTGAATAATACTTTGCGGGTGAATAACCACATCAATATCATTGGCGCCCGCACCGAATAACCAACAGGCTTCTATAAACTCCAGCCCCTTGTTCATCATGGTCGCCGAATCGATTGTAATTTTTCTGCCCATAGACCAGTTAGGGTGTGTACTGGCTTCATCGATTGTAATTGATGAGAAGCTATCAAGCGGTCTTTCTCTAAACGGGCCACCAGAACCCGTTAACAAAATTTTACGAATGCCGGATGTCGTAAAGTTACCGTATTCATAATCGTGCGGGAGACACTGGAATATGGCGTTGTGTTCGCTGTCGATAGGAAGGATTTCAGCACCGCTTTGGTTCGCAGCCTCGATAAATAAAGCGCCAGACATAACCAAGGCTTCTTTATTAGCAAGCAGAACCCGTTTGCCCGCTTTTACTGCTGCCAATGTGGGTAAAAGCCCTGCTGCACCCACAATGGCTGCCATTACAGCATCAACTTCAGGCGCACTGGATACTTCCTCCAGGGCCTTCGCGCCAGCGAGAATTTCTGCATCCACACCATATTGGGACGCTAACTCGCAGGCTAGTTTGTAATTAGCTTCATCAGCAATTACCACATAGCGCGGCGCGCATTTCTGGGCCTGCTCCATAAGCAACTCAAGCTGCGAGTTGCCAGTGATAGCAAATACACGATACTTATCTGGGTGGCGATTTATTACGTCGAGTGTATTACAACCAATGGAGCCTGTGGCCCCTAACACTGTTACTGTTTGCATTACGCCATCCAGGTTACATAGCAGAACGCAAAAACAGGGAATGCTGCGGTCAAGCTGTCTATTCTATCGAGTACACCACCGTGTCCAGGAAGAATTTTTCCGCTGTCTTTGATGCCCGCACAGCGCTTAAGCATGCTTTCGTTTAAATCACCAAGCGCGGAAACAGCCACCGTAATACCGCCAATAGCAAGGTGAAGCCAAATACGCGAAGGCTCCACCTGATAGTGAAGGGCCGCAAAAGCGATAATAGCGAACGAGGCAGCAATACCGCCTAATAAGCCTTCTAAACTTTTACCCGGCGATACGTTAGGGCGCAGCTTGTGGCGACCGAATTTAACGCCCACGAAAAATGCGCCGATATCTGCCGCCCAAACGATGCCCAGCACATAGAAAATGAGTGAAGCACCGTAAAACGGGTCAACATCGTGCAAGCTCGTGCGAAGTGCAACAACCGCTACCCATGTTGGTATTAGCGTAAGCGCCCCGAACAGAGTTCTAACGCTACGACTGTCTTTCCAGAATTTAGAGTATTTAGGATAGGCAAGCACCATAAACAAAGAGGCTATCCACCATAATACGGCAACCGTTAATATCGCACGATATAAACCATGTAATTGCCCTTGGTACCAAATTGTGCTGGCATCAACAATAAGAGACAAAGCAATGCATATAGCAAAGGCTCCTGCCATATAAATAAGTTTTTTAGGACGCTCGCACACGCCTGACATATTCGCCCACTCATAGGCACCAATGCCGACAACACCGGCTATGGCTATTTCAAACCAGAAAATAGGAAGAAAAAGAATAGCGTAGAGCGCCAGCGGCGCGAGAATTAATGCAGTTATTATTCGTTGTTTTAGCATAATTTGCCCTTGGCTTTAGTTACCAGGGTTAGCCTGATAATTGCCTGCATGGTGTTAACCATCGGCTGTGACTACCTGTTCACCGGTTAAACCGAAACGACGCTGGCGAACATTAAAATCGTCTACGGCTACTTGAAAAACGTCTTCATTGAAATCGGGCCATAGTACATCGGTGAAATACAATTCGGCATAAGCACACTGCCATAGTAAGAAATTACTAATTCGGTGCTCGCCACCAGTGCGAATAAGAAGATCTAACTCTGGAAGGTTAGCTGTAGAAATGTGCGAACCAAAAGCTTCTTCATTGATGTTATCTACATCAAGCTCGCCGCTTTTCACCTGCGATGCGAGTCGCTTGGCCGCATTTACGATGTCCCATCTACCGCCATAGTTTGCGGCGATATTTAAGACCAAATCTTTGTTGTCTTTAGTCATGTCTTCGGCTTTGCGAATTTTTTCGACAAGCTTGGCATCAAACGCCTCAACATCACCAATAACCTGTAGACGTACACCATTTTTGTGTAGTCTTTTTGCTTCGCTATTGAGGACAAGATTGAACAGCTCCATTAAGACACTGACTTCTTCCTCAGGACGTTTCCAGTTTTCGCTGGAAAACGCGAATAGCGTAAGTGATTCAATACCGTTTTGACGTGCAAAGCGCACAACAGAACGTACAGACTCTACCCCGGCTTTATGACCAAAGGTACGAATTTTCCCTTTCTTTTGCGCCCATCGACCATTGCCATCCATAATGATTGCAACATGCTTCGGGCCAGCAGACTCTGCTGGCACCTCCGCTTTTGACGATTTGGCTGCGCTTAAACGCTTTCCAATCATAATACTTACTTATACTTCCATTAGTTCTTTTTCTTTGTCAGCAAGCATGCTGTCAACTTTCTTAATGAAATCGTTAGTAATAGACTGAATGTTTTCTTCAGCAGCGCGGCTCTCATCTTCACTGATTTCTTTTTCTTTCAGCAAGTCTTTTACATCGCCATTCGCATCGCGACGAATGTTACGAATAGCCACACGGCCACCTTCTGCTTCGTTGCGCACCACACGGATTAAGTCTTTACGACGCTCTTCAGTTAGCGGCGGAAGAGGAATACGAATTGAACCACCCGCACTCATTGGGTTAAGGCCCAAATCAGACTGCATAATGGCTTTTTCTACGGCTTGTATGGCGCTTTTATCAAATACAGTTAACGCTAGAGTACGACTGTCTTCTGCTACGACGTTAGCCACTTGCTTTAGCGGCGTGTCTACACCGTAATAAGGTACCATGATGCCATCTAGAAGGCTTGGATGCGCACGACCTGTGCGGATTTTGCTGAATTGGCCCTTAAGAGAAACTAGGCTTTTTTCCATGCGCTCTTGCGCATCTAATTCAATTTCATCAATCACGATTTGTATCCTATTGTTCTTAATTAATCGTTGTCAGCGTGGCGAATAACAGTACCTTCTTTTTCGCCCATCACAACACGCTTCAGGCAACCTGGCTTATTCATGTTAAATACGCGAATTGGCAAGCTATGATCGCGCGCCAAAGTGAACGCTGACAAGTCCATCACTTTAAGTTCTTTTTCTAGTACTTCTTGGTACGTTAGTTCATCGTATAGCGTTGCCTCTGGGTTTTTCACTGGGTCGTCGCTATATACACCGTCAACTTTAGTCGCTTTTAATACTGCATCGGCTTCAATTTCGATACCGCGCAAGCAAGCCGCTGAGTCGGTGGTGAAGAAAGGGTTGCCAGTACCCGCAGAGAAGATAACAACGCGGCCCGACTTAAGAAGGCTAATAGCTTCTGCCCAGTTGTAGGCGTCGCACACGCCGTTCAACGGAATAGCAGACATCATACGCGCGTTAACAAATGCGCGGTGAAGCGCATCGCGCATTGCTAGGCCGTTCATTACCGTAGCCAACATGCCCATATGGTCGCCAACAACACGATTCATTCCCGCTTTTGCTAGGCCTTCGCCACGGAACAAGTTACCACCACCGATAACAAGACCAACTTGAACACCAAGTTCAACCAGCTCTTTTATTTCTTGTGCCATTCTATCTAGCACTTTAGGGTCTATGCCAAAGCCTTCTTCGCCCATTAGGGCTTCACCACTAAGCTTTAACAGAATGCGTCGATATGCTGATTTTGGTGTGATACTCATAGTTTGAATCGTCCTCGTAAACCCGTTTTGTCCTATGTCTTTCAATAAAGCATTGACGTAAAAAACATAGGACAAAGCGCTTTCGTTTGTTTGGCAGGCGCACGCTTGTAACTCGCCTAGCTTCACACTTGCGCACTGCATTAGCAATACTAAAGATATGCAGCTATAAAAAAGCACCTCCTAAGAGGTGCTTTGTAGTTTATCTAACTATTGCGTAATGCAAAAGATAAACGCTCAATTATTTCTTAGCAGCTTCCATTTGAGCAGCTACTTCAGCAGCGAAGTCTTCAGTCTTCTTCTCGATACCTTCACCAACTTCGAAGCGTACGAAGTTAATTACGTCTGCGCTGTTGTTCTTAAGAAGCTCAGCTACAGAGATTGAAGGATCTTTAACGAAAGGCTGACCAGTCAAGCTCACTTCGCCAGTGAACTTCTTCATGCGGCCTGCAACCATTTTCTCAGCAATTTCAGCTGGCTTACCAGACTGAATAGCGATTTCGATTTGGATTTCTTTCTCTTTCTCTACAACTTCAGCCGGAACATTCTCTGGCTTAACAAACTGCGGGCTAGCAGCTGCAACGTGCATTGCGATATCTTTCGCTAGCTCTTCGTCGCCGCCAGTAAGGATAGAGATAACACCAATACGGCCGCCGTGTACGTATGCACCTAGCGTGTCGCCTTCAACGTTGATAACGCGACGAGGAGAGATGTTTTCACCGATTTTAGCAACAAGTGCGTCACGAACTTCGCTTACTTTAGAACCGTTAAGTTCTGCATCGTTAAGCGCGTCGATGTCGTTGATGTTGTTAGCCGCTGCTACTTCTAGAAGCTCGTTACCGAACTTTAGGAAACCTTCGTCACGTGCTACGAAGTCAGTTTCACAGTTTAGTTCAAGCATGGTCGCGCGACCACCCTCAACTTTAGTAAGGATAACACCTTCAGCTGCGATACGGCCTGCTTTTTTAGCCGCTTTCGCTTGACCTGATTTACGCATGTTTTCAATGGCTAACTCAATGTCACCATCCGTTTCAACCAGGGCTTTTTTACAATCCAGCATACCTGCGCCAGTACGTTCGCGCAGTTCTTTAACTAGTGCTGCAGTCACTGCCATTTTTCAATTCCTCAGCATTAAATATAAATTCGTTAGGTAAAAGGGGCGATATCGCCCCTCTCAATACGTTTCGTATTGTAGTACCGCCATATTATCTAGATATGACAGTAAGCAATCAGAATTACTCTGCCGCTTCTACGAAGTCGTCTTGCTCAGCTTGTACTTCAAGGTTGCTTTCGCGACCTGAGTTGATAGCGTTTGCAGCAGCATCCAAGTAAAGTTGGATAGCGCGGATAGCATCGTCGTTACCAGGGATGATGTAATCAACACCGTCTGGGTTAGAGTTAGTATCAACAACACCAACAACAGGAATACCTAGGTTACGAGCTTCTGTTACAGCAATGTGCTCGTGATCTGCGTCGATAACAAAGATTGCGTCTGGAAGACCGCCCATGTCTTTGATACCGCCAAGGCTGTTTTCAAGCTTGTCCATTTCGCGCTGAAGCATAAGTGCTTCTTTCTTAGTTAGCTTCTCAAACGTACCGTCTTGAGCTTGTTGCTCTAGATCTTTAAGACGCTTGATTGACTGACGTACTGTTTTCCAGTTAGTCAGCATACCACCTAACCAACGCTTGTTTACGTAGTACTGGTCGCACTTAAGAGCAGCATCTTTTACTGCTTCGCCAGCGGCGCGCTTAGTACCAACGAAAAGGATTTTACCTTTCTTAGACGCAACACCTGAAAGGTAGTTAAGTGCGTTGTTGAAAAGTGGAACCGTTTTTTCAAGGTTGATGATATGAACTTTATTACGAGCACCGAAGATGAAAGGCTTCATCTTTGGGTTCCAGTAACGAGTTTGGTGACCGAAATGCACACCTGCTTTCAGCATGTCACGCATAGAAACATTAGCCATTTTATTTTCCTCTTGGGGTTAGGCCTCCATATACCCCTTGTATCGATTCAGGCCAACCTGCGTTGAACTGAACACCCCGATACGAAGTGTCGGTATATGTGTGTTTTAATAAAATAAATTTACCCTCTAAAACGGTGCTCAATGCACATTGCAAAATGAGCTTTCCGTCAGGGCGCGCGCTTTATATCACAATACCGCCACAGCCTCAAGTTTTAACGCTTAAAAGCTACACTCTTAAGTATTTTTGCCAACCTTTATTACAACTACCCAACCCATTGCTGCCAGCCTTAAGAATCAATAATTAAAAACCATGAATATCAGAAGCTTACTAAGAATGACCTGAATAGTGTTATACTGCGTAAATAATTTAAATTCTTCACCAAACTAGTTTCAACGATTTGAGAGGCGCTGTGACAGCTATTATCAAAACCCCAGAAGAAATCGAAAAAATGCGCGTAGCCGGTAAACTGGCTGCTGAAGTACTTACTATGATCGGGCCTTATGTAAAAAAAGGCGTAACCACTGATGAACTGAATACTATTTGTCACGACTATATAGTAAACGAGCAAAAGGCAGTGCCTGCTCCACTAAACTATGGTCACCCACCATTTCCGAAATCTATCTGTACGTCGGTGAACCATTGTATATGTCACGGTATTCCTTCTGACAAGAAGCTAAAAGACGGTGATATCATCAACATCGACGTAACTGTTATAAAAGACGGTTATCACGGTGACACTTCGAAGATGTTCGTTGTAGGTAAGCCATCTATTCTTGCCGAGCGCCTTATTCGCGTTACTCAAGAATGTCTATATAAAGCGATTGAACAAGTAAAGCCGGGTATGCGTCTTGGCGATATTGGTCATATTTGTCAAACCCATGCTGAAGCGCATAACTATTCAATTGTACGCGAATACTGCGGTCACGGCATTGGTGCAAGTTTCCACGAAGAGCCGCAAATTGTTCACTACGGAAAGCCTGGTACAGGTGACGTATTAGAAGCTGGAATGTGCTTTACCATCGAACCTATGGTTAACGCAGGCAAACGTTACTCAAAAGTTTTGCCAGATCAATGGACTGTTGTGACTAAGGACAGAAGTTTAAGTGCACAGTGGGAACACACTCTTTTAGTTACCGAGACCGGCGTTGAGATTTTAACGCTGCGTGAGGAAGAAAGCCTAGAGCGTGTTATTTCTCACGGATAGTTTTCACACTGCGGCTGTTAAGCATACAGCCGCTTTGTTTGCCCTTTTATTAATTCAAAACCGCATACTAAATCTTTATTCTTGCCTTTATACAATGAGCCTATTTAACGGGCTACACACCTATAACAAAAAACCATAAATATTCACAATTCAACCTAACTTATGCATAAATTTGCTACTGCGAACTAGTATCAATTCATGCTATTGTTCTTAGCGTTTTAATAGAAGTCTATTTCAAAGGTGCATTTTGACGCTGCAATCACTGATAAAGAATATCGACACAATTAACTCTGTTGATGAAATTCCCGTCATTAAATCGTGCGTGGAAGCCAGTTATACTTGGATAACAGAGTCTTTCGATGCAACGCCCGTTAATCAGCTCGTTACCGGTCGTGCGCAGTTTGTCGACGCATTGCTTTGTCACCTTTGGCAACTTTTCGGCTTAGATACCATGGATGAACTTTCTCTTTGCGCGGTGGGCGGATACGGTCGCGGCCATTTACAACCCCACTCAGACATCGATTTACTCATTGTCAGCAAGAAGAAGCTGAAGCCTGAAGTGCAAGAAAAAATTGGCATGTTCATCACCCTTTTATGGGACATCAAGTTAGATGTTGGGCAGTCGGTACGCACCATTAAAGAAACGGTTAAACTGGCGAAAGACGATATTACGATAGCGACAAATCTTGTTGAAAGCCGCCTGCTTTGTGGGTGCGAAACTACATTCGACAAACTGTGGGATGAGGTAAACGGTCGCAATTCATGGTCGAGTAAATCTTTCTTCTCGGCTAAGTATGACGAGCAAAAAAAGCGTCACGCCAAGTTCAACGGCACGGCTTATAACCTTGAACCGAACATTAAAGAAAATCCGGGATGTTTGCGAGACATCCAATCTATCGGTTGGGTCGCGAAAAAGCATTTTAAAGAGTATGACGGATGGAACTTGGTGGGTCACGGTTACTTCACCGAACAAGAGCACAGTGAGTTAATCGCCTGTCGTATGCACCTGTGGAAAATGCGTTGTGCATTGCACTTAGTTGCTGGCAGAAGCGAAAACCGACTGCTTTTCGACTATCAACCCGATGTCGCCCAAATGATGGGATACGGTGAAGAAGGTAAGGCGTCTGTGGAAAAAATGATGCGTGACTTTTTCCGCACTGTAGCGCGCGTCTCTGAACTAAACCAAATGTTACTTCAGCGCTTCAAGTACGACATGCTGAATCAAAGCGTGCAAAAAAGCGTAATCATAAACGAAGATTTTGAACTGCTCGACAATATGATTTCGCCACGGCACGAAACCGTATTTTCATCACCCGAGGCAATTTTAGACTTCTTACATTTGGTGGCAAACACACCAGAAGTAAAAGGCTTAAGTACCATTTGTATTCGACAATTGCGTAACGCTCACCGGGCCTTCGAGGCCGAATATTACGTAGAGCGCCCTCTGTGCCGCGAAAAATTTATGCGATTAATGAAGCAACCTGAATTTTTTGATTTCGGTTGGGACATTATGCATCAGTACGGTATTTTACAAGCCTACCTTCCAGAGTGGGATACCATTGTGGGTATGATGCAGTTTGACTTATTTCACGCCTACACGGTGGACGAACACACTCACCGATTAGTGAAGCATGTAAACTATTTTTTCTCGAAAGAGAACAAAGATTTTCCGCGCTGCGGCAGAATTTGCCGAAACCTAGACAAACCTGAAATTCTTTACATTGCCGCAATTTTCCATGACATCGCGAAAGGTCGTAATGGCGACCACTCCACCCTAGGCGCGCAAGATGTGGCTAAGTTCTGTGCTCAGCACGACGTACCAAGTAAAGATGCAGAATTGATTGCATGGCTAGTAGAAAACCACCTGCTTATGTCAGTCGTCGCCCAGCGCCGTGACATTTACGATCCTGATGTAATTAGTGAGTTTGCTGGTGCGGTAAGAAGCCATAACCACCTTAATTTACTTTATACACTGACCCTTGCCGATATTCGCGCCACCAACGATAACCTTTGGAATGATTGGAAAGCGTCTTTGCTTCGCGAACTGTATTTAATGACTCAAAAAGCGTTAGATAATGGGCTTCAGTGTCAGGTTACACTCAACGAGCGAGTTACCACTCACAAACACCAGGCAAGACAGATTTTGCAAGAGCGTGCTATAGACCCTATTGCCATAGATGCGCTGTGGGCAAGGCTTGATGATGATTACTTTGTTCGCTTTAAGCCTACGCAAATTGCATGGCATACCGATGAAATTATTAAAGCTCAGAATGAATGGCTTACGCCAGAACACGATGGATTATTAGTAAAAGCAAACGACAACAGTGCCAACGGCGGTACTGAAGTATTCGTATATGGCAAAGATAGAAAAGCCCTGTTCGCTCAAGTAGCATCTGTACTAGATAGCCGTAATTGTTCAATTCACGACGCTCACGTTACTGTCACTAAAGATAGCTATGTGTTTGACAGTATGCTTATTCT
This sequence comes from Alteromonas sp. S005, assembly GCF_036864475.1. Lineage (NCBI taxonomy): Bacteria > Pseudomonadati > Pseudomonadota > Gammaproteobacteria > Alteromonadales > Alteromonadaceae > Alteromonas > Alteromonas sp. S005. The sequence continues at coordinate 172,994 of NZ_JAZETN010000002.1, read as the reverse complement.
TGAAAATGACGGCAGTCGTATAAGCTCAGAGTCGCGCATTGCCTCTATTGAGAACGCTATTTCTGCCCAATTAGAAAAGCCGGGACGCTCTCACGAAAACAAACGAAAGTTACCGCGTCAAATGAAACAGTTAGACGTGCCAACCAAGGTTCGTTTTTTCAATATCAACGATGAAGCCACGCTAATCGAGTTAGAAGCCCTAGACGCACCGGGCATTTTAGCTAAAATTGGGCATGCATTCGTTGATACTAATATGACACTTAAGCTTGCAAAAATTGCCACCATTGGTGAGCGAGCTGAAGATATTTTTATCGTCAGCAATGAGGCTGGCATCGCATTAACCCAAGAACAACAGGTAAACCTTAAAAAGCGTATCCTGTTTAAACTCGACCAACTTGAAGATATCACAATACCATGAATGAATTGAAAGCCATTATTGAAGACGCCTTCGAAAATCGCGACAGCATTAGCCCGTCATCAGCACCTGATGAAGTAAGAGATGCGGTAGCGCAAGCTATCGACCTACTTAATAGCGGAAAAGGCCGCGTTGCAGAAAAAATTGCTGGCGAATGGGTAGTACACCAGTGGCTGAAAAAAGCGGTTCTACTTTTCTTCCGTCTTCACAACAACGATGTTATTGAAGGTGCAGAGAGCAAGTTTTATGACAAAGTACCATTAAAGTATACTAACTACACGGCAGAGCAGTTTGCAGCGGATGGCGCTCGCATTGTTCCTCCAGCAGCGGTACGCACGGGTACTTTTGTGGGCAAAAACGCAGTTGTTATGCCCTCTTACGTAAACATTGGTGCATTTGTTGATGAAGGCACTATGGTTGACACGTGGGCGACGGTAGGCTCGTGTGCGCAGATTGGTAAAAATGTTCACCTTTCTGGTGGTGTAGGAATCGGTGGCGTACTAGAGCCACTTCAAGCAAACCCTACCATTATTGAAGACAACTGTTTTATCGGTGCGCGTTCTGAAATTGTAGAAGGTGTTATCGTTGAAGAAGGCTCAGTAATTTCAATGGGCGTTTACATCGGTCAGAGCACACGTATCTATGACCGTGAGACCGGTGAAGTTCACTACGGCCGTGTACCAGCGGGCTCTGTGGTTGTTGCGGGTAACCTGCCTAGCGCAGATGGTAAATACAGCCTATACGCAGCAATTATCGTGAAAAAAGTTGATGCAAAAACCCGCGCTAAAGTAGGTATTAACGCTCTACTTCGCGGTGTTGAATAAAAACTTATGCATCGTTAGCTAACTAACGACGTTCGCATATGAAAAAGAGGCGCATTAGCGCCTCTTTTTATTTTTAACCCATAAAGCCTTCTAGACTTAAGGCAAAAGCTTGTCCTTGATAGTATTAACCCACTCCACCACATCTTTTTCTGGCTCTAGAGTTTCAATAGCATCAACTTCTAACATATTAGTAACCGCGTTACCTTGCAGTTCAGTAAGTAATTCTTGGAATTGTTTACCTGCTCCACAAAAGCTTTCGCCATAGCTACTATCACCTAGCGCAGCAACAGCGAAAGGCTTGCCTGTTAGCATAGGTGATTCGTCTTTTAAATCTGAAAACACAAACTCTAGGTTAGGCGGAACATCGCCCTGACCTGTCGTTGAGGTAATAATTAACAGTGCGTCAGCATCAGTAAAATCGGCTACTGATGGGTCGCTTTCGAGTGAGCAATCTACGCCCTGCTCAGCTAAATTTTCTTCCACCTGCTCAGCTACGTGTTGCGCGTTACCGTATACTGTACCCGCAATAATTTTCAATGTTGCCATTTTTACCTCTTAAAACAATGATCGTCGCCCATGTCGACAGGCGGAAAATATTTCTATTTTATCAAGCTAAACGGTTTTAACCTGTTTGCGAATTGTTGCATTTCATTGTGCATCTCTCCATCAATTGTTATCCACTTACCGCTAACAGGATGAGAAAAGCCCATATGAGTACAACTTAAGGCCAAATTATTAAAATTAAAGTGCTGTTTAGCGAATTTGTTTTGCTTCCCATCGCCGTGAGTTGTATCGCCGATAATGGGGTGACGAATGTGCACCATATGCCTTCGAAGCTGGTGCTTACGCCCAGTGCTGGGAGAAAGTTTTACTAAAGAATACCTAGCACTTTGGTATCTGCCTACAGGTTCGGGCACTTCAAACTTTGCGAGTGACTCATACATGGTGGACGCCGGCTGAGGAGCTTGCTGTGGCCTTTTGTGTTTGTCTGCAATTTTGTCATAGCGATACTTAAGGGCATAATCAATAAAGCCGGTGTGGTTGACGAAGCCTCTAACCACAGCGTGATATACCTTAACCACCTGCTTATCCATCATTTGTTGGCCGAGCTTTGCCGCAATTTCTGAGCTAAAACTAAACACCAACACGCCTGATGTAGGTCTATCTAAGCGGTGGGCTGGAAACACATGCTTGCCGATTTGGTCTCTAAGCGTTTGCACCGCAAATACAGTTTCATGCCTATCTATAGGGCTCCTGTGCACTAGCAGGCCTGGGGGCTTATTTATCGCAATAATATGCTCATCTTGGTATAAAACAGGCAAGTGCAGAGAGCTCGCGCTGACTTGTTCTTCAACATTGGCTTTTTCACTAGACTGCATTTCCATCATCTCAACTGTATCATCTAATGGCCCCTTTTTTTGGAAACCTGAAGCTTGGTCTAGCTTACTCATCCAATGTCACCACTGGCGATATCGTCAATATTTTTTATCGCAGACAGGGTACTTTGATTCGCGGGTGGCAAATATACTTCTGCTGCGGGTGTAATTTGCATCGCCGGTATAGGGTGCGATTGGGCCAACAAAATGCGCATTTTCGGAATAAAAATAAAAGCCAGCCAAGCTTCAAAAGAAAAACAGTCAGCTGCAAAAGGTACTTCACTACCCACGGCATTTCTAAGCGCTTGTTCATTGGGCACATCATCTGGCCAAACACCATCTTGTTGCATTACCGCTTCTAATTGTTCAAGTGCTTTGATAAAAGCTAAATGACGGCTACTTTTCGCTTGATTCACAACTTCTCCGCTTCCCGAATATGCTTCAATTTCTAGCGCGCAGTATATCAGGGGCTTAAAGACAACATAAGTCAGCGAGTCGTATCGTTGAAATTCTTCTGCTGTGATACCATTGAAGAGTTTTGCTGATGGCATCTAGTAAATATAAGCACACCCTTAGGGCGGTTGATCTTTGCTGAACATCGAAGGTCGACAGGCCTAGCAACATTTAATAAAGCAGTATTTTGGAACGAGTTATGAGCGCTAACAGTATCAATTCTATCAGTGAGTTTTTGTTACACGCAGGCACTGAATATCATGTTTTTGATTTAGGTCGACGTATTGAACCCACAGATAATCAAACGTTTCTAGAAATAGAAAATGGCAGTGCTTACGCGCCCTACCCTCGTCAGCAACATGCGTGGTTCGGTATTGTTTTTTGGAACAAAAATGAATCTTCTCAACACTATATTTGGTTTATAAAGCTGCCGCTTGATGAGCAAGGCTTGGTCGTTGCTGCTGCTAGAAATCATTTTCTTGAGATTATTGTGGATGCATTAGGGAAGTCGATTGCAGAAGATTCCGAAAATGCACAGCAATTGCCCGACAACCCTTATTCCTTCGTTCCGAACCAAACGCAACTCGCTCAGTTTAATGCGCTAGTCAAAAGCACGTTGAACCATCCCTTAAGCGAAGAGGCGCAGAAAGTTGAAGCTTATATCCAAGCCCCGCAGCTTGTGGATTGGCAACAAATATCTATGCAAAGCGTGGCAGATTTTGTACATGGTTTTAGCAGGCACGGAAAGCGAGATGTGTTAGAAGAAGCAATTAAAGCCAATGTAGCAATTTACTCAGATGTGTTTGTTAATACGCTTATGGAGACAAGCGAGAGCGTTTCTTTGTCAGATAACTTGTTGGCTATGTATTTGAGCAAAATTGATGATGGCGACGACATCAATTTAGCGGCGCTTAGAGGGGCTTCAGAAGGAAGCTTTAACCCGGTAATAAACGGTAAGTTAATAGCCTTATTGAAGAAAGAAAAATGCCAGCGTCTCGATATTTTAAGTGTTATAGCGGCACGGCATTTCGAGCAAATGGAACCGCTATTGCTTAGCGCCTTTTTGGAACAAGCTGCAAAAGTTGACGAAAAAGAAGGTCACCAGGGTGCCTTATTTGCTGGTTTCTTTTCTGATTTAGTTCAAATTCCGAAATTGCGCAGACAAGTACTAACGCTGCTGCACTCAGATGCCAACTCGGATGTCCTCAGCAAGGCATTTCAGCGCTTGTTTGCGCAGGCGAGAAAATAGATGACGTTACTTGAATTGGTCTTATGGTTAACGATTGGTTTTACCGGCTATCAATTTTGGCGTATTCGGGCTATTTCAGAACGAACAAACGCTTATCTCAAGCAATATTGCGATAAACATAGCTTGCAGTTATTAAGTGTGGCGAGGGCCAAAACTCGCTTCTCATTCAAGTTTGGTAAACCGGACTGGCACAGCTTATTCCACTTTGAGTTTTCAAGTAATGGTGAAGACAGATATACTGGCGAAGTCGAATTGATAGGCGTGAGAGTTATGCGAACCGAAGTTCCGCCGCATAGGGTGTAGATACTTATGCTGAGGGGTTTAAAGACTCTTCAGTACTAAGAAGTAATTCTCAGAAAACTGGAAAATATGTTTCCCAAAACCGCCAAAAAAAAGGGGAGCCTGACGGCTCCCCTTTTTCCTGGAATTTTGAGTATCCTTCTCCGCGATCCTTTGCGACTAAAATCTTCCCGATTAAAATCCGTATACGCCCCTTTCCATCTACTCTCGCGACATCCTGTGCGAGCTACACTTCCATGCGTAGGTCCCTTTCCTTTTTTCCTTTGTTACTGCACATCCTACATGCAGTGTTCCTCATCCTGAGGCTGTCCTTGTCAGACTCCGCTAACCTTCCCTTCCTTCGTCCTTTGTTTGCTGCACATCCTGCTACAGCTTTGCTATTCCCTTAGCATGTCCTTTTTTCATCCTTGGTTTGCTCGTCCATGCAAACTGTAAATTCCTTAAAGGCCGCCTTGCCCTTGGCTCCATGCCACTAGCTCCCTGCTAGCTTTGTCCTTATCCATGCTACGTCCTGTCTGTGACGTTCCTATCACACGTGCCATCCATGAAATCCGTTTGTTCCCATCAATCCTTTGTCACTTCCCTGTTTTGCAATTCCCTACTGCGTCCTTTCCCTTTACTCACAGCCTTGTGAGAATCTCTTCCTTGAGTTGTCCTGATTCATTCCATTAATGAATTTTTGACTCGCTCCGTGACTCGTCGTGTTTCCTTGTGACATCTTCATAGTATCCCTTCCAATTATTACCGCCATATTGAATTACAGAGATTTAAGAAAAGTTTTTGTTCGACTTTTGGCTAACAAGAAAAAAGCCTTATAAAACAAAGGCCATATACTTTAGTATGAATAATTCCTTCAGAATTTAGGTAAGATCACTCACAGCATTTGTAGGAAATGTCGTACAAACGCTGTGGTAAATCTGGCGTAAAGATTGGAACTGTTTTCGGCGATATTCTGATAGGGGTAACATGTTGAATAAAAAAGCATCACTTTTGTCTAAACATAACGTCCCCTTGAACATGGGAAAGGCTTAGTTGTCCAACAACCTGGTAGTTATCGTCGTTAAAAAACGTTCGATGCTTATCTATGGTTACAAAGACCGAAACGCCCTCGCTTTTGTCATCTTCTTCGACAACACTATCGATGGCACCTAATAATATATGACCAAGGCCGTGATGTTGATAATCAGGATGAACCGCTATAAAACTCAGCATATGAAAATTTTCTGCAGGTACTAGCGCTCTTACTTTCTCTTCTTTTTCCAGCATTTGTTTGGTGCCGAATAAACCTGCGGTAAGCAGCATTCTCAATCGCCAATGCCAGTAACGCCCTGCACCAAATGCCGCATCTGGGGCGGTAAGGCATGCCACCGCAATCAATCTATCTTCGTCAAATAAACCAATCATGGGCTGTTCTGCTACCCAAAATGCGTTAAGTTCCTCGCGAATGGCTGATCGAAGCCGGCTTTCATAACCTTCTTTTTCCGCCTGAAAAATATCGATAAATAAGGGATCGTCCACATAAGCATTGTAAAGTATAGATGCAGCAACTTTGAGATCGTCGACTGAAAGGTAAATCGCTTTGACGGTATCTTGCAAGGGGGCTAACGCGTTGTTATGGGCTTCGGTGTTCATAGGGGGTCCTTGTAAGCAAAGCTGTTTAGTTACTTATACCTAATACGGTAAAATAAGAAAAAGTGGGTAGTAAGGCACTCGCTTTACTTTCACGTTCCCACTCAAACTGTTCAAACTTTAGCCTACTCGAAAACCCCTTTCATGTTAACTTTTAATTAACATTTAACTGTTCGAAAATTTTTACTCGACATACATCCGCCAAATCACACGTTAAATTAGTGCATTAGGCTGTATGCGCTATCGCCCCAACCTACTAAGCTGCTATTTCTAAAAACGAGGGGCGTACACTCATCTTTAGTCGTTATACCATCGCCCATTGTTTTTTGCGTGCGGTAATATAGCACGCGATATGTACCGTCTTGCTTTTCAAACAGTTCGTTAAAGTCTGCAACGCCCATTTTTCTCAAAACACTCTCATAACTCGTGCCAGTCTCAAGATTAGCGATGTGTTTACGATTATTAAACTCTCTATCTTCCCAATCAGCGCCATAGTGGCTATCTGACCCGCCACCTACAGATACGACACAGCCAGAAAGCAAAACAGAAGATGCTAAAGCGACAGAAAGAAGAACCGTTTTCATGTAAATTCCTTAAAATATTGTGTGTTGATTTTTATTTTTTAAATTAAGCGCCTGAAGGCCTTACAGCTGCAAACCTCAGAGGTGCAAATGATCTCAATACTTTTAACCATGCAGAGTATTGCGCCTACTATGTGAATCGACACTGAATGCAGACAGCGCTTTGTAAGTTTTATCCAATTAAGGTGTGAACAAACGTGATTCAAAACTAAGTAAACAAGAATAGTACCAAAAGCATATCCTTTTGATCTATATAGATTTTATTTGACACCCGCCTTTTACACATTTAAAAAAATAGCGAAATCAGCAACTTATTAGTGAAATTGACTACGTGTACAAGCTACACTGGCTATATTCACGATTTAAAGCTTTTTACTCTCATGTCAAATTCGAACTTACAGCAACTTCACGTTTTATGTCTTCAAATGTATCAGGAAGGCAAAACGCCAACGGTAGGCATTTTAAGATCTAAAGCCCCATTTAAGGTGTCAGTAACAGAAGCTATTGAGGCTATTAAGCGTTTTAATGCACATAAGCCTCAGCTTGACGCCACCGGCAAAGAAGCCCAGTCCGCACAGAGTACTTCATTAAATACGCACCGACCAGAAAGCCTTCAAACCCGTGTGGAAACATTAGAAAGGGAAGTCGCTGAATTAAAACAGGCACTACTTAAAATGATGAATGCTCAGTGAACACTAATGGTAGCAAAAAAGTAGTGACTGTTTTTATATAGGCAATGCAAAGGTGCTAGTTTCAAGGACGGGGAGTGAGTTGCTCTAGAAATACGGCTAGCGATGGGGCAAGTATTTTAGCAGGCTCTCTTCCTACCTGTTCCAATGCAACTTCACCGCTTTCATTGACAATCGTTAGTATAAAATCTTCTTCGTCTGTTAATCCAAAAAACAACGTAGGTGCTTGTTTTAACCTTTGCTTCATTAACAAATGACCGATTAAATTTTGTTGAAGCCTTTCAAAGTCTTCGCTGTTGAACACTTGAAGTAATTCACAGTTACCTTGAGGCGCCATTGCTTTTAAATTGTCACTGTAATAACGAGTGAAAAACTGGCAAAAATCTGTATTGAGCTTTAACGACAGTGCTTCTTCAACATTATCGAAAGAATGTGAAGGAGATTGCAGCACGGGAGCCCAACTGACGAGCTCGCCGTCACTCGCACTAGTTTTATAGCAAGGCGACCGCCACTCACTGTCAAATGCGATTTTTAACCCTTCCCCCTCAGCTTGTTCGACATAAGATGATACAAATTTATCTAATTGTGCAGGAATTGTTAGAGCCATTTTGACGTTACCCTCGTATTTTTGGGGTACACTATACAACTAAACAGTTAAGTCAACACTGGGGTTGCTAAGGCTGTGCTGCGAGTTACTAACGTACCCTCATGAAATTACGCTGTCGCAGAACGCCGGTTAGTACTTCGAGTAGATAGATGAAAGGTTCTTATGTCGACTGACAATTCGCCTCAAAAAATTATTATCTCCGCACCTGATGACCTGTCGCTGGGCAAACAGGTTGATTATGAATTCGAATACAATCCAAGCTTATTGCAAGGGGTACCTCGCAGTTTAAGCCGAGATACTTTATCCCTGTCGGGTTTTGAATTACCGTTTGACGGGATAGACACTTGGACGGGATATGAACTTTCCTGGCTTAACCAAAAAGGGAAGCCTAATGTGGCAATTTTGGAATGCAATGTTCCTATTACTTCTCCAAACCTCATCGAATCAAAATCGTTCAAGCTATACCTGAACAGCTTCAATCAATCAAAGTTTGCGTCACCGGAAGACGTACAAAAAGTGCTTAAAGCTGACTTATCCAAGTGTGCAGGGGAGCAGGTTCAGGTGAAGCTCATTCTTCCACAACAATTTGCTTCATTGCAGTTCAAAGAGTTCGAGGGAGTTTTATTAGATAACCTTGATGTGGAAATCGAGCAATACTCTCCTAACACACAATATTTAGCAGTTACCGAAAACAATGTCGGTACTAAAGAGACCTTGGTTTCTCATTTACTTAAATCTAATTGTTTAATCACAAGTCAGCCAGATTGGGCTAGTATTCAGATTAGGTATGAAGGAAAAGCCATTGATCACGAAGGGCTTTTAAAATATCTGATTAGCTTTAGGCAGCACAATGAATTTCATGAGCAATGCGTTGAGCGTATTTACAGCGATATTATGCAGCATTGTAAGCCCGCTAAATTAACAGTTTGTGCTCGTTACACCCGACGCGGAGGGTTAGACATCAACCCTTTCCGTTCGAATTTCGAAACACCTTATGCTAACCATCGTCAGGCGCGTCAGTAATACAGCGATGAAGCACACTAATAAAAGCTAACTAAATCGCGACAGTAATTGCGACTTAGAACAAAGACGAGATTATGGAAGCAAAACAACTACAAGCCCTTAAACAAAATAACGCGCTTCTTTGTCAATTTATCGTGAAGCTCTCAGCATTTTATGAGGGCTTTTCCGATAAAATAGATACAGAACTTAAAGTGCTGCGCGGTCACCTTTCAGGCACGCCTAATTTTAGCCTTGCCGCTGTAAGCATTGAGAAGCTCAATAAATCTCTTCAGCATCAAGAAATCACCTTAAGAAAATACAGTGTTGACACCGTTTCGACGCTAGAAGATGCAATGAAACAGCTGCAAAAAATTGTCTTCGAAGACAACGAGTTAAAGGGCCTTACTACACAAGAGTTAATTAAACTAAACCAGCCTGTAGGCGACATTTTCAGTATTTATAAGCTATACGCCAAAGCCATTGCTCTTCACCGCATTGCGCTCAATAAAGAAATGGTGAGGCTTGAGCCATACGAAGCCGCAGAAACAAAACCGGAACAAGAAGAAAACGCTACAGCCGGCTCTGTTAAAGATGAAAACCCTCATTACCGTTCTATTTTAGTTGAGCTTAATCATCTCATCACCTCTTATGCTCAAAAAAAACCGAGCGATCGAAAGCTTAATGATATTAAGCGACGCCTTGATGAAGGTATGGATAAAGACCAGCTACTTAAGAGTTGCATTGTGATTTTGCGCATGATCGTGCAAGACGCCATGTCAGAGGCAAGCTTAACAGGAAAAGTGATTCAAAGCCTGCACCGCTCATTAGATGAAGTAAGTAACGACGTAAGCAATACAATTCAAGGTAGCCAAGCTCAGTTCGAGCAGCGCAAAGCTGGTACAGAGCAAATTAAACGCCATATTAGTCACATTGAGGAAACCGTCTCAGACAGTGACTCTTTAGAATCACTGAAAGAGCAGACACAGCTTCGCGTTAAAAAACTTGTAGCGACCTTAACTGAACAACAAGACAACGACGAACAGGGTCAAGAAGCCCTTATGGCATTGCTATCATCCATGCAATCGCGCATTGATACACTGCAACAACAAACGAGTGCTTATAAAAAGAAATTGGCTGAACAGGCGATGCAAAGCCGCACCGATCCGCTCACTCGCTTACCTAACAGGCAGGCTTATAACGAGGAACTGGATAACGCCTTTACTGAATTTAAAGCTAATGGTACTGAACTCGCAGTCGCGGTCGTTGATATCGACCACTTCAAATCAATAAACGATCGATTTGGTCACGCTGCAGGTGACAAAACCCTTCAAGTAGTGAGTAAGTTTTTGAAACAAAGCCTTTCTGAAAAGGACTTTATTGCTCGATGGGGCGGAGAAGAATTCGTTATGTTGCTGCCCGGATCTTCGATGACAGTGATTGCAAAAGAGCTAAATGAAATTAAAACTAAGCTTGCTGCTATGCCGTTTAAATTTAAGCAAGAAAAAGTAAAGATCACCGCATCATTTGGTGCCACCAGCTTTAGCAAAGAAGACACCCCCGAAACAGTTTTCGAACGCGCTGATGAATACCTCTATAAAGCAAAGCGAAACGGCCGAAATCTTGTTGTAACTGACTTAAGCACTGACTTATAGGATGTAAATTATGAAGAAAGTGCAGCTTAACCCCGTTGGCTGGATGAGCCAATTATCACAAGTAGAAGTCTCTCGTCTACAGGACGCAACGAATAGCGAACTTTTTGCCATGTTTAGAAACTGCAGCCTTGCAGTGTTAAACAGCGGTGTGGACGAGGATAACTTTGAGGCGCTTTTTGCTCCTTATGAGAATTTCGAAATAAAGCTGATTCGCCGTGAGCGAGGCGTAAAAATTGAACTTGTTAATCCGCCGGACGTTGCATTTGTAGACGAAACGCTGGTGCGCGGCGTTCATGAGCATTTATTTGCTGTACTCCGTGATTTGCTTTACATGGGCAACAAGTATGCTTTTCTTCATCAAACCGCACCCGCTGAGGGGAACGAAATCACCGATATGGTGTTCGATATGCTTCGTCACGCTAAAGCCCTCGAAGGTAACGATAGCGTAAATACGATAGTGTGCTGGGGCGGTCACTCAATTAATCAGGTTGAGTATAAGTACACCAAAGAGGTGGGCTACCAGTTAGGCCTGCGCGATATGAATATTTGTACTGGATGTGGACCTGGCGCTATGAAGGGCCCTATGAAAGGGGCGACGATAGGTCATGCCAAGCAACGTCACAAATCAGGGCGCTATATTGGTATTTCTGAACCCAGTATTATTGCCGCCGAGCCGCCTAATGCAATTGTAAACGAACTTATTATCATGCCAGATATCGAGAAGCGCCTAGAAGCATTCGTGAGACTTGGGCACGGTATTACTGTATTTCCAGGCGGGGTAGGAACGGCTGAAGAGCTGCTTTATTTACTTGGCATATTATTGAATGAGCGCAATGCGCAACAACCATTTCCTGTGATATTAACTGGTCCTGCAGGCAGCGAAGAGTATTTTGAAGCCATCGACACCTTTGTAGGAGCCACGTTGGGCGCAGAGGCCCAGTCAAAATATCAAATTATCGTGAATGATCCTGAAGAAGTAGCCCGCACTATGAGCAAACATCTTGAAAAAGTAAGAAAGTTCAGAGGGGCGATGGGTGACGCTTTCAGCTTTAACTGGTCACTTAAAATTGAACAAGACTTCCAACAGCCTTTTATTCCAACACATAAAAGTATGGCAGCCCTACAGCTTCATTTAGATCAAAGCAAAAGTAATCTCGCTGCAAATTTACGAAAAGCATTTTCTGGTATTGTTGCTGGGAACGTAAAAGCCGAAGGGATCGCACAAATTAAGAAACACGGTCAGTTCGAGCTTACCGGCGATAGCAATCTTATGGAAAAAGTCGATACATTATTAGAGTCATTTGTAAAACAACACAGGATGAAACTACCAGGCAGCGCCTACGAACCGTGTTATGTCGTGAAAAGTGACTAAGCAAGCAAAATTATAAGGAGATGCATTTGCTTACGTTTACTAGGGATTTTGAGGTACACTTGCCTGGAGTGGTATTAAACGGAAGAATGTTGCGGTCGATCAGTATACCTTTTCAAAGGCTCATACTTTGAGACACTAATTACCCTCACTAACATTTGAGTACAGAAAACGAGAAGTAACGGTCATGAATACCAAGGTTATTCGTCTAATTTTAGCTGGCATCGCGTTATACGCGGTGTTTGTTTTTATGGTTATCGCCTTTTACCCAGATAAACCTGAAAATATGGATTGGAAAGACCGTGAAGAATACAACCGGGTTCAAATTACTAAATTAAAACTAGGCAGTACACGAGAAGAGGTGCTTGCTTTACTAGGCTCGCCTGATATCACAGAAGCTAAACGACAAGGTGCTACAGCGATTCAGGTAATGTTTTTTAGAACCCAGCATGTACGTGCAGACGGATTGACTACACAAGATGAGTGTACGCCTTTACTGTTTGAAAACGATAAGCTCATAGCATGGGGCGAAGGGGCTTACTCCAGCTACCAAAAAAGTTAGAAGGATGGGGAGTGACCGACATCATTTCCATGCTTAAGCGCCTTATTCATATAGGCGAAGCTGATTTATCAGTCGAGCAGCGTATTAACCATTGGTTAAAAAACGCAAAACGGATATTGACGTTAGTCAATGCAAACCCAGCGCTCGCCGCAGCTACGCTTCACCTCGATAACGAGTTACCTAAAGACACGCAACAGCTTTTGCTGTTGGCTCTGTTTGGTAAGCTATGTCGGTTCAATGACCACTATCTGCAGCACGTTCTCGCATCTTTGCTCGCCACCTTTTGGATATCTAACGGTAAGACACCGCGAGATAAAGTTGCTGAAGTTATTCGCTTTTTACGTAAACATAACCTGACTATTTGGCAAGACACGGTAAAGTTACAAAAAGCGTTGCAGACTGAAAAGCACGTTAATTACATATCAGACAGCCGACTGAACTTAGCGCAGAGGCTTTGTCTTCTCTCAGGTGTGTTTGCCACAAGAACAAAAAAGGTGGGTTACCAAATTGTGTTTACCCACATAGCCAATCGTCTACCAGCCCAACACCGACATCATATTGCACCGCTAATCCCCCTATTTGAGGGCTTACTTCCTGGGGCAAAGGTGTATGCCAATGGCGTACCTGGGGCGTTAGTAGATATCCAGCAAAATCATGGTTATGTGTTCACGCTCAGCAAGGACAACGAAGATGGCAAATGGCTTCCTTTATCAGCTATTCACGCTCCGGTGGCTTTATCATTGCCTTTTGAACACTTTATAGCGCTGTATACAGACACTGCCAATGCCAGAGTAAATCAAGGCGGCACTCCATTTTTGCCTTCAACTTTTGCCATTCAACATCCTCCGAAGGGACTAATTAACATTATCGATGAATTGCAAAAGCAAGATGTAGAGATTGAACAGCTGTGTGAAAAAATTGAAAAAGTCCCCTCTTTTAATCACTTTTTGATGCACACAGCGAGTCAAGACAACAGGCTACAACTGCCAGTAAAAAGTATCAAACAAGCAGTATTAACCTACGGTATAGAACGGGTAGGCGACATGCTTATTCAGTTCGCTCTTTTAGAGCGCCTGACGCAAAATCAATTTCCACTTATGGGACTCTGTAAGCAAATAACCTTGCTAGCGTGTTCACTCTCTAGCTCCTTCGCCCAAATTGTAGATTCGAAGTTTACACCACAGTCGGCAGCGTTAACGATGACCTTTGTCTGCACGCCGCTATTTACTCTTCCGGGTTTCAAAGTATCTAAATCCTTGCCTGTAGACCTTAGCAAAGCCGTATCTATCAACAATGCATTTAAAGTGAAGTCGGAAACGCCGTGGCTAGCGATAGCCTCCGAGCTTGCTGGGAGTTGGCATCAGAGCTCGACCTGGCGTGCCGTAATACATCAGTGTGGAAAAGCGAGTACCGAGGTTCCAAAATCGATTCAAAAAGAACAGGCGATTTTAGTATTAAGCTTTGCTATCGCGAAAGCCTGTCTATTTCACCAAGGTATCTATTCGTTACTTCATGATATCAATGTAAAAACGCTCTTGAGCATTCTAAATGTGCAACCCAGTGATGTGCACAAAGCACTTGAGTCCAATGGGCAACTACTCTTTTGCCCTATTTCTCTTTAGTTGCGCAAACGAACTTTTAACCGCACTCACACCAATGAAAATACTTTATTAGGACCCACCCTATTTTGCCCCACCTTCTAGCAAACCCGTGATAGTTTACCTATGCGACTTATTAACTAATTCCTGTTGCCTGCTTCAACACTATTTAATAGCTGGATCAGTGCGTAATGACAGATTTATCGCCCTATCACCTTAATTAATCTTTACGAATGGCTATAACTTGCGCCGGCTATCGTATAAAATACGGCAACTTTTGCGGTGCTTTATCCTTTTTCCCTACATTTTCAATTATAATAAGTAAGCAAGCAGAACTTGGCACCTCACGCGCCAAACCAAAAATTGAATAAACCTAACGATTTTGATAACAGAATTACCAGAGGATCCCTCCACATGACTCAGCAACGTATTACAGTCATTCGCGGTGACGGCATTGGCCCGGACATTATCGATGCGACCACAAAAATTCTAGATAAGGTTGGCTGTGACTTTGCCTATGACTATGCCGATGCGGGCTTAGTTGCACTGGAAGAACATGGCGAGCTTCTACCTCAAGAAACACTAGACCTTATCGCAAAAAATAAAGTTGCGCTTAAAGGCCCTTTAACTACGCCAGTTGGCGAAGGCTTCACGTCTATTAACGTTAGTCTTCGCAAACAGTTCAAGCTGTACGCAAACCTTCGCCCAGTAATGTCTTTTAAAGGCACAAAAGCGCGCTATGAAGATATCGATATTATCACTGTACGTGAAAATACTCAGGGTATGTACTCAGGTCTAGGTCAAGTTGTTTCAGAAGACGGCAACGAAGCTGAAGCTATGAGTAAAATCACCCGTGATGGCGCTGAAAAAATCGTAACTTTTGCCTATGAGTTAGCTCGTCGCGAAGGTCGTAAAAAGGTGACAGCGGTTCATAAAGCGAACATTCTTAAGTCAACGTCAGGTCTATTCCTAAAAGTTGCCCGTGAAGTTGGCGAACGCTATCCTGATATCGAATCTGCTGAGATGATTGTTGATAACTGCTGTATGCAACTTGTAATGAATCCTCATCAGTTTGACGTTATCGTAACAACTAACCTTTTCGGTGACATTCTATCTGACCTATGTGCTGGTCTTGTAGGTGGTCTTGGTATGGCACCTGGTGCAAACATCGGCGAAGATTGTGCAATTTTTGAAGCTGTTCACGGCAGCGCACCGGATATTGCGGGTAAGAATCTTGCCAACCCAACTTCAGTAGTTCTTGCTGCAGCGCAAATGCTTGAATACCTAAACATGGGCGATAAAGCTGAGAAAATCCGCGCAGCATTGAAAGACGTCATTGAATCTGGTGACCGTACCACTCGCGACTTAGGTGGTGAAGCCGGTACAACAGAATTCACCCAAGCGCTTCTTGATCGTCTATAAGCGTTTTGTGCGTTAGCAATGTAAGTATTTCAAAACGGGCTTTCTAGCCCGTTTTTTAGGCATTATTCTCCACTCTACCAATAAAAACTGTACTAAAACTGGACTACCGATTTTTCGGCCCGCCTTTATCATCTTGTGTGTACACGCAGAAGTGCTTCGCGCTTTATTACTAATCGCTACATCGAATAGACTCTAATCTTTATGCCAAGTTAGATTCGATAGTGTTGAGACTAGAAAAAGTGAATGCACTTTGGGTACATAATTTTAAACCCATTTAGCTAAAACGTAATACCCGAAAAACGGATAGCGTATTTAGCAACACATACAAGGAAAGATGATGAAAAAGTTAATTTCTGGCTTACTCGTTCTATCAGCGCTAGCTATTCAAGCTCCTATGGTTCATGCTGAAGTAGAAAGTAGTAAGCAAACACAGAATAAAGCAACAAACCAACAACAACGCATCGACTTAAACTCAGCGACTGTCGAGCAATTAATTTCTCTGCCAGGTGTTGGTCAGTCAAAAGCAAAAGCGATTATTAAGTATCGTGAGGAAGTGGGCCCGTTTCTCGAAGTCGCGCAACTGACCCAAGTAAAGGGCATTGGTGAAAAAATGTTAAGCAAGATAGAAAGTCATGTGCGTGTTAAATAAATAACACAACCTTTGCTTAACGGCTCTAAACGTTTACTTGATGGTTAGCCCAGTATCATGGAAAGTGAGTGTTTCAAAAACAGAAAATGCGCCAATGTTGGCGCATTTTTTTACCGCATAAAGTTGTAGCTTACAAAGTACTTCGTTATTTCACTACAGACGCTAAGTACTCTTTAAATTCATCGCCTAAAGAAGGGTGACGTAAAGCATATTCCACATTAGCCTTCATGTAGCCTAACTTACTTCCGCAATCATGGCTCTTACCTTTCATGTAGTAAGCATCTACTTGTTCAAGCTTCATCAGTGCATCAATGGCGTCAGTAAGTTGAACTTCGCCACCTGCACCTGGAGGTGTGAACTCTAGCAGGTCCCAAATCTTTTCTGAAAGCACATATCTACCCACTACAGCTAGATCAGAAGGTGCTTCATCTTGCGGTGGTTTTTCTACCATTGCGTGAATCTTAGCTGAGTCACCCGGGGCAATAGCCGCTCCGTCAAGATCAGCAATACCGAACTTAGAAATATCTTCTTCTGGTACCTGCTCAACCATAACTTGACTTACACGGCTAGTATTGAATTTAGCCACCATGTCAGCAAGATTATCTTTTTTCGGGTTACTCGCTGCATCATCAATGATCACGTCAGGAAGTACTACAGCAAATGGAGCATCGCCAATCAACGGACGTGCACACAAGACGGCGTGACCTAGTCCGTTAGCAACGCCTTGACGAATGTGCATGATGGTTACGTCTTTCGGACAAATTGACTGTACTTCTTCTAAGAGTTGGCGTTTTACACGCTTTTCAAGGGTTGCTTCAAGTTCAAATGAAGTATCAAAGTGGTTCTCAATGCTGTTCTTACTAGCGTGAGTAACTAGAATAATTTCCTTTACACCAGCCGCAACGCATTCACTAACAACGTATTGAATGAGTGGCTTATCAACCACCGGTAACATCTCTTTAGGGATGGCTTTCGTTGCCGGAAGCATTCTTGTCCCAAGACCTGCTACAGGAATTACCGCTTTTTTAACCTGACTCATAAGTTAATATCCTTTTTTAAAATCCTAGTTACTTGCTCAAGTCGGCGCCTTGCCGTCTATTATTTCTTAAGCTTATCTATGTTCACAATTATACAAAGAGTAATGCAATCGATGTTCCAATTACCCTTTTAGAGCATTTGTGTGTTGAAATTGGGCATTAGGGCTATTCTTCACGCATTAATGCACTAAACTTGGGACAAATGATATCTAATGCACTAATTTAGTGAAAGTAAACTAAGCATATTTTTCGTTTTGCACACATGCCGTTTAGCTAATTGTAGCTAATCAACGACGCTATTCAGACCCTTTATTCACTTGAATAGGACCACTGCGATGCTTAAGTCCATCTTTTAGACCGCGCCGCATATACTGCCCTCTTGCTTTTCCCTGCCCAAAACAAAATCGATTGACAGTATACCTTACGGGTATTGCACAAACATGACGAAGCTTCCAATAAAGCGGAACGTAGCTACGTCGCGCAAGAATAAGCACATTGCGAAACTGATAGTAGAGTCTAATAGGAGCGCCTTGTTTGAACATAACGCCACATACTTTCACTCTATCGTCGCCTTGCCGATGAGGCATACAAGCACTTAACGACTGATAAATGGCCATCCCTTTTGCTCGGGCTCGCCAGCACCACTCATGGTCAACACCATCAATGAAAAGTGCCTCTTCTTTTCCGCCCACTTTCTCAAAAGCGCGACGAGAGATAAGCATGCCCGAGGCAATAATTTGTTTCACTTCTTTCAAGCTATCGCAAATTTTCTTACCTTTTTGAAGCACACCCTGATCAACACAATCAGAAAATTGACAGTAAATAGAGGGACCTATAGCGGCGATGGGGGTTTCTTTTTCCAAAGTAGCAAACTGGCGCAGTAATTCCGTAGCAATGCTAGGCGTAAACTGACTATCCTGATCAAGCAGGAAGGTGTATTCAACACCTTTATCAAAGAGGCTTTTTAAGCCTATATTTTGAGCTTTTGCAATACCCACATTCGTTTCACAGTGAATGTAAGTGCAGCTAGATATATTCAGACGCTCATCAGCATTGGCAGAATTATCAACTAATACTAAATCCCATTCAGGCGCCGAAAAAGCACTAATCACATTAGCAAGGTGCCCAAAATCGGGGTTATAAAGTACAACAACAATCCCTGTTTTCAATGCTTACCAAACCTCTCTAACAAATGCCTGTCGAGTTTGTATGCTAGTTTAACCACTTTCCCTGGCATTAAGCGCAGTGATAAGACACCGCAAGCATAAAAAAAGTTATAGGGTGAAAACTGTTTTAACTTGGTGATCGCAAAGATGCGCGCTTTAAATTCATTAAGAGATTTGCTTAAACCACGACGTTTATAGAAGTTATTCACTCTTCTAAACTTCAATAATCGGTCCTTCAAGTTTCTAAAGATGTAACCTTGTGAGGCTAGCGAAATCCAGAAAAAATAATCTTGCGTGTTAAGTAAGTCGCCATTGTACCTATGTCCATCATGAAACACGCTATACCGAATCACCACCGTAGGATGATTAAGTGAGCAACGCCTAGGTAGTATTCGGGTGATTTGTTTGTGCGAAGCAGGCATTATCCGTGCTCCGACTTTTTTCCCGCTTTCGTTAATTTCAGTAAGCGCAGAACCGAGCACGGATATATTGCTATGCCTATTTAGGTAAGTAATTTGACGTAACAAGCGATGAGTTTCGGAAATATCGTCTGCATCCATTCTCACAAAATAAGAGGGGTTAAACTGCAAACCATAATCGATGGCAGAATTCATGCTGCTTGCAAGACCAATATTATGGCTATTTTGCGCTAGAACGATTCTATCGTCGTTCTCGGCTGCGCTTTGAAGGACTTGAGTTATTGGCTTAGGCACCGGCCCATCAATAACAATGATGAAAAGAAAATCCGAATAAGTTTGCTCTGTTATGCTTTTAATCGATTCTTGAAGCCATCTAGCATTGTCCGCCTGGTAAACGGCCATGGCGACAATCGATTCAACATGCTTTTTTTTATTTTCATTGTGAATGACAGAGAATTGATTTATCAAGAATTTTTTACCAGCAATAAAGAGTAACGAAGAAAATAAAAGCGCTGTTATGCGCTTCTTTTTTGGAGATATGTTACAGAGATTTCTCTAAACCCGCTACGGGTTTTACCTAATCTACGACCTAAACCGCTTAACAAAGCGAAGTACACTCCAAATATGCTGGATCACAAGACTATAAATAATTAGGAGTACCATGAAGCCATAAAACATAACTGATTCTGGCACGCGATAAACTTCACCCAGGATACCGATTAGACAATAGCACGCTCCAAGCGCCAATATAGCCACCAACGACTGTCTACTACTTAACCCTGCACGCATAAAAATATTGTGTAGATGCTGCCTGTCTGGTTTCAACATTGACTGACCCTTGCGCGCGCGGCGATACATGATTGCCGCCATATCCATTAAAGGAAGTCCAACAAGCCACACCGCAGTTATAGGCCTAAACGCCGCCATGTCACCTTGGGTGTGATCAACAAGCAGCCATACAATGGTGAGACCGACAAACATACTGCCTGCATCACCCATAAATATCTTGTTTCCCTTAAACCCTTTCCAACTAAGATTAAACGCCAAGAAAGGAACGATAGCGGCAACGATTATAAGAGGCTCCATGATGGAGGCGCCATTACCTGTAAAAATCAAAAAACCAGCAACGGTGAGTAATATAACCAAACTCATACCACCTGCAAGACCATCTATGCCATCTATCATGTTAAATGCATTAATGACCCCTACAACACAAACGATGGTAAAGAAGTACCCGCCGAGGTCGAACATTACCTCTCCGGTTCCGAAAATATTTCCTAACGAAGTGATATAATTTTGCGCGCTCCACGCCATGATAGCGGCCACACCAAACTGACACATAAGGCGACCTTTCGCGCTTAAATCAAAGCGATCATCTAGCATACCGAGCAATACCACGAAAGCAGATGCAGTAAAGAAAAGTGGATTGTTCTTCATCCATACATCGGTTGCAACGCTCGCAACCAGCACCGCCATAAATATAGCGACGCCCCCTGTTAAAGGGACGATTCCGGCATGACGTTTACGTGCTGTAGGTTGGTCAACTAAGCCAAACTGATGCGCTAAAGGCGTCATCACCACTAAAAGGATTAGGGCTACGAAAAATGCAGTAAAAAGCGGGACGAACTGCAAGTACGCTAGCATAAAACACACAACCTCTCGTCACCGGTTACCGAAACACTAGTGTTTACCAGCCTAACCAATGCACTTGTAAATTTGTTTAAAAAGCTCAATATTGATTCCATCTATGTACAACTTCCATTTCTTCCAGCGCGGTGAGGGATTATTGTTATAACTATGCAGGTCGAAAACTGCCATATGATATAAAACATTTGTTTAAGTAACCACCCAAATCGCAAAAATTATCGTTTCAAAACGTTTCATAACAAATGCGATCCCCCCTATATGCGTAGAAATTTTCTTCTAACACTTCCAATGCTCACTGAGACATAAAATAAACGGGCAAAAAACACTTTTATTCCACCCAATGTTTAAATTCACAGCACCTATGAACTTTCTAACGCCAATGCAGTCTTTATGGCATCTGAAACCAAGGTGCAGGTTGGATAGCAAACATGCTTTTTTTTAAACTTGTGTTATCCTAGCGCGAAATTGCTATATGGATATGAAAGCTAATGTTCAAACAATTCCAACGTTTAATCTTGCCGTTCGCACTTATTGTGAGCGCAGCCGGGTGCACTAACTCACCTACAGTTACCGAAGCTGACATACCCTTGGTGCACTCTTCTCTTGCATATTCTCTTGCGCCAGATAAAGAGCTTGCAATAAATATTCCAAAAGCCAATGTTTATTTTGATAAAAAAGAATCTTTTTCAATACGCTTCAATGGCTATGATTATGAAGCCACCAAGCACTACACTTCAGCCACCGGTAATAAGTGTATACGCTTTTCTTTACAAGATAGTGACTCTGTTCAAAACAGAGCACAGCGCAAATTAACAACTTGCCAACGGGATGGTCAATGGAGAGTAGTTTCTCCCCTCGTTGTTTCAGTAGCCGCGCAAGGTGAGTAAAATCAATGAAGTTCATGGATATAAAAAACACAATTAAAACGCTTTCAGTAACAGCGTGTTCAGCAGTAGTTGGTTGCCTTCTTTTGCAACCGGTTTTCGCACAAAGTGTCGAACAACTACAGCAGCTAAGAGAAAGGGCTCAACAGTCGCAAAGCTCAGGGGCTACACAGTCAGTCTCTCCTCTAAGTATCTCAACTCAACGAACTTTACCTGGCGCAACGGGCTCAGCAAGTTCTATGGGGCAATTCTCCACACAGCCGCGAAATGGTGTTAACTTACCAGGAGAGCCCACTATTGATACAGTGTTCCCTGCCCAAGCTCCTATGGAAAATCCGCCATTTGCTGCGAACCTATTTATTGGTGGCTTTGAATCGGAGCGCAGTTCAGGCTTGAACGATAATTACCTGGTTGCGCCTGGCGACAAGATAAATATTTGGCTATGGGGTGCGGTTAATTTTTCTAGCGTTGTTACCGTAGACAACCAGGGCAACATTTTTATTCCAAATATCGGTCCCATTAGAGTAGCTAATACGCCAGCAGGCAGTGTTAACCAAACGGTTACATCAAAAATCAGGCAGGTTTATACCAATGATGTGAATGTTTATGTAAACCTCCTCACGTCTACCCCGGTGTCTATATTTGTATCAGGTCCAGTATTGCGCCCTGGTCAGTATGCCGGCCTTGCTTCAGACAGCGTGCTCTATTACTTAAAACGTGCAGGAGGCATCGACTTCCAACGTGGCAGTTTTAGGCAAATCGACATTGTTCGCGATGGCAAGGTCGTCGCAACCGCAGATTTGTATGCCTTTTTCAGAAGTGGAAAGCTTCCAGAAGTATCTTTCAAAGACGGCGACACTATTTTGGTGCACCCAATCGGCAACACAATCGTGGTTGAAACCGGAGCACGCAATAGCTTTACTTTTGAATTTTTAAATGAAGAGCTCAACGGTGGCGTAGTTAACTACTTTGCGCGCCCCGGTGAATTTGCTTCTCATGCGTCTGTATCGGGTGTTCGCGATAATAAACAGTTCGCACGCTACTTAGATTTAAATGCGTTTGCTTCTTTAGAACTAAGCGCAGGCGACACGGTAGAATACATTGCGGATCACGAGCCGCAAATATATCGCATTAATGTAGCAGGCGCCTTCGCAGGCGCATCACAAATTATGGTTGATAAGGGAGCGCGCCTGCTTGACGTGCTTGATCATATCGAAGCTGATACGACGCTTTCTGACACACAAAATATTTATCTACTTAGAGAAAGTGTGGCCGTAAAACAAAAGGAAATCATCGAAGAAGGCCTACAGCGTCTTGAGAGAAGCATGTATACCGCACCGATAAGCTCAACGGGTGAAGGCGCGATACGTGCTCAAGAAGCGCAACTCGTTGCGGACTTTATTGCTCGTGCAAGGAGAGTGGAGCCCCAAGGCCGTGTTGTTGTATCTGAAAATGGCGACATAGCTAATATATTGCTTGAACCTAACGACACCATCGTTATTCCTGAAGTGACTGATTTGATACATGTAGGCGGTGAAGTACTGCTACCGCAATCTGTAGTATTTAACCCAGATGCGACGACAGAAGATTACGTAGCTTGGGCTGGCGGCTTTACTGAACGCGCCGAAGACGAACGTATACTAATTGTTCGCAAAAACGGTAACGTTACTTTTTCAAGCGTGAACGACTCATTCCTTTCAAGCGATGAAAGCAAGCTTGAGCCAGGGGATCAAATAATCGTTCTTCCTGCAATAGATACCAAGGTACTGCAAGCTGTTAAAGACATTACCCAAATCGTTTATCAAATTGCAATTGCAGCTAACGTCGCTACTAACTAAGCATGGTAACTTTTAAAGATCAGCTCTATGCGTGGAGAGGCGTGATTTTTGCGCTTTTCCTGCGTGAGCTTCAAAGTAAATTCAACGATAAGTTTGGTTTGGGGTGGGCATTCCTTGAACCTTTTGCTTTTATATTCGCGCTCTCTTACTTACGCGGCTTAATCAGTGGCGACGATATTCATTCTATACCTCTTTTTCTATTTATGATGATTGGTATGGTGGGCCTGCAATCTCTGACCACTTGTTTACAGTCCGTCTCAACCTCTGTTCGTAGGAACAAACCCCTTTACGCTTTCAGACAGGTACAACCTATTTCTGCAATCCTCACTGCGGGATTTTTAGAGTTTTCAGTGAAAGTAGTCGTAGTTGCCTTGTTAAGCCTTGCACTCTACTTAATGGGCGAAACCTTCACAGTTAATGACCCGTTACTTTTAATATCTCTATTTCTTCTTTTATGGGTTTTCTCTATATCCATCGGTATGATCTTTGCGATAGCTGCCGCATTCGTACCAGAAGTAGATAAAATTAAATCAATGCTCACTCGCCCTTTAATGTTTATTTCTTGCGTATTTTTCAGCTTGCAAGATTTGCCTGAAGAATATTGGCCGTATCTGACTTGGAATCCGCTTGTTCATTTCAATGAGCTCGCGCGCTTTGCATGCTTCGAGTCCTACGGGACCAAAGGGGTATCGTTAAGTTTTGTTGTAGAAATTACCATCGCCTTCTTATTTCTAAGCCTTTCGATGTACCACATTACTTGGAAAAGGGTGCTATCTCGATGATCAAAATAGAAAAACTAACGAAGAGCTACCCGAGTAAAATGGGGCCTCAGTATATATTTAAAAATTTAAATTTTGAATTTCCAACCGAGAATAACGTCGCAATCTTAGGTAAAAATGGTGCGGGTAAGTCAACCCTCTTCCGCATGCTTGCCAAGAGTGAATATCCAGACAAAGGCCGCGTTTTAACGAACAAATCTATGTCATGGCCAGTAGCGCTGCAAACAGGTGTACACCCACAAATGACCGGGCGTGAAAACACGCGTTTTGTTGGAAGAATCAATAATGTTAAATCCCTTCCTGAGTACGAAGAAAAAGTGCAGCAATTCGCTGAGTTGGGCAAACGCTTTGATCTTCCCGTTCGCACCTATTCGTCGGGCATGCGCGCCAAGTTGGTATTTGCATGCTGCATGAATATTAATTTCGATATTTACCTTATCGATGAAGCGACATCAGTAGGCGATCCGCTTTTCAGAAAAAAAGCGCGTTTATCGCTTAAGGAAAAAAGCGAGCAGGCCGGCGTTATCATGGTGAGCCATGAGCTTGACCAAATTCGCGAATTCTGCACCTCTGCCGTCATCATTGATGATGGTAAACTCACTTATTATCACGATCTTGAAGAAGGCATCGACGTTTACACGCAGGATGCAGACAATAAGAAATCACTTAAATAGGTTCGAATCACAGTGGAAAAATCTCTTACACAGCTCAATGCCCTTCTAAGCAAACACAAAATGCTATTACTTGTGCTTCCATGGGTACTTTACGCGGCCTATCTTGTTCTATGGGCGGCACCACAGTACGAAAGTAAAAGTCAGCTTATCGTTAAATCAAGCGATGGCGGCAGCAGCTTTGACCCATCTTCGCTACTAATGGCAGCCGGCGTATCTGGCGCATCCGGCGGTACAGAAAGCCAGTTAGTGGAAGCTTATATTCAATCTGCCGATATGATTAAGTATCTAGATGACACTATTGGTCTTCGAGACCATTATATGTCAGACAAAGCTGATATGTTCAGCGGTCTGTCGTCTTCTCATAAGCAAGAAGACTTTTATCAATTTTACTTGGATCATATTGAGGTAAGCGTTGATTCAGCGTCTTCCGTAATTAGCCTGCGTACCCGTGCTTTTGACGCAGAATATGCTCAAATAATCAACAAAGCCATTGTTGATAAGGCAGAAGAGTTTATCAACAATATCAATAACAACTTGGCGAAATCAAAACTCACTTTTGCCAAAGGTGAACATGAAATTGTTGAGCAAAAGCTTCAACAAGCCAAGACTGAAATTTTGGCCTTTCAGTCTGAATACAATGTGCTCGACCCTACTGCTGAAGGTGCTGCATTTCAACAGATAGCATTTTCGCTCCAAGCAACCCTTGCCCAGAAAAAGGCTGAGCTAAGTACCATGTCGACCATGATGTCTAACGTTGCACCTGAAGTCATCAATATTAAGCGTGAAATAGCGGCATTACAAAAAGAAGTAGAGAAGCAGAAAGAGCGAATCAGTACTGCTGAAGGGAAAAGCGAGGCCCTGTCAGTGAGTGAGCTTATGGCGCAATACAGTAATCTTCAGGTTCAGTTACAGCTCGCAATTCAAGCGTATTCTTCATCGCTTATAACCCTTGAAAATGCACGCGTGGAAGCGTATCAAAAGTTGCAACATTTGGTGACCGTAGAATCGCCTACTCTTCCAGATGATAACGCTTATCCGACCGTTATTTACAACCTCGTTCTTTTCGGTGTGTCCTTGCTGCTTATTTACGGAATCGTAAGAATTGTAGTGGCTACCATCCGCGAACTTTAGTGCATTTCAATTCACATAAGCCTTGTTATCAATCGGCTAAGTCGCTTAAGGCTTAGCCGATTGACACTGCTTTAATGAAGTTTGTCGCCCAAATCTTGTGTCTTTAAGCAAGCTCTAGTATAAGAAGCTATCCGCCTTACGGACTAATATCAAAGAGCCTATCCTATAAGTGCTCTACAATAACAACCATAAGCAATATGGAATTAAAATATAATTATGAAACCATCTAACGATACTAGCTTTTTCGGCCATCCAGGGGGCCTAAGAACGCTATTCTTTACAGAAATGTGGGAGCGCATGAGTTACTACGGTATGCGCGCGCTACTTGTCCTATTCATGACAGCAAGCTTACAAACTCAAGGTTTAGGTTTTACTGTTGCAACAGCTGGCGCTATCTATGGCCTATACACCGGCGCGGTATACTTTTTAGGTTTGCCTGGAGGTTGGCTAGCTGACCGCTTGATCGGTGGTAAAAGCGCTGTATGGTACGGCGGTATTATCATTTTCGCAGGTCACGTAGTTCTTGCTATAGACTTACAAAATTTATTTTTCGTCGGCCTAATTCTTGTTGCTTCAGGCACAGGCTTACTTAAACCCAATATTTCAGCCATGGTTGGCCAGCAATATGGTGAGGATGATGGCCGTCGTGACAGTGGCTATGCTCTGTATTATATGGGTATTAACATTGGCTCTCTTATCGCCTACCTAGTGACTGGTTATTTACAGGAAAACTGGGGCTGGCACTATGCATTCGGTGCTGCTGCTATCGGTATGGCTATTGGCCTTATTCAATATTACTTCAGCAATCGTTCGTTATCGGCTGATTCTGTAGCGCCCGCAAACCCATATCAAGGTGCGGCCAAACAGCGTGCATGGATGGGCGTATGGGCAGTAATTGCACTCGCTGTTGTGGTTATTGTACTTGCACACATGGGCACCATCGTTATCGAGCCTGTAGCCCTTGCTCAACAGGTTGCCGTTGCCTTTACTGTAATCTTCTTCCTTTACTTCGGCTTTATTTATTTTAAAGGCCAGCTAAGCGACAACGAGAAGAAGCGCATGTGGGCGCTGTTTTTAGTCTGTGTTGCGTCTGCATGCTTCTGGTCTGGTTTTGAGCAAGCAGGCTCTTCGTTAAACCTATTCGCACAGAACTATACAGACCGCGTACTTGAAAGCGGTTCGCTTATTACATCCCTATTCGGAATGGAAGCAATTCCAACAGTATGGTTCCAGCTTTCAAACTCGCTGTTCATTATAATTTTGTCGCCTTTCTTCGCTGCCCTTTGGATTAACCTTGCTAAGCGAATGATAGACCCGTCTTACACCATCAAGTGTGCTATCGGTATCGTTATTATGGCATCGGGCTTCTTGGTAATGTTTATGGCGTCGCAGTACGCTGCACAAGGCCTTAAAGTTGCGCCTATGTGGCTTGTTACTACTTACTTCTTGCATACGGTTGGTGAGCTTTGCCTAAGCCCCGTTGCACTAAGCGCCGTTAGTAAGCTTTCGCCTAAGCGCTTTGCAGGGCAAATGATGGGGGTTTTCGTACTTACCTATTCTATCGGCAACATCATTGCTGGCCTGCTCTCTGGTAACTTCGACCCAGAGAACGTTGAACAAATGCCTGACCTATATCTTCAGATTGCCCTATTCAGCATAGCTATTGCTATCGTGATTGGTTTAATGAGCTTTAAGTCTCGTTTCTGGGAAAAAGCTGGTATTGAAGAAAAAGCGTAATTTATAGTTAGCATGTTTTAAGTGCTGACCAATTCCCCTACAATAACCGCCGCGACGTAACGTTCCGGCGGTTTTTTATTTAAGGTTTCGAAATAAAGGCTTAGAGCAAACCTATGAAGTTTTATTTTTCTACAAGAGACATTCCTGCCTTAAAAGGTCTTTCTTTAACAGAGCGCGTTAAGTTGCTCGACCAGGCATCCAAAAGGCTTACGGTACCAGAAAAGACCTTACTGAATGTTCTTAAGTTACTCGTTATCGTGCCCGTATTTGCCCTTATTCTTCAAACCGCATCAAATTGGACCTCGTTACTCTGGGCTTTTGTGGTATTTTTAGTTTATCCATTGGTTATAAAACCTATTCAATATTCCATCTGCGCTAAATACATTGCGCAACCGTCTAGCAAGGAGAATGCATGAAGACCATCTTAGTCACTGGTGGTGCAGGCTATATAGGTAGCCACACAGTTCTACAGTTACTTGAACAAAACTACGGCGTTGTCGTACTCGACAACCTAGCCAATTCAAGTGCTGAGTCGTTGCGTCGCGTAGAAACACTGACAGGCAAGTCAGTGACATTTGTTCAAGGCGATATTCGCGACACTGCAGTCTTAGATGACATCTTCAGCGAGCATAATATTTTTGCCGTTATTCACTTTGCGGGCTTAAAGGCCGTTGGCGAATCTGTACAAAAGCCTCTTTCGTACTACGAAAACAACGTGTACGGCACGCTGACGCTATGTAAAGCCATGCAGAAGCACAACGTAAAGAATATTGTATTTAGCTCCTCTGCTACGGTTTACGGCGACCCAGCATCGCTACCGCTACGCGAAGACATGGCCACAGGCCAACCGACTAATCCTTATGGTATGTCGAAGCTTATGGTTGAACATATGCTTAGCGATCTTTACGTATCAGACAACGAGTGGAACATCGTATTACTTCGCTACTTCAATCCAGTTGGTGCGCATGAGTCTGGTCAAATTGGTGAAGATCCTAACGGCATCCCAAACAACTTAATGCCTTATATCTCTCAGGTAGCCACCGGTAAGCTAGAGCAACTAAGCGTATTTGGTGATGATTACGATACCGTTGATGGCACTGGCGTTCGCGACTACATCCATGTTGTCGATCTTGCCAACGGTCACTTAAAAGCGCTCGATCGACTTAACCTAAACATGGGCCTAGATAAATACAATCTAGGTACGGGTCAGGGCTATTCAGTAATCGAAATGATTAAAGCCTTCGAAAAAGGTTCGGGTAAAACCGTATCTTATAAGATTGCCCCGCGCAGAAGCGGCGATGTGGCAGCCTGTTATGCCGACCCAACGAAAGCGGCCACAGAACTTAACTGGCATGCTGAAAAAGGCTTAGAAGACATGTGCGCAGACACATGGAACTGGCAGTCGCAAAACCCGATGGGCTATCCAAAGGACTAGTTTGTCGTTTGAACGCTGCCAATAGGGTTGTTCACATACCTAGAACTAAAAAGCCATGCTGTTGAGCATGGCTTTTTTTGTGCGGGCATTTATAGCTAGAGTGACGTTGAAGTTGAGGTTAGATAACAATAAATAACCCCTGCCCCCGAACTTTATCCAACATCGTTTTAATTATTACTCTTTCTCTATTTGCCGTCTTTCGACTTGGCGTCTTTTTCTTTTAGCTTAGCTTTCTCAGTGTCATTCACTGACGAATCTTCTGAATCTGTCGACTCATCAACAGCTTCTTCCGACGTTTCTTCATAACTATCAAAGTCATTGCCTTCCAACATTGCTTCAAAATCAGCAAAGTCATCTAGCTGCTCATCATCAATTGCTTTATCACCGCTTTTACCGTCGGTAACGCGAAACTCCAAGTTTTCAAAGTAGGCATTTTTCACAAAAGCATAATCGTCAACAGACTGCTCAAGCTGTGCCTCTTGATCAAGTAATTGAGCTCGTGTTTCAAGTACCGAAATGCCAATACGCGCTAAGTTTACCGACCCTTCGAGTAAAGACATAGGAAAAGCGAAACCATCAACATAGTCCCCGGTAAAGCTTCGCGGATCGCTTGGGCCTAAAAATGGCAACATTAAGAAAGGACCTGTATCTAAACCCCACACGGCGAGTGTCTCGCCGAATTGCTCACGCTTTCGTTCAATGCCAATTTTAGACGCAACATCAAAGGTTCCGACTAAGCCCACCGTAGTATTGATCAAGAAGCGAGCAAGGCTGTCTAATCCATCATCCACTTTGCCTTGGGCCAAATTATTTAAAAAGTTTGCAGGCTCTTGTAGGTTATCCGTAATGTTAACTAAACCAGTTCGTGCAGGCTGAGGCATAATGGTAACGTAGGTAACGGTAATAGGGCGCAAAATATATGCATCCAACACATCCCAGTTGAAATCCCAAATCTCGCGGTTGACCGGTTCAAGGGGATCTCTTGGGTCCGATGTATCTACTACAGCAGTATTTGTCTTAGCCTCCTGCAATTGAGACTGCGCATCATTGGTCGCACAGCCACCTAGAAAACCTGCGGCAATAATCAACCCGGTCGCGAGTGATTTGGACAAGTCCATACTTATAATTCCTTATTAATAATAATGCTTAGTGAAGATAGCTGATTGGCTGTAACGCTTGCATTCACGCTTCCCTGCCATTCTCCCTTAGCTACCGCCACATTACCATCTTCCGATAGTCTTGCGGTAACCACTACATCAGAAAGCGTAGCAAGTGTAAATTGTGGCATCATAGCGTTTTCGGTAGTTAGGTTCACAGAAACCGGGAAGTCTCCTATTGGCATCTTAACCACAGCTGCAGGCATTCTATTACCTGAAATAGCATCTTGAGCAAACACAATTAAAAAGCCTTCTTTAGGCGCGCTTGCTTTGGCGTTATCGGACAAATTAACGGTTATTGTAAAGCCAGTAACAGCCTCTTTGTTATCGCCTTGTATATTTGCCTCATCCGCAGGTTCTGCATCCGAGCGTTGTAACGCTACCATTTCGGTGGTATTTCCCTCGAGCTCTTTTATACGCGCAACTAAACGCTGGGCCATGTCGCTATCTGCTGGCAACTTGCCTTCAACTTGCTGATAAAAACGACGAGTATTATTAAGATCCCCAAGTTGAGCCGACACCACTGCCATCATAAGCGCGAGATTATCATTCTCAGGGTTGTCATTGAGCAAGCCTAACAAGATAGATTGCGCACGTTCCAAGTTATTTACATCACCCGTGGTCATCAAGGCTTGAGCAAGCGTAATGCGATTAGCAGAGATAGACGGTGCCAAACTCACCGCTTTATCAATAGCTTCAATGGCCTGTACTTCTTGACCAATACTCAGCATCAATCTGCCAAAATACATCCATCCCGTGTCATCTTCGGGCTCTTCTCTCAAACGCTGGCGTATAGCAAGAGCAAGGCTAGCAATGTCTTGTTGGGTCAGGTTATTCGCATTACCGCTGGCAAGCTGTTGACTCAATTCGGGCAACGCTTCAATGGCTTGGGCTGCCTGGGCAACACGACCCATTTGGTTTACCTGCGCATATACAATCACTCCGCAGGCTATCGCAAGCACGGCGCCAATCGCGAGCGGAAGTTTTGCATTACCTGTTTTATGAGATTGAAATGCACTTTCATCCACTAGCGCTAGTTTGAGCTCATCAACCGCCTGGCGCTTGTCGTGCTCACTAATAAGACCTTCTTGCACCTCGCGGTCAAGTTCAGCAAGGCGCTGCTTAACAATTTGCGTATTGCTCAAACTGTCTTGTTTTGCGTGATTTTTATTGCGTAGCCATGGAAAAACGACAATTAAAAGAACAAGCGTGATTAAGCCTGAAACAATAATATAAAACTCAGACCAACTCATTCTTTCTCTTGCTCCAACATTTTGTCTGCTTTGGCTAGCTTAGCGGCCATATCTTCAGGTGGCGTTACCGATTTCCGGCGAATTACAACCAACAAGGCAATGAATATAAACAATACGGGGCCAGCCCAAAGCCACAGTGTCGCAGCCGTAACAGGCGGTTGGTAATGTACAAAGTCGCCATAGCGCGACTTCATAAATTCAATAACTTCCTGCTCTGTTTTGCCCTGTTTGAGTAAGGTGTATACTTTTCGGCGCATGTCGTGGGCAATCATGGCGTCGCTATCTGCAATATTCTGGTTTTGACACATTGGACAACGCAGTTCAGCGGTAAGTTTTAAAAAGCTCTCACGTTGCGCTGAAGTGTCAAAGGTAAATTTATCTTCAGCGGCGTGTACCGAGAAAGCGCTAACAATTAACAAAAGAGCAAAAACACTAGACACTAGCGCTTTGAAAACGGAAAAGTTGATAGTTATATTGTGAGCAACACACATATCTGTATCAACCTTATAGGCTTCACAAGGTATATGGGTAGCATTGCTAGCTAACATCCTCACTCGCCTCCTTGAACACTTTGGGCATCACTCATTACAGCATCAACGTCCACTTTCCTATCTTCACTTACTTTGCCAGACGCTTCTGCAACAAGCTTATTGTAAAGCGGCCCAACTTTTGAATTCCACACGCGCTCATTAATATCGCCTATGTGGTGCATGCGAATAATGCCTTCAGCATCAATCACAAAGTGCTCTGGTGCACCAGTAACACCAAGGTCAAGGGAGGTATCGCGATAAACATCGAAGATATTGTACGCGTAGGGGTTGCCGTAGCGGCTGAGCATGTCGGTGACTTCTTGCTGCACGCGACTAAGTGTCTTTGTCCCAAAGTCTGGGTCTAAATCTTGGTCGAAATACAATCCCACAATGTGAACATTTTGCTCATTCTTAAGCCGAGTAAGATACGGCATTTCGACAGCGCAAGTCACACACCATACACCCCATACATTCAAGATAGTCACCTTTCCTTTTAAATCTTCTGGGGTATAGGTTACATCTGGCTGCATAAGATCTGGCAGTGAGAATGCAGGTAATGTTTTATCTTGAACCTGAGAGTCTAATTCTCTAGGGTCAGAAAAAAGCCCTTTGAATAAGAAAATAACAAGCAAAGAAAACAGCACCAATGGAATGGCTACAAGTGGAGCTTTTTTCATTATGCGTCTCCTTTCACCGAAGTATCAGAAACAACAGGTGCTTGCCCATTGCCTGTCGATGAGTTCGCGTCATTATTGCCACTAAATACTCGCTTTATCTTTTTCACCTTAGCCATACGATAACGCTTGTCGCTAATGGAGAAAATGCCGCCTATCGCCATTACTACCGCACCCGCCCATAGCCAGATAACAAACGGTTTAATGTAAATACGAATAGCCCAAGCACCGTTGTCTAACGGTTCACCCATAGCAATAAATAAGTCTCGTGCTAGGTTTGAATGGATAGCCGCTTCTGTCATTGGCATGCGCTGAACTATATACAAACGTTTCTCAGGCTCTAAATGCGCTATTAATTCGCCGTTTTTATAAACGTCGAATACGCCCTTGTCCGCTTCAAAGTTCGGGCCTTGTACTTTACGTACGTCTTTAAAATTAAAATCATAACCACCTAGAGAAACGGTATCGCCAATGTCCATGCGCACATCCCGCTCCATTTCGTAGTTTGAAACCAGGGTAATACCGATAATGCAGATAGCAAAGCCCACATGACCCAACACCATGCCCCAGTGGCTTGGCGTAAGTTTGCGAAGTTTAGATAGTACCGATGCATTATCAGAGCTACTTGAAGGCATAGCAGATAAACGCTGCATGACTTCTTGCACTGTGGTGACGAGGATCCAAAAAACCAACACCATTCCCAGTACACCCATGTAAGTTGGTTCGTCGTAGGCAAAGTTCACTAGTACACCTGCGCTTAGCGCAATTCCACCTGCAACCAACAGTTGTTTTTGCAGTTCGCTGGCTTTTTGCTGCTTCCAACGCGTTAGCGGACCAAGCCCTAACATCAAGACAAAGGGCACAATCAATAAGGTGAACATTTGATTAAAGAAGGGTGCGCCTACGGAAATACTGCCTAAGCCTAACTCTTTGTGAACAAGAGGCAGTAGCGTACCGAGAAGAACAACTAATGTTGCAGCACACAAAAAGACATTGTTGCCCATCAACAGCACTTCTCGAGAAAAGGCTTGGTAGCGTCCAGGGCTTTTAAGCGAAGCCGCACGCATGGCATAAAGTAGCAATCCAAAACCGCTAAGTACAATCAATATGCCTAAGATGAACAAGCCTCGAGTAGGATCGCTTGCAAAAGAGTGCACCGAAACGATGACCCCGGAACGTACTAAGAAGGTCCCTAATAAACTTAAACTAAATGCAGCAATTGCAAGTAGCACTGTCCATGACTTAAACGCCTTTCGCTTTTCGGTCACTGCCAGCGAGTGCATTAGGGCCGTTCCAACTAGCCAAGGCATGAATGAGGCATTCTCTACTGGGTCCCAGAACCACCAGCCGCCCCAGCCAAGTTCGTAATAAGCCCACCAGCTGCCTAACGCAATGCCCACGGTGAGAAACGCCCATGCGGAAATAACCCAGGGCCTTGACCAACGCGCCCAGGTTGAATCTAATTGACCAGAGATAAGCGCCGAGATAGCAAACGCGAAAGCGACAGAAAAGCCTACATAGCCCATATAAAGCATAGGCGGGTGAATGATCATACCAAAATCTTGCAGCAGCGGATTAAGGTCACGCCCGTCAACCGGGAAAAAGGGCAGCATGCTGTTAAAAGGGTTAGAGGTAAGCAGCATAAACAAGTAAAAACCAATGCCCACCATGCCCAACACCGATAGTACCCTTGCGACCATAGCAAGAGGAATACCCTTGCTAAATATCGCTACAGCCACTGTCCAGATTGAAAGCATCAATACCCACAGTAGGAAAGAGCCTTCATGACCGCCCCATACGGCGGTAATTTTATAATAGATAGGAAGCCGGCTATTTGAATGCTGCGCAACGTAAGCCACGCTGAAATCATCGGTAACGAACGCATAGGTCAAGCACACATAGGCAATAAGTGTGAACGTAAACAAGCCAATGGCTAACGGCTTGGCAGTAGCCATTAACGTTTCATGCTGACGATGCGCTCCCCACAGGGGATAAACCGCCAACAAAATAGACAATACCAGCGCTAGCGTTAGCGCTATATTTCCAATCTCAGGCACCATAAATTATTTGCCTCCAGTGCCGGTAGTCGACTCGTAGGAAGGCATGTTGTCAGGTTTAACGTGTTTAATGCCTTTCATTTTCTCTGCCAGCTCAGGTGGCATGTATTCTTCATCGTGTTTAGCGAGTACTTCCTGCGCTTTGATATTCTTCTCGCCAGTAAGTACCCCTGTTGCCACAATGCCCTGCCCTTCGCGGAACAAATCAGGCAAGATGCCAGTATAAGTTACGGTAACCGTTGGGCCGGTATCGATTAAGTCGAAGCTCACCGCCAAACTTTCTTGGTCACGTTTCACACTGCCAGGCACCACCATACCTCCTATACGAAGACGCTGGCCAACCTGTGGCTTTTGTCCATTTTTGCCGTCAATTATTTCGCTGGGCGTATAGAAAAGGTCAATACTGTCATTTAGAGCGTAAAGCATCAATCCAATTGCACTTACTACTAAAAAACCGATAATTCCTACTACGGTCAGTCGCTGCTTTCGTCTCGGGTTCATGCAACTCTCACTTCGAAAAAACTAATAAACGATAAAAACGCAAATAAATGCTAAGTTCACTTTTACACCAACACTAGGTGTTGTCTTGCTGTTGCTGTCGCGCTTTTTTAATGCGCGCTTTGCGTTCTTTTTCCACCACCACCTGCTTTAAAAGGCCGCGATGTTTAATAAAACTTTGTACGGCGACAATAGCCATTGCCACAAAAGTAACGCCAAACGACAGCCATACGTAAAACGCATAGCCACCCATAGCTAAAAAATCGGCAAAGGACTCAAACTGCATCTTAATTGCCCTCTTTTCCAAATGTACTAGCCGTATCGCTTTGCTGCTTTGACATTGCTTTCATTGCAAGCGCTTGTACCCAAGGCCTGTGCATTTCTCGTAATACAATTTCGTTGCGTAGACGCACTGTGGTTACAGCACCAATAAAGAAAGCAAAACCCAGTAAATTGATTAACAGCGGCCACAACATTTCAGGTGCAATTGAAGGGTTGTCAAATTTACTGATAGTTGCACCTTGATGTAACGTGTTCCACCACTCTACTGAGTAGTGAATAATGGGGATATTTACAACACCAACAAGGGCCATTACGCCTGCGGCTTTACCCGCCTGCTGTTTGTCTTCAAATGCACCGTACAGGGCTATAACCCCCATGTACAAGAAAAGCAGAATAAGCTCGGACGTCAGGCGTGCATCCCACACCCACCAAGCTCCCCACATTGGCTTGCCCCATGCCGCCCCAGTGAACAAAGCGATAAAAGTCATTACTGCGCCGATCGGCGCCATGGCAATCATGCTCATGTAAGCGGTGCGCCACTGCCAAACCATGCCCACCAAGGCCGCAATCGCCATGGCAACATAAGTGCCCATAGACAAAATAGCGCTAGGTACATGAATGTAGATAATTCTGAATGAATCACCTTGCTGATAATCTTGAGGCGCAAAGGCCAGCCCCCATACAGTGCCTATACTCAAACACACTAAAGCACCAACCCAAAACCAAGGCTGTAAAGTTAAACAAAGCTGGTAAGCACGCTCTGTTTTTGCGTAGGGGTGTAACCACTTCCACATTAGTTTTGACTCACTTTTAAAGAATACGCGATGGCAAACGGTGCCAATGCCGCAGCCAATAAAAGCATGGCGGCAATAATAGCAAGTTGCGCGTGATAAGGTAATTGCAGTGCGGCAGAATCCACAGCCGACGTGGCAAATATCAGTAAAGGAATAAAGACAGGGATAAGTAACAATGCTAAAAGTACCCCGCCTTTTTGCAATCCAACGGTAAGTCCTACCGCAATAGCACCAATTAGAGAAAGTAGCGGCGTACCCAGCAGCAACGTTAAAACAAGCGCGATATACATATCCACTGTCAAATTCAAAAACATCGCTAACAAAGGAGAAAGCAAAAATAAGGGCACGAAACTAACCAACCAATGTACTGTCACTTTCACCGCACTTACCGCTGGCAACGCCATACCAGAAAGCATGTATTGCTCTAACGAACCGTCTTGAAAGTCATCGCGAAACAGCCTTTCCATCGCCATGAGAGAGGACAGTATGGCGGCAATCCAAATTACCCCTGGCCCAATGCGCTGAAGGGTATCGGGAGACGGACTAACGCCTAATGGAAACAAAGTCACTACCATGGTTAAAAACATGAGTGGCTGCACCAACTCTGCTTTTTGCTTAAACGCAATCTGTATGTCGCGTTTGAAAATTCCTCGATAAAGTGACATTAGAAGCGGTACTCCAAATCGAATACACGGTGTTCACCCGCCGTTTTTGACAAAGGTTGGTGTGAAGTAGTGACAATAAGACCGCCGCCGCTAACGTGCTCTTTCATACTCGTTTCAAGCATATGAATCCCTTTTACATCGAGCGCTGTAAAGGGTTCATCCAATATCCATACCTTTGATGGCTTTAGCCACAGTCTTGATAGCGCCACACGACGTTGCTGACCTGCAGATAAATACCTTACAGGCACGTCTTCAAGTCCAACTAACCCCACTTTTTCTAATACGTCATATAATGTATCAACTGGCACCGACACCTTGTGCTGGGCCAACCAGAACGACAGGTTATCTAAAGCCGAAAGGCTACCATTAGTGCCGCTTTTGTGGCCTAGATAGAAGAGATCATGGTAATAGCCTGACTTATCCTTAGATACGTCTATTCCTTTATAAAAAACGGTACCTAAATCAGGTGAGCTAAGCCCTGTGAGAATGCGTAGCAAGCTGGTCTTCCCTGCGCCATTAGGTCCACGCAGATACAGCAATTCACCAGCACTAACGGCAAGTGAAAGCCCCTCAAAAAGGGTCCTGTCTCGTTTGCTGCAAGTTAACCCGCGCGCCTCTAACACTGCTTAGCTACTCCAACGTTTAGAAGAGGTTATAAAAAATGGCGCTAGTCTACCACATGAACGCTTTTTCGCAGTCGCGAATTCCAATTAAATATGATTTACTTCAACGACAAAGGCATTTTCACTCAGGCTATCTTACCTTTATTGAAAGTTTCTCTCTTTCCTGTTGGTGGCATGCGCAAATTGGAAACAGCCCTTAATAGCTTTGCTATACTTTAACTAGTAAGGAAAAGCGCCACCGTGCCGATATTACAATCATGACAACATCATTATCATCACTATTGGCAGCCGCTTCGAATCCATCTTCTGGCTCGGCTTCAGCATCCTTATCACAAGCAGGAAGTGTAAACGCTGTGGCTCAAGGGCAAAAAGGAAGTACGTCTCCCGCTATTACTACTGCCACATTGTCTCAGGCGGCCGCGTTAGATAATGCGGCAAAAGTAATCGTTGAACGCTTGCCCGAACGGGTATTAGCGATAAGCGCCGCGGTAAATAGCAATTCATCAAGTAGTGCAGCTTCACAAGCACTTAATATTGTTTTACCCGCCGAAATAGATGCAAAACTGGCAAAGCAAACAATTAGCAATGCTCAGCTTGCTCTTGTGCCTCAAAGTACCCTATCTGACCAATCCGGTGCTTCGCGTGCTGTGTTGCTTTTTACAAGTTTGTCGCAGCAGAGCGCCGTATTGACGCCATCTGATAAAGCAGATTTGTTCAACGCGGTGGCAAAGGCGCTGGCTGCAAATAATGCTGCCGTGACCCTTAAAGGTGAACTCGCTATTTCAACAAAAAGCGAGAGCTTCGGGCAGCTTTTAATTAACACATCAAAAAGCGACGTCCTGCCGCTTAACGACATAAATACTGCAAAGCTTGATAGTGCTGCTAAAAACGCACTTCAAAAGCTGCTTGGACAGCAAGTTGTCTTGAGCTTAAGTCGAGCGAGTAATGGTGGTATCACACTTCAGATTTCTCAGGAGGCCTCAAAAGCAGGCAATGACCCAAGAGTTAACGCCGGTAATCTCGCTACCATTACACATAAAAATGTAAGTGCAAATTTACAACAGCAGGTCATTGCAAGTTCGATTAGACAAGGTGGCGTCGCCATTGAGCACAGTTCCAATAACCCTACAAATCTTAATGCTGTTATAGAAGGTTCGGGCACCAAACCCGACGCACTAAAAGCTGTATCTGCGTTAACCTTGATTGATAGCAAACTTTCAATTCGTACAGTGCAACAAAGTCCGGTGGTACAAATAAACTTACCTCAGGGCAGCGCGCCTTCCATTTCTATTCCTTCTTTAAAGGCAGAACAGGTAAACAAACTCAATCTGTCACAACTTCCTACAGTATCCGCAAAAGGGGTCGAGGCCGGTTCAGATAGAGGTGTTGGAAGTATCACATCTACTATTGCTAACATTGATAGAGAAGCTCCCACATCGCTTAAAGGCTCGGATGTGCACAGGGCGATCACCGCCCTTTCTCGAGTCTTACTAAGCCAGACGGGCAATACAAACAAAGCGTTAAGCCAGCTTGTTTCTATCGTTGAGAATGGAAAGTTATCGCAAGATGCCGGTGCGACCAAAGCGCCTGAAGCACAGCATATTGATAAGATATTGCAGCAGCTAAAAGGCCTTGATGCGCTTAACGCCAAACCTTCGCAAGCCAGAGCGATTAATGGTGACTTTATCGGGCCTCCCAAGCCTACTATTGAGCAATTAATGGCGTCGGCAAATGCGTTAAAGCAGTCGAAGACCAATGGGTCTGAAGAAACGGTGGGGATACAAGGAAAGGATAGTGGAAGTAAATCAAACTTTGTATCACAGGTATCACTTGCCTCATTAGCTCAGTCCCTAAGCACACAAGCAAAAGGGTTATCAAATAGTTTACTGAGTAGTATTGCTCAACAGTTAACGGCTATACAAAGTAAGGGCGCAGAAGCCCCTACTATTATTTCAGATACCGATAAGCCTCTTGCTGGCGATAAATCAAACGAAAGCTTTGTTAAAGATAGCCAAAATGCTACCAACGATGTCAATAGCGGACCTAAAAAACTTGCGCTAGACATGAACGAACAAGGTTTATCTCAACGCTTGCAACAGCTTATCTCAACACAAGCCTTGGTGACTACTCCGATTAATTTAACATCGCCTGTAAGCTCGTCAAGCTTCGTACAAGGCATGGTTGCGTTAGTTCAGCTGGCGCTAGCAGGCCGAGCCATGCAAAGACAGCCTAGCTTAAAAACTCAAATAGATGCACCCGACTCTATCGTCTCAAAAACGTTATCGAATATGGGAGTGAGCACTCAACCAAGTCGCGTTATCCAAGACATGAACCAGCTAGACGGGCGCCAGCAGTTGCTTTCACAACTGAAAACCTTACTAAGCAGTCATCAGCAAAGCAAAGTAGCGAGTGTCGATTCCCGTATTCAAGGACAAGATAGTTTCTATTACGTTTTACCGTCGCTTTCACAACATCACAGTCCGCCCGAGCTCTTGATAAAGCGTGACCCAGGTGCGCAGAAACATAAACACACACAAACAGGCCAGCGCTCGCTTTGGAATATCACTATGAAGTTAGACATTGGAGATAGCGGGCAAGTATTGGCGAAGTCAAAGATTGATAAAGACACGATTACTTTAGACTTATATGCTTCGAACGATGAAGTGCTTAGGCGTATTGGCGACACGCTACCCTACCTGCATAAACGCCTTTCCTCTCTCGGACTTGCGGTTGAAAACACAAGTTACCAGCGAGGCCATATTCCTGAAACGTTAAACACACGCCCTCATCAGATATTTGAAACTAGGGTTTAGGTAGAAGGAGTATGACTGATTCTCAAAAGACAAAACGTGCTATTGGCCTAAAATACGATGGCGGCGACAAGAAAAATGCGCCGAAGGTAGTATCTAAGGGATATGGAGACTTAGCTGAGGCAATAATCGCCATGGCTGAAGAAACTGGAATTCTTATTCATGAAGACCCTTACTTAAGTGAAGTTCTCACCACATTAGATGTAGGGCAAGACATACCCGAGTCACTTTATTACGTTATCGCTGAACTTCTTGCTTACTCATATGTTTTGCAGGGAAAAATTCCCCCTGGGTGGGAAGGAATTATCAAACGGGTAGATTTTGAAGTGTAAGTTTCAAAAAAAACAACCATTTATATAGTCAAACTGCCCTACTCTTTTTCATGAGTCACTAGTTAATGACAAGTTCGTTTCTGTGCACAGCAACTCTACAAAAAAGAGCCCGCTTTAAGCGAGCTCTTTTGCTATTCACTCAATACTTTTCAGGCTACCTAAACAGTACTTTTTCTTTATTAAACCAGTGGATACAAAAGAAAATAAGACCTGTCGCAATGACTGCGGTAGACGTAAATATGCCAAAGAGTGCAAAATAGTCCATGGTACCTTTGAACAGTTCTTTCATAGCAAGGGCAACGTTAGTCAGCGGTACCCAAACCCAGCCACCTTTAAGCTCTACCCCCGGCATCATCGCAATGATTACAGGGAAGATAACCACCATAATTAGTGATCCCATATAGCTTTGCGCTTCTTTAAAAGAGCGGGCATAAATAGACAGCGACAATAATACCGCCGCAAACACTGCGACCACTGGTACTAACATCAAGAAAATCAGTAGGAAATCTACAAGACCTATCATTGACATGATCTCAACGACGAATTCAACGGCCATGCCTTGGGATAACACTAGCCCCCATATGGCCATGGAAGACACCGTTATTAGCGCGGTAACAATACCTGCGGTAGCTACCGTAAAGAACTTACCCAATACCAACTTGTGACGATCCATTGGCGAAATAAGCAGGGTTTCTAAGGTACCACGTTCTTTTTCACCTGCCCCTAAATCTGCTGCTGGCGCCATCGCCCCCTGCAAACACAAAATAAAGATGAAATATGGCAGCATACCGCCTAAACGCTCACCCCACACTTCGCGATCATCCGCCACATTTTGCTTTTCTATTTTGATTGGCTTTAGTAAAGCCTCTTGCTGAGTTTCATTTAGATTAAGCTGTGCAAACGCGCTTTGTTGAAATGCATCGGTATATTCATCAATGATATCGGAAACACGCCCCATAACTTTGTTAAGGCCTGCATCGTTTAAATAAAGCTCAATCTTATGTTGCCCTGAACTTAATACATCACTATCAAAACTCTCTGGTATAACCAACACAAAGTCTAACGTTTCGTTTTTAATGAGTTTGGAATAGTCAGTCTCATCGCCAATCATAACTGGCTCGAACTTATCAGAGGCGTCGTTAAAAGACTGCACAATTTCTGGGGCATAGGTTTCGCCAACAATCGCGTATTTTAACACCGCGTTTTCTGCTTTGTCCGCCGCCGAACTCATAAAAAAGAATGCGACACCAAAGATGGCGGGAAATAATAAAAGTGGTAAACCAATCATAAATATGATGGTTTTCTTATCCCTTAATAGCTCTTTGAACTCCTTTTTAAAGATTAACCACATTGCCCATCTCCTCAGAATCCATTGATAGTGTTTTTAGGAAGCTTTTATGCATTTGCCCAGCCTCTACGCCATTACCAGAAAGCGCACTAAAGGCGGCAAGCGAATCGTTAAATACTGTTTCTCCTTGATTAATGACCGTTACTTTGTCACAAAGAGCTTGTACTTCGTCGAGGTGGTGGGTAGAGAAAATTACCGGGGTACCTTTATCTTTAAGGCGCTGAATGAATTCCATCACGGTACTCGTTGCCATAATATCAAGGCCAGTTGTAGGCTCATCGAGAACCACTAACTCTGGCTCGTGAATAACTGCACGGGCAATCGATACTTTTTGCTTCATGCCTGATGAAAAATTCTCCGCTCTTCTATCAAGGAAGGTTTGCATATCGAGTAAATCAGCTAACTCTTCAATACGTGCATTAATCACATCTTTTGAAATGCCGTGTAGCTCACCGAAGTAGCTAATATTTTCACGCCCACTTAAACGGCCGTATAGACCTGTTGAACTGGAAAGAAAACCAATCTTTTTTCGCGCTATGTTTGGGTTGAAAAGTACGTCCTGGCCACCTATGAGCACTTTACCGCTGTCGGGTTTGAGCGCCGTTGAAAGCATACGCAATGTAGTGGTTTTACCTGCGCCGTTAGGTCCTAACAGTCCCAGAACCTGACCTTTTTCGCAAGTAAACGACACATCCCTTACCGATTGGAAATAGCGCCCTTTTAATCGCGGGTCCTTCTTCTCTTGCTCGCTAAGCTTTTTCGGGTTTTCCACCGTAAAGCGTTTAGCGAGACCTGATATTTCAATCATTCCCTTTTCCCTCTTGATGAAAGCTGTTCTCAATATTAATTGTTGTTTAAAGCATTGTTTGCTCTAGCCGCAAACTTTCCTTATTTATATTCTGAAACGTTGAACCTTGGAAATACACCACAAGCCAACCTTTCTTTATAGTCTTC
Organism: Alteromonas sp. S005; assembly: GCF_036864475.1. Taxonomy (NCBI): domain Bacteria; kingdom Pseudomonadati; phylum Pseudomonadota; class Gammaproteobacteria; order Alteromonadales; family Alteromonadaceae; genus Alteromonas; species Alteromonas sp. S005. The sequence goes on along the minus strand of NZ_JAZETN010000002.1, from coordinate 129,893 downwards.
GCTTATCGTACTTTATTACAGCATTCCCTGTTTTTATTTTTTGTACAAGTTTCAACCGGATATTAAGTGTTAGTAAATATTTCTTAATATACTCTGCGTAGCAAAGGCATAAAAAAACCCACCTCTCGGTGGGTTTTTAAGATACTAGTAAAACTTATCTTATTCAGGAAGTACGTCGTCTTCGCCCTGTGGCAAGGCTTCTTCAGCCTGCATGGTTTTAGAGAGCAATAACTCTTGACGGATCTTTGTTTCGATCTCATTAGCCGTTTCAGGGTGTTCCTTAAGGTACTTCATTACGTTTGCTTTACCTTGACCAATGCGGTCACCCTTGTAGCTGTACCAAGCACCCGCTTTATCAACTAGCTTTTGCTTAACACCAAGGTCGATAAGTTCAGCTTCTTTGCTGATACCTTCGCCGTAGCGGATCATAAATTCAGCTTGCTTAAACGGAGGTGCAACTTTGTTCTTCACTACCTTAACGCGAGTTTCGTTACCTACTACCTCGTCGCCTTCTTTCACTGCGCCGATACGGCGGATGTCTAGACGAACAGAAGAGTAGAACTTAAGCGCGTTACCACCAGTAGTGGTTTCTGGGTTACCGAACATTACACCAATCTTCATACGAATCTGGTTAATGAAGATACACAGCGTATTAGAGCGTTTAATGTTAGCAGTAAGCTTACGCAACGCTTGTGACATTAGACGGGCCTGAAGACCAACGTGAGAATCACCCATGTCGCCTTCAATTTCAGCTTTAGGTGTAAGCGCTGCTACCGAGTCAACGATAACAACATCTACCGCACCTGAACGTACTAACATGTCGCAAATTTCTAACGCTTGCTCACCAGTATCAGGCTGAGATACCAATAATTCGTCGATGTTTACGCCAAGTTTTTCAGCGTAAACTGGGTCTAGAGCGTGCTCAGCATCTACGAACGCACAGGTTTTACCCTTCTTCTGCGCTTCAGCAATAACTTGAAGCGTTAGCGTTGTTTTACCCGACGATTCAGGACCGTAAATTTCTACTACACGCCCACAAGGCAAGCCACCTATACCTAGAGCGATATCAATGGTTAGTGAGCCAGTAGAAATCGCTTCAATATCCATGGCTTGGTTGTCGCCCAAGCGCATAATAGCGCCTTTACCAAACTGCTTTTCAATTTGGCCAACTGCGGCGGTTAAAGCTTTTGATTTGTTATCGTCCACGTATGTATCCTCTAGGATTTGCGGTTAAATTCTTTCTTGGTACTAATTTACATTCTTAATGACGAAGGCAGCTGTTATGTTTTAAAACGCTGTACCTGCTTCATCTTAATCAACTAATTGTTCGTTAACTGGCTACACATTAATCAATTGCCCGTGCTTTCAATTATTTGTTACACACTATTGTTAACGGTTTTACTAACTAAAAAGTAAACGTACCAAATAATGATCACATTCTATACTGTACAAGCATACAGTTTCAACCAGTGTTTTTAAATTTCGCTCAACATTCTAACTAAGTGCGTTATGGCAAAGGTAATAGCATGCTCTCGCACTTCGTCTCTATCACCACTAAACACTTTTTTAACTTGTTCTTCTTTCTGATCGCATAAAAAGCCAAACCACACTGTGCCTACTGGCTTTTCTTCGCTGCCACCGCCAGGCCCAGCGATGCCGCTTACGGTTACAACTAGCTGTGCACCGCTATTGCGTCGCACGCCTTCTGCCATTTCTTTTACCGTTTGCTTCGACACTGCGCCATATTCTTTAAGCGTCTGCTCGGTAACGCCTAATATGCTTTGCTTTGCATCATTTGAGTAGGTCACCCAAGATTGATTAAACCAGTCAGAGCTTCCCGACACACTGGTGAAAGCAAAAGCGATTCCCCCACCCGTACAGGATTCTGCACTAGATACACTCCAACCTTTTGCTCTAAGTGCATCTCCCAACACCTGAACTTGCGCAGATAATGCGCTATCAAGCTTTAAAGGGCTGGCGTTTACCATTGAATCAGTTGAAAATGTTGTGCTCATTTAGATATACCTAATTACACCTGTTGTGCTTTATCAGATCTTCGCTTGATCTTAGTGGGCGTGAGTTTATCATTTATTCCCTTTAACAGGCATTAAACCCAGCAACAAATTCGCAGAGGCATTTTTTGGAATCACATACTCCCATGATGCGCCAGTACCTAACTATTAAGGCGCAGCATCCGAATATTTTATTGTTTTATCGCATGGGCGACTTTTACGAGTTGTTTTACGACGATGCCAAAAAAGCTGCCGAGTTACTGGATATATCGCTAACAGCAAGAGGGAAATCTGGCGGCGAGCCTATCCCTATGGCGGGTGTGCCCTATCATGCGGTAGAAAGTTATCTGTCACGCTTAGTGAAAATGGGCGAGTCAGTAGCCATTTGTGAACAGGTAGGCGACCCAGCTACCAGTAAAGGCCCTGTTGAACGCGCAGTACAACGCATTGTTACGCCTGGTACAGTCACTGACGAAGCGCTGTTAGAAGAACGCCGCGACAATATTCTAGCCGCCGTTTGCGGTCACAGTATGCACTATGGTCTGGCAACTCTAGACGTTACAAGCGGTCGTTTTGTTGTGTTTGAATGCGACAGCGATGAAAACCTGCTTGCTGAAATTCAGCGCATTAACCCTGCTGAACTCCTCTATCCTGAAGGATTTGAAAGCTTAGCATTGGTTGAAAACCGCAAAGGGCTTAGACGCCGCCCTGAGTGGGAATTCGACATTGATACCGCCACAGAACAATTAAACGCACAGTTTGAAACCAAAACATTAGATGGCTTTGGAATAAAAGGCGTCACTAAAGGATTAGGCGCAGCGGGCTGCGTTTTACAATATGTAAAGGATACCCAGCGCACTGCTCTGCCTCACATTCGCCGCATTCAGACCGAGCAGCAAGACAGCCGCGTACAGCTTGATGCTGCCACCCGCAGGAACCTAGAACTTACCCATAATTTGTCAGGCGGGCAGGAAAATACGCTGTTCAGCGTGATGGATACTACCACTACGGCCATGGGTAGTCGTATGCTACAGCGCGTTATTCACTCGCCTTTGACTGATCAACATGAACTGCACAGCCGCTTAGATGCTGTTGAAACTTTCATTAACGATGACCCTGAAGATATTCGCACCGCGTTAAAGCACATTGGTGATATAGAACGTATTATGGCGCGCTTAGCCCTTCGCTCGGCGCGTCCTCGTGACTTTGCTCGCCTAAAAAATGCGTTTAATGCACTGCCTGACTTACAAGATGCTCTAGCTCGGTTCGACACAGGGCAAATCCGAAGTATTAGCGAAACCATTGGCACTTACCCTGAACTTCAAGCTCTGTTAAACGATGCCATTATCGATAACCCACCAGTGGTAATACGGGATGGCGGCGTAATTGCCGAGGGGTACAACGCCGAACTTGATGAATTGCGCAAGCTATCTCAAGGAGCTACCGACTACTTAGACGCTATGGAACAACGTGAGCGCGAGCGAACCGGCATTTCTACGCTAAAAGTGGGCTATAACAAAGTTCACGGGTTCTTTATTGAAATTAGCCGGGCGAACAGTGCATTGGCGCCCGCTGAATACATTCGAAGACAAACCCTTAAAAATACTGAACGTTATATAACGCCAGAACTTAAAGAGCACGAAGATAAAGTATTAAGTAGTCAAGGCGCTGCCCTTGCTCTTGAGAAGCAGCTTTATGAAGCTCTGTTCGACAAATTTGCTCCGTACTTAAACAACTTAATTGAAACCGCCGCGGCGCTAGCCAAATTAGACGTGCTGTGCTGTTTTGCCGAACGCGCAGTCTCCCTTGATTGGTATCGACCTCATTTGAGTCAAGATTGTGCGCTTACTTATGATGCCGGTCGCCACCCTGTGGTTGAGAATGTAATGAAAGACCCCTTCATTGCTAACCCGCTACAGCTAGACAAAGAGCGCCGCATGCTGATTATTACTGGCCCGAACATGGGCGGTAAATCGACCTATATGCGCCAAACCGCGCTCATTGCATTATTAGCCTGTATTGGCAGTTTCGTACCTGCAGAAAATGCACACATAGGAAAAGTCGATCGCATCTTTACCCGTATTGGCGCATCAGATGACTTAGCCTCAGGTCGCTCTACCTTTATGGTTGAGATGACGGAAACGGCGAATATTCTCAACAATGCCACAGAAAATTCTTTGGTATTAATGGATGAAATTGGCCGAGGTACCAGTACCTATGACGGATTGTCACTGGCATGGGCATGCGCAAGTTATTTAGCAAAGCAGCTGAATGCTTATACGCTTTTTGCCACGCATTACTTTGAACTAACTGAACTTCCGGAAACGCAACGTGGCGTAGTGAATGTGCACTTAGACGCGATGGAGTTTGAAGATACTATACGCTTCATGCATACCGTATCTGAAGGCGCGGCGAGCAAAAGCTTTGGTTTACAAGTTGCCCAACTTGCAGGCGTACCTAAGGCGGTAATAAAAGCGGCGCAACAGAAGCTTGCGGTGTTGGAATCATCACACCTTATGACCAGCACGGAAAATGGATCAGAGAAAGCCAACGATGAGGCTTTTGTAGCGAAGAGCTCGGTAAAAGGTGCAAATAAAACAAGCGCATCAGGTAAAGCTACATCAAATACCAAAGGCCAAGCTGAAATGCTGTTCCCTGATAAGCCACACCCGGTTGTAGAAGCCCTTGAAAACTTATCCCCCGATGAGTTATCACCGCGCCAAGCGCTAGACCTTATCTACACACTTAAGCGCCTGAGCCAATCTTAAAGCAAGCTTAAGCGCGTTTAAATTGCGCATCATGTGGGCAAATTGATTGTCTGCCCACATGAATTTGCGTATACTATCGCCCCGTCCAAAGTGTAGCTGGTTTTGTTCTAAACTCAGCCTATATTTACCATACAACCCAAACGTTCTAGGTTTCGCATGACAAATTATATTTTCGTCACCGGTGGTGTAGTTTCATCGCTAGGTAAAGGTATTGCTGCAGCATCGCTGGCCGCAATTCTGGAAGCTCGCGGTCTCACCGTAACCATGTTAAAACTCGACCCTTACATCAATGTCGACCCGGGCACTATGAGCCCTATCCAGCATGGTGAAGTATTTGTTACCGATGACGGCGCTGAGACCGACCTCGACCTTGGTCACTACGAGCGTTTTATTCGCACCCGCATGACAAAGCGCAACAACTTCACTACCGGCCGTGTATATGAAGAAGTGTTAAAGCGCGAGCGTCGCGGTGATTACCTTGGTGCAACTATTCAGGTTATCCCTCATATCACCAATGAAATTAAGCGCCGCGTAATTGAAGGTGCTGAAGGTCACGATGTGGCTATCGTTGAAGTGGGCGGAACCGTAGGTGACATCGAATCACAACCTTTCTTGGAAGCTATTCGTCAGCTAGGTACCGAAGTAGGCCGTGAACGCGCTATGTTCATGCACCTAACGCTAGTACCTTATATGCCAGCGTCAGGCGAAGTAAAAACTAAGCCAACTCAGCACTCGGTAAAAGAGCTGCGCTCTATTGGTATTCAGCCAGATATCCTAGTTTGTCGTTCAGTAGGTGCATTGCCGGCTAGTGAGCGCTCAAAAATCGCCTTATTCACAAACGTTGCTGACAAAGCCGTTATTTCTTTGAAAGACGTAGACAGCATTTACCGTATTCCTGCTGCACTTAAAGCACAAGGCATGGATCAGCTAGTTGTAGACCGCTTCGGTCTTGAGTGTGAAGAAGCCGACTTATCTGAGTGGGAACAAGTACTTTACGCAGAGTCAAACCCTACTGCAGAAGTTAACATTGGCATGGTAGGCAAGTATGTTGAATTACCTGACGCTTATAAGTCTGTTAATGAAGCGCTTAAGCATGCAGGCCTTAAAAACCGTCTGACTGTGAACATCCACCACATTGACTCACAAGACGTGGAAAGCAAAGGTACCCAAATTCTAGAGCAGCTAGACGCTATCTTAGTACCGGGCGGCTTTGGTGAACGCGGTATTGAAGGTAAAGTCGCAGCAGCCCGTTATGCAAGAGAAAACAAAGTACCTTACCTTGGCATTTGTTTAGGTATGCAAGTCGCGCTTATCGAATACGCACGTAATGTGGCAGGTATGGAAAACGCGAACAGTACTGAATTTAATCCAGACACACCTTATCCTGTTGTAGGTCTTATTACCGAGTGGTTAGATGCTGCGGGTACCACTGAAGTACGAACCGAAACGTCTGATTTGGGCGGTACTATGCGCTTAGGTAGTCAGCTATGCCACCTTATTGAAGGGACAAAAGTTCACGAGATGTATGGTAATGCTGAGATTTACGAGCGTCATCGTCACCGTTACGAAGTGAATAACAACCTGCGCGACCAAATCGAAGCGGCGGGATTAAAGGTAAGTGGTTTGTCCACTGACAAGCGACTTGTAGAAGTGGTGGAAATCCCTGATCATCCATGGTTTATTGCGGGCCAATTCCACCCTGAGTTCACATCAACTCCTCGGGATGGACACCCACTATTTACTGGTTTTGTAGCTGCGGCTGGCAAATACCAGAAAGAAAATCACTAATTTCTAATAAAAGGGGCGCTCTCTCCCGTTGCGCCCCATTCAATTGTTGAGGAAAAAACATGGCGAAAATTAGTCGCATTATCGGACGCGAAATCTTAGATTCACGCGGTAACCCTACTGTAGAAGCAGACGTATATTTAGAATCAGGCGTAATGGGCCGAGCTGCAGCACCATCTGGTGCCTCTACTGGTAGCCGCGAAGCATTAGAACTACGCGACGGCGACAAGTCTCGTTACCTAGGTAAAGGTGTAACAAAGGCAGTTGCAGCAGTTAACGATACCATCGCGCCAGCGCTTATCGGCAAAGATGCACTAGCACAAGCTGATATCGACGGCATCATGATTGACCTTGATGGCACAGAAAACAAAGAAACTCTTGGCGCAAACGCTATTCTTGCCGTTTCTCTTGCTGTAGCTAAAGCGGCAGCGGCAGAAAAAGGCGTAGCGCTTTACGAGCACATCGCTGACCTAAATGGTACTGCTGGTCAGTACTCAATGCCTGTACCTATGATGAATATCATCAATGGTGGTGAGCACGCTGACAACAACGTAGACATTCAAGAGTTCATGGTACAGCCAGTTGGTGCGAAGAGCTTCAAAGAAGCACTACGTATGGGTGCTGAAATCTTCCACGCACTTAAGAAAGTACTTTCTGCTAAAGGTCTTAACACGGCTGTTGGTGACGAAGGTGGTTTTGCACCTAACCTTAGCTCAAACGCTGAAGCGCTTGCTGTTATCGTTGAAGCCGTTGAAAACGCTGGCTACAAAATGAATGAAGACATCACCCTTGCACTAGACTGTGCGGCGTCTGAATTCTACAAAGAAGGCAAATATGTACTATCTGGCGAAGACAAGAGCTTCGATTCAGAAGCGTTTGGCGACTATCTTGCAGACCTTTCTTCACAGTACCCAATTGTATCAATTGAAGATGGCCTGGACGAAAGCGACTGGGACGGCTGGGCAAGCCTAACTAAAAAGATTGGTGACAAAGTACAGCTAGTTGGTGACGACTTATTTGTAACTAACACTAAAATTCTTAAGCGCGGTATTGATAACGGTATTGGTAACTCAATCCTTATCAAGTTCAACCAAATTGGTTCACTAACTGAAACTCTTAACGCTATTAAAATGGCGAAAGACGCGGGCTTTACAGCGGTTATCTCTCACCGTTCTGGCGAAACTGAAGATGCGACCATTGCTGACCTTGCAGTAGGTACAGCAGCGGGCCAAATCAAGACTGGTTCACTATGTCGTTCTGACCGTGTTGCTAAGTACAACCAATTACTTCGTATTGAAGAAGCACTTGGTGACGCAGCAACTTACAAGGGCCGTAGCGAAATCAAAGGTCAATAAGCTTAAGCCAAATGCGGTTTAGCTAGCTTTATTGAAAGGCACCAGCGTAATTCGCGGTGCCTTTTTTGTATGTGTATCACTCATTCCGCGCCCTTCAAGTAATTGACGTTCCAGGCGCTCTGCACTTCACCCTCTGCTCTTTGCTCTTTGCTCTTTGCTCTTTGCTCTTTGCTCTCTGCTTTCACCTCTCTACTCTCTGCTCTCAAACAAACTTTAAGCTCATGTCTGAGCTATCAATCAATGACATATAGATTTAGTTAACGTTTAAACATGGTGACTTAATAGCGATATGAAAGTTTCAAAACACTTTCTTCAAACAAATATTAAATAAAAGAAGCTAGTGTTTTAAAAGGGGTAAACAGCGGCGAAATGAGAACTATAAAAATCAAAAAAAAGCCCTAACTGGCGTTAGGGCTAATGCACACATCACAACCACACTTTGTGATCCAGGGTGTAGGTACTGCCGCGTGTCACGGCAGTTGTTTTACAAATTAAAAACGATAATTTGCACCTAAAGTAATTCTTCGGTCGGTCAGACCTTGGAAACAAAGAAGCGCCCCTTCGTTCACACAGTACTGCTCAACTTCAGACTCAGTAATGTTTACAGCCTCAACACCAATATTAAGGTTTTCGTTAACATCATAAGTCACGCTTGCATTCAACTGACCACGGTCAGCTTGTACTGCTGGGAAGCCCCATGGGAAGCTAGAGGTGCTACCAAAGTCATCGGTGCGATACGCTTCACGCCATGTGTAGCGCATACGAGCAGACAATCCAAACTTCTCGTAGTAAAGCGTAATGTTGTAAGCATTTTCCGACAGGTTTAGTAAGCCTTGAACTGCGCTAACCTCTTCATCGCTTCCAGTAGTAGCAGCAAAAACGTTAGCTGCACGGCTTGTCGCCGTATTCTCAGCTTCACCACCGTCAAACTCTTGAATGGTATAGTTAGCAAGAACACCAAAACCTGAAGCCCAACCTAACTCACTTTCAAAGCCAGATAAGTCGTATTGAACAGCAAACTCAATACCTTTCTGGGTTGTTTCACCGGAGTCATTAATTTTAGTCTCAGTTCCCACACATACGCCCGTACCAAGCTCTGGGCCAAACACGTTAATATCTGCGATTGGGTTGAAGATACCACCGCCTTCACAAGGGTCAGTTAGGTAGCGATAACCTGTAGTTGGATCTTCAAATGCACTTACAATTTGGTCTACGAATAGGTCTTTACGAGTTTTATGGAAAATCCCTACACTTAAAACACTGGCTTCGGCAAAATACCACTCAGCCGCTAAGTCGTAAGAAATAACTTCTTCAGGCGTTAGGTTAGGATTGCCAATAGCTACATTAGGGTTAGGACTTGTGCTAAAAGTTACCGACGTTGAAAGGTCGTTGAAATTCGGACGACGAATATCTTTGCCCGCACCAAATCTTAATACTACGTCATCAGTAACATCTGCCACTAAGTTGAAGCGAGGTAGAATGAAGTCGTAATCGCCAGTGTTAGTCACACGAGAAACCAACTCGTTACCTTCATCGTCTACGGTTATTGAGTTACCCACAGACGTTACGTCTGTTTGCAGATAGCGAACACCAAAGTTACCGCGGAACATTTCGTATTCGAAGTTAGCCTGTGCATAAAGTGCATGGGTTTCTTCTTCAATGTCAAAGAAGCCTGAAGAGCTGGCCGTGGGCGCACTTAACGAACGAGTAGAGCCATGTGCTTCCATTGCCGCTTGTAGCGTAGCTAATACTGCATCAGGGTCGGACGCTACTTGCTCTGGGTCAATCAGCAAAAAGTCACTAACATAAAGCTCTCGTCCGTCTGCATCGTTGAAGTTATCAGGTCCAGCAACCAGTAGGTCACTAAATAAGCTGCCTCGAGGACTATCTTCCATTGTACGCAAGCCAACGCTAGTACCGATATCTTCACGCTTGCTGCCCGATTTGTTGTAGCGGTAACCAAAATCTACCGACGTTATCATGGTGTCTACGAAATACGTAAAATCTACGCGGAATGCATCTTCAAAATTTTCGGTAGTGTCACGACCAATATTTACATCGCGGAGCACTACATTGTTTGGGTCCAGCAATTGCTCTACCGTTGGTGCATACTCAGCCCCCTCAGCGATACCAAATGTCAATGCGCCGCCTGTCAGGTCATAAGCAAAAGGAACATAGTTATCGTTTGCACCTCCGGCATCTAACGGCGCGTTTGGATTGATAAAGTTAAGGGTTGTATTGAAGCTTGGCGTTGTAGTATCAGATGTTGTTGATGCAACTTCCGCAAACACGCTCCACTTTTCGCCCTGCCATTCTCCACCTAGACGGAATATCTCGCTTTTAGTTACACGTGAATTAGTATCGCTTGAAAAACGCAAGTTAGGATCGTCGTCGTCGTTTTCCAAATTTACAGGGATTACGCCACGTAAAGCAGCCTGAATAGAACCTAGGTTTGTACCGCCCAGTGAACCAAAGTTGATAGTTTCAAACTCATCAGGAACAGAAATGTCATTTAGCGCACTTACACCCGATGCTTGAACACGAGAACTTTCTTGCAGGCGTTCTTGATCATTGATAATGGCGTCAAAGAAAAGCTTGGTATTATCATTTGGCGCCCACTCAATGGTACCTACAAGGTTTTTAGTTTCGTACTCAAAGTTATCGTAATCTTGAACAAAGAACTGAATAGGTAAAAAATCAAAAGATTGCGCACTTGCTACACCGCTGTCTGATGCAATCAAGTTGTCTCTGTCTGCACGAGGGCGAAACGCCGTTACGTCTTGTTGTGCGTAGCTTCCACTAATTACAACACCAATGGTGCCGTGGTCGGTATCCCAGTTATCACCAAACGTACCTGAGATACGAGGCTGAAAGTTGCTATCAGTGGTTAAGCTGCTGTTCTCACCTTGAACGCGAAACGCCGCTAACTGTTCATTAAGCTGTAAGGGTCGGATCGTCTTTAGGTTAATAGTACCACCCACTGAACCTTCGATAGTTTTAGCGTCGGGCGACTTAGTTACTTCCAAGCCAGCAATAATTGCCGCTGAAACGTCTTCAAAGTCAATACCGCTTCGACCTGCACCAGAACCAACTGTTGAAACACCGTTAATTTCTGTGCGGTTAGCATCGGTACCACGAATTTGTACGCCTGTACCAACACCCGCTTCACGAGTAATCTGAATACCTGTAATGTTCTCTAGTACTTCGGCTAAGTTCTGGTCTGGTAACTTACCAATATCTTCGGCTTCGATAACCTCAACAAGGTTGTTTTTGAAGCGTTTCTCATTCATTGCGCTAGCGAGTGACGCTCGGATTCCCGATACTTCAATGACTTCTACATCTTCGTTTTGTTTTTGTTGAGTTTCTTGCGCATGTACTGATGCGGTCAGGCTTAGTGTCGTAGCCGAAAGAACCGCAAGTGTAACCTTTGATAATTTGTGTGCCATGTGTGTTTTCCTCTTAAGGATTGAGGAATGTCTAATCACTCATTCCTTACCGCTTAATTGATCTGCAACTTACCTGCCTTGTAAACTTTCCTCACACCTACTTTACAAGACCGTTACAAAAGTAAGACAAGCCTTCATATTGGTCAACACTAAATGCTAGAAAATGGTCAAATTATTTTTTCATTTTTGGCATTACCAATAATAATTAAAGATTAATAAAGGTTTATTTCAAACAAAAATAAAGCTAAATAGCAGTTTAAATTCAGACACTTAAAATAAGAAAACTAAGACTCTACAATATCCACTACAGATTTCAGAACCAAAATAGGTTACCACTAAATTGGTAATACAGATTTCTCCATAATTAGTAGTAAGCTAACCAAATGTTAAATATGAAATTGAAATCCGTGTTTTAAATAGATCGATTCAATTAATATAATGGCTTTTGGAGTCGCTATGTGGCGCTTTCTGCTGTTTCTTGATACGGTTAATTCATAATCAAGAATATGTGCAGACAATCAATGACATCAGAGAATTCTTCCTCTCGATCTCAAACAGGCTTTTTTAGTGAATCAGGTGAGTTAGGTGGAAGCCATGCGCGGTTCACTGAGGTTTGTACCGCGCTTTATGAAAGAGAGTTATTGGCGCTGTCTCACTTGAACACACACAATGCGTCGGTCTTAAAACGTCGAATTGGCGGCTTGCCCTATCATATTCGAAGCGTAGCTCGCTTTATGGTGACCCAACCTCAATCGTCGTCGCCGCTAAAAGTCGATACCCATAATGGAAGCTGGTATGGAAAGCAGCCAAGCAAGTGCCCAGGTCTGACGCAAGATGATGAAAAATGCGTACAATGGTTTAAAAAGAACACTGACTACGGTTTAGTAGTCCCTGTACTTGTCCAAAGCATCGAAGGAATTGCAATTGAACTCGACTCCATTGATAAATTTCGAGATAACAAGGAAGGGGTTCATCTAAATAAGCATGGCTGGTTCGATATAGGCGCAGGCCAAGTAACAAAGAAACTCACGCCACAAAATACTTTTGACTCTCAACCAAATGATGAAATGTCAGAGGGTGTATTTCCATCACCGCAACTATCAAGCATTACACTTACATTGTTGAAGCCCACTAAAGCCATTATGAGTAGTGCCTGCTGCGGGCATATGTGGAATTATAAATCCAAAACTAGCCCCCGCTCCCTTTCTATGAGAGAAATGCGCTTATCTACTCATTTAAACTGGAAAAACTTTACTTCAAACCGAAAAGCAGAATAACTATTCAATTAAACAACATTAAAACCCAAAAACCAAGAAAACTCTTTTTCAATCAATCTTAGTATAAACATCCTAACCCAACATCACTTTAGACTTAAAAACCGAACACATCTAATATTCAATCACCCTATGAGTAACCTTTACCAAAACAATTTAGGATAGACATCCTAAATAATAAAAAGATAGCTTCTATACGCGAAAAATATACTCATTATCGTAAACAATGGTTGACCTCTCCCCATCACATGGGTACATTGTCGCTATCAACTTGGTCAGCAAAGAAACAATAGCAAATGCGTACTCGTTTCATTCTTCTATCTCTACTCCTTATGGCAGCCAGACTGCACGGGTAGATTGCGACCAGCGATTTAAATTTACAAAAACCCGTGCCTAGCACGGGTTTTTTTTTAACTATTCAACTGAGAGAGCGTCATGACAAATCAAGTGAAGATCTTTGATACCACATTGCGAGACGGTGAGCAGGCCTTACCTGCAAGCCTAAGTGCCAAAGAGAAATTACAGATCGCGCTGGCGCTCGAACGGTTAGGCGTAGATATTATTGAGGCGGGCTTTCCCGTGTCTTCACCAGGCGATTTCCGCTCAGTGCAAATGATTGCGAAAGAGATTAAAAACTCTGTCGTTTGTGGATTATCTCGTGCCTTGCCAAACGATATTGATGCCTGTGGTCAAGCGCTAAGCGTTGCCGAACAATTCCGAATCCATACCTTTATTGCAACGTCTGAAATTCATGTTGGTGCTAAGCTTCGTAAGTCGCAAGATGAAATTGTTGAAATGGCAGTGAAAGCGGTTAAACATGCACGTCAGTATACAGATGACGTAGAGTTTTCCTGTGAAGACGCTGGTCGTACCCACATCGACTATCTATGCCGCATGGTAGAAGCTGCGATTAATGCAGGTGCAACTACCGTTAATATCCCAGATACAGTGGGCTACACTACACCAACAGAGTTTGGCGGTATCATCCAGCAGTTATTTAACCGAGTACCTAATATCGACAAAGCCACAATCTCTGTTCACTGTCATAACGACTTAGGCTTAGCTGTTGCGAATTCATTGGCAGCCGTTGAGCAAGGTGCAAGACAGGTAGAATGTACGATTAACGGTATTGGCGAGCGTGCTGGTAATGCGTCGCTTGAAGAAATTGCGATGATCTTACAAACCCGTAAGAGCATGTTGGGCATTGACACTAATATCAATTCGACCGAAATTTCTCGAACCTCAAAGTTAGTCAGCCAGCTTTGTAACATGCCGGTTCAGGCCAACAAAGCGATTGTCGGCGCTAACGCGTTTAGCCATTCATCGGGTATTCACCAAGATGGTGTCTTAAAAGCCCAAAATACTTATGAAATTATGACGCCTGAAAGTGTGGGCATTAACAAGAACAACTTGAACCTAACCTCTCGCTCTGGCCGCCATGTAATCAAGCACCGCTTAACAGAGCTAGGCTACAAAGCAGAAGACTACGACTTAGAAGCAGTGTATGACGCCTTTTTGAAGCTAGCGGATAAGAAAGGTCAAGTATACGATTATGACCTAGAAGCTTTGTTGTTCTTCGATAAGCAGAAGCATGACCAAGCGCACTTCCAATTGCTTTACCTTCAAGCAAACTCAGGCCGTGAAATTATCCCAAGCGCTACGGTCAAAATGAAAGTGGGCGATGAAGAGATTACCCAATCGAGTATTGGAAACGGACCTGTAGATGCGGCTTATAAGGCCATTATGTCTATACTGGGTCACGAAGATTTAGAAGTTGTCGACTTTAAACTAGATTCAAAAGGTGAAGGTGCTGACGCTTTAGCGCAAGTGAGCGTTATCGCTACATATAAAGGCCGCCGTTTCCATGGGATTGGCCTTGCTACAGATATTGTGGAAGCCGGTGTTAAAGCCCTTATCTTTGTATTAAACAACACATATTTGGCCGATCAAATTGATCAGCAAAAAAATCAACAAGAACGCGTTGCAGGAGTATAAATGAGCCAGTATTCAATTGCCGTATTAGCCGGAGACGGTATCGGCCCAGAAGTTATGCAGGAAGCCAATAAGGTTTTAGATGCTGTTGAAAAGAAGTTTAACGTCACCCTGAATCGTACTGCATATCCTGTGGGTGGCTACGCCATTGATACTGAAGGCGAAGCCCTACCCTCAAAAACGCTATTGGGCTGTGAGCAAGCCGATGCAATTTTGTTTGGTAGTATTGGCGGCCCTAAATGGGACACCTTACCGTTAGAGCAACGTCCCGAGCGTGCCGCACTACTTACCCTTCGCAGTCATTTTGACCTGTTCAGCAACTTGCGCCCAGCTCGCATTTATCCGGGCCTTGAAAGCCTGTCTCCCCTTCGTGAAGACATTGCTAAATCAGGCGTAGACGTTTTAGTTGTGCGTGAGCTAACCAGCGGTATTTACTTTGGTCAGCCTAAGGGCCGAGAAGGTGAAGGCGAAGAAGAGTTCGCGTATGACACCATGCGCTATAGCAAACGTGAAATTCGCCGTATTGCTATTGCAGCGTTTGAAGCAGCACAGAAGCGTCGCGGCAAAGTGACGTCGGTGGACAAAGCCAACGTACTGGTTACTAGCCGTTTATGGCGTGAAATTGCTGAAGAAGTCGCAAAAGACTATCCAGATGTAGAGCTAGACCACATCTATATCGACAACGCCACTATGCAGATCATGAAGAACCCAGCGCAGTTCGATGTAATGCTGTGTTCAAACCTTTTTGGCGATATCGTTTCTGATGAATGCGCCATGATGACCGGCTCTATGGGCTTGTTGCCATCGGCAAGTATGAACGAAGAAGGCTTTGGCCTTTATGAGCCAGCAGGCGGTTCGGCTCCAGATATTGCTGGTCAGGGCATTGCTAACCCTATCGCACAAATTTTATCAGCCGCCATGATGCTGCGTTTCAGCATGAACTTGAATGATGCTGCTGACGCTATTGAAAAAGCAGTCGTGGCGACCCTAGAAGCAGGTGTACTTACAGGCGAATTATTACCTGCAGATAAACGCAGCCAAGCGGCAAACACGTCGCAAGTAGGCGATGAAATCGTTAAACAATTAATGGCGCAGGAGTAAAACAACCTCATGGCCAAGACCTTATATGACAAAGTGTGGCAAGCCCACATTATTGACCAAATCGGTGAAGACAGCTTAATTTATATCGACCGTCACCTAATTCACGAAGTAACGTCACCGCAGGCATTCGCTGGCCTTAATGAAAAAGGCCGTAAAGTACGACGTCCTGATCGCACGGTTGGCACCATGGATCACAGCATTTCAACCCGTTCATTGGCAATAGATGCCTGTGGACCAGCCAATGCACTTCAGCTACAAACCTTGGCAAAAAACTGTGAAGAGCACGGCATTCAGCTATTTCCAGTGGGTCACCAAAAGCAAGGTATTGTGCACGTCATGGGCCCGGAATTAGGTTTAATTCAGCCAGGCATGACAGTGGTGTGCGGTGACTCTCACACTGCAACTCACGGTGCATTTGGTGCGCTGGCGTTTGGTATTGGTACCTCTCAGGTAGAGCACGTACTGGCCACGCAAACGTTAAAACAAAGCCGCGCTAAGAGCATGCTTATAAATGTAAATGGTAAGCTTCCTGTAGGTATTACGGCAAAAGACATCATTCTTGCCATTATCGGCAAAATTGGTCACGCCGGCGCTACTGGTCATGTTATTGAGTACGCGGGTGAAGCTATCCGCGGCTTAAGCATGGAAGAGCGCATGACGGTGTGTAACATGAGTATTGAAGCTGGCGCGAAAGCTGGCCTTGTTGCACCAGACGAGAAAACCTTCGCCTACCTTGAAGGCCGCGAATACGCACCTAAGGGGCAGGACTGGGAAGACGCTGTCGCTTATTGGAAGACCCTTTATACCGAAGAGGGCGCAACCTTTGACACTGTGGTTGAACTTGAAGCGGCAGATATCGCACCTCAGGTTACGTGGGGCACCAACCCAGGCCAGGTTATTGGCGTAAACACACCGGTACCTGCCCCTGAAGACTTCAGTGACCCGATTGAAAAAGAGAGCGCAGTAAAAGCGCTTGAGTATATGGGATTAAAACCCGGTGAAAAGCTTGCTGACGTTGCAGTAAACCACGTATTTATCGGCTCATGTACTAACGGTCGTATTGAAGATATGCGCGCAGCGGCACAGATCGCCAAGCGCGGTAAAGTCGCCGATTCGGTTACCGCGATTGTCGTTCCAGGGTCAGGTAACGTTAAACGCCAAGCTGAAGCAGAAGGCTTAGATAAAATCTTTATCGATGCTGGCTTTGAGTGGCGGTTGCCAGGTTGCTCTATGTGCCTTGGTATGAACGACGACAAGCTAGTGGCAGGCGATAGATGTGCTTCTACCAGTAACCGTAACTTTGAAGGCCGTCAAGGCCGTGGTGCGCGCACTCACTTAGTAAGCCCAGCAATGGCTGCCGCAGCTGCAATTACCGGTCGCTTTGCTGACGTTAGAGATTATCAGGAGTAAGTTATGTCTGAACAAGGTTTTACACAACACACAGGCATTGCTGCGCCGCTTGATCAGGCCAATGTCGATACCGACCAAATTATTCCAAAACAGTTTCTAACTGGCGTAACGCGTGCTGGCTACGGCAAACATTTGTTTCACGACTGGCGTTATTTGGATTTAGAAGAGAAAGAGCCAAACCCAGCGTTCGCGCTGAATAAGCCTGAGCACAAAGGTGCGAGTCTGTTGCTAGCTCGCGAAAACTTTGGTTGTGGTTCAAGCCGGGAACACGCGCCGTGGGCACTTGCCGACTTTGGATTTAAAACGGTTATTGCCACCAGCTTTGCTGATATTTTTTACGGCAACTGCATTAATAATCAGCTAGTGCCTGTGGCATTATCAAGCGAGCAAATGGACGCTTTGTTTGCTGCAGTGAAGGCAGACCCAGCAACTAAGATCACCGTTGATCTTCCAGCGCAAACAGTAAGTTTTAACGATACGAGCTTCAGCTTTGATATTGCTGAACATCATAAAAACAACCTCATTAAAGGTTTAGATGCTATCGGTCAAACGCTAGAGCTTACAAGCGCTATTGAAGCCTTCGAAGATAAACAGCCCGCGTGGCTGTAAATGCAAGGGTCTTTAGCGCTTAACAAAGCCCCAGAATGACACATGGGTGCTGTCGCGAGATGGCACCCTGTTTATTTCTCTCATTTATTTCTCTCATCTATGCCTCCACCTTAACTTCGTATCAAGACGCCTAAAACCAATCCGCATAGAGAATATCAGTTCACCTGATTTGAACTATAAGCAACTTCTCGGCACATTTACACGTCATACGTTTTCTTGCGAATTCGTTAGTCCTATACTTGCGGACTCTAGCTATACTAAAGGCTAATAAACTCCTCACTTTTTTCACTGGAATATCGTACTATTCATTCCTATTGTAGTAACAAACGATGGCAACGTTGTGCCCCACAGGAGAGATAATGTTAGAACAGGTACCCATTGATGATCTGCTACCAGGAATGTACGTCAATCAAGTACTTGAGCAAACAGGCTCACTTAAAATGCGGTCTAAAGGCATTGTCAAAACCCAAGCCATTATTGATAGTCTAAAATCGAAAGGTATTTTAAGCGTCGAAGTAGATCTTGCGAAGTCCAAACTGCCCGAGCCAGCTGTGCCACCCGAGCCAGCTCAAGAAAAAGAGCCTGAAGTGACTAAACCGGTTGTTAAACCTGTCGGTCGTGATTCAATTAACGAAGCCAACGAGCTATATGACAGCGCACTTACCATACAAAGTAGTTTTTTAAAGTCGCTTAAAGACGGGGCGGTAAAAGATTTATCGCCGATGGAGTCGCTGTCTCACAGCCTCATCGAAAGTGTATTTGACAATAAAGATGCGCTGAGCTGCCTGACTATGATTAAAGATACCGACCAGTATCTTCTTGAGCACAGTATTAATTGCAGTGTACTAAGCGGTATTTTCTGTGAGTTTCTTGGCTATGACAGAGATACCACGGAGCAAGTGAGTTTAGGTGCCCTATTGATGGATATCGGCATGTCTTCCCTGCCAGACGAAATTCGCAATAACACAGGCGAATTTTCCAGTGATGATTGGGAAGTGATGAAAACCCACGTTGAAATTGGTACAGACCTAGTTGAACAGTGTGGGGATATTTCTGACCTATCGCTACGCATCATTGAAGAGCACCACGAGCGCGTTGATGGAAGCGGCTACCCCAGAGGATTGGTTGGTGACGAAATCTCAGAGTTCGCGCGTATTGCTGCCATTGTGGACGCATACGATGCCATGACATCTAACCGTGCTCACAAAAACAGTATCACGCCTACTCAGGCGCTAAAGCGACTAACTGCGACAGAGAGCTTAGACCAAGAATTGGTAAAACAATTTATTCAGTGTATTGGTGTGCACCCTGTTGGCTCCTTAGTGAGGTTAAAGAGCGGTAAATTAGGTATTGTTAGCAAAATCAACCCTAAAGACCCCGTAAGCCCTCACGTTATGACCTTTTACAGCGTTACGTCGCAGCATTTCAATGAAGTTAAGCGCATTGATTTAAGTCAGTACGACGATGAGATTGTGTCAGGCGTTCGCCCCGAAGAGTTTAGTTTGAACTTACCGAAATTCTTTAAAGAAGTATTTGTGAACCAGATACCGCTATAGCCGCATATTGCTCCATTATCGGTAACGAAAAGCACTTCACAGAGGCCCTAGATTCAGGGCCTTTTTTACGGGTCTCATACACTAATTTATTTGTGGTTATTTTCTGTGAGTGCTATGAAAACAACTACCAGTCAGTTAATGCCGCCATGGTAAAAAGTTCATCCTCGAAAGACAGGACCACACGCTGTGCTTCAATGTTTACGACCTGCACTCTATCGGCAATCCAGTCGCCCTCTCCTATTTGACGGCCATTGACTCTCACCCATCTATCGGCAGGACGAGACGCATACATATGCGCGCTAAAGTTCATAGTAGGAAGTCGTGTTAACAAGCGAACGGGTAGCTGATCTACACGGGGTAGTTCGTCTCTAACCGTTACCCTTGTTTGCCCTTCAGCGGTTGTATTATCTTGTGCCTTTGAGTCTAGCGCTTCAACGGCAGCATTAAAACGAGCCATGAGCTCTGGCGACACGGATACGTCAGATTGAGACGCAGCTTCATTTAATACTTTCCCTTCATAATTCCCTGAAGTCTCAGTTAGTCTTGAATCTGTTGAAGAGCTACGCTCATATCCACTACTTGGCTCGGCGCCAGAACGCTGGGAGACGTCATTATTGTAGCGATTCTGAGTACCTGTTGTGTTTTGGTTTGTATTTGTAATTGGGTTTGTATTTGGAACTGCACCTAAATCAGTACTTTGCGTTGCAGCTAAGTTGCCAACAGACTGGTTATTCACCATAGCGTTCGCTTGCGTGCCTTGCTGAGCTGCACCGCCGTTACTCATGTTTACATTCACCGCGGTGTTAGCAGTTTCATTTAAACCTGCGCTTTTCCCGATTCCCTGAATGTTAGAAGACACCTGTTCGCTTTTGTTGCTTGAAGTGCCTAATGCTTCATTACTACTTTGCGTGGTCGTAAGCGCTGAAGCGTCTCCGCTTGCTTCAACCTGTGACACTGGGCTTTCAGAGTCTGCCACCGGTACAGAAGAGGGTGCAGTTAGCATTGGCCACCAGCGTTTTGCTGTAGCGGCAGAAAAGCCAATGCATAAACCACCAAGAATAACGACGGCAAAAAGCGCAACTTGCTTGGTGTACAGCTTCCACGCTGACGGTAACCCTTCTACTGTGGGTAAAAACAAACTACGATTAAACTGCTCATTAAGGGATTTATCAAACGTGGCGCTTGTATCGTGCTCTCCGCGAAGCAAAGCTTGGGTTTGCGTTCTATGGTGGGTTGCCGCTGGTGCTATTTCCACGGTTTGCTCAGGGTCTATTTCGACCTCTTGCACGCCCATTTCAGACAAGCCCTGCACCATAGCATCGCTGGTCACTAAACCCGACTTTCTAATTTTAACCGGCCCGTTTTGCTTGGTGATTTGAACTATCACCATGCCGGGCGTTAGTTCTTCAATGGCAACGATATTAGACATACAAACTCCCTACCCCGTAGCCGAAAAGAATGGCCAAAACAAACGCAGATGCTAGATACCATTTACGCTGGCTTTGTACGCGCTGACTGACAATATCTTCACCTAGAATTTGCTCTGCCGCGGCCAAGAATATAGGCTTTTGCACAACCGCATGCTGCTTAGTAAAAGATAAGGTTAACGCTCGGTCGCACAGCAAATTAATTACCCTTGGGATCCCACCAGTAATTTGATGCACCGCGCGTAAGGTAGACTTACTGAAAATACTAATATCACCTTCAGCCACGCTTAAACGGTGTGCTATGTAAGCACTAACTTCTGGCGCAGTTAAGGGCAGCAGATGATAACGAGCGGTAATGCGTTGGGCCAGCTGACGTAATTCGTTACGCTTTAACAACTGCTGTAATTCAGGCTGACCTATCAATACTACCTTTAACAGCTTTTCACGATTCGTTTCCAGGTTGGTCAATAGACGAAGTTGTTCTAGTACTTCAGGCAGCAGGTGCTGCGCTTCATCAACCATTAGTACCGTATTAATGCCTGACTGATGATTCTCTGCTAACTTAGACAAAATCAAATCAGTAAAATACTTAAGGCTGGCTTTCTCAGGCGTATAGGGCAAACCTAGCTCATCACACACCGTCGCTAATAGCTCAAGAGCAGATAAAGTAGGATTTAATATCATAGCTACCTGGGTATTGTCTGGCAGCTGCTGCAACAGTTTTCTCGATACCGTTGTTTTCCCCGTGCCCACTTCTCCGGTGAGCATTACAAAACCACCGCTTTCTCTAAGGCCAAAGGTCAAATGGGCCAAAGCCTCTTTGTGCCTTGGGCTCATATACAAATAATCGGGGTTAGGCGCAATCGAAAAAGGATTGTCATTTAACCCGAAGTAGTTCAAATACATGGTTGCTGAAGAGCCTATCTGTTTTAATTTTTAACGATGATTAAACTACCAGACGCAACCTTGAAGTGAAAGCGCATAACGATGTGGCTACGAATTTTATTTGTAACATTGCTATACTGCGCCTCTGTTACCTTGGGAAGGTTGATTTTCGTTACACGCCATAAGTCGACACATCCCTAATCTAAAAAGTATTACTGACTAAAAAATCGTTGGAAGAGCATGCAAGTATATCTCGTTGGTGGCGCAGTGCGTGACGCACTGTTAAACAGAAAAGTTGTTGAACGCGACTATGTCGTGGTGGGCGCCACGCCAGAAGAAATGCTCAGCCAGGGTTTCACCCAAGTGGGTAAAGATTTTCCTGTTTTTTTACACCCTAAAACACAGGAAGAATACGCACTTGCTCGCACAGAGCGCAAGTCAGGAATAGGTTACACTGGTTTTGTATGCGATGCGTCAAGCTCGGTCACCTTAGAAGAAGATTTGTTACGCCGAGACCTTACCGTTAACGCGATAGCGCAAGACAACCTTGGAAACCTTATCGACCCCTATGGTGGTAAAAAAGATTTAGAAAACCGCGTACTTCGCCACGTATCTGAAGCCTTTAGTGAAGACCCTTTACGCGTATTTCGCGTTGCTCGGTTTGCTACCCGCTATGCTTATTTAGGATTTACGATCGCCACTGAAACCATGGCACTTATGCAGTCAATGGCGCAAAGCGGTGAGTTAAGCACGCTAAGTGCAGAGCGGGTATGGCAAGAAACAAAGCGCAGCCTTTTAGAGAAAACACCGCATGTTTTTTTCACGGTATTACACCAAACCCATGGCCTCAATGACTGGTTTACTGAGCTTGAAAGAAACGTAGATACTGCTTTGGCAACATTAAAAACGGCGGTAGCGCTAGAAAAGGCTGAAAACGAGAACGTTGTTAAAGACACGGGTTCAGAAACCCCATTACGTGCAAGCAGCGATTCAGAAACCGCTAGGCTGATAACAAGGTTTACTGCCCTGCTCTCTCACCTTGGTGAGGAAGAATCGAAACAGTTATGCAGTCGGCTCAAAGTGCAAAACCAAGTTAGTGAAATCGTCAACCTTGCCTGCAAATTCAAAGGCTTTCTTTTGAACACGCAGAACTCGCCTGCCGATTTACTTGCCTTGTTCAATGGCTGTGATGCGTGGCGTAGAGAGGAGCGTTTCACATTGTTACTTAGCGCTTTTGCGCCTTATGCTCATAACAAGGGCGTAGATTGGCAACACCAACAAAAGCGCATTGAAAATGCGTTGGCAGCTGCCAAACAAGTGAACGTGCAAGATATCATTGCCACCGGCGTTAAAGGCTCTGAAATAAAAGACGCGCTTAACCAAGCAAAGCTATCCGCTATTGCCTCGATTACTGATTAAATTAGATGTCCTCTTTCCCTGATATTGTAGGTAACCTCAAACCACAATGTGTATTTACCTACGGTGTGCGAATTTAACGCCAGTTTTTCTCAATGTTTTGGTATAGCAATGCTACAATACGCCCCATTCATTTAGAGCGTTTTTTATACTATGACTTTCGAAGAACTCGAATTAGACGAAGCACTGTGTCACGCAGCTGCCGATATGGGGTTTGAAACTCCAACTAGCATTCAAGAACTGGTTATTCCGCATGCGTTGGATGGACGAGATATCTTGGCCTCTGCTCCTACAGGTACTGGTAAAACAGCCGCTTTCTTATTGCCTGCATGCCAGTTTTTACTTGATTATCCGCGCAGACAACCTGGTGCTACACGTATTTTGATCCTAACGCCTACCCGCGAGTTAGCGTTACAGGTTTACGAACAAGCCCTAGCCATAACAAAGCATACACAAATTGTGTGCGGGGTAATAACCGGTGGTATTAACTACGGTACCGATAAAGAAACCTTAAGCAAGAATCTCGATATTCTTGTGGCCACGCCAGGTCGTTTGCTTGAACACATCGAAAAAGAAGCCGCAGATTGCCGCGATATCGAGTGTTTAATTCTTGACGAAGCTGACCGCATGTTGGATATGGGTTTTTCAACGGTAGTTAACCAAATTGCTGCCGAAGCGCGCTGGCGCAAGCAAAACCTACTGTTCTCTGCCACGCTTGAAGGCAAAGGCGTTAAGACCTTTGCCCACGACATTCTTAACAACCCTGAAGTAGTTGAAGCTAATCCGTCGCGCAAAGAAAAAAACAAAATTCATCAGTGGTATCATCTTGCTGACGATATGAATCATAAGCAAGCGTTGCTGGTGAATATTTTGAAGCAAGAAACGACGACGTCAGCGGTTGTGTTCGTGAAAACCCGCGAACGCCTGCAAATGCTAAAAGACTTCTTAGCCTCGAAAGACATTCCAGTGTGCTGGCTACAGGGTGAAATGCCACAAGACAAGCGTAATGCAGCCATGGCACGCTTCAAAAGCGGTGAAGTTCCTATCTTATTGGCAACTGACGTTGCTGCCCGTGGTATTGATGTGCCCAATGTAAGCCACGTTATTAACTTCGACATGCCGCGCAAAGCTGACATATACGTTCACCGCATTGGTAGAACCGGCCGCGCTGGCGCCAAAGGTACTGCAATATCCTTGGTTGAGGCTCACGATTTTGACATGGTAGCCAAAACCGCACGTTACATGGGCGAACCACTTAAAGCTCGCGTTATTGACGAACTACGCCCTAAAAACAAAACGCCTAAAATTGGCCCCAAAAAGAAAAAAGTGAAGGCAAAAGACAAAGCTAAGGCAAAAGCTAAGCCTAAAAAGAAAAAGTAAAACTCGTGCACGTAGAGGGTGAGCGATGCGATAGCCGAAGGTTGGGAGTGGCTTTCGCAAACACGCGGTAAACACATCCATGTGCGCTCCACTGCCGCATCCCTGCGGCAGAGGGTTTACTCAAACCACTCCCAACCTTCGTCCTGAATAACCTAAAGTAACCCGATGAATGTGTTCGAGCGTATTTCAGGAGCAAAGAAAAAACGAGGAGTCTGGCACAATGAAATTCCCAGAAAAAATTGTTTTAGCCACAGGTAATCAAGGTAAGGTGCGAGAGTTTGCATCCTTGTTTGCAGATTACGGTGTAGACGTTGTGGCACAAAAAGAATTAGGTGTATCTGATGTGCCTGAAACAGGTACAACATTCGTCGAAAATGCCATTATTAAAGCGCGTCATGCGGCACAAGTAACAGGCCTTCCTGCTATTGCTGACGACTCAGGCCTAGTGGTTGACGCCCTTGGCGGTGCACCCGGTATCTATTCAGCCCGCTATGCTGGCGCTGATGCAACTGATGACAGCAATATTGACAAGCTATTAGCTGCCCTACATGGCGAAACCCAGCGTAAAGCGCATTTCTTCTGTACATTAGTGTTTATGCGCCATGCTGAAGACCCAGTACCATTAGTTAGCCAAGGTAAATGGCAAGGCGAAATTTTAACTGATCGCTCTGGTAACGACGGTTTTGGCTACGACCCAGTTTTTCACGTGCCAACTCACGGTTGCACCGCTGCAGAATTGGAGAAAGCCGAAAAGAACCGCATTAGCCATCGCGGCAAAGCCTTAGCGATTTTGCTTGATAATATGAGAGCAACTTTTGCGTAATCCACCGCTTAGCCTTTATATCCACATTCCTTGGTGTGTTCAAAAGTGTCCGTACTGTGATTTTAACTCTCACGGGCTTAAGTCTGATTTACCCGAGAAAGAATATGTGGCGCACCTGCTAGACGATTTAGCCATTGATGCCATACGCATAGGAGATCGCCCTGTTGAGACAATCTTCATAGGCGGTGGCACACCCAGTTTGTTTTCAAGCGAGGCCATGGCTGACATCTTAAACGGTGTTAGACAGCGGGTTAATTTGAGCGACACTGCTGAAATAACCATGGAAGCCAACCCAGGCACCGTTGAAGCCGGTAAGTTTGCGGGGTTTTATCAGGCAGGTGTAAATCGAATATCGGTGGGTATTCAAAGCTTTCAGCCGAAGCATTTAAAAGTGCTAGGCCGTATTCATAATGAAAGCCAAGCCGAAAATGCGGTGAAACAAGCGCACAGCGCGGGGCTACCTACATTTAATTTAGATCTCATGCATGGATTGCCGGAACAAAGCGTCGACAATGCTATGGCAGATCTAAAGCAAGGTATTGAGTTAAATCCCTATCACCTATCGTGGTATCAGCTTACTATCGAGCCAAACACGCCTTTTTATTCCAAGCCGCCAGAGCTACCTGACGACGACATTCTGTGGGAAATACAGGAGAAAGGCCACAGCCTTTTACAGCGTGCGGGCTATCACCAGTACGAGATTTCAGGCTACGCTAAAGCAGGGCATCAATGCCGCCATAACCTTAATTACTGGCGCTTTGGCGATTACTTAGGTATTGGATGCGGTGCACACGGGAAGATTACCGATGCAGCTAACGGCACAATTCATCGTACCGTTAAAGTGAAGCATCCAAGAGGCTACATGGAAATGAGCCGTCCGTATTTAGATACGCAAACGCGGGTTAGTGCAGACGACCTGCCGTTTGAGTTCTTTATGAACAGGTTTCGTTTGGTTGAGCCTTGCCCGATTAGTGATTTTAATGATTTCACAGGTACTGAATTAACGGATGACGTTAAACGCGCACTGTCTGATGCTCATCACCAGGGGCTACTTTCTATTTCAGATAGTCACTGGCAGGTAACTGCTAAGGGACGTAGATATCTCAACTCGCTACTGTCGTGTTTCGTATAATCTTGCCGTTTTGAATTAACCGAAAAGCTTGATCAAAAAAGCCTGCTCACGCAGGCTTTTCTGTCTTAATCAGTCTTTAACTATGATTAGTACACGTATTACTTATTTCAACTAGTTTTCACTCTTATCATGGCGCGTAATAATATTGTAAGGCTTGAAAGCAGGCACGCTTGCTCGAAGGTTTTCTTCCGCTACGTCTAAGCGTTTGAGCTTTTCACAAAACCACTCGGCCTTTTTACGCAATGTCGTAGCTTTATCACCTACATCAAGGTGCTCACCCACATTATTAAGCTGACGAGTAATTTCCGCTACTTTCTCTTGGTTAACCTCACCGCTTCCAGTGTTGATACCACTGATTGCCGATAATATACCGCCAACAGAGGTCGAAATAGCTTCCTCAAGCTGAGCTTCAATTTCACTATCGACAAATTCGTCCACGCTTTCCAGCGACCCGGGGCCGATAAAGTAATGATTACTAGCGTGTCTAAATTTATCTTTCACCCGATTTTGAACGCGCTTCATAGCAGCGTTTAAACGTTCATAGCTGTCGTGATCACTGCCTACTAAGCCTAGGTAAACATGCTCAATGGTATCAATAGCTAAATCTACACCTTCGGTGGCCAAAATAATCATTTTTGGTACTACATAGTGTAAGCCTGAAGAATACTCGTTAAGCCACTGCTTTTCCTGTTCGCTTAGTGTCTGCCAACGCCCGCCTATAAACAGCTGGTTTTGGTCGTTAATTTGAACCACGGTACGAGTTTTATCCATTACGCGCAGTTGCGCATCATTAACGGCAATACCGTAGGCAAAATCTATATTGCAGGTATATTCGGCCTGAGCCGTTGTACTAAGCCCAGCGAATAAAAAAATTGTAAGAAGAAAAGCCTTAAGGCGCGATATCATTTTCATACCATCATTGTGGCTAGCTTACTGAGAAATAAAAGCCAACATGAGTCTAACGTGCTAAAAATCAGGTTGAACATGTCGAGATGATCAATTTAGGCATCGCTTAAACTGATCGCAAATGAAAACGATAAATATCTAGACTCTTAACGTTCAAACCAAAAACAACGAAGCACGCATTATAGAGCGTGCTTTATTGATAAAAAGTCTCAGGTCCGGATATTAGACGAAAGACTAATAAGAAAGGGTGTGGATTTTTCTACGCCTATTCATTGGTATAGGTACGCACCAAACGTACGTAGATGAAGCGGTCTTTTTCTTTTATAGAATGACTAGCGTTGAAGAACGCAACAACCCAGGTTCTGTCTGGATCGTCCGCTGAAGGCGTAGATGTCCAAAAGTCATCCGGTGGCGTTGCCGGAAAAAGTGAGCTGTTAATTGCGGGTCGCACACAGTCGCGCTCTGTTATGGTTGCCAACTCTTTGACGTTAGGTAAGCGCCACCCCAACAGGTCATTGTCGCTTGCTTGCTGCGCAAGTTGCAAGGCTTGCTGCCACGTATATTTAACCGCTTCGCCGCTGCACGTAGAACCATCCCACGTTTGTCCTTCCGAACAACGCCTCCACACCAAGTCTGTGGTGGTATCCAGCAGAGTACTAGTGGTAACCGCTTCAAAATTATCGTTTGGCGTAGTCTCTAGTCCATCTGATAAACATTCTTGGGCATGAGCTGTTACAGACACTCCTAAAATCAGTGCAGATGCAGCAAGCAGATTGAGTGAAGTTAATATTGTTTTCTTCATCACTTTATCGGTGATTGTATTGACTGGTTTACTCATGACTATCTCCCTGCTCTTACTAAACGAACACGTCCGGCCGTCGACTTATTAAGAAAGTTGTCGACGCCTGAGTCAAAATCTAACGCCCATGCATTTTGTGCGTCGTCGCTATTTACCCCGTCAGCACTGGGCACGGATGTCCAGTACCAAAGCGGCTCGGTTGAGATTGCGCCTGTATTAGGGAAATAATCTTCATCAATGGCAACATCATCGGCAATGCCCAAATGCATTAAAGAAAACAGTTCATGGTGAGTAGGTAAACGCCAGTCATAAAAGCCACATAAGCCTTGCGAATTTACCGCTTCAACATATGCAGACGTATTGCAGTTAGTTAATAAACAGGTGGCGTTTGCCCCTGTCTCATCACCTTCAAACCCACCGTTTACTTCTTCGCTATACCAAGAGTACGTATAATCCTTATCTTGAAATGCGCCGTCGTCAGTTTTCACTTCCCATACTAGTCCGGTTACATTATCGCGAACGCATGACCACGTATCAGCACTAGCATCTTGCTCATCACCGTTAGCGTTTAAGCGCGTGAAGTCAAACCCAGCTTTACCCCGCCCTGCTTTTTCTATTAAACCGTTTTGCTCAATAATATCAGCGCCACGTTGCCCGTCCTGCCCAGGAAAGTCGTTTTGCTGGGCTTCGGTTAATGCGTTATTGGTCGCTTGTTTTAAAAAGCCAGTGTCGTTTAAAAGCGGCGTAGGCATTGGGCGCACATTTACGTTAATCGTATCTTCAACGCTATTACCGTTGGCGTCAGTCACAGTGAGGGTATAGGCCACAACAGTAGAAGACGATACCGAAGGTGCTATGGCAAATGTGGATAGTGCATCGCTGTCATCTACAGGACGGTTAGCCGCGCCAGTAGTAGCCCCACTGCCCGAAGATACATTGTTGCTGCGCTCCCAAGAATAAGTAAGCGGTGAAGCGCTAGGAATACTGGTACTGGCCTCACCTTCTAAAATAACTACTTCGCCGCTGAAAACACCCTGCGAAAACCCCGCCTCAACAACCGGCAAGGTTTCAGTTTCTGATTGAACGGATATAGTGACGGTATCAGTATCAGTCGCGCCTTCGCTGTCGGTCACTTCTAACTGAAAGGTAAGCTGCTGTGCATCGTTGGCGATGGGCGTTACTATGGTCAAAGTAGAAAGATTAGTTTCCACCCCCGTTATTACGTTGCTGCCGCTGGTTTGCGTCCACTCGTAATCAGCGATTTCGCCTTCTATGGCAGTGGAATCTGCGTCACTGCTTTCGGTGCCATCAAAAATAATTTCCACTCCGCCAGGGAATGTATTTTCCGGCAAATTATCCCACTGTGGAACATTGATACTGGCTACAGGAGCAATGTTCACGGGCGCAACTGTGATGATGGTAAAGTCATCTGCCGTATTACCGCTTTGATCATTAACCGATACGGTCAACATGTATTCAGTAGCGCTCTCTACCACCGGCGCTACAAAGCTTGCAGCAGAAGAACTCGTATCTTCATGAGTAATCGATAACGAAGGAGACGCACTCCAGTTATAAGTGTAAGCTCCATCGCCTCCGCTCACCTCAGCGCTTAGCGAGTACGTTACGCCTTCTGTAACTGTAACATCGGGGCCCGCATTTATTACTAAATTACCGTTGCCCGTTTCCCCACCATTTGAGTCACCATCTCCGCCACCACCGCAGGCAGAAAGAATAAATACGCCGCCAACAATGGCTAGCCCTCTCACCACTGTTCGTGAAAGGTAATCTGAAAATGAAGACTTGATTAATTGCATACATACTCCCGCCGCACTTGATGCTAAAACCTCAGGCGCAGTGCGTGAAAAACTCAATGTAGATGAAATTGCAAAGTGGCTATTAGCCTCTGCTGCGTTACGTAGCGGTTAAGATAAGGTGTGTTTCAATTTACTCGCGACTAATCGCGCTTCCTGTTCTTCGGACATCGTAACTTGCAGTGCCTCGAGCTGCTTTTTACCTACCGCCACATCAGTCATGTCGTAAATCATCATGCTTATAAAGTCCACCTTCCCTGTTGCTGAGGTAAGTGGAGATAGCGTGATGTTTTGATACATAAATGACTCACTACCTGTAATCGGCCGGTAGTTAGGAAACTTGAATAAATACGGACGCTGCTCCCAGGTCATGAAAGCGCGCGTTTTTAAGTCGAAGACAGGCTTAGCTTTTTTCATAAACCATTCTTGCTTAATTGAAGGGAAAAGCGAAAATAACGTTTTGTCTCTTACTTCGCTCGGCAAGAGCCCACTATGACTTTCCATAAAGCCATTCCATACTTGTACGGTAAAGTTACGGTCAAGTACAACGATCCCAACATCTACCGTTTGTAGCATGTCCATCATCCAATGGAATTCTTGTAACTCATCTAAATGCTGGCTCATTAGAAATCCTCCAACAAGTGGGCAAGCTTTGAATTCATCATTTTCATGGACTCTTCCGTGAACAGTAAAATCAAGTCGCATTGGACGTTGTAGCCTTCGAGCCCATAGCTGAGTTCAATTGCTAACGTCCGCTTCCACTTAATTTGGTTCATGCTAATAATTTCAGTAATTGCGCGGTGCTGACCAAGCACAATTGGGTGCCCCTGGCTGAAGTTAATATCCATTTGATTTGCTAAGCCAGTTAGACAGGTTCCAATCAGAATACTTGCCGCATCCATTAACAGCTCTAGCTGAAGTTGGTCATCTACTTCACCTTCAACGTTTAGAATCTTGGCAACATCATCAAAGCTAGAGTCGCTCAAAATGCACAAGGCCTCCCCACTGACACCCGGCCCCAAAAAGCCTTGGCAAACCGCGGTAACTTGTTCGTGGCTTTCAATATCAGAAAGCATCATATGAAGCTCTGAAACTTCAATGAGATTTACGTTAGGTATGGGGAGCTCAACGAATACATTCATGGTGCGCGCGAGGTGGTCCCCTGCTTGCCCCATCGCTATATTGGTAATTTCTTGGTAGCAATCGCGAATATCAGGGTCAAGCGGCGTAATATCTTCTGGCTCTTCGTCCTCGACATGAAGAATATTATATTTATCAAGAACCTCAGCGAGCTTCTTGGGGTCTACAGGCTTGCGGATAAAGTCCAGCGCCCCCAGCGACGTCACTCTTTCATGCGCTTCCGGCTGTATGTCACCAGACACTACAATAACCTTAGTTTTAAGACCACGCTGTTGGATTGCTTCTAGCGTGCCGTATCCATCAAGAACAGGCATGTTTAAATCTAAGAGTAAAAGATCCCCTTTACCATCGGCGAGCGCAGATAAAGCATCTTGGCCATTCTTCGCAAAGTGCACGGCTACTTCCCAGTCTTGAGGGAGGCACTTAGCCACTTGCTTGCGCGCAACTAACGAGTCGTCACATACGAGTACTGAAAACATTAAGTTCTTTTACCACCTAGCTTTTCCAACCAGCTGCCGCTGTTATTTTCTAGTAATTTCAATTGTATCGGCACAACTACTGTGAACTGAAGTATTGATTTTGCTTCGGTCACAGTGGGTGGTGCTACTCTATCGACTTTTTAAACTGATAGTCTGTATATGGTGATACGAAACACCTCACTAAGAAATAGCACTTTTGGGGAATATTGCCAGCGTCTTTCACATTAAACTACCGACTTACAAGATGGTAAAGAGTAGCAAGCCTTCGGCAGTAGGTTTAAAGAAATACGCCAAACACCAGAGGCAACACCAAAGCAGTGAATATTCCATTCACGCAAAGCCCGAGGGTAGCCATAGCGGCGACATCTTCCCCCATATGGATAGATTTAGCAGTCCCAATAGCATGGGCAACAGTACCTAAAGCAATGCCTTGCGCCTGTCGATCTCGCACGTTTAATGCAGAAAAGACTCCGGTCGCCGCAATAGCGCCCACGATACCTGTAGTGATAACAAAAACGGCTGCTAGCGCAGGAATTCCGCCAATGTGAGCACTGGCTTCCATCGCTAAAGGCGTGGTAATCGATTTAGCCAACATGGTCATCTGTAAGGCCGACGGTGCGTCTAACGCAAACAACGTGAACCATGCGGTAATAGGCGCAAATATTCCACCAAAGCCAATACTTAATATTAACCTCCATCCGTAGTGCTTCAAACTTTGCCATTGTCGATAAATTGGTAACGCGAGCGCAACAGTCACAGGCCCTAATAGCCAGTGAAGTAATGATGCCGAGTGCTGATATTCATTGACTTCGGTATTAGTCAAATAAAGGAGTAAAGAGACAAAAGCAGCCGTAAAAATAATGGGGTGCGCAATTGGGTGACCGTTACATTTTTTATTAACCCATAGCGCGATAATGTAACCGACAACTGAAATGCAGAGCCACAACAAACTATTCAAGCTAAACGCTTGATTTAAAGCATCAATCATTCAGACTTTCCACCCGCTTGTGAAGTACTTGAAGGTTTATTCAATTTGCTGCAAAACAGCTTTTGCGCGAACCAAGCCGTGATACCTAAGCTCAATGATGTAGTAAGGATAATAGCTATGGCGATTGCCAGCGCATTGGCCTGAATATCATCCCAATAAATAGACACACCAAGTACGGCGGGAACGAAAAATAGTGACATATGCTTCAAGGGAAAGGTAACAAACAGAGCCGTAGGTACTTCCAGCTTAGGAGAAATGAAAAGCATACCAAGCAGCAGACAAAGGCCGACCAATGGCCCCGGAATAGGTAAATCTAAAACGGTTACGGCGAAAAGCCCAGCATAATACGCTGCGAAAACCACTATGGCCCCCACTATCGTGCCACTCACATCTCGCACTTTCTATCCTTGCTTTAAAGAATTCAGCAGTAAGTGTAACGATTAGCGAGTTCGAGCACCAGCAGGACCATAGTCGTATGATCTTCCTTAGTATTTAATGGCCCTCTGCTTGCCAAAACTGATAGTAGTATTTATGTGTTACTTTAAAGATTTCGCCACCTTGCATAACCACTCTTTGCTGACTTAGCCTT
Source organism: Alteromonas sp. S005 (assembly GCF_036864475.1). Classification (NCBI taxonomy): domain Bacteria; kingdom Pseudomonadati; phylum Pseudomonadota; class Gammaproteobacteria; order Alteromonadales; family Alteromonadaceae; genus Alteromonas; species Alteromonas sp. S005. The sequence continues at coordinate 96,810 of NZ_JAZETN010000002.1, read as the reverse complement.
TGCTCTACATGCGCAACATATTTTGCATTTACTGCAACTGAACGACTACAGCGCTTGAAATGGTGCTCGCCAAGTCTCTTAATTAATTCACACATCGTTGTGCGAACCACATAACTTTCAGACAGTGTTTGCACGCACATGTAATCCCCAGCCGCTTCTATCCATTTAATATCAATGGGGTTTAAGCAACACCACCCATTATCAGTTCGAACACCAACCACGTTAGGCCTAGAACTTTTGCTTAACTGATTGCGTAATGTTGCTAACAACGCGGGCTTAGATACACCATATTGTTTGCACAACCCTTGTAACATTGCATTGAATTGAACATCACGTTCAAAGTAACCAAATTTGTTTTTTACGTATCCGATAGCCTCTATTAACTGGTCTTCTTCAAAAGGCGTTTTAATAAAACCAGATGCATTGTGCGAAAAAGCAAGAAGCGCCTCTTCATCCTTGTCGCCCACTGCTAACCAATACTTCGAAGCGATATTACGACATGACTTTGAAGCCGAATAGAAGCCGATTGATTGAGGGTACTTTTCAGCCAAAGCTAAACAGTGGCCCACTGACTCAGCTCCATATACATGGCTAAACAGGTTTAGTTTCCTCAATATTTTGCAAAGTGAGTCTTGCTTAGATGCAGATTGTAAGAATACTAATGAGATCATCTGCGCTCCTTTGCAATTAAATAACGGTTATGTCTTTCTTGGCACTCTATTTCACAGCGGCCAAAAGAAAGTGAATTACGAAGAAGGGTAAAAAAGGGCTACGCATTACATAGCCCTAACTCCAGGGCAAAGCATTGACTAGCGCTTAGCGGTCAGTACGCTTGGGCTTGCATTAATGCGGCGTGCAATATGCTGAGCAGTTTCAGACGCGTTATGAGTAGCCGCAAAAGTCAGCATATCTTGACCATTACACACCAAGCCCTCGTGAAGGACTCTCATATTTAAGCCTGTTGCTTTTACCGCGCGATTCAGTTTTAAGCGGCTGTCGCTTTTAATCGCTTTACACACAGCAACTAAGTTGCCTTCTAGTTCGGCAGGAAAATAGCCAGCATGTGCAGCAGTAGCAGTTAAAGAAAGGGTGGTTCCTAGTAAAGCAATTTGGGTAACACGGCGTAACGTAAACATAACAATTTCCTCTGATAGTATTAGGCAACGCGGTGACGACCTCTGCTTGTCGCCGCACCAATAAACTAGTTGGGTTTTATGATATCCACGCTACAAAAGCGTTAAAATACGGTTACCTGAGTTGTAGCGATAAGTGCACAAAAGATGAGGTTTAACTATCGGTTCAAACTGTTATTAATCGTAGTTAAGACACACTTTGCAACAGTTAGGAAATTAGAGTGGGTAGCGGAAGAAATGGAGTCACCAGGGATGGAAACAGGTGTTAACTCTTAAGAGCCAAAAGATTGGGGTCAGATTACCCAACCCCAAATAGCTCAAAGCTCGTTTGCCTGACACAGGTAGGCCTACTTTTAGAAAATACTATCTTGGTGAATTTTGATAAACATGCCCGTACCAATTTTCGAGTAGTCAATCTTGTATTCTTTTCCGTTGAGCGTTTGGATGAACACTAATGTTTTTTCGTCGCCAAAAACGTCGCTAGTAGTTACATCAACCAGTTCCATATCCATCATTTTGGCATCGCGTTTATTTTCAGGCACCTTGCCTTCGTACTGCTTAATGCCTTTATAGGTTACTAAGATTGGCGGGTTATCATCGCCATTAATAACCAACAAATCTAACTTTCTAATTTTATGAATGATGGTGTTTCGACCACTTGTTATGAAGGGTTTTTCAGTCATTCTCATCTCCGCGACCGCTTACCTGCTTTTTTTAATTATTAACATAGAATGTGAAACTCGATTCTATCACGATGTTAACAAACAGCACATAAGCATTTGGTTGATACATGTGTGCAAAGTATAAACATAAAACTCATAAAGTAAGCAATAAATCGCTAGTTTTTGCTTGATGCGTGCATTTCTACAAATTTTTCGTCAGTTAAGCTTTGTAAGAAAGCCACAAGGGCAGCTTTTTCTTCTTTCGAAATACTAAAGCTTTTAATGAACGGACTGCGATAGGCATTGTGACTTCCCGCATGGTTTCCGCCTCGGGCATAAAAATCTATCACTTCCTCTAGGGTAGCTATACTTCCATCGTGCATATACGGCGCAGTTAGCGCGATATTACGCAAAGTAGGTGCTCTAAACTTTCCCATATCTTGTTTATTATGCGTCACGCTATACAGGCCCATGTCCGATTTTGGATAGCCTCCCATCCCATCCACGTTATACAAGCCAGTGTTGTGAAAAGGTTGTGCACCGAAAGGCTGAAAACTATGCTTTGAGGATTGTGTAAAGTTGAGACCACCGTGACAGTGAAAACATTCGGTGCGCTCAGAAAAAAACAAATTTAAGCCTTTAAGCTGCTGTTCAGTTAACGCTTCGTCATCTTGAGCATAGGCGTAAGCATCAAATGCACTATTAAACGAAATAAGACTTCTTACATAACTTGCCAGTGCCTTGACGACATTATTAAAGCTGGGGGTTTGTTCACCATACGCTGCAGAAAACAGTTCCGGGTAGTCACCACGCTTCAGACGCTCCAATATTGCATCTTCGTTTCCGGTTACTCCCATTTCTACAGGGTGCTCATTGAAAAGCGGAATCAATAGCTGTTTTTCAATACGGTCTAAACCGTTATGTGCCCAAGTAAATGAAGCGTTGTACGCTACGTTGACCAAGGCTAATGCGTTGCGATTAAGCGCGTCACCATGCACACCAACAGACTTGGCTTTAGGTTCTGCAAACGCTTTTTCAGGATGGTGACAGCTGCTACAAGACGTCGTATTGTTGGCACTTAACGCGGTATCAAAAAACAACTTCTTTCCCAATTTAACGCTTTCTACAGTCATCGGGTTATCGGCTGGTACCGTCGGCGCGGGAATATTATTAGGTAAATTCCACTCATAGGGCGTTGGGGCTTTTGTGCACGCACCTGTCCCAACTAGAACAAAAAGAAAGCCCACGAATAAATAAAAGGTATGGGCTCGCTTCTTATATCTCGCGAAAAACATCTTTATTGCCATTTGATCCAAGGCCGATGCACAAGGTTTTGAATCAGTTTTTCACACGGCTCTGTTTCAGGAGATTCAAACATACAACTTGGCGCCTCGTTTAAATCAACTTGCGCTACTATGTTAGACACAGAGACCTCTAAGTCTAAATCGGTATCAAGCTGAGTCATCGGTAAAATAAACTCTACACGGTTAGTAAAAGCACAGGATTTTTCAGGTGACCTAACAGCTGACTCAGAATCACAACCAACGCTGCCCAAATGATAAGACCATTTACGATCTCCTGTTCCATTTTTTGAAACGTCTAGCCTAAGAAACTTATGACCATTTTGCCAACTCCAGAACATTGAGCTGTCGTTTAAAGGCGAGGGTTGTGTAAGCGGGTTAGCGTGATTTACGTCAAAGGGAAGTCCCATAGTAAAACGCAAGTTCGTCGATAGTTTCAATAGCTCTTCGGACACATCCAATACAATTTTGCTGTTTGCGTCGTCAGGATTGCTGCATTTGTTGTGGAATTTCAGCAGGGCTTCATTCGGCGTTTGCCACTCAGTTTGTTTGAACTTAACGCGCTGCCACTTTCCGTCAATGCGTACTTCAGGCTTACTGAGATAAAAGCCGAAATAATCCACATTCCAACGCTGTTGCCCAATACTCATTATCATCGGACATGCCCCCGTATCAATACCCACAAGCTTAAACGGAATCTCGCCTGGCTCCCGTCCTTTGAAGTTTACTGAATCACACCCCACTAACGACACGAACGCCGCTAAAAGTAACGAAGGCATGACACTCATGCGAAAAGGCATTTTCATTTACTTATGTACTTCCTTTGATTATCTGGTAATTTTTTAAACAACCAGCAATTTTTAATACTTGCACGGACGACAAGATGAATGCATTACAAATAACGCTAATAGTGCTGCTTTTAACATTTATGAGTCAAGCTGCACAGGCTCACACTGACCACGATAAAGCACGCTTTGTCGCCGAAAACGGCATTGACACAGGAAACTGTGACAACCGTTTCAGACCCTGTAAAACCCTGACATACGCGGCTAGGCAGGCCAATAAAGGCGATAAAATTTTAGTCGCTGAAGGTCAGTATTTTTTCGACAACGCACAGCAAGCACAAGTTCTAAACGACAGTCTTCTTCCTGTGCTTGGCGGTTTTTCTCGTAAAGATCACTTCCAAGCGCAAAAGCCTGCGTTGCACAAAACTACGCTTCTAAACGTACCCGTATATCTATCAGAAGCATTGTACCAAAAAGGCTTCGACACTATTGTTGATGGTAAAGCAACAGTACCTTTTTCATCACTAACCGCACAACATATGGAAGTAAGTACTACCGTTAGCGCGAATGAAAGCTGTAGTGATGGGACAGCTGCGGACTACCCGTGCAACAACATCGATTTACTTTCCCACGTCCCGGTTAGCGTACTGTCATCGGTATCAAAAGGCGCTAATGATATCTGGGGGCACGTGGATCTAAACAACAGTAGAGAGTACGCCATCGTTGGTATGCAGGCCAGTATAGCGGTTGTAGATGTTACCGAACCGACTTCCCCCGTGGTTGTGGGAGAAATTACTGGGCAGAGTACATCTTGGCGCGACATCAAGGTATACCAATATTTTGATAGCGCTGCGGGTCGTTTTAAAGCTTATGCCTATGCCAGTGCAGACAGTGTAACCGAAGGGTTTACCATAATCGACCTGAACGACTTACCTGAAAGCATAAGCCTAGTTAGCCGCAATACTGATGACAACCGCGCACATAACATCTACATTTCTAACGTTGATTATACACTGAACATACCGCTAACCGGCGTAATACCTCAGCTTCACTTAGTAGGCCAAGATAGCAATGGCGGCGCGTTTCGCTCTTACGCACTGAGTTCCCCTCGAGCACCAACAGCCTCTTATGTACCTAGCGAACTTACTCGAGCAGATTACACTCACGACGCATCGTCAATGCACATCACCGATGCACGAGCTGAAGCGGAATGCGTAAGTGCAACCGCTTCTGGATGCACAGTAATGCTCGACTTCAACGAAGGCTCAATGCGCCTTTGGGATCATACCGATACTGACAGTACGTCAGAGCTAAGTAGCACTAGCTACAACGAAGTTGCCTATACCCACAGCGGCTGGTTCAGTGAAGACAAGCATTACGCATTTGTTCACGATGAATTGGATGAGCGTAACTTTAGCCTGAATACTCGGGTCATGATTTTTGATATTTCATCGCTCACTGCGCCCGTACTGGCGGGCGTTTGGACCAGTGACAACGACACCATTGATCACAACGGCTACGTAAGAGGCAACCGCTATTACATGTCGAATTACGAACGTGGCTTAACCGTACTAGACATTTCAGATCCAACCGCACCTGAAGAAGTAGGTTTCTTCGACACCTACCCTGCTTTTAACAGCACTAATTTCAACGGTGCCTGGGGCGTTTATCCATTTTTACCTAGCGGTAATATCATAGTCAGCGATATTCAGCGTGGCTTGTTTGTTTTAAAAGACAATACGCTTACCACGGCAACTGTTGTGGCGTTTTCACAAAGTAGTTATGAGACAGAAGCCGATACAACATTTAACCTTCCCGTTACGAAAAGCGGCGACAGTGCCATGTCGGTAAACTACGAGGTATTATCGGGCTCAGCTACAAGTGACGATGTTTTGCAAGCCTCAGGCGAGCTTACTTGGGGCGCAAATGATACCGAGCCCAAAAACGTTACACTTAGCGTAAGCGCTAACGATGATACTGAAAGTGATGAAATACTTTTTGTAAGGCTATTTAACCCCCAAGGCGGCGGTATTGCCTCGGGTAGCGGCTATACACAAGTGACTATACTTGGCACGGCGCAACAAGGGAAAGTTGAATTAAACACGGCAGAACGCGCTGTACTAGAGACCGATCCTGAACTTACCTTAAGCCTTGCTCGTCAGGGCGGAAGTGAAGGTGAAGTTAGCGTGAATTATTCACTAGAAAATGGCACAGCAGTGAGCGGTGAAGACTTTGTAAGTCAGTCTGGCACACTGACTTGGAGCGACGGCGACACTGTCCAGAAAACGGTTACGGTAACGCTCATCAACGACAGTATTGAAGAAGATAGCGAACAGTTTCGTTTAGTACTTACTACAGAAGATGCAAACCTTCTTGGCGGTGTTGCGGAAACTCTCATTGTCATAAAGGATGATGAAAGTAATCAAGCCCCCATAGTAAATGCTGGCACTGACGTAGACACCGATGTTAGAGCAAGCGTTGAACTTACAGGCAGCGCACAAGACCCTGAAGGTAATCTGGCGAGCATAGAGTGGACACAGACCGCTGGCGAAACAGTTGCAATAAACAGCGCTGACACATTAACTATGTCTTTCACCGCCCCTGCGAACGCAAGCAACTTAACGTTTGCCCTAAATGCAACTGATGAATTTGGGGTTAGCTCTAGCGATACCGTGGTAGTTAACGTAAATGAAAGCGCAGCAAGTGTACCTGTTGAAAATAGTTCAAATAGTTCGAGCGGTGGCGGTACAACGACCCTATTGAGTATTTGCGGGCTAATTTTGGCACTTGGACTGCGCCGTGTTCAACTGCCGATTAAAAGGCCTAAACAATAGGCTAGTGAACAAAAATAAAGCAAACAAATCACAAAGCCATCAGCGAGACGTGACAAGGCAATTAAAACTGCTTATACTTGCGCTCGCTTGTGGTTGTTATGCAAAACAATTTGCAATTATCACTATAAAGCGCATCTCAATATGGCCCCATAGCTCAGTTGGTTAGAGCATCCGACTCATAATCGGCAGGTCCCCTGTTCAAGTCAGGGTGGGGCCACCATTTTTCTTCATTTCAAGCGATAGTCAATACTAACACAACATTCCAAACTTCAGTTTTAGTCGGATAATGACTCTACCCCATAAACGGGGGATCAGCATTCGCGCTTGCTCCAAAAAAAGCTAGGCCCCACTTTCCGCAGGGCCTATCCATTTCCTTTACATTGCAATTTTAAAACGCTTTTTACTGGGCCCACATTTCTACTGAAATGACAGGTGCCCCCGTATCTGTGGCGTCAACTACAAACCTAAGCGTTTGCGATTGGCTTACTGTTAGCTGAATATTACCTGCACCCTGCTGAAGCGTAAGCGACTCGCCAACATTTATCGTCCCACCATTGCTTCCTAGGTTCGGTGACGACCAATTGTCTTCTGCCACTTTAAATTCATGAGTACCAACACTCACGTTAAAGCTAATTGAATAAATGCCAGCACCTTCGTACACCATTGGGCGAGACGTACCCCAATCTCCCATAACGCCACGCACATAAATAGTGGTTTCACCATAAGGCGCAGGTACTGCGTTGGGGTCTTGCGTTGTAATAGTAAGGGTTGGGTTTGCATCATTCGCGGCGTCTAGCTCGAAGGTATAGTCGCCGTCACTGATAATATTAAGCGTAAGGTTATTGCCGCCGTTAGCAAGTGTAGCAGACTGCCCTGCGCCTACGGTTACTCCGCCACCAATGTTCGCTACGCCAAAGTTCTCGTCGGCTAATTTGAATTCATAGCTACCCTCGAGCAAACTAACTTCGATGCGATACATATCATTGCCCACATACTCTAATGGTAACGATGTGTCCCAATTGTTCATGCCGCCGCGTAAATAAACGGTTCTATCACCGTAAGGTGGCAGCGCAGACAAACCATAGCCTTGCTCACCGTTCTGCGGTTTCACAAATATGGCAGTGGTAAGCGCTGGCACGCTGAATGTGCCGTTATTAAACGTTGCACCTTGAACGCGCTGGTCAGCAGACGTTTGCTGGTTGGCGTGAAGTTCAAAGTTTGTCGCATCACTAATAGTGAAGCTTTGTGTGCTTTGGGTTCCATTAAACAACACCACAATAGCGTCGTTATTCTCGTCTAAATCTTCAAGACCAATACCATCGTCAAGACTCATTACAATAAGCCCTTGTATTTGCCCTTCTCCGGTATTGTGAAAACGAATACGCTGCGCGATGTCTTCAGCACTGTTTAACCTAAATAATTTGCTGGTTGCACGTACATTTAAGAACTCATTGAATAGCGAAGAAGTCAGGTGAATATCTTGCGAACTAAACTGAGAATTGGGGTTTGCAGAAACACTACGAATCTCGTCCCATCGCGCTTGATTATCTTGTGCTAGCGGTATGCCAATATTCCAATTGCTCTCAGCTTTCGTGAAGTCAACGCGGTTGAACCAGTCACCAGCATCGTAAGTGTTGCGGTCCATTGACTTCGAACGAATAAGCTCAGATCCCATGTGCATGAAAGGTATGCCTTGGCTTAGTAACGGAATAGACAAGGCCACATTTTGCACGCGCACACGGTCTTGCACTGTCATATCACTTGGCAACCCATATTGCAGCTGATCCCACAACGCTTCGTTATCGTGTTTAGAAATGTAGTTTACGGTGTCAGCAGGGTCTTCACTGTAGCCAGCTGGCTGACCATTCCAATTGTAGTCATATGCTGAAAGGTAAGTGCCGTCAGCAGCAACAAACTGATAACTACCTACATTCCCCACCAACCCAATTCTAATAGTGTCTTGGTCGTGCAGGCTACCACCTGCATTAAACAATGCGGCGCTGCGCACGGCTTCGCGTTGCCTATCAGAGAATGTACCAATTTCAGAGCCTGCCATGTTTAGCTGTGCTGCTTGCTCGAATCGACGGTTATTCACTACCTCACCAAAGTTCCAGCCTTCTCCATAGAAATAGGTGTCTGGATCAACGGCGCGCACGGCTTCTCGCGCGTCTAAAATAGCTTGTTTCGGTATGTGCCCCATTAGGTCGAAACGGAACGAATCAAACCCAAAGTGCTCAGCAAAGCTTACCAATGAATCGTTCATTAACTTTGCCATCATGGTGTGTTCAGTTGCGGTGTTTTCACAACAGGTTGAATTTTCAATACGCCCAGTTGTTTCGTTTAAACGCTGGTAGTAGCCAGGCACTACTTTATCTAACACAGAGTTATCAAACAGTCCTGACGACGCAGTATGGTTATAAACAACATCTAGTACTACCCGAAGTCCCATTTCATGTAGCGCTTGGTTCATGGCGCGCATTTCTACAATACGAGCTTCACCATCGGGGTCAGTAGCATAGCTGCCCTCTGGCGCGGCAAAATGATGCGGATCGTAGCCCCAGTTAAAGCCATCGAACCCACGCATACTTTCAACTAATGCTTGGGCTTGCGTAGTGTCAGGCGAGTAGCTTTTAAGTACGTCTAGTAAAGTTGAATTATCATTTTCAACGCCACAAACAGGCGCTTCAGCATTTAAGCTGCACAACCTAGCTACTGTATCGGTAACGTCCACACGGCTTTCTGCGTCTTCACGAATAGTGGCAATATCATTTGCAGGAAGCATATGAAAGTGGGTTAATCCAGCATTTTGCAATGACTGAAGATGTTTTACAGGCACTGAGTTAGACTCAGTAAACGCCATGTATTTACCGCGATTTTCAGGGCTTGTGCTTTCATCAAGAATGCTGAAATCGCGAATATGACTTTCGTAAATAATAATGTCTTCTGGGTCGCCTGAGGCAGGCACTACGTGATTGTCCCAACCTGCTGGCTTTAAATCAGCATCATTAAGATTCACAAATTGCGTAAATCGACCATTGGTTGAAAGCGAAACAGAGTACGGGTCGGTGGTCTCCAACACTTCTATATTCTGAGTTAGCGGATGGAAGACCGTAAGTTCATAGCGATAGAACTGTCTGTCTAAATCAGACTTCTGCCCTGTGTGATGCCAAACACCCGTTGCAGCATCTAACACCATAGGATAGGTATTTTGCAGTACCTTAGCCTTGTTATACACCTTCAAATTTACAGATTGCGCTGTAGGCGCCCATACTGAAGTAGTTACGTCGTTACCGCTGTAGCTTACGCCTAGTTTAGCCTCGTCGGCGTCATTAGCCGTGCGAGTGTAAAGGTAGTCTAATACTCTTGGCGTTTGTACACGCGTTGAATCTAAAATGTTGCCGTCTGCGTCTTTGGCAACAGCAACAAGCTGACCTGTAAGCATTAGTTTAGCTTGCGCTTCACTCACATCGAAAGTAAAACCAGTGAATCCATTAAGATGAGGGTTTGTGTCGTAATGACTCTGCTCAGGAGTGTCGAGCGTCATTGGTACTCGAGTTGCCGAGCCTAATGCACCAACATTTAATAACGACACGCCTGCGCTTTCGGCGTCTAAGCTTGCTTCGCTTGAGTAATAAAGCGCAATGTCTGCTGCGTCGCCATCATTAGTTAACCACAACAAAGTGTTGTCATCCATCCAATGCGCGCGGGCACCGTCTAAAAATTGGGGGCGACTTGTAATAGGTGTATACCAAAGCTCTGGAAAACCGTTAAATGTGAAAGCTTGATTTCCAAACTCTGGCTCAAACCGGCTGTCAGCACTGCCTAGCGCTTTGTCATTGCCTTTGTGAACGATAAAGTTATAACAATCGGCGCCCGGCTCGACGGTTAGCACATAGTAGGCACCGTACTCTGGGTGAATACCGTCTGCTGGATATGGGTCGGGCCAATTGCTGAAATGCGAGCTTTGGGTTGTCGGCTCTGCGTAGTTACCACATGCTTGGCCATTCCAAAGATGTAATCCCCATCCGTCGTATTGGCCGTCTTCTCGGCTGTAAAATACTGCTATTTGATTTTGTTCCAGCGCAAGCCCGGTTCCACTTCTATCTTCAACGAATGATTGCACGCTAAGGTCTAACGAAAAACGGGCTCGTTTAAGTTCGAACCGTCCCACCACCGACGCGCTTTGTCCGGGTGCTAAGGTGTCTACATCTATCGTTAAGTAAGGCGTTCCACCTACTTCTCCACTTGCGTTCGCTAAAGCGTGGCTACTCGCATCAAGCAAAACGCGAATGGGCCCAGTCAAGTTCGTTTCGCTGGTATTTTGAACCGTAATAGTACTAACGTATTGTCGATTAACGCGGTCAAATGCAGGGCGGCTAGGGTAACGGGTATCCGCCGTTTCAATTGCTTGCCAGTCAGCAAGCGTTGGCATACTTGCCAAAGCCAGTAAAGGTAAAGCGGGTAAGCAAATTAAGGTATTCTTTTTCATGGCAAGGCCCTCTACTTCACAAGCTTCGAGCGGCGAAATGCAATAACGCCAAGCCCAAGAGCTAATAGAAACGGAGTTTGCGGTGCAGAAACAGCGGTACTTTCTACTAGCGAAACGTTATCGATAGTGAGCGTTGAAGAAAACGACTGAGCGTTAAAGCCTGGCTCTAATATAAAGTCTAGAAAATAACCGTCGTAGCTGTTGTTTAACTGCGTGATAAAAGTACCGCTACCAGACTGAAAATCGAATAGAAGCGTCTCGAGTTTGAAACCGTCGTTCAGTACTACCGAGAAAGCATCAGAGAGCGCATCTGTTTTCAAATCATCGCCATCAAAAATCCAGTCGAAGCTTAAGTCTACTGTTACACCGTCAGACACCGACGACAGATCAAGTTGAGTGAATAGCGTATTTGAAAAGCCGTCAGGAAACAAATTGTCGGTACTTATCTGCGCCGAACATTGCCCAGCGTTGTCTATTATAGAAAAATCACTGGTATCGGCAGGCTCGCCATTGCCGTCTGTATCTAGGCTCCACCCGTTGAAGTTACACGTTTGAAAATCGCCGTTCGTTATAAAGTTTGCGTTAGCTTGTGTACTTAGTAAAAGTGAACATGCAACGAGTAAAGCACTGAGTTTCATGGTTTAGCCTTTTGTTAAATGTTGTTTTTTGATTTGTAAATAATATGTTTACTTCGATTGCATACTATTTAAACGACACCTTGCTTACTAGGGCAAAACAGACCAATGAGCATTGAATACGTATGCAAGAAAAAGCGGCATAGTACTTTTTCATTAGGCGCAGTCATGTAGTTTGCCAAGCTATAAACTTCAACTAGCCTCAGGCTGAGTAATGGAAAAAAACAATTAGGAGAACTCAACACCTCCCCCGCTGTTTATGTCTGTGTTGACCACTGGTTTTCTATCGCAGCCGACCTACACCACCAACCTGATAGTGCAAGTATCATTGCAGTGGCTATTCAAAAGTAAAAAGCCTTTATTAAAACTGTAATACCTCATCTGTAGCCTATGGTTATCATTACTTTACCCATTTGTCGGTGTCTTATTAGATGAAGCACATCATGTCGCGCAATGCGTTCTATTCGCTTACGATTACCTTCACTATTTTGTCTGTTCTTGGCCAAGTCTCTACCAGCATTTATAGCCCCTTCTTTTTTGACTTAGCGACTATGTATGGCGGCCATATCAGCATAATCGAACAAAGCGTAGCTGTGTTTTTAGTCGCCTTCTCTCTTTCACAGTTAGCGTCTGGCATACTGTGCGACTACATAAATAAGCAAACATTCTTATTCTGCGGAATCTTGGTATTTATCGCAGGTACGCTTATGGTTGCACTTGCCAATGAAGAAAACATTTTTCTAATGGGGCGCGTGGTGCAAGGCTTGGGTGGGGGCGTTGGAGTATCAGTATCGCGGGGATTGTCACGTCAAATATTTAGTGAAGAGCAGCTAAATACCTCTCTTTCGCTTATTAATATTGCCTTCGCTATCGCGCCAGCAGTAGCGCCATTAGTAGGTACATTAATCGGCGAATCTTTAGGTACTTCGGCTATTTTTTACTTCGTGTTTGCAATGGGCTTACTTGCCTTATTATTGCTTTTTTCAGTCTCGAATACGCTTAGTCACTTTACGCCGCCAGTATCTCACAATGTCCTGAGTAATACGTTAGAACTTATTAAAAGCACGATTGTGAAGCTTGTCTCTGTAGGTATGGCTAGTGGGCTTTTGTATGGGATTGTGTTTTGCTTTATTACTATTGCACCTTCTATGGTAATGCAGCAGTTTGGGCTTTCCAAAACCCTGTTCTCGGTTTACTCACTGTTAGCCACTTTGTCTTTCGTTGTGGGCAGCGTATTAAATATTCGGCTGACATCTTTGTCGCCTTTGCAAAAATTCAGAGGTTCTAGTTTCTGTTTAGCGGCATTTTCCGTGCTTTTTGCATTGACCGCCTTCTTAAATATAGGGAGTGGGTTAATCATTATTTTAGCCTACTGCTATATCATGTTCTTTTTCATTGGTATCGCTATGCCCTGTAGCGTAACCATTATGCTGGGCTATTCTGAAACCTCTGCCGGTTTTTTAGCAGCATTGACTGGCTTTTTTCATCTAACCGGGGCTGCCATAGGCGCTTACTCAGTGACATTGCTTACGCTGGAGCCTACCGATGCTTTTAGTTTAGCGACTTGTGCGTTAAGCATGGCGAGTACCGCCATTTGCACTACTTTGAAAAAGCACTAACGGCTCACCCTTCCGTCGTGTCAGTGCAATCACATGTTAAAAAGATACTGGCAATAACCAATAAATAAAAACTTCTTTTACTAACCTATTTGGTTTCTCATAACTTATCCCCATAATGAAAAAGCTTCCAAAAGTGGTTGGAAGTTTTTTTGTTAAAAGGACATTAGAAACAATGAAACGTACTATTCTCGCCAGTATCTTTGGCGCACTATCTTTAAATGCATTCGCAGCTTCGCCTTCATATGACTTCGTTAAAGCTGGGTATGTACAAGCAGATATTGAGGACGCAGGCGACTTCGAGCCAAATGGTTTTCAGATTCAAGGCTTTAAATCACTAAACGAAAACGTCTACCTTACAGGCCGTTATGGTCAGCTAAGCGAAGACGAAAGTGGTGTAGACGCTGATTTAGATTACGTGTCTGCGGGTATCGGCTACCGTTACGGTCTTACGCAAAATACCGACTTTTTTGGTGAAGTTACTTATGAGTATGTAGATGTTGACCTAGATTCTAACTTTATTTCTGGTGAAGCTGACGACAACGGCTATGGCATTACTGCTGGTGTTCGCTCAATGCTTTCAGAACAGTTTGAACTGCGTGGTGCTATTCGCTACATCGATATCGAAGAAGATGATACTGCTTTTGAAATTGGTGCAGACTATTTCTTTACGCCGCAATTTTCATTCGGCGCGACTTACGTCATCGCTGATGATGTAGACTTGCTCGGAGTATCAGCACGCTACACTTTCTAATACGCTAAAGATAAGAAAGCGTAATAATATTAAGCCACGCTTTAGGACGTGGCTTTTTTAATCTTGCACTATCTCTACCCCTCACCGATGAGCTAACACTAGATAGTACTGCTAGTACAAGCAGTACACAGACGCCATCATTTTTTTCTCGGCCTTATGGCCTTGTATGCTCATGCGCTGTCGACAACGCCTTAGCCGCCCCTTCTTGCTCCATATTAAGCGCAGTAATTGGGAAAGGTATTACTATACCCTCTTCATCAAACCGCTTTTTTAGCATTTTTATAAACGCACTTTTTATAAAGAAACGATTAAAGTATTCTCGGGTTCTTAGCATTATGGTTAGGTTAATGCTGGAATTATCAAAGGTATGAAAAATAACGAAGGGTTGATAGGTTTTAACACCGTATTCATGCTCCTTTAAAATGGTGTTTGCCACCTCTAAACAAACCTTTTCTACATGCTCTAGGTCAGAACTATAGTGAACCCCTACATCTACTGGAACCGAAAGTTCGCGCTCAGGATAGTAGTAGTTAATCAGCTTTGAATTAGAAAGCTTACTGTTTGGCATAATAACGATGTTATTAGGCAGCATTCTAACCCACGTAGAACGCCATCCTATTTTCTCAACAAAGCCTTGCTCCCCAGAGTCCAGTTCAATAAAGTCACCAATGCGGATGGGCTTATCCATTACTAACTGAATGCCTGAAAAGAAATTTTCAAGTGTGGGCTGTAGAGCTAGCGCTACTGCAAGTGACGTAATACCTAATGAAGCAACGATGGGCGTTATTGATACCCCCATTGTGCTTAAAATAATTAAAATGGCGAGTACGGCAAACACTGCTCTTACTGCACCACCAGCTATAGCGCTGGTGTTTTTCACAATAGTTGACTGGTCGCGATAGCGTTTTAACGAATAGGTAACGAAACGCTCAAAGAACAAAACCAGCGTAATAATGAGCCCCGCTTCTATAGCAACCGTTAACGCGTTTATTGCCCCCTCTCCAGCTTGAAACACTGAAATAATGCTTTTAACTAATAGCAAAAAAATGACCAGAATAAGTAAGTTCAACGGAGCATTGAGCGATAGTACTAGCACGCGATAAATATCAGACATGCTGCTGCTTTCAGAACGGGCCTTGGCTTTCAAGCGCACCAATATGAGGCGTTTAACGATGAAAAGCACAATAACAACCCCGACTAATCCGGCTATTGCTATTGCCTGCTTGTTTTCAAGAAGTTGAGTGCTATCCACGACTGACGATGCTCCTGCGCAAAAAGTATGGTGCTTTTAATATTAGCTACACGTTAATACGGAAAAGAAGACGCAAAAGGTGCACCAATTGTTGTTAGGAATGTGCAGGAAGCTTTTGTTGATATTGGTTAAAGAGCCATTGATTAGCTTCTTCGTTATCTGTAAAAAACAGGTAATCCATTGAAGCAAGCTCGGGGATCCGCTGGTGCATGATTCCACGGATCACTGCCCCTTTGTATACATATGCTTTCGCGATGAGGCCCATTTCAGGGAGGCGAGTAATAATGTGCTTAACCATATCAAACGCTTCGGGCGTTGCGCCCTCTACTTGGCTAATGTCGGCAAGTAAAGCAAAAGGCTTCCCCTTTAATCCCATAACTAACTCGAAAAGCTCTTCTCGGTAACTCTCTGCGCTACTCTCATTAAAAATGCCATATAGCTTGGTTGTAATAATGCCATTTTCATGAGATATCGATGCGTTACTTAGATTTCTTGACATAGCCAACGTTAATTCTTTAAAACTTGATCGAGCATAACTGAAAAATAGCATCATTTTCGAATTAGAGGCAATACCGGGAATCAACTACTCTTTTTTCAATGCCAACAGACTATCATTGTCTGGAAAACTTACGAGGCCGTTCATAAGAACTTTATTCGCCTGCTCTGCCCTATCGCCTTTGCGAAGCGCAATAACATAGTTGTGCACATACGCTTGTTGATGTTGGCCCACGTCATACCCTTTTTCAAACCAAGTTATCGCCAGTTTGTTATTACCTTCAATGTCAGGGTTTTCGAGATAATAATTGGCAATCAGAAAGTAGCTTAACCAATAGGAAGGCCAAGTCTGAGAAGC
Organism: Alteromonas sp. S005; assembly: GCF_036864475.1. Lineage (NCBI taxonomy): Bacteria > Pseudomonadati > Pseudomonadota > Gammaproteobacteria > Alteromonadales > Alteromonadaceae > Alteromonas > Alteromonas sp. S005. Next base: position 80,496 of record NZ_JAZETN010000002.1, on the reverse strand, counting down.
GGTTTCCAAAAACGCTAATGAACGCGCTTTATCTCCCACTTTAAGCATATCGTAAGCCGCACTTACATAAGTGAAAGGTGTCATCTCAGGCGAGGTTACATTAGGAGGAACTGGTGCCAAATACCAGTAATTTCCTCTTCCCCACGTTCTTTCAAAAAGCTCAAGCGACATTTCGTGATTAGGCGTAAGGCCGGTATGTAAAGTAACCGTCCCCTTATCACTATCGAACCCAATAACAACAGCGTAGTGCCATTGGGGTAATAACTGGATGGACAAATTTTGAAAAACAATCACTGGGATATCGTCTTTAACCAGAGACATCAACGAAGACAGCGTTCCTCGTTCGTTATAGGGCAAAAAACCAAACTGCCGCGTAGCCGTGATCATCTCCAACTGAAGACTGCCTTCTTTGTTAGGAATGAACAACTTAGGCGCAATATCATTTGGAGAGGTGCTTTCACCATAGTAACCAAACACTTCAGATAGCGTGGTAGGCCCACAATAAAACTGTTCTTGGGGAAAAAACGGAACAGATTGAATAGTGTGAGATTCAGGTAAAGAGGCTAGTCCCTCTTGCCGCAGCTTGTCAGCTTGAGGTGTGGACTGACAGCCTGAAAGCAAAAATAGAAGCGAGAGGCCTGCTATTGCGTAGGCCTTTTTAACTGAATTGATCATCCAATTAGCTGTTCACTGGACGAATAAATGGGTAAACGTCGGTTACACCAATTAGATCCAAAATGGCGATAATAGCAAGTACAGTAAGCACTGCCCCTACAACACCACCCGCTGGCGCTTGATTAATTTCATCATTTAATTGCGCAATTTCGCTGTCGGTCATGCCGTTGATTCTGGCGATAGCTTGGTTGCTATCTACACCTAAGCTTACCAATTTACTCTGCACGTCTGCACGATTAACCATGTCAATTAGCTGCTGCTTGTTGTAGTGAGCAGCTTGAGTTTGCATTACAGAATCTGAGCTAATTGCTTCTGCATGCACGCTGCCAGACATTAAAACCGTTGCCGAAAAGCAACCAATCGCCATTTTTTTCAAAAATTTCATGATGTTTCCCTCTTTAAAATGCCCAGTTTTATTCTTCTTTTGCGTTACCTAACTCACGATAAACTAGAGTGAAATAAAACTTCGCACTGATTCAGCAGAGGCATTTACGCTCTGCGGTTTATTTTCAGTAGATAAGCACAGCAAGATTAAGACCAACTAAAAAGGCCTTTTTTATAATAGACAAGGTTTCATTTTTTTCTATTTAAAATAATGATTTAAATAACCTTTATACGAAAAGTGGTGAATAAAGCTTTATTCGTTAATACTGCATTGATGCATCACCACACGCTGACTTTTATGTAATATTTTCTTTATGCTGGAATTATTTGCTTGCCGCTAATGTAAAAAGAGTAATAAACAGTAAGGGGCACTGCGTGGAATGAGCGGGTGATTCGAAACGCCTATTTCACGCCTCATACCATACGGAGTTAAGTTTCAGGTGCAATTTTTGACAAAAACACGCTATAAAAGACAGTATTGGGGTTAATATTTTCTTTAGCGTTTGGGTGAAATGCGCATCAGGCAGAGTTTCATTTATTGGGTATTGGTAGCGACTATCTGCTGTATTAGCGCATGCAGTTCAGATAAGTTTATGCGTAAAAAAGTATCCCCTTTGTCTTTGGCCAGTGCATACGGATATGGCTATTTGCCCGACTTAAGCCACTTCGACAACATACAACTGGCTGCTCGGTGCACATCGTACGAGCAGAGTACTACGCTAGATATCGCGCTTACGCTCTATTGCTACATTACCTTGTTAAAAAGAGACAGTCTTTCTGATGCGCATCGTGCTATAGGAATCGACGGGTATAACCTCGCAGTAAACAAGCTATTCCGGCTTAGACATACACCTGACAACTTAATTCAGGTTAACTACTCCGGCCCAAGCGAGCTCGATTTAGTTTCAGAGATAGAAGCCTTAGACGCTCGCCTCTCTCCTAAGGTATTTGGTGAACTTGGCAGTGCTGCAGTGGCTCGAATTAACAACCAAGCACAGAATGGCCGTAGCCTTGACCTCAACTATCCGCTAGAAGGTATCTACTCCCCTTACTCCCTTCAAGTTGAGTCGGTTGTATTGAAAGGGCTTAGAATTCACATATCCTTGCGAGCCCAACACGTCGATGTGCCTACCGAAATACTTATTGGAAACAACACATACATGCAAAAGTACTCCCCTGCTGCCGCTTACCTTTCCCTTTTACAAAATGCCGACATCCACAATTTCAGCTGGCTGGGATTTACTAATGCACAAGACGCTGAAAAGAGAATGGGAGTCTTTAGTATTGGAGAGCTTTCTTCAGCCAAAACCCCGCTTATTATGATTCATGGCCTCAATTCAGACCCGCTAATTTGGCGCTATCTCACGATGGCTATTTTCAATGACGAAGAATTATCTCAACATTATCAGATATTGCACGTGTACTACCCGTCAGGCCCTCCCCCTTTCTATAACGCCATGCGAGTTCGCAAATTACTGAACAAGCTAAACCAGCGGATAGCGTCACCGGAAGGTGCTTCTTCATCTGCGGTATTGATAGGGCATAGTATGGGCGGAGTAATCGCAAAGCTGATTTCAACGCATTCAGATAACACGTTGTGGGATACTACTTTCACAGAGCCACCAAAAGCGCTAATCGCTGAAGGTGACGAAATGTTGCGAGATATATTTATATTTAATCCCGTGTACAAAGAGAATACGGTGTTTTTTCTCGACACTCCGCACCGAGGCTCAGAAATAGCCAATAGCCTCATAGGATCGTTAGGCTCTTCACTCATCACACTCCCTTTTAGTTTTAAAGCGCTATTTAAAAACTTTATCGACAAAGTAGGCGTGAGCAGATTAACCGCGGCTATGCTTCCATTCTTACAAAACTATGGGCCTGATAGCGTCCAAGTGTTACGCCCTAATCACCCGCTGATGACAGCGTTAGCCGACATTCCTGTAGAAGGCGAGAGCTATTCTATTATTGGCTCTACCAGTACCTTGCATTGCCACTCAGAAACAGAATGCGCAGCCATTTCTGACTCTGTCGTCAGCTATAACAGCGCATATTTACCTGACGCAAAAGACACAACAATTGTTAACTCGTCGCATAACTCATTCAAAAGCCCTCAGGCAATCGAGTTTATACTTGATAAGCTTAGCCAAAAGCACATCAGCGCCAAGACTGTTCAAAATTCCCTCGACATGTAGCCCTCAATTCCTTATAGTGCGCGCGCTTTTATATATTAGTGAAGTGACAACCGCTTTCACTACTATCTCTTCTCATCGTTTTACCCCTGGATACCTGTTTTGATTACCACCGCAAATATCACAATGCAGTTTGGCTCTAAGCCATTATTTGAAAATATTTCTGCCAAGTTCGGCAACGGCAACCGATACGGCTTGATTGGCGCAAACGGTTGCGGCAAATCTACCTTCATGAAAATTCTTAGCGGTAAACTTACCCCATCGTCGGGCAACGTTTCTATGGCGCCAGGAACAAAGCTAGGCATCTTAAGTCAGGACCAATTTGCGTTTGAAGAGTTTAGCGTAGTCGACACCGTGATCATGGGTGACCGCGAGCTCTGGGAAGTAAAACAAGAGCGAGATGCCATTTACAGCAAAGCCGAAATGAGCGAAGAAGACGGCATGCGCGTGGCAGACTTAGAAACCCAGTTTGCCGAAATGGACGGCTACACCGCTGAAGCTCGCGCAGGTGAAATTCTTACATCTGCTGGCATTGATGAAGACTATCACTTCGGTTTAATGAAAGAAGTGGCTCCTGGTAAAAAAGTTCGAGTACTTTTAGCCCAAGCCCTATTTGCCGAGCCTGATATTCTGCTTTTAGACGAACCAACCAACAACTTGGATATTTACACCATCAGCTGGTTAGCAGACGAACTCAACAAGCGTAAGTCAACCATGCTTATTATTTCGCACGACAGACACTTCCTAAACTCTGTGTGTACTCACATGGCTGATATCGACTACGGTGAACTGCGCGTTTATCCAGGTAACTATGACGACTACATTCAAGCCGCCATGCTTGTCCAAGAACAGCTTCATGCAGAGAATGCTAAGAAGTCAGCGGAAATTGAAGAGCTACAGAGCTTTGTAGCGCGATTCTCTGCCAACGCATCGAAAGCAAAACAAGCTACCTCGCGTGCACGCCGTCTTGAGAAAATTGAATTAGCTGAAGTAAAAGCCTCTAGCCGTCGTAAGCCTTACATTGTGTTTAAGCAGCACAAGAAGCTTCACCGCCTTGCAATCACCCTTGAAGACTTAGGCCATAGCTATCCAGACCTTCCGCTATTCGACAACGCGAACTTGCTATTAGAAGCAGGTCAACGCCTGGCGATTATTGGTGAGAACGGGGCTGGCAAAACCACACTCTTGAAGTGTTTGGTTAATGACATTGAACCTACCGCTGGTAGCTATAAGTGGGCTGAAAATGCCGCAATCGGCTATATTCCACAAGACAATGCTAAATACTTTGCTGAAGATATCACTATGTTTGAGTGGATGAGCCAATGGCGTAGTCCCAAACACGATGACCTTCAGATTAAGGGCATGTTAGGCCGATTATTGTTTACATCTGATGATTTCAATAAGCGTGTGCAGGTATGTTCTGGTGGTGAGAAAAACCGCTTATTGTTTGGAAAGCTTATGCTGGAAGACATTAACGTATTGGTAATGGATGAGCCAACCAACCACATGGACATGGAGTCGATTGAAGCCTTGAACAATGCGCTATACAAGTTTGATGGCACTGTTATTTTTGTTAGTCACGACCGTGAATTTGTTTCATCACTGGCTACACAGGTCATTGAAATAAAAGATAAACAGCTGAATCACTTCGATGGAAACTACGAAGAGTTTTTGGCGCATAAAGAAAGCGCATAAGTAATGTCAAAAGGGGCGCTTACCGCCCCTTTTTGTTTGTTTCAATGCCGACAATTTTTATCACTTCAAGGTTTGGATATTTTTAACTTTAAACCTGTTCATTTCCTACTAAAAACTGTCTAGTCATGCCCGCTAGGTTATCGAAATACTCAATAAGCGCAGCTTTCACTGGGGCTAGTTCTTCCTCAGTTATATTTTCAAAGTCAGCAGGATCAGCAAAATCTTCCAAAGTCTTGTTTTTCGCCAAGTATGTTTGTGTTTCTTTTACGTGCTCTAATCGCGTGATATCCACCGGCTTATCAATGGTCTCTATAGAAATAGCAAAACTAGCTGACGCCATGTAGTTATCCATACCTAAAAAGCTTCTGGTAAAAAGCCCATAACCCTGGCTGTAATGTTCTGAGCAGCCATACATACCACACTCCATTGCTGCTAACGTAGACGTTTCTTTAATTACAACAACCGCTGTTATGCCCTCAGCGGCGAGCTTTTCTCGTGTGCTTGCGCTTTTCTCGTTAAATACCCATTCCTTATTTACTACATCTACAAAAGTTAGCGTATCACTTTCAGAAACAAGGTTTGATATGTCTACAACATCGTATGTCGTTCCGCCCTCAATTTTATCCTCAAAAATTTTGAAAATATTTTCTTTAAGCTTCCAATCGTAGTCGTATTCCTTGCTGAAATTATTAAAAATTGTTGTACCAACGTGAGTATGGCTAGGGTTCTCTTTAGCAACAACCAGAATTCCAACTTTACTTTTTTCAGGGGCTTTATAACCAGTTGTGGGTGGCACATACGTTGAAGCACACCCTGCTATGACAATGGCCATGAGAGCCATAAACAACAACTTAAACGACAATTTCATTCTTATTCCTTTGTGCTTTATTGCACCTTTTAATTATATGATTAATACCTAGTATCACTCTTCCCCACCTCAGTTCTATCAGCTCTAAACGTATGAAGAGGAATTACGATAAAATCGCACAAGTTTTCTTCAAAAACAATGTGTTTAATAATTCAACGTCGTCTACTTCACTAGCAACAATTAACGCGCTATCGCCCCAATTGCTTGACAATAATTCCTGTCACTAGAAATACCGATATATTGCCTTTTGGCAACCGATAAATTGAGCCTATCGCTGGTAGCTAGAAGTGGGCTGGAAACGCAGAAACCTAATTTTTCTACTTGTAAGGCTTTGCCGGAAGGTTGTATACAAAACGGGCGTTTAATTGAGCGCCCGTTTTTTTGTTTTTTTGCCAATTACTGACTAGATAAATATTTGGCTACCGTTTCAGCCAAACGGTCGATGTAACTGATGATTGAATTTCTGATAGGCGCTAGTTCTTTTTCTGTAGCTTCATCAAAGTCTTCAGGTGGAACAAACTCTTCAAGACGTACATTCTTCATGGCGTCATCTTGTAATTCTTCAAACAATGGTTGCGTCGCAATGTCTACCGGCTTATCTAAGCTTTCAATACTGAAATCAAAACTTGCAGAAGCGATATAAGAATCGGTTCCCAAGAAGCTTCGAGTAAATAGACCAACCCCTTTGCTTTCATGTTCCGAGCAGCCATATGTGCCGCATTCGGTGATGGCGACTGTTGGAGCCTCTTGAACAATAATAATTTTTGTAACGCCGTCGGCTAACAGCGACTTTCGAAGTGCATTTTGGTTTTCGTTGAAAGACCAACGACCATTCTGCTGCACCACGAAATCGAGTTGCCATGCTCCTTTGACTTTGGGTGACACGTCAACGACTTCAAAGCGGCTTGATTGCTCTATTGCCGTTTTAAGTTCAGTGAAAAGCGTAGATGCTATCTGCCAGTCGTATGCATACTCTTTCGTGAAGTTATTAAACTTAGTCGTACCAATATGGGTATGCGATGGGAACTCATTAGCATTGATGAACACCCCTATCTTTTGCTTCGGTACTTCCGTTGGCTCATTCGCTTCATTTACTTCATCTTCGCTTTCTTGCTCTGAAACATCAGCACTTTGCTTAGACACATCACTGTCTGTTCTAGCAACTGAACTTGTTTTTTCGGCTTTAGATTCGGTAGGCATGTTATCACTTGAATCCATGCCTCTTTGCGTTACACACCCTGCTAACAGTATCAATACGGCAACCAGCACACTACACTTTGTCATAAACTTCATAACACTTCCCTATTCAAAGTCATTGAACTTGATACTGAATTAAGACTATTCTGGTTTTGCATAAAATGGCGCTTAAGGTAATACAACCTTACTTCCCCTATCTACAAGTGGTCGTGGCGAACTTATATCACGCTCAATTTCCGTGAGAGCTGCAGCATCACTTACCATTCAACTTTCAATATTGCGTTAAATCTCACTGTAATAAACATTCCTCATACTGAGTTAAGGTCAGGAAAATTTCCATTGCGTAAATCGCCTGCATATCACTTTACAAATCGGGGAACTCAGTGCTGTTATCTCATAGTAAGCAATTCTTGTTTGTACATATTGCAAAAACCGGTGGAACCAGTGTTCGTGCCGCCCTCAGTAAATATCGGTGGGGCCATCGTTATTCTGTACCTCAGTTTATTTGCAATAAAATGAGCCAATTGACTGAACACAAAATTGGAAGCCGTTTTCCTAGACACTCACGCATTATTGCTGCAAAAGAAATGTTGCCCGAAGCGTACTTTAATCAGCTATTCAAGTTTGCGGTGGTACGAAATCCTTGGGATTTACAGGTAAGCTCTTATCATCACATTAAAAGAGAGCGTCCTGCTGTCATGCATGGCAACAATGATTTTGAAAGCTTTATGAAATGGAAGTTTGATGATTCGCGCCCTTATCAGTACCACATAAACACATCGCTTCAGCTACAAACGGATTACCTTATCGACCTTCATGGGCTGTTGCTTACTGATTTTATCGGGCGTTATGAGCAATTAGACAGCGATTTTGAGCACATTTGCAATAGGTTGGCACTAACCAATATAGCGCTACCTCACAGACGAAAAGCAACCAACAGAGATGATTACCGCCGTTACTATAATAGTGCGTTAATTGATCTAGTCTCCACCCACTTCGAGAAAGATATCGCCCTTTTAAATTACACATTTGAATAGGTAAGCGTAGAAAGCCCCCTCAATATTGATCGAACCGGAAGCTTAGGCTGTATTGTGATTAAAAAGGAAATTGATTGATGACTCTATTAAAGTGTGTGGGCTCAGTAGGCCTATCAACATTACTCGCATTCTCCTCCGCCATTTCTGCACAACAGCCCGCAGGTCCGCAACAGCCCCAGGGCTGGATGTGGGGTTTTGGTGTTACTGCTTCCCAAGACGTATATACCGACTTTGATAACCGCATTGTACCTATTCCTATTATTGGCTACACAGGTGAAAAACTTCGGGTTTACGGGCCATTCATAGGCTATGAGTTATTTAGAGAAAAGGGCTTCACCCTTGATGCCCAACTTGTGCCGGTATTTGCAGGTTATGAAGAAGATGACAGCGCCGTGTTCACCGGTATGGAAGACAGAGACTTCAGCTACGCGGCTGGCGTTGGGCTCAACTATAATACGGGCAGCTGGGTGTATTCACTGTCAACCAACGCGGATATTCTTGGTAAGTTCGACGGCTACCAGACATCTGCTCGAATAAGTAAACAGTTTAGAGTAGATAACTTCATGATAGAGCCATCGGTAGGCGTTACCTATCAAGATAGCAACTATGTTGACTATTACTACGGTGTACGCCCTGAAGAAACCACCACATTTAGAAGTGCTTATAACGGCGATAGCGCATTGAATACCGAGATACGCGTCGCGGTCTCCACCCGCCAATTTTTGGGTGGCATGACTCGCTTAGAGGTAGGCGCCACATTCTTTGACGATAGCATTAGCGATAGTCCGCTTACCGACGATGACACTGCATTAAGTGCCATGCTGGTTTACACGCGTTTTTTCTAATAGTTTAAGTGAAAGATATGCCCAAACTCGCAAAAGCGAAGCTTTGCCGTTAGACATATCGTGCGCAAAAGTGGCGGAAATCAATTGGGACCAATACTGGTAAAAAGCACAAAAAATGCCCTCGTATTAGAGGGCATTTTTGTTTTTCTGGTTTAGCATCTGCGTGAGCTTGCGCGCCTACGCGGACTTCTTAAACGCTAGTGTTTCCCACAGGGGAACGGTAGATAAGCTATGTTTGTAACTGCCCGATGTTTCTTTAGTGCTGTACGACAAGTAAATCAGCGTTTTTGAGTCAGCATCATAAATTCGTCGAAGCTTCATATTCTTAAAAAATACACTTTTTGATTTTTTAAAAATCACTTCACCAGAATCTGATTTATCGATAGCGTCTAGCATTTCGGCAGTGATGGGGCCGGTTTGCCTGCACGCAATAGAACTGTCTGACGGGTCCGACAAATCTAAGTTCGCTTCAATACTTGAAATATGACAGGTAACGCCAGTGACAACAGGGTCTTGAAGCGCATCAATTTTGATATCTTTTGTGGTAAAAAGCCCAAGCGACACATCGCCCACTTCGCTGTCGCTACAGCCTGCCAACGTAAACACCGACGCGGCGAATAAACCCAACACAGTGCTTTTTACAAAAGTGCCGCTCTTAAAAGTGCCTTTCATAGAAGTACGAGCCTCGTTTGAACTTAACCAACGTCCATTTGTTTTCATATCATTCCCACCTCTACTCTATTTATGATCCTTATTTGTTTACTCGAAATATCGAGCCTGTGATCATTTTAGCCTAACAGGTTTAACTGTGTTTTATCCATAAGGTCGTGCTGCTTAATAAGTTGCTTTGCCTTTTCAATGTCTGGCGCAAAATAACGGTCTTTGTCGTAAAACGCCACTTTATCTCTTAGTAGCTGCATCAACACTTGGAGCTTTTCGCTGGTTTTAAACGGCTTTCTAAAATCTAACCCTTGGCAAGCCGCTAACCACTCAATGGCCAATATACCTGCCACGTTATCGAAAATATCTCGTAAACGCCTCGCAGCGAAGGTAGCCATAGACACGTGGTCTTCTTGGTTCGCCGACGTAGGTAAGGAATCGATGGATGCTGGGTGCGCTAGAGTTTTATTTTCACTAGCAAGTGCCGCACAGGTCACCTGCGCAATCATAAATCCTGAGTTGACTCCACCGTTTTCAACCAGAAATGGCGGCAAGCCGCTTAAGTGAGTATCGATCATTAGCGACATTCTACGCTCTGAAAGCGCACCAATCTCAGATAGTGCAATAGCCAGCATATCTGCCGCCATCGCCACTGTTTCTGCATGAAAGTTTCCGCCAGATAAAATATCACCAGTTGGCGTATCAGCGTCATCATTATTTTCAACAAAAACCAACGGGTTGTCGCTTACCCCATTAGCCTCAACCACCAAAATGTCTTGGGCATAGCGCATTTGTTGTAAACACGCTCCCATCACCTGTGGCTGACAACGTAGAGAGTACGGATCTTGTACTTTTTCGCACCGTTGATGTGAGTTACCAATCTCCGACGTATCTAACAGCTCTCTGAAGGCTGCCGCTATATCGCACTGGCTTTTGTGGCCGCGCACCTCATGAATGCGCGCGTCGAAGGGCACGCGAGAACCTAACGCAGCTTCAACTGTAAGCGCACCAATACCGATAGCACTGTGCAGCGCATTTTCAGTATGAAACAGCCCCTGAAGTGCAAACGCAGTCGAAGCTTGCGTGCCGTTTAATAGTGCTAAGCCTTCTTTTGGCGCTAGCGCAATTGGCTCCATGCCAGCTATTTCAAGGGCTTGGGCCGCACTAATTCTCTCTCCCTTATAAAAAGCTTCCCCTTCCCCTAACAGCACCACACTCATGTGTGCTAAAGGGGCTAAGTCGCCGCTGGCGCCTACCGAGCCTTTTTCAGGAATGGCGGGGTAAACCTGAGCGTTAAACAAGGTAATGAGCGCTTCTATTATGCTTAAACGGATTCCCGAATAACCGCGGGCCAGCGAGTTAATTTTTAACAGCATGAGCAGGCGCACGGTGTCTTCTTGCATAAATTCGCCCGTACCTGCCGCGTGCGATAACACAATACTGCGCTGTAATAACTCTAACTCGTCAACATTAATACGGGTATTAGCCAATAACCCAAAGCCGGTATTGATACCGTACACGGTTCGATTTTCTTCTATGACGTTAAGCACTACTTGCTCGGCGGCGTTTATAGCGGGTACTGCGCTTTCGTCTAGCGATAAATGAACGTGGCTTCGATGTACTTCCCGTAACTGATCTAACGTCAATGTACCTGGCACAAGATTAAGCTGCTTAACACCACCGTTTTCAGTAAAAAAAGACGAATGCGACATGACTATTTCTCCCCCCCAAAGCTTTTCTTCGAGTTTGAATAAGTGCTTGTTCCATCGGGGATTTGGTTATTAGTCGCGTTATTGACCATGGGAAGATCCAAGTTGTGCTTGGTAGCACAGTCTTTTGCAATGTCGTAGCCTGCATCTGCATGACGCATTACGCCCGTGGCAGGGTCGTTATGAAGAACCCGAGCAATACGCTCAGCCGCTTCGTCCGTGCCGTCACAAACAATCACTACACCCGAGTGTTGGCTAAAGCCCATTCCTACACCGCCACCATGATGAAGGCTTACCCAGGTAGCGCCACCCGCTGTGTTCAATAACGCGTTCAGTAATGGCCAGTCCGAGACCGCATCTGAACCATCGAGCATGGCCTCGGTTTCTCTATTTGGGGAAGCGACCGATCCAGAGTCTAGATGGTCTCTACCGATCACTACAGGTGCGGTTAATTCTCCACTGCGAACCATTTCATTAAAGGCGAGCCCCAGCTTTTGTCTTTCCCCCAGCCCCACCCAGCAAATACGCGCGGGCAGGCCCTGAAACTGAATACGTTCTTTGGCCATATTTAGCCAGTTATGTAAATGCGCATTATCGGGTATGAGCTCTTTAACTTTAGCGTCAGTTTTATAAATATCTTCTGGGTCGCCAGATAAAGCGGCCCACCTAAAGGGGCCAATGCCCTGACAGAACAACGGTCGAATATAAGCGGGGACAAACCCTGGAAAATCAAAAGCATGTTCAATGCCTTCTTCTAGCGCCATCTGCCTAATATTGTTGCCATAGTCGAGCGTTGCCGCGCCGGCTTTTTGAAAACCCAGCATGGCTTTAACTTGCAGCGCCATCGACTGTTTTGCTTTTTTAACGACACACACTTCATCTTTTTTGCGTTGCGCTTCGGCTTGGTCCAGCGTCCAACCTATAGGCAAATAGCCATTAAGCGGGTCGTGAGCACTGGTTTGATCGGTTACCACATCAGGAATAATCCCTTTTTCTAGCATATCGGGAAAAACCTCAGCAGCATTGCCGAGCAAGCCTATTGAAACTGGTTTACCGACTTGCTTGGCTCTCTCTAGCATTTGTATAGCTTCTTCTAACGAATGCGCTTTTTTGTCCAAATAGCCCGTGCGAATTCTAAAATCTATGCGAGTTTCATCAACTTCAACAGCTACCATTGAAAAACCGGCCATAGTAGCTGCAAGTGGCTGTGCCCCACCCATACCACCTAAGCCCCCTGTTAAAATCCAACGTCCTTCAGCGCTGCCTTCAAAATGTGTTTTGGCCACGCTCACAAAGGTTTCATAAGTCCCCTGGACAATGCCTTGCGAGCCTATGTATATCCACGACCCTGCGGTCATTTGCCCGTACATCATCAAACCTTCTTTATCCAGAGCGTTAAAGTGCTCCCAATTAGCCCAGTGCGGTACAAGGTTAGAGTTAGCAATTAACACACGGGGTGCGTTTTCATGGGTAGGAAATACGCCAACGGGCTTGCCTGATTGAATAAGTAGTGTTTCGTCAGTATTTAAGCGCTTAAGCACTTCAACAATGTTGTCGTAGGACGCCCAGTCGCGAGCCGCGCGTCCAATGCCGCCGTACACCACTAAATTTTGCGGATGCTCAGCAACGTCCGGATCCAGGTTATTCATTAACATGCGAAGCGGCGCTTCGGTTTGCCAGCTCTTGGCGTTTAGCGTACTGCCTCTTGGGGCACGAATTTCTCTTGTAGGGTCGAGGCGTTTCATAAACTTCTCCTAGGCATCTTTTTCTTTTGCTGAAATATTATTGTTATAAGAAGCAGTATCTTTAAAAAAGCGCCTTGAGAGTTAATGTCTTAGGCGCGTTTACACTTAAAACTCTAAGTGTCCTCCCAGTCGGTATCTACTGCCAGGGTGGAATAGCACAGCGTGGCTAACCACAGCGGCAGCGCCAGTTGCCTTTCCCATCCCACGTGAAAATGTCCGTCGAGTAATCTTTAGGCAAGGCTCTTTAGGCTTTATCAGTAATGCTTGTGCAATATCTTTTTCAACAATTACAGCTTCTACGCTATGATCCGCCTGAGAGAGGGGCGCGACTTGGTTTAGATAAAAGTTTGCAGTTTGCGCTTTGAAATCTTTATCTAGGTAATCGTTAATCCAAGCTGGGTTGACCCAGCGGTCTTCATACTGAACAGGCAAGTTATTTTCGCAATGCACAATAATGCTGTGAAATACAGGTACCCCAACATCAACCGCTAGACGCTGCGAAATAACATCACTGGCGGGAGCTGTTTCCAGAACCAATATCTCGTTAGTGTATCTATGCCCCCGCTGCTCTATTTCATCGCGAATGCTTTTAATTTCAAGCATTGAGCTCATAGGGCGACTATCTGACACAAACGTGCCTATCCCCTGGCTGCGCATTAAAATACCCTCGTCCACCATTTCACTTAACGCTCTTCGCGCAGTCATCCGGCTTACACCGTGCTGCTGGGCAAGTTGGTTTTCTGAAGGCACTTGGCTACCAGGCTTCATCTCACCACTTTCGATGGCATCCAAAATTGCTGTTTTAATTACCCTGTATCGAGGTTGCATATCGTGGGTTCACAACTAAATTGTTAATAATATGCTAACAGCATACTTGTATATACAAGTATGCACAAGTAAACTAATTTCAAAAGTTGCACTAGGTTTCAATAAAGGCTCAGGACAGAGCTAGACAACGAAGCAAACAAGAAGTGGCTTAGAGTGGAGCACGTTATGGGTTATCAATACGACACGCTTATTTACAATGTTCGCGTTGCGTCTATGCAAGACAACGAGTTGCCTTATGGCGAATTACCGCCACATGCCATTGCCATAAAAGACGGCAAAATTGCTGCGTTACTTCCTCACGATGACTCACTAGACGACGTAATTAAGCAGGCCAAAAGCGCAATAGATGCCACTACCCTAATTCCGCAAAATGAAGGGGGGACGCTCAAACACCCGTGGCTATTGCCTGGCTTCATCGATTGTCATACGCATCTGGTGTACGGCGGCAACCGCGCCGAAGAATTTGAAATGCGATTACAAGGCGCAAGTTATGTAGACATTGCGCAGCGCGGCGGTGGTATTAAAGGGACGGTTGAAAAAACACGGCAAGCCGACGAACACACCCTGCTTCACACTGCGATAAAGCGAGCAAAGCGACTGTGCGAAGAAGGTGTTACCACCATTGAAGTCAAATCAGGTTACGGGCTGGATTTAGACACTGAAGTGCGCATGTTGCGCGTGGCTAAATCCCTTGAGCAGCATCTTCCTGTGAGTATTAAAACTACCTATTTAGGCGCTCACGCCCTGCCCAATGAATTTGCTGACGACTCAGAAGGATATATCGATTTCATTTGCAACGAGGCTCTTCCTCATATTGCTTCGCAAAACTTGGCTGACGCCGTTGATGTATTTTGTGAAACCATCGGCTTCTCAACTTCACAAACAGAACGAGTATTTAGCTGCGCACAGCAGCATGGTTTACCCATTAAAGCGCATGTAGAGCAGCTTAGCGACAGCAAAGGTGCAGTCTTGGCGGCTAAGTACGGCGCGCTATCGGTAGATCACATCGAATACTTAGCTGACAGCGACATCCCCTTACTTGCCCAAAGTGGTACGGTTGCCGTATTACTACCGGGCGCGTTTTATTATTTAAGTGAAGTTCAAAAGCCGCCGGTAGACGCCCTAAGGGCACACAATGTGCCCATGGCCTTAGCCACTGACTTTAATCCAGGTAGTTCGCCGTTAGCCTCAATCCTTACCGCGATAAATATGAGTTGTGTGCTGTTTCAACTTACACCAGAAGAAGCGCTACGCGGCGCTACTGCGCACGCGGCGAGCGCTCTTGGGCTGCACGACCGAGGTGTTATTGAAGCAGGCAAGCTTGCTGACTTAACGCTGTGGGATATCGAAACGCCGGCAGAGCTCGCCTATTGTATTAATGGCCACCGCCCCGCAGCGGTGTTTAAGGAAGGCAAACATGTTTAAGTGGCAAGGCAGAATAGACAGTGAAGACGGCATTGAGGGCCTACGTTGGCATCAAAAAGTTAACGAACTTGAAGTCGGCGAAGATAATTCATTAGCCAACTCAGTTACCCTTGTTGGTTTTGAGAGTGATTTAGGTGTCGCATTTAACAAAGGCCGCGTAGGTGCAGCTGCTGGTCCAAACGCTATTCGCCAGGCACTGGCAAACTTACCCTGGCACTGGCCAAGCGCAGCATTGGCTGATTTAGGGAATGTTACCGCTAAAGAGAACTTAGCCCAGGCACAAACCCAATATGCCGACGCCATTTGTTATGCGCTCGAGCAAAATGATGGATTGGTCATTGGGCTGGGAGGGGGACATGAAATTGCATGGGGTAGCTATCAAGGCGTTTTCAATGCTAAGTCGAAAAGTGCCCGCATTGGTATTATTAATTTCGACGCCCATTTTGATTTAAGAAAGCCTTCACCAAACACCAGTTCAGGTACGCCGTTCAGGCAAGTGTATGATCACTGCCAGCTACACGACACACCGTTTCATTACGCTTGTTTGGGCGTATCGAAAGCAGCCAATACACCTGCACTGTTTGACTTTGCCAATATGTCTCATACACGCTATTTGACCGATGTGGCGTTAAGTGATGAATCGCTCTGTATGCAGCGAATAGATGAGCTGCTATCTCCGATGCTAAAAGACATCGATGAGCTTTACGTCACGGTATGTTTAGATGCATTTCCAGCAGCGCAAGCTCCTGGTGTTAGTGCTCCCGGAGCGTTGGGAATCTCCCCAGCGCTTGTTATCAACACGCTGCACTTCTTAGCACAGCACCAAAGTACTTATGGGTATCAATGGAGACTATGTGACGTTGCGGAAATGAACCCCAATTATGATATTGATAGCCGCACAGCAAAGCTGGCTGCACGGCTAATTTTTGAAGCAGTAGATGCAATAAGCTCGCACACTTAACGAGTTAACGCTTTAACGTTTGACGCTTTTATGTTTACTGGCCGCCTGCCCTTTCACACGCAGCGGCGGTAAACAAGACATCGGTGGAGCTATTTAATGCTGTTTCAGCAGAGTCTTGCAGTACGCCAACAATAAAGCCCACCGCAACCACCTGCATTGCCACTTCGTTGGGTATATTAAACAGACTACAGGCAAGCGGGATAAGCAGCAGCGAACCACCTGCAACACCTGAACTTCCACATGCTGATACCGCAGCGATAACGCTTAACAATACGGCAGTAGGGAAATCTACAGAAATGCCTAAGGTGTTAACCGCAGCTAGTGTAAGCACCGTGATGGTGATCGCAGCCCCTGCCATATTAATGGTGGCGCCTAACGGAATAGATACCGAGTAGGTATCTTCATCAAGCTTTAAACGTTTACACAGCGCCATGTTTACCGGAATATTCGCCGCCGAACTACGGGTGAAAAATGCCGTAATGCCGCTTTCTTTTAAACATTTAAACACCAAAGGGTACGGATTCTTTTTGGTTGCCAGAAATACTAACAAAGGGTTGGTCACTAGTGCGATAAATAGCATTGCGCCAATCAGTACCGTTAGTAAATGGGAATAGCCAAGTAATGCTTCAAAGCCTGTTGAGGCAATAGTGTTGGCTACCAAGCCGAAAATACCGAAAGGCGCGAGTTTGATAACAAAACCCACTACGGTTGTTACGCTATCTGCCATATTTTGAAGTAGCGCTTTTGTTGCCTCACTAGCGTGACGTAAACCTAAGCCAAGACCGACAGCCCAAGTAAGAATACCGATGTAGTTTCCATTTACTAGCGCATTCACCGGGTTATCTACCATGTTATAAACCAGCGTGGTAAGGACTTCCGATACACCTTTCGGCGCAGCTTGGCTAACTTCTGATGTCACTAAGCTTAAGCTTGTAGGAAAAGCAAAGCTTGCCAACACGGCGGTGAGCGCTGCCAGTAGTGTGCCCAACAAATAAAGCACAAGCACGGGTTTGATGAAGGTTTGCTCATTTTGCTTATGGTTGGCAATGGATGCCATGACCAAAACAAAAACCAATAAAGGAGCAATTGCTTTTAGGGCTTTTACAAATAAGTTACCCAATAGCCCTGCTGATTGAGCAGCTGAAGGTGAAAAAGTAGCTATCGCAATACCACATACGATACCAATGATAATTTGCAGTACCAAACTGCCATTCATGTAGCGCTGAAACAGGCTGGGGCGTGACGTTGAATCCATAAATGTTGGTCCATTATTATTTTGACGACGCACCATGATACCAGTCCACATAGATAATTACCCACTCAGCGAGAGTTAAAATGTTCGTAATCGCGGCGTGTTACCGCAGGTATAGTGGTTCTACATCAAGGTGACACAACAAAGAGTACGAACATTTTAAACTCGCCCTTCGGGAAGGTCTGGCAAGCTTCCTAGCTGCATTCTGGGAATTTGAAAGGGAACAGCCATTCCTGCATTCCCACGCTTTGCTAGGAAACTAGCCAGCGCCTTCTGAGAGGATAATTATCTATGGGGACTGGTATAGCGTAAAACCCCAGACAAATGAACCAGTTTGGTCTTAGTTACTCGCAAATAACCGTATGCTTGCCGTTTATAAGGGTTTACATGCCTTCAAGTATCTTTTGCGTATAAGACGTCCACTGGTAAAGAGGAAGTTCTCCATCGATATAATAGTCTGGCTGAATACCTACACCATCAATGGCCATATGCGGAATGCGTAAACTTTTAGTCAGGCTGTAATACAAAGTAAAAGTACCGCTTGGCGAATCAGTTTGATACATGTTAGAAATATCAAGTACACCTGCGGTGGTTTGCCCAAACAACTTTACTTTTTTGCTTTGTTTAGCCGCCAGTAAGAACTGCTCAGCGGTGCTGCCATTACTTGAATCAACAAGTACGCCAATACTTTTTGGTAGAGGTTCGATTTTATCGAATGTCTCCACCGTTACGTCTTCGTTAATGTTGATGTAGCTGCCGATGTGTTGCTGAAGAATGTCGTACCCGTCTTTGGCCCACTGCTTTTCTTCTTCACTAAAATGAGGGTTTTGCAAAAAGCCAAGCATTCTAGAGTTGTTAAGCTCGGTAGATAAGTATTCCATGCCTACAGTGCGAATAGGGTTGGTGTATAAAATAGGGAGTAAAGACGCATAGCTTACGTCACTACCACCACCGTTTCCTCGGATGTCGATAATGAGGTTTTCAGTTTTTAAAATCGTATCCAGGTTTTTAGCGATAACGGCGTCGATGTCTTTTTTGAAAGCATGATCGAAAGCCGGTATGCGAACTAACACTGTGTTCTCTGAAATTTCCTCGAATAGCGGAGCCTTGGTACTAAGCAGGCGCACATAGCGTGTTATTTCAGGCGACGATTCTTGTCGCGGTTCCTGTCGCGACATAACGATAAAGCTATTGCCCAACACCACTTCGTTGTTACCCAAGTACGTTATGGTATCGATTTGTCGGGCAGAGTGATCGCCCATAAAAAACGTCACTTTCGCAGTATTGCTGTCTGCAGGGTCGTTAAGGATGAACTTTACTTGTCCCGCCTTCCATGACGGATTAGTACTTTCAACGATATAGCCTTTATGGACATTGCCTTCTTTTTTTAACGCAACCGTATAGCTGGAAAATTGCCAAATCCCCTCAAGGGTTTCGTCACGTTTGCTTTTTAAATATTGTTTAAATGCCAATAAATCGAAATCATGCACTACCGATTCGCGTACCGTTTCCTCTGAACCATTCCTATTTAGTACAAGACCAACATGTCCCTTGCGAAAAAACGTAAGCCAGTCGCTAAGCACAGTTTGGCATTGCGCTTCGTTCTTCGCGCTTTGTACCCGAGCCAAGATGGCATTATTGTGGGCGGAATAAAGGTCCTGCCCTTTTTTCTCTACGCTATATTGAAAACCGGCATCGTTGTTTTCAAACGTGCTCTTTAGCCATTCAAACTCACTTTCACATTGAAAGGTACTACCAAACGAACAGAAAGAGGCAAAAAGAGGGAGTATCGCAAATCGTTTCACTAAATATGATGTCCATATCTACTTTTAATAACGATAAAGTATCATAAAGCTATGATCTTGCGAGCATTTACCGCGCATATACTTGTAAGCAAACGTTTAAGCTACTAATCCCTAAAGCGGTGAGTTCACCCCACCGCATAAGGTTTTTCTAGCGCACTTAAGCCTACACCGTTGCGTTTAATCACTTTAAGCTGAGTAGGAATACGCTCTTTCATGGCTTCAATATGGCTTATCACACCAATCATTTTTCCGCTGGCATTTAAGTTGTCCAGTGCATCAAGCGCCACATCCAAAGTTTCAGCATCAAGGGTGCCAAAGCCTTCATCCAAAAACAGCGAATCGATACTGGTCTTGTGACTGACCAAGTCAGATAAAGCTAATGCCAGTGCAAGGCTCACTAAGAAACTTTCTCCGCCAGACAGGGTTTTTGTGTCTCGCACTACATCACCTTGCCAGGTGTCTAATACACTTAAACCCAACCCTTCGTTTTCTTTTCGAATTAGCTGATAGCGACCGTGTAATTTATCAAGCTGCTGATTAGCAAGCTGCACTAAGTTGTCCAGAGTAAGTCCTTGGGCAAAACGTCTGAATTTGGCGCCGCTGGCCGAGCCAATTAACGAGTGCAGGTAAGTAATATCGTCGTAATAGGCCTCAAACGCAGCCATCTCATCCACAAGCTGTTGCTGCCTTTCGCGGGCTTGATTGTTAGCGCTTAGCTGCTGTTCGATTTGCCCTAAAGAAGATAACAGCGTGTCACGCTGCTGAGCTTGCTGGGTAATTTTCGTATCGAGCCACTGTGCACCGTGCTCATCTAACTCGCTCTGCCACAATGCTGCGTTAGCATGGGCTTTTAGCGATTGTTCGGTAGCTAGCGCGTTTTCTAGCTTTAAGTCCGCTTGTTGTTTTTGCTGAGTTAATCGCTTTTGCAGTTCAAGCAAGGTGTTGCGGGTATCTTCGCCTAAAAGCGCATTGCTAAACGCGTGCTCATCGGCAAATGGGCTGCTCGCCAACTGACGGCTAAAGTGCTCTGTTGCCTCTGAAAGTGCCAGTTCCTTTTCATCTAGTTGTTCATTAAGCTGGGCAATTTCGGCTTCTAAACGAGACAATATAGTGTCCGTTTGTTGTAGGCGAGATTTGCATTCATTTACGTTTCGCTCAGCCATTTCTTGGGCAGCGCTTGCCTTATTTCTGGTTTCAGCAATATTGCCTTCAGGGAATACGGTTGAGCGCGAGTCTCGCAGCGCCTTTAGGCTATTATCTAGCTGCACAAGCTCTTCGCATACGCCCTTAAGCTGATTCTCGGCGCTCTCGATATCACGATTAACCACAAGCAAGGTGCTACTTACCCCTTGCAACTCATCTTTAAGTTTGGCGTGTAGCTGATGATTGTGTTTATAGGTTTTAAGCGCTTCGGCTTTTTCATTTAACCACGTGGCAATTCCATCAATAGACAGATTGTGAATATCAGCACCGTGCGACATCATAGTTTCGCTAAGCGCTAAAATACCATCGTTAACCCTTTTTGTTTTGTTCTCCAACTCTGTATTACGTTCGTTAAATTGCTTTTCCAAAGTTTCGCGCTGCTGCAGAGAAACTGCAAGTTCTGACTGTTTGGCTTGTAGCAACTGTTGCGCTTCATTTTTACCTTTCAGGGCGGTATTTAGAGCTTGCTCGCATTGCTCTATACGCGCTAACTGTGCGCCAATCTCATCAAGACGGGCTTTAAACTGCTCCGTAAATTGAGCGACGCTTTGCGAAGTATTAATGTCGACCTTTTCAAAGCTCGGTATATCAGCGCTAAGTACGCTTGAAATCTGCTGCCACTTTTCTAGCAGCGTATCTCGTTGCCCGCTTGCCTGTTCTAGCTGCTTATTAACCTGAGCAAGAGTGAATTCAGTTTGTGTAACACTTTCTTTTGCCCGCGCCCCTTGCTGCTCAATATCATCTAACTGCTGCTTTAAGCTATCTCGCTTTTGGATAGTTTCAGGTACATCAATAACCACGCTAGACGTGGTGTGCTCGTTTGCCCCACAAACAGGGCATGGCTCGCCAGTTTTTAACTGTGCGCGCAGGTGCGCCACTTCAGCATCCAGGGCGATAAGCGCCTCTATGTCTTTTAAATTACTACGAGTTTGCTTGTAAGCATCAACCAAGGCTTGGCGGTCAGATTGCTGCTGTGCTAGTTGCTTCGCTAAGTCTTCTTTCTGTGCACTCAGCGACACCTTGTCTTGCTCTAGTGCCAAATATTGCTGTTGAATATGCCCTATTTGTAACACGTTATCCCAATGATAAAGCTTGGTATCGCGCTCTTGCTGAAGGTTTGCTTTGCTGGTTGTATTAGCACTATTAGTATCACTTGGTTTGTCAGATAGCGCGGCCTGAAGTACCTTTTCGCACTTGGCCACTTGTGCGTTTTTGTCATCGAAGGTCTGCGTTAACGTGCTTAACGACTCATTTGTTTTTGCAATAGCGTCATCTAGGGATGAAAGCGCCTGACGATCATTCTTTACGCTTTGTGTCAGTGTCTCTAACTGCTTTTTATCATGTTCAATATGGCGCGCCGTTTCGCTCCAGCCACTTATAAATTCCGCTATGCCGCTAAGTGAGTGATGTTCATGTAAGTATGTTTCCAGTTCAACAAGCTTGGTCTTGTTATCTGCCGAAGCGTTTTCGATTTCTGTGCGCTTTAGCGTTAACGCGTTTATTGATTGCCTGACACTCGCCGCGCTTTCGGTTGCTTTTTGCTTTTCACTAGTAAGCTGCGCTATTTGGTTATCTAGCGGAACTACCTGCTCATTTATGCGCTTTTCAAGCTCACTGCTTTGTTGCTTTGTAAGCGCTAGCGCTTGTTCAGCGTTGGTCACTTCCAAACTGAGCTGTGCCTTTTGCGATTTTAAGTCTGGCAACTGGGCTGCTTTCTCTTCAAGCCTTTCTTTATAACGGGTTACGTCTTGCTGAAGCCCGTTTCTTTGCAAAAATGGCAGGCGAAGCTTTTCAGCTGGCTCACTTTGGGTTAGGAGTTCAAGCTCATGCTTCGCCTCATTGATGGCGTTATTCGCGCTCTGCTGCGCTTCACTGGCTTCTTTAATGGAGAGCTCATTGGCGTTAAACGCTTGTTGCCACTGCTGTTGCTTTTGTAACTGAACAAGTGTTTGGTTAGACGTTGCGACTTGGCTCTTGGTTTGTGCTTGTTCTTCTTCAAGCTGGGTGATTTGCTCGTCGCTAAGCAAGGTTACGCCTTCTAGCTTTATCGCAAACTCTTTTTTCTTTTGTTTAGCGTCACTAAATTGCTGATGTACCGCCTGTGATATCTGCCCGTAAATTTCGGTGCCAGTTAACTCTTCAAGCAGCTCCGCTCGGTCGGCCTCGTTAGCATTTAAAAACGCAGCAAAATCCCCTTGCGACAACATCATAGACTTGGTGAAACGGGCAAAGTTAAGACCAGTCAGCTTTTCAATCTCTTCACTTTTCGGCCGCACTTGGGTAGCCAATACCTTGCCGCTTTCAACTTCGGCCAGCTCAACATCGGCACTTTGCAAGTTACCTTCAACTTTCCCTCTGGCCCGACGCATACTCCAAAACGCACGGTATGCTTTCCCCTTAATATCAAACTCAACCTCCGCCAAACACTCCGCCGTGCCGCGGGTCATGATGTCGTTGTTAGACGTTGAAATTGGCCCCAAACGAGGGGTTTGGTGATAAAGCGCTAAACAAATGGCATCAAGCAGCGTGGTTTTACCCGCCCCGGTTGGGCCTGTGATAGCAAACAGCCCATTGTCAATAAATAGCGACTGGGTGAAATCTATCTTCCACTCCCCTTTTAAGGCGTTTAGATTTTTAAGGCGTAAGGTCAATATTCTCATTGTATTACTCGCCTTTATTTTCTGTTGTTTTTGCCAATGAGGTCTCTACTGGTACTTCAGCATCTTCATCATTGGTGTGCACTTGCTCTACTGCTTCATTGAACAGCTGCCTTATCCGGTTTATGCGTGAAGCGCTTTTCTCTGAACCGGCATCTTTCATTGCCCCGGTGGTTTGGTCATCATCTAGCAGGGTTCTTTGTACCGACTCAGTTTGTGCCGACTCAGTTGGTGCCGACTCACTTGTTGTATTATCTTCTATGCTTTCCAATGCCAAACGCGCTTCAAATACATCGTTTACCGATAGTTCGCTAAGCTGGACGTTTTGCTTTTCCGTTAAGCTATTTACCGTGCGCTTACGCTTGCGTTTCAACTGTAAAATCTCAGCGTTTTTCCCTTCTAACAAGCCCTGAATACGCTGCTGTAGATCAGTCAAATAGTCTTCTGTTTCCACTTCAATGCATAACCACACAGGATCTTTAGGGCTAATGGCGTTATCCACTTCGCGAAGGGGTTTATTTATTTCGCTAAGGGCTTTATTTATTTCGCTAAGGGCTTTATCCACCTCGCGAACGGCATCATCTGTTTGAGAAGCTAACGCGATGGCCTTGCTTTTATTAATGTCCGCCTCAATCGCTTGTAAATCGCCTTTTATCACTTCCATGGCCTGAAAGCGCGGTATCGGAAGCGTTGAGATCGTTGGCGTTGTGCTTTCTATTTCAAACGTAACTAACACCACTTGCTTTTGCGTGTTTAGTTCATCAAAGCTGAGCGGTATGGGCGAGCCTGAGTAGCGAATGTGCTCTGTTTTAGCCACTTTCTGTGGCCTGTGAATATGCCCAAGTGCAATGTAATCAGCAGGCGGAAACCCTTTAGCGTCAAAGCCTTCAAGGGTGCCAATGTAAATATCACGCACACTTTCTGACTGACTCACGCCTAGAGCGGTTAAGTGCCCGGTCGCAATAATAGGAATGGCAGCGCTATTTTTACTGCCCTGCTCTGCTTGTTTTTCTTCAATTGAGGCACGTAGTGACAGGGCTTCATTATAAAGCGCCCCGTAATGCTGCTTTATCGCATCGCCTAGTGCTTGACGTTTGTCAGTGGCGCTTTGCCCTGCTTCACTGACAAGCACATCACGTGGGCGAATAAAGGGTACGGCACACAGTACGGCACCGGGCTGCCCCTTGCGATCGTTAAGCGTAATGACTTGTTCACTTAATTCGCCGTATGTACTGGCAATTACGTGGCTATTTAAGTATTTCAGTAGTGCCTTACTTTCGTTTAATACCGACACTGAATCGTGATTTCCTCCCAGCACCACCAATGTACACTGCATGCCCTGTAATTCACCGATAAACGCATGGTAAAGCTCTCTGGCATAGCTAGGCGGCGTGCCCGTGTCGAACACATCACCCGCGACAATAATCGCATCTATTTGATGCGCTTCTACCTGTTGAAGAAGCCATTTGAGGAAGGCGGCATGTTCGTTTTTGCGGCTTTTCGTAAAAAAACTCTGACCTAAGTGCCAGTCAGACGTATGCAATATTTTCATGTAGAAGTGAACCAGGCTTGTTTCATTGGAGATAGAGATGCGCATTCAGTGCAATACGGTTGTTGCCAAGGTGTGTACATAGCTCTACACACCTTAAGGCAACTATAGAGATTTTGTGCTTTTATGACAACGGTTTGATAGCGTGATTGTTCGTTTGAAATAGTTATATCTTCGTACTGCTGTTCGAGAAAACTGATGCCATAAAGCGCGTATTGTGGAATATGCTAGCTTGCTTTGATTAGAGGCCGAGGTAAGCGTAAATTAAACAGGCTGATAGATATTATCCCAGTAATCATCGAGTGTTTTCACTGCATCGTTAAGCGCCCGCGCTACAAAAACATCGCCGTCTTGTTCAACTAGTTCCATGTCCACCAGCTTATTAATAGCGTCAGTAACATCAAAGTCGAGCGCACAATTAAGCTCTTCTGAAAAGTAACTCTCTATCACACTATCAAGGGTGGCTGATGTCATTCCGCCCGCTGCAATCTCGTTTTCTGAAAGTGATGCGCCGAGGGCGGTAGAGTTTTCGGAGAAGGCTACACTACATTTGAGCAAAAATGTGTAGGCCAACAAAGCTTCCTTGCAGTCTTCTTCCTCAGCAGCATCAATTAACGTATGAAACACGCCTGCGTTGTTGTCTAAATTTTTAAAATACAGGTTGTCAGACAAGGCTTTCATAAAGCGTATTTTTCTGTTTTTAAACTTTGTCCATTCCTTAAAGACAAAGCTCCCGAACACCCCCATGCCAATACCAAAAGTTATTAGGCTTTGCTTGGTCAGCTCCACCTCGTCGTCTTTAAAGCCAAGCCAAAAGGCCAGAAAAGACGCCATGAGAAGTAACGAGGCGCCTAACTTAGTCACTAGTACCACGGTGCCACCTATTGCCGCCGATGCACTAATAATCAACTTATCTAGCGGACGCATTTTTACTTCACTGTTTGGAAACAGCATTTCTAAGTCTGCTTTGGGTACGTTTTGAAAAAGCTTTACGATGGTGGAGCCAGGTTTAAAAGTGACAGGCTTTTGCCCTTTCTCTTTGAAGTAGGCTTCATCTTTAAAAGTGATATAAACAGCGACTTTGTCGTAATTGGTAAACGACACCTGCTTTTTTCTTAACCCAAAAAAAGTACGTATAGTTTCTGTTTTTATCGACTCGCCCCGTCGATAAAACACCACATCTTCGAAATCTTCAAAGCTTACCGCAAGGCGCACTTTAAAAAGCGACTCTTCGTTTAATGCTGCTTCTAAATCGTCGTCTGTTACCTTTTCAAAATTTGCCGCATTAAGTAGTTGAGCAAACCCCAGAGAAAATGCTTTTTGGCTTTGCTTTCGCATTGCGTCATTTGAAAGCTGTAAGTCGCGAGTATCTTTATTCGGGTCAAAATGACTGTAGCTATCTTTCAATGCTTCCAATTGCTCATGATACTTGTAGTGAATACGGCTTACCAACAAGGTTGCGAAAGTACGGAAGTCTGCATGCTCGCGAGCCAGCAAATTCTCACACAGGGTGATGACATCGCATTTGCGATAAGGAATAAATCGTTCTAAAGGCATCTAGTGGTCTTATCAGTTTTATTAATAATTTTTCAATACAGATAGTTACTGCACCGTAATAAAAACACAACCATTCTTGGCGGAATTAAGCCCAATGGATAATACGTAAAGCGTAAAATCCGCCTAGTGTCTAAACGAGATTTTTCTTCAATAAAGGTAACCTCTATTAAATGCATTCAAAGTTATGTATACAACTTCAGGAGACGTTATGTTTGTATCAAGCTCTCGATACAATAACGACATATCGGCTCTTAGGGATGAGAGTCAAGGATTGCTTGTTATGCTGGATGCGCTGAAAAGCACAATGACCTATGCCATCTATAGCAATAATGGGCAGTGTACCCACGCCTTTCAAGCGTCACTCAAAAGTCAAAAATCCGCTTCATTTATCGATAAAACCTTTTGCTTGGCTTATTTGACTTAACTAAAAAACTCTCTTCCCTTACAATGCGTCGATGACTTATCCCGTTCCCGCCAAACAGGTTGAAACCCTGTACGAAATAAAAAAAAGCAAATTCATTGCATGTGCTGGCTATGCGAATTCTCGCGAAAGCGCAATGGCGCTGTTAGATAGTGTTAAACAACAGTACCCCGATGCGAGACACCATTGCTGGGCTTATATCTTTGGTAACCCTAATTCTCCCACTAGTGCGGCCATGGCTGATGACGGTGAGCCTAGTGGCACAGCCGGCAAACCCATCTTAAACGTACTTCATCACAAAGATATTGGCGATATCATGATCATTGTTACCCGATATTTTGGTGGCGTTAAATTAGGAGCAGGAGGTTTGGTTCGTGCTTACTCCGCTGCAGCTCAGCAAGCCATTGACGCTCTTGAAGTAAGACAAGAGATTAAACTAGAACCGCTTAACGTGGACATCGATTTTAAACATGAGCAATTCGTACGTCACTTAGTCGAACAAGCCCAAGGGGAGATAGCCAATTGCGATTACGGAAGCAGCGTAAAGATAAAAATAAAACTTCCCTTTAAGGCACTAGAAGACTTTAAAAAGCAGATGGCTCCTATCGCTTTTTCGCTAACGGCAGAGAATGAATAATGCAATTAATATGGGAAACTGCTGATGAATTCACGATCAGCTCTTAGCACCTCACGTGTAATGTTGGCGAAAGCTCTAGTTACAACTAGAGCTTTCCTTTAAAAAGCATAGATTCAAGACTTATTCTTTAAATGTGCCTCGAATAGGATAGTTATTCTCTGGGTTGCGAATAAATTCTAAGCCCGACACGAGTTGCTCTAAGTCTGGACGAACGAACGGCGCGTTGGCGATTTCAGCAATGTGAATTTCGTTATCACCGTTAAGCACAAACAACGCGGGCTCTGCGAAATTGTGATCGGTTTCTTTCTCTGAACGGGGCTCAGAAATATATAGACCTAGTTTTTCCATGTCGCTTTGCGACAACCCGTAAGCAATCGGGAAGTTGATAGACAAGTCGTTAAAATGCTCTTCAAGCTGCTCTTTACTATCGCCGCTTACCGCGACAACATCAATATTGAGCTCACGTAGACGACCTGTGAAATCTTCAAGTTTGTTTAAGTATTTGGTACAAATCGGGCAATGCTTGCCACGATAAACTACTACCATCTTCCAGTCACATCCTTCGCCCTTGTCAGCCAGCGATATTGTCTCGCCAGTTGATAACGTCGCTTTTACTTCAGGAAAAGTAGTAGCTGGGTGCATCTTTTGTGTATACATAAAAACTCCTTAACGATTAATTCAAATCCTTCAGCGTGCGGCTAGCAAATAAGCTGCTCAGCTGCACTTGAACTACACTAGGTAAATGACACTAGGTAAACGTTAGTACGCTCGTCCTAACTTTAAGATCGCCTTTTTGAACAATCGTTCAAGTTTTCGTATAAATACTGTACTTGGTAAAAATAAAAAAGCAGCGCCTAATGCGCTGCTCTACTTGTCACTAACTTAACAGAACGACTGATGATTAATTCACATAGCCTTCATTCGCTTTCACCGTGAGTGGGTGGTACCCCGATTTAGCTTCTTCAAAAGCGCGCTTTGCAAACGCTTTGCCTTCTGGCGTTTTCGAAAGCTCGCGATAAAGGGGCTTAACAAGCTTATTGCGCCCTATCGACACCAAGTAGCTATACAAACGATCAAAAGCAGGCTGATAGTTATTCTCTACTGCGATCATCAGCCAGCTATGCGCAATTTCGTTGTTTTTCGTCGAGGTTAATGAAAATGCTGAATCTAGCTCAGCAAGTTGAGCTTTGCTTAACGATTCGGGCATGTTGTTTAAGAAATATAACCACTCATGTACAGTCCACTGCGCTGTTTCAATATCCGCAGCTTTCACATCGCCCGAAAGCCAAGCGCTTCGTGTCTCATCGATTTTAGTGAAAGCATCAGATTCTGGCTTTGGTGCACCTTGTGGAATGCCTGGTTCAAAGATCCACGTTTGGATGCGATCTGCGTCTAACTTATCTGGGTATTGCTTTAACAAGGTATCATCTAAATAAGCGATAAACGTGTCGGTGGTAATGCTCTTAAAAGCAAAGTCTTTGAAGTATTGCATTAAAAATGCATCAAAGTTTTCGCGACCAATCTTCTGTTCTATTTCACGCAAGAAGAGCGCCCCTTTTTCGTAAGGGATATTAGAGAAAACATCGTCTGGGTTACGGCCTCGAAGATCGATGGCAAGGATCTCGTCGTCTTCTTCTAATGCCGCCACATCGTTCTCTAAGTCTTGATAGCCCAGCACGGCTTCTTTTTTAAAGCGGTCATGCCCGTAGATCATTTCCATAATTCGGTAGGTTAAGTACGTCGTAAAGCCCTCATTTAACCACAGATCGCGCCATGTAGCGTTTGTCACTGTGTTACCAGACCAGCTGTGTGCTAATTCGTGAGCAATTAACGACACCAAGCTTTTATCACCTGCGATAACTGTTGGCGTGATAAACGACAATCGAGGGTTTTCCATACCACCAAAAGGGAACGACGGCGGGAGAATAAGAAGGTCGTAACGATCCCACTGATAAGGACCGTAAGTTTCTTCGGTTACCTCTAACATGGCTTCGGTATCTTCAAATTCTTTTGCGGCGCTTTCAAGAAGTGCGGGCTCTGCATACACACCCGTACGCTCCCCCATGGCCTTAAACTTCAAATCACCGATTGCTAAAGCAATAAGATACGAAGGAATAGGTTGCGGCATGGTGAACTCATATTCACCGTCGCGCGCAGTAGTAGGGTCGTTCGACGCACTCATCACCGCCAATAGTGCTTCAGGTGTTTTAATGGTTGCGTCATAAGTAACCCTTACTTGCGGAGAATCTTGAAGCGGAATAAAGCTTCGCGCATGAACCGCTTGTGCCTGAGTGAACAAGAAAGGGTGCTTTTTACCGGCAGTTTGTGCTGGCGTTAGCCATTGTACGCCAGACGCGTCTGGCGAGGTTGAATACGCTACCGTCACTGAGTCCGCCGCGCCAGGCAGTGTAATTGTAAGAGGCGTACCTAAATCAGCGTCCGCCTCTCCCATTTCAAAGGGAACACTTTCACCCTCAACGGTTACACTCTTAATATCTAGAGCGCGGGTATCTAGTACTAATGTGTTGATTTCAGGCTTTATGCGCTTTACATCAAGAGTTACGTCACCAACTAGCTGCTTGTTCTCAAAGTCAGCAGTTAAATTTAGACTTAAATGGGTAACCTTGACTTCACTTGGGTTCGCGAAAGAATGGTAATCTACGCCAGAGGCAATGGCTGCATCAGCCCGGCTTTCTACTTGAGCATTTTTATCTGTAGCGTTTGAATCTTCGCTTACATTAGCGGCTTGCTCTTTTGCTGTCGTTGCTGTGTCTACATTGCTATTGTCACTGCACGCGAATAACGCAGGCGCGCATACGAATGTAGCCAGTAATCCGTACTTTTTCATATAACTTCCTAAAGGATGATTAATACTAATTTAGTGTATCAAGCTGTTATATGACTGGCGAATCTAATTGGATAAGCACGCCCGCAGCGGCGGGCGTTTCTATCTGTGTTTGTTGGCGTTAACGCCTAAACACGTGGTAGAAAAATTAAGCTAGGCTAATTTCTACTTCAATGTTGCCGCGGGTCGCGTTTGAATATGGGCATACTTGATGGGCAGTATCGACTAAGCTTTGTGCTTGTGCTTTGTCCATATCAGCTAAATCTACCGTCAGTTTAACCGCAATAGCAAAGCCTTGTTCAATGGGGCCAATCGATACGTCACCCGTTACGCTAATGTCATCAGCCAGCTTTATTTTTTGCGATGCTGCCACATGTTTTAACGCACCAATAAAGCACGCCGAATAGCCTGCCGCGAACATCTGCTCAGGGTTAGTACCTTCACCACCAGCGCCACCCAGCGCTTTAGGCGTAGACAATTTAAGGTCTAAATTACCATCGCTTGATTTTGCTGTACCTTCTCGACCGCCGGTTGCTGTTGCTGTTCCGGTATAAACGACTTGTTGAAGTTTATGCATAGTTGCTCTCCTAATTGTGAAATGACCATTTACTTTGCATGCAAAATAAATTAACACCGAACCAAGTTGCAGATCAAGTACTTTGTATGCAAAATATAAATCGTGTTCAAAAAGTAGTGTTAATAAGGGCTAAGTGTTATGTCAGAATTATTAAAGTTGGAAAATCAGCTTTGTCATCGTTTTTATACGCTGTCGAACGCATTCACTCGCGCTTATCGTCCACTTCTCAAAGCATTAGGTATTACCTACCCTCAATACGTAACCTTAATGGCTCTGTGGGAAACCGATGACATCACTATTGCTGAGCTTCTGGAAAAAACGGTGATTGATGGTGGTGCCATGTCTTTGATCTTAAAAAAACTGGAAGAGAAGGGCTTTTTAGTCGTGACTAAAGATGAGGTCGACAAACGCGTTAAGCGTGTTCAGCTTACAAAAATGGGTAAGGAACAGAAAGCCATAGCAGAAGAAGTACCCGCGCAAATGCTTTGCAAGTTCAACGGTATGAGTACAGAAGAAAGTCGAACATTAAAACACCTTCTGGATAAATTGGGCGGCTGCTTCGAAAGCACCGATCTATAAGCCCCTATGTAATCTTATTGTCATCAGACTATTGACGTTTTCTGTTAATATTTTCACATTCAGCGAACAAGTGTGCGCTATACTTGTCATAGACATGCCGATACAAAATTAAGAGGCTCGCATATTTCTACTGAGTATAAAAAACAGGAGACGTGATGACAGACGTGAAAGAACAAACAAAAGCTATTTCTGCCAAAGCTTACTCCGTTTTAGAAGAGTGGTTGAATAGTATTACTCACGGTATTGGCTTTATTGCGGCTATCGTGGGTTTAATATTTATGCTGTACCGCGCTGAAGATACATTAGCGCTAACCACAGCCGCCATTTACGGCTCTACCCTGATTCTCGTTTTTTTAAGTTCCACGCTTTATCATGCAATTTCGCACCAAAAAGCTAAAGGGTGGCTTAAGTTATTCGACCATAGTGCAATATATTTATTGATAGCAGGTACTTACACACCTTTACTCTTGGTTTCAATTGGTGGCGTATTAGGTATAACTATGACTGCTATTATTTGGAGCTTAGCGCTAGGTGGCGTTGCGTTTAAACTTATCGCTCAGCATAGGTTTCCAAAAGTGTCGGTAATGACCTACCTATTAATGGGATGGATTGCTCTAGGTCTTATTTACCCGCTCTATGTCGCTCTGCCAGGCGCTGGACTCTGGTTACTGGTAGCAGGTGGGCTATGTTTCAGCGTAGGCGTGTGCTTTTATGTGGCAAAAAAGGTAAAGTATACCCATGCAATTTGGCATTTATTCGTCATTGGCGGATGCAGTTGCCACTATTTTTCTATTTATTATTTTGTCGTTTAACAAAAGGTTGTAGATAACACAGCTATGCAAGAAGCTGAGAAAAAAGAAGACAGTACAACAGCAAAATCGAATATCGCGTGGTTTTCTCTGCGCGCCGGGCATATATGCCTAGGCAAAAAACCTGTTGAAGGTGATTTTGAAAGACTTAAATCACTTGGCGTGACTCACATTGCTACAGTACAGACCAGCGAAGAAAATGCACCGGTTATTCGGGAACGTTCCATTGCGGCTGGGTTAGAGTGGTTATGGGTTCCTTTTTTACACCCGTCTTCTGAGTCCCCCACCGAAGATGTTCATCTACATCAATACCTTCATGAGTTGTCTCAAATGCTGACTGAGGGAGCTAAGATATATTTACACTGTGACGGTTCGCAGCACCGCTGTAGTCTTTTGTTCTATGCACTTTGCCACTATTGCCGTGTTCCATCTAATAGCGCTTACAATGCGCTACACAGCTTTGGCGCAAGTGCGGCAAATAACCTTAAACGATCCGAGCTCACATGGGCTGCAGAATTAGGGCATATCGCACCTAAGATGTAGGCCACTAAAAGCGCGCGGCAATAATAATACGAAGCCGCGCGTGCTGTAAGGCAAAAACTATTTTAACGTTGGCTTTGGCAGCAGAGGCGAGATAATTTCACCAATACGACGAAACAGCTGCATACGCGTTGTGCCTGAACGCCATACTAACCCGATTTCTCTAAAACCCTGTTCTTCGGCTGGGAAGCTTTTAAGACCAGTGTGTTCAAGAATGGATTGATTTATCGCCAGTTCAGGTAAAAAGGTGTAGCCCATTTTGCTGTTCGCTAGTTGCACCAAAGTATGGAGACTACTTGCTGCTACACTGCTAATTTGGTCGCTATGCTGAAGGTTGCACGCACTTACGGCGTGACCTGTCATACAGTGTTCTTGCTGAAGTAAGAAAATACTCTTTTTAGGCAAAGTTGAAATATCCACTGGGTTAGGCAGTTGTTCGACCATATCTTCATGAGCGATGAGGTGAAATGGGTCGTGCCCCAAAACCATTTGTTTACAGCCAGGAGTTTCCATTGGAAGCGCTAAGATCAATAAGTCTAACCTTCCGTCGGTCAATTGCTGTAGCAACTTCTCTGTGGTGTCTTCTTGCATTTCTAAATTGATCTCAGGTAGAAATGCAGAGAACGCGCCCATCATGCCTTCAAAAAGAAACGGCGCGATAGTAGGAATAACGCCTAACTTTAATGTGCCTCGTTGCCAGTTACCCGCGTTTTGCGCGTACTCCACCAGCTCACCGGCTTCTTGTAGCAGCACTTTACTGCGCTCTACAATATCTAAACCCAATGAAGTAAACACAAACGTTTTGTGTTCACGTTCTAAAAGCTGGCTTCCAAAGTGTTCTTCTAAATTCTGAATAGCCGTACTTAGTGTTGACTGACTCACATTACAGCGCTGGGCTGCACGATGAAAATGTTGCTCTTGATGTAGCGTCACCAAGTAATGCAGGTGCTTAAGATTAGGCCATTTCATGGATATCTCGCAATTATTCAAAAAGGGATTAAAAAATATTGGATTAATCTAACATAAAGATTAAATACAACCTAGGGATGTTACCCGTTCTTAAATACCCTTACAGACTTATATTCTACATCGCGTTTGTACATTCACTCGTTTACTTCTTCTTATAAGAAGCTTTTAAGAATTTACCCTTCCCAGCTGGAAAGCCACTATAAGTAACGTTAGGATTAAATGAGTGCGCCAATTACCACATATTTTTACAGCGAAATAAGACCCGCTCTTGTATCATTCAATCAATTAAGCGATTAACCATTGAGGGCAGTATGAAAGGACATTATAAAAACATATTATGTGTGTTGAGCGACTCACATCGTCAAGATGACACGGTTGCTCAAGCACTGCATATCGCCAAAGCTCACCAAGCCTCGCTTACCATTATGCTTTCTCTCGAATCACTACCGCCTAATGCGAGTATGGTCATGGAGTCATTCTCTTACGTGGACTCTCAGCAAACTATGGAAACTCAGGCTCAGCTTTGGCTTAAGCAGCAGGCAGAGAGCTGGGGTAAACAATATGAAGTGTCGACAGCAGTAACGGTTGGGCACCCGTTGATTGATATCGTTCGCTATGTGATGAACAATAATATCGACTTAGTGATAAAGCGAGCAGAAGAAAGCTTTTTGGATAAACTGTTTGGCAGTTTGGATATGCAACTGTTTCGCAAATGCCCCTGCCCTCTATGGGTTATCAATCACAAACCACGTAGCCAGTATAAAAACGTAGTAGCAGCACTTGATCTTAACTACCACTACCCCAGTCACGAGGTATCAATAAGACGCGACCTTAACCGCGATATATTACGACATGCTAGCCAAATAGCCTTATTAGAATTTGCTCAGCTGCATATTGTTCACGTATTTGATGCGGTACCGGAAAACATAGCCAGAGATGGCTTTATTACCGTCGATAACGACAGGATGGAAACTGACCTAGCGAAAATTCACGCTGAGCGTGAAAAGGAATTAGAGAAGCTACTTTCTGAACTTTCTGATGAACTCGACGACAATGTCTGGGAATACTTACAGCCTAAGAACCACATTGTGCATGGTTATCCACGTCGAGAAATTGCAGCCACGACCACATCGCTAGATACTGATGTAATTGTTATGGGTACAGTATCTCGCTTGGGAGTGCCTGGTTACATCATGGGTGATACTGCAGAAGAGACTATTCACCAGTTAAAATGTGCTGTAGTAGGCGTTAAACCAAGAGGGTTCGAATCGCCAATTTCGCGAGATTGAGCATTTCGTATTAGTTTTACGCTGACTCAAACTAAAAGGCCGCGCTTCGACAGAAGCGCGGCCTTTTTGCATATAACAATAAGGTACGCTTACTAAGCTACGCCAAATGCTGCTTTAAGTATAAAGAAGAATATAATTGAAAGCAGAGCACCTGCTGGCAAGGTAACTATCCAAGACACAACAATATTCCTGACGATCCCCAAGTTAAGCGCTGAAACACCACGAGCCAAACCTACACCTAAAACAGCACCTACTAAGGTTTGCGTGGTTGAAATAGGCAAACCAGTACCTGATGCAATAACAACCGTACAGGCTGCGGCAAGTTCTGCGGCGAAGCCACGGCTTGGTGTTAAATGTGTAATACCTTGGCCGATAGTTTTAATAACGCGATGACCAAATAAAGCAAGACCTGCAACAATACCTAAACCGCCTAGCGGTAATATCCACCAAGCCAGTGTGGCGCTTGAATTAATCTCACCACCACTGGTAACAACACTTACCACAGCCGCAAGAGGACCAATTGCGTTAGCTACGTCATTAGAGCCGTGGGCAAACGCCATACAGCACGCAGTCACTACCATAAGCAGTGCAAATACTTTCTCAACGTTTGCTGCCTGTAAATCTGCATCTTCGGAACCGCTGAACTTCATACGGCCGATGAACCATTTACCTAAGAAGCCTAATGCTACGGCTATGCCGATTGCTAGCAAATACCCGTTGACAGCACTTAGTTCTAAGCCTACGTGCTTAAGCCCTTTCTTAATGGTTACAAGGGACATAACGAAGCCTGCCAATGCCATATAAAATGGTACGTAACGCTTGGCATTAGCAAACGGGGAGGCCGTTTGGAAAATAAGCTTGTGAGCGCTCATAAAGATAAGATAAGCAATAATGCCCGATATAGCCGGTGTTACTACCCAACTACCCACAATACCACCCACTTTATCCCATGCTACTGCGTCCATACTGACGCCAGTCGCCGTAAAGCCGATGATGGCACCTATAATAGAGTGCGTTGTAGATACAGGCCATCCCAACCAAGACGCTACCGCTAGCCATATTCCAGCCGCTAGTAGTGACGAGATCATGCCTAATACTAGGTATTCAGGTATGTCTATAAAAAAGGTTGAGTCGATAATTCCTTTTCGAATGGTAGACGTTACTTCGCCACCTGCTAGGTAGGCGCCAGCAAACTCAAATATCATTGCAATGATAATGGCTTGTTTAATGGTTAAAGCTTTAGAACCTACTGACGTACCCATTGCGTTGGCAACGTCATTCGCTCCAATACCCCATGCCATGACGAAACCAACGCCGGCGGCAAGGATTATAAGAATTAGGCCATAACTTTCAAAAAATTCCACGGATAATCGCTCCCGATCTAAACGCGATTTAGGCTGGACGCTACTTGAGTAAGTAGCATGATCTCTTCACCACAAAGGCTAGAGAATGAAGTTAAAGACAAATTGTGTTTTATCATAAGGTTCGATTAAATTTTGCACGATCTGTTCTTGGCTGCGGCGCATGATAACGTAATCGTCATAGAAGCCATAGCGAAAATCACTGAAAAACGATAAAAGAGTACGGAATTATTTGAATGCGATGATAAATTCACCAAATATTGCATTTTTATGACAAATAAATTTCACAAACATTCATGTTTATACATATATGCGCAAAACCACACTGACCATTTGGACAGGATTACGTCAAATCTTCCAACTTTTGCTGCATGTTTTCCAGCGGCGTATGTCTTACATCGGTACCACGAGTCAGATACACCACATACTCACACACATTTTTACATCTATCACCAATACGTTCTAAAGAACGCATGGCCCACAAAACATCTAACCAATCTTGCATATCGTCAGTGCTTTTCTGCATTTCTGACGTGGTGTAGGACAATAACCGCTTATACTCGCTGTCAATGCGGTTGTCTTGGTCGTACACTTCTAGCGCCGCTGCTTCATCCTGACGGGCAAAGGCGTCGAATGTGCCACGCATCATAGCCGCTACACGCTCTCCAATAAGCAACATGCTGCTTTTAATGGTATCTGAACTTGGCAACTTGTTGCGCGTTACTAGTTTGGCGATACGTTCTATTTCATCGCCCATTCGCTCAATGTCAGTTATGGCTTTTGAAATGGTCATAATTAAACGCAGATCGCTTGCGGTAGGGTGACGCTTGGCAATAATTCGCAAGCACTCTTCGTCAATTTGAATTTCCATGGAGTTAATTTTTAAGTCATTTAACACCACTTTTTCAGCCAGAGCGGCATGGTTGTGCTTCACCGCTTTTAAGGTATCCACCAACTGCTGTTCAACTTCACCGCCCATGGTCAATACCGAGTTACGCAAGTTTTCTAACTCAATATTGAACGTACCTGAGATGTGCGTATTTAAGGCTACCTGTCGCATGACGGTTTCTCCTCGCGGCTTAAGGTTGGTGAAGAACATTTGATTAATGTGCTCATGTTTCTCATTTGCTCATTATGACAACCAGTGGCACTGCAATGAAACAAAGCGCCCATGCATAATTTTATATCAGCGCACACTTTCACACCTATATTATCCATATCGACCCGTTATGTAGTCTTCAGTTTGCTTTTTATCAGGCATGGTAAACAGGGTGTCACTGTCGGCATACTCTATCAGTCTGCCCTGGTGGAAAAAGGCGGTATAGTCGCTTACCCGCGCTGCTTGTTGCATGTTGTGCGTCACAATAATAATGGTGCACTGCTTTTTTAGTGAGTCCATCAGCTCTTCAATAAAGAGCGTAGTTAGCGGGTCAAGGGCTGAGGTAGGTTCATCTAACAGCAGTATGTCGGGCTTTAACGCCAGCGCCCTTGCGATCACTAAGCGCTGCTGCTGTCCGCCTGACAAAACATGGGCAGATTCAAACAGGCGGTCTTTTACCTCATCCCACAATGCGGCTTGCTTTAATGCCCCTTCGACGGCATCGTCTAAGTGTCGGCGAACCTTCACCCCTTGAAGCTTAAGTCCGTAACACACGTTTTCATAAATGCTCATAGGAAACGGATTGGGGCGCTGAAATACCATACCTACATTGGTTCTAAGGCGAGACACATTGACCTTACGGCTATTTATATTTCGACCGTTTATGATGATTTCACCCTTGTATTTACAGCCGTCATACAAGTCGTTAAGGCGGTTAAAACAACTTATTAGCGTTGATTTACCGCAACCACTTTGGCCAATTAACGCCGTAATTTTGTTTTTGGGTATTCGCATGCTGATGTCATTTAACACATGCTTACTACCAAACCATAAGTTGAGGTTTTTCACCTCTACTGCGGTTTGTGCTTCACTAATCTCATTCACGTTTAGCGTATTGTGTTCAAACAACTTCAACATGTTATAAAACCTGTATTATCCTTTGATATAGCGTTTTCGCAGGCGTGCTCTAAGTACCACTGCCAGTATGTTTAATACAAAGACCACGACGAGTAAAAGTAAGCAGGCAGCAAACATCATACTTGCACTTTTCCCGTCGGTTTGGCTGTGGAAAGCACCGTCATAAATCAGCACGCCCAAATGCATAAACTGTCTATCAAGGTGAAGATAGGGAAATTCACCGTCTATGGGCAGCGTTGGCGCAAACTTAACCGCTCCTACAAGCATGAGAGGGGCAACTTCTCCTGCCGCCCTTGCAATAGCTAAAATGACGCCAGTCATAATACCAGGAGACGCAATAGGTAAAACTGTACGCACTATGGTTTCAATTTTGGTTGCACCTAATGCGTAACTGCCCGCTTTCAAACCTTCTGGCACACGGCGCAAGCCTTCTTCTGTAGCAACAATAACCACAGGTAAAGTCAAAATCGCCATGGTCAAGGCTGCCCAGAATACGCCTGGACTACCCATGGTTGGCGCAGGCAGTGTTTCGCTAAAAAATAGCTCATCAATACTGCCACCTAGTGTATAAACGAAGAAACCAAGCCCGAATACACCGTATACTATCGAAGGTACCCCAGCCATATTGCTTACGCTTACACGAATAATGGTGGTTAGCGCGTTATTGGGCGCATACTCACTTAGGTAAATAGCGGCTAGCACACCAAAAGGCGTGACAATTATGGTCATTAAAAAGACCATGAGGACAGTGCCAAACAGGGCTGGAAATACGCCACCTGAAGTATTGGCTTGCTTGGGAGAATCGGTAAGAAACACGCCAATTTCTGAAAACACTACTTGCCATTTTTCGAACGTACTTAAACGGCTTACAAAATCCACACTTTGAATACTTGAAATGGGGATAACAAATGGTGCGCCGTCTGCAAAACTGACCAGCAAGGTATACTCAGAACGTTTACCTTCCAGCGCCTCTACTCGTTTCTGATATTCGTTAAATGAAGCAACTAAGCGCTCTCTTGCTGGCGCATCTTCAGCAACATTGCGTTTATCAAACTGAGACAGCGCTTCGTGAATAGGCGCAAGGTGGCCAGTATTGAGTACTTCAATTTGCGCACTAATTTGTGCTACTTCTTCTATTACAGTATCAATATTATCTAGGGTTTGAGGCGGCTCAGACGGTACAACGATATATTCAGGCACGGCTAAAATACGTCGACCATCTATCAGCTTTATTTCAGCGCTCTCTTTCGCAAGTAGCGTATCAATCACCAGATCGCGCGTTAGCTGAATTTGGAACCCATAAGGATGCTGAGCATCTGAATACTTGAGGGTAATATCATTCTTTGATGGTTCATCAAAGAGGTTCGCAAGCACTGAAAACGTGGTGCCGTCTTGAAATTTGCCCTTTACGGTATAGATAGGTTCTGGCCAAAAATAAGCGGTACCGCGAAAACTAATCAGTATAAGTACACTCACAAGCGCGATCAGTAAAAGACTAGTGAAAAAGGCGGTTAAGCTAATGACTAGCGATTGGCGTTGTACCGGATTTAATCCAAAAGATGCTCGATTAGCCATAGTATGCCTTTCTTCTTATACGCTGTCGCATTAGCTCTGCTATGGTGTTTACTATGAAGGTAAACACAAACAATATGCACGCAGTGAAGAATAAGATTTGGTAGTGTGCTGATGACACATCAGCCTCAGGAAGTTCGATTGCCAAGTTAGCAGTAAGTGCTCGCAAACCTTCTATAAGCCCCCAACTGGAGATCGGCGTATTTCCCGTTACCATAAGTACTATCATAGTTTCGCCAAACGCTCGTCCAAAGCCTAACATAATCGCGGCAACAATACCTGGTAGAGCAACATGTAGTACTACATATAGCAAAGTTTGTAGCCGGGTTGCTCCCAATGCGAATGAAGCGTGCTTTAAGTCATTGGGTACGCCATTTATTGCATCTTCAGCCAGCGAGTAAATACTCGGTGAAATAGCTACCCCTAAAGCTAATGCTACCACTATGGTCGTTTTTCCAATAGGACTATCAGATTCTGCCGCAAGCAACGTAAACCCATCAACTCCCATCAGCGAGAAGATGAGCGATGGCGCATATTCCACACTGACAAAACCCAAAAGAAATACGCCGCCAACCGCAAAGAACAGCTCTGCACCATGCCTTAATTTTTTAGGTAAATGTTCCGCTACGGGGCGCTGCACTAGAGCAACTGCGATAAGTACAAAAGGAATAACAATAAGAAAAAAGGCAAAAGAGAACAAAAACTGCTCAGCCTTTGGCGATAGCCAAATGGCGGCGATAAAACCGATAAGAACACTTGGGATAGCTTCAAGTAGTTCAATGACGGGTTTAACGATATTGCGCAATCGACTTTTAGCGAAAAACGCGGTGTAAATTGCAGCACCGATAGCGACCGGTATTGCAATAAGCAGCGCCAAAAGAGACGCTTTGATACTGCCTATTAAAAGCGGAGTTAAGCTGAATTTTGCCTCTTGAAAGTCAGAAGCACTGGTAGTTTGCCATACGGTTTCTTCCGTCTCATACCCCTCATAGTGTTGAGGTTCGAACAGCGATGCCCATGTGGTAATACCGCTTAAATGCTTGCCCTCCCACACCGACAATGTATTGTCAGAGAAACTGTAAAGCTTGTTTCCATACCAATTAATATTCTCAGCGGTACGTTCAATTTGCTGTGAAGCCACAACATCGCCAGACACCCGATTTACCAAGAGTACACGCGCTTTATCAGTTAGCACCGCTACCAAGTTCATACTGGCATGCTCGGCCACAGCTTTGACTTTCTCGCCATTAAGCACTACCTGGTAGGTTTGCTCAAAGGTGAGACCTTTTTCGCTTTTACTGAGCACCCAGCGGGTCAATGTTTGACTTTTTGAACTCATTAAGAAAAAGGTGCGATCTTTAGCTAGGGAAAAAATAATTTTTTCATCTAATGACTCGGAAATGCCTCCCGCTATGGGAAGTAGTAACGCCTCTTTATCATTTAGTTTATTGAGGTAAAGGGCGTCATCTACTTGAAGCAGTACACTCTCGCTGCCGGGCAGCAGTACAAGCCTGTCTACATTATGAAAACGTTTATCTACCACCTGCGTAGGACGATGCCGATTTACCCAACGAATGAAAAAGCTGTCATCTTGAGCAATAGAAGCTACAGCCCATTTAGAGGATAGTGCCATATCCCAGCTACTGCGGTTATCCCACTCGCTTTTAGGAAGCGCAAACGTGATATTACTAGACAGGGCTGCTTGCGGGCTGTTGGCGGCAATATCAACTCCGTTACTGCCCGCCATATTAAAAGACCTTACCGGTAAAACCCGTACCTGCGCATTGGGAGAAACGTCGACAATATAATTTTCCCCCATCACACTGTGAGCAGACAATTTATGCTCGCATGGACGAATATACTCGTGATTATTTATCAGGTCATTGCCACTTAGCAATTTTAGTCCTACTCGACAGCCTGACTTTCTTACCACCAAAGGCTGACTATTTATTATATCGCCTGCGCTGATAATCTTTTCATCATCCGACGTTTTAACGCTTAACAGATGATGTAAGCTGGGGGTGTAAGCTAAAGGGAGAGCTTGGCTTATTAGATGAGTAATAAGAATAACCAGGGTCAACAAAACAAGGCCACCAAAGCCAGTCACTGCATAGCGTGACCAATTATCTCTGCGCTGGCGTTTTTTGTTTGTGCTGTTGCTATCGAAAGTCATGGGGCTGTTTAGTAGTTCTTATTTTCGAAATTCTTCTTTTTAAAGAAGAATAACCCTAAATTGCACTGGTGAGCAGTGTAAGTTTTGTTATGCTAATAGCAAGTGAAAGTTTATAGCATTACCTTCGCGCAGCCTACTCTGCGCCTATGGTATTACCCAACAGGAAGACGATCAAAGTTTTTCTCTACACGCCCAATAAGGAGCACCGTATGCAATCATTGGTTATCAGCATCATGGGTAAAGACAAGCCGGGGCTAGTGGATGCATTAGCAAAATGTGTTTACAAGCATGAAGGCAACTGGCAAGGGTCGAGCTTTGCGCATATGGCGGGTATGTTCACCGGTTTCGTAGAAGTACATGTTGCCGATGAAAATAAGCAAGGTTTAATAGATTCCTTAGACGCCATCAAAGACTTGTCTGTTCAATCTGTTGCTGTTGCAAGCAATATAAATAACAACACAACTAAGCTAACCGTTGATGTAATGGGTAATGACAAGACAGGTATTGTTCAGGAACTAACATCCGTACTTAACCAGTTTAACTTGAATATTCTCACTTTTGCTTCCCATTGTGAGAGCGCGCCCAACTGGGGCAGCCTGATTTTTAAAGCCAAAGCTGAAATAGCGGTAACGGAAGACTTCGACGACGGTGCATTACAAGATGCACTGGAGGCATTAGCCAACGATTTAGTCGTAGATATTACCGCAACGCGATAAAAAATAGGGGTATGAGCGCGTGAGGTACTATCGCAGTGTCTCAGAATCATGCCCATAGGTAACGGAATCACCGCAACGTATTATGTAGGCTTTAGTGCCAAAGTACGTGTTGTCACAGTAGTGTCACTGACTGGTGGCAGTCTTTGACCATTTTTATGAACGTGAATTGAGACATTATGGATAACGACGTTTTATATTATCCCAAAGAGCTAAGCTGGCTATCGTTTAACGAGCGCGTATTGCAAGAAGCTGCGGATAAGAATAACCCTGCAATAGAACGCATTCGCTTTCTTGGTATTTATTCTAATAACCTGGATGAATTTTATCGGGTTCGCGCGGCAGATGTTAAACGCCTTATTACTATTGCGCAAAACGATGGTAACGAAGAAGAAGCAGAGCGCCTTACCGAACTTATGGCGCAGATACAAAAGAAGGTGGTACAGCTTTCTGAAAAGTTTGACCAGATTCACAAAGACGTTGTCAAAACCCTAGCCCGCTACAACATCCATATCCTGCGTAAAGATGACTTAGACGATTATCAAAAGCATTGGGTACGCAATTATTTTATCAACAAGGCACTGCGTCATATTGCGCCTATTCTTATTGATAAGAAAACAGATCTGCTAAGCCGCTTAAACGGTAACTCTGTTTATTTGTATGTTGCGCTACGCAGAAAAGAA
The DNA here is from genome assembly GCF_036864475.1 of Alteromonas sp. S005. Taxonomy (NCBI): domain Bacteria; kingdom Pseudomonadati; phylum Pseudomonadota; class Gammaproteobacteria; order Alteromonadales; family Alteromonadaceae; genus Alteromonas; species Alteromonas sp. S005. The sequence goes on along the minus strand of NZ_JAZETN010000002.1, from coordinate 37,067 downwards.
CGCAACCCTAAGTTCGCCGTTATTCAAGTCCCCACTTCTGAAATGTCGCGCTTTATGCTTATCCCCCCGCAAAAGAGTCGTAAGAAAAAGAGCATCGTTATGCTCGATGACATGATTCAGCTGTGCATTGAAGATATCTTTCGCGGTTTTGTGAAATTTGATGAAATTGAAGCTTTCTCATTCAAAATGACCCGGGACGCGGAATACTCGATTAATGAAGAAATTGACGAAAGTTTCGTTGAGAAAATGTCAGAAAGCATGAAGCAGCGCCTTATTGCTGAGCCAGTGCGTGTTATCTACGACACTGACATGCCAGAAGACATGCAGACAGATCTTCGCAAGCGCTTAAAAATAACCAAGCTAGATACCATGCATGCTGCTGGGCACTATCGCAACTTTAAAGACTTCATTGGCTTCCCAAATGTTGGACGGGACTATTTGGAACACACCCCGCTTCCCGCTATCGACAGCAAGGCATTTTCTAAACACAACACAGTATTCGATGCGATAACCGCACGGGACATTCTGTTGTATTATCCGTATCACCGCTTCCTTCATTTTACTGAGTTCGTACGTCAGGCGGCTTTTGACCCCAATGTAAAATCTATCCGCATTAATATTTATCGAGTGGCGAGCAACTCGCGCATTGTTAACTCGCTAATTGATGCGGTAGACAATGGTAAAAAAGTAACGGTAGTCGTAGAGCTTCGAGCGCGTTTTGACGAAGAAGCAAACATTGAATGGTCTAAGCGCATGACCGATGCGGGCATTCGTGTAGTGCTTGGTGTGCCCACCCTAAAAATCCACTCTAAGCTGTGTATTGTGACCCGCGAAGAACGGGGTAGTTTGGTGAACTATGCCCATTTCGGTACAGGTAATTTCAACGAAAAAACTGCGAAAATTTATACCGATTACAGCCTATTCACACGCAATCAAGAGTTGGCCGATGAAGGAGTAGCGGTATTCGATCTTATTCAATACCCTTACAGACGCTATAAATTCCAGCACCTACAAATATCGCCTTTAAATGCCAGAACCAAAATTCAGTCGTTAATTCGTCAAGAAATCCAGCACCTGAATCAGGGCCAAGATGCGCAAATCACCTTTAAGATTAACAACCTCGTTGATAAAGAACTTATTGATGATTTATATCGTGCGAGCCAGGCCGGGGTTAAGATCCGCGGTATTGTGCGCGGTATGTGCTCACTTAACCCCGGAATAAAAGGGATAAGCGAAAATATCGAAATCATCTCTATTGTTGATAGGTTCCTTGAACACCCTCGCGTGATGATTTTTGAAGGCGGCGGTGAGAGAAAAGTATATATCTCATCTGCTGACTGGATGACCCGAAACATGGATAACCGCATAGAAGTAGGCTGCCCGGTTTATGACAAAGGCCTTCAACAGCGTATTGTTGATATAATGGAGCTACAATTTAAAGATACCCTGAAAGCTCGAGTGATTGACAAGGATCAGAGCAACAAGTACGTTCGCAGGGGAAATCGTAAAAAACTTCGCTCGCAAATAGAAATATACGACTATTTGAAGAAGCTAGAAGACACTTTGTAGGATAGAAAATTAGTACATGACCCAGCACGAATCAGTTTTTAATGACGTGGAAACCCGCGAAGTCAGTAAAGTCGCAGCACTCGATATTGGCTCAAATAGTTTTCACTTAGTAGTAGCACGCATTGTTGCTGGGTCTGTGCAGATTCTGCATAGAGTTAAACAAAAAGTTCGCTTGGCCGAAGGTCTTAACGACGACGATATCTTGTCTGATGAAGCGATGGAGCGCGGGCTTGCTATGCTAAAAGTGGTAGCAGAGAGCCTGAAAGGTTTTGAGCCCGACTCCGTGAGAATTGTCGCCACCCACACGTTGCGCAGAGCGCGTAACGCCCGCGATTTTATTAGCGCAGCAAAAGATATCCTTCCCTACCCTATCGAAGTCATTTCTGGTGTAGAAGAAGCGCGACTTATTTATTCAGGCGTTGCACATACTAACCACTCCGACGGCCAACAGCTGGTTATTGATATAGGCGGTGGCTCTACTGAGTTCGTTATTGGCGAAGGTTTTACGCCTTTGCTTTGCCGCAGCCTTCAAATGGGGTGTGTTAGCTATACTAAACGCTTTTTCCCAGACGGAGAGCTAAAGCCTAAAGCCTTCAACCGCGCTATAACCGCTGCGCAGCAAGAGCTTGAGTTAATCGACAATAAGTACCGCAGACTTGGCTGGGTCCAATGCATCGGTACGTCAGGGACCATTCGCTCACTGTTCACGCTTTGCCAGCAAGACAGACCGAATGGCCCTGATATCCCGGTAACGCTTAAAAGCTTACGCAATTTAATGAAGCAGTTCACAAACGCAGGGCATATAGACAAGCTAAGTTACCCAGATTTAAGTGAAGACCGCCGCGTGGTTATCGCAGGTGGTCTCGCTATTCTCATTGCTGTCTTTAAAGCGCTAGAAATTGAAGGGTTGATCTACTCGCCTGCCGCCCTGCGCGAGGGTGTACTTTATCAGATGGAAGATGAGCTTCATCACGCTGATATTCGCGGCAGAACCGCAAGTAGTCTGGCAACGCGCTACGATGTAGATACGTCCCAAGCCACTATGGTGCTTAATACAACCCTTTCACTTTTCAACGATGTTGAAAAAGAATGGAAACTTAAAGGGCGTGACTTTAAAAGTATGCTCGGCTGGGCAGCTTTACTTCACGAAGTCGGCATGCAAATTAACTCTCGAGGCATACAAAAACATAGCGCCTATATTCTTGGCAACGTGGACATGCCAGGATTTACCCAGGAACAACAGTTACTGCTAGCTACGCTCGTGCGATTCCATAGAAAGAAAATTCGAACCAATGAATTGCCCGCATTTAATCTTTTTGATGAGCAATCGGTTAAGCATTTAATCGCGTTACTGCGTTTGGGTGTACTGCTTAATATTAAACGACAAGAGGGTTTTGTACCTGACCTCGTTGTTAATGTAGAAAAGAACGAACTGACCATTACCTTCCCTGACGGCTGGTTAGACGAAAAGCCTATAATTTCTGCAGACTTGCTAAGAGAAAGTCACTATTGGAAAGCGCTTGAATTAAAGCTTTCAGTTTTCCCCGATATCGAGCAATTGCATCCCACAATGGAATAAATAAGCACTGGAAACCAAGCATTAAAATGACCGTTTTATAAGCAGAAATCAGCATTTTACCTACAAAACGGATATACTTAGCATTAGCTTTTCCTTATATTTTTATCGACCAATCTAATTTTTATAGGTTTTTGTTAGTTCTTATGCTTCGTGGTATCTGTATTTATTTAGTACTATTTTTGAGTTTGTCAGCCTATGCATCGGCTAATCACATCTATTTTTTGACTGAAACTACGCCGCCCTATTATTGGATTGACAAGGATGGAAAAGCTCAAGGCGTTAATGTTGACCTTGCGAATGCATTAAAGCCTCTCCTGCCTTTCAGCAGTTCGTTAGAACACATGCCTTGGGCACGAGCCTATCATGAAGCACTTAAAAAGCCAGATTTTGTGCTGCTATCACTGTTAAAGACGCCAAAGCGAGAAAGCCAGTTTGAATGGTTGAGCAAAGTGAATCACCTTCAGGCAGCGCTTATTCGGCTAAAGCAAAGAGATACAGCACATGTTACTTCATTAAACGAGGCCAAAAACTTTCGAATAGGCTCAATACGCGGCTATGGTTCAGCATTTTTTTTGCAACAAAAAGGCTTTGAAGAAAATAAAAACCTAGCTTTGGTAGCAGAGCCTGAACAACTTTGGAAGCTTTTGTACATGGAACGCATCGATTTCGCATTGGCCAATTTTGAAACTGGGCAGTATGAAATTAGTGAGGCAGGGTTTAACCCTAACGCGGTGACGAGCGAATATGTCATTGAAGCACTGGACGCCGAACTCTTTGTTGCTACTGGCCTTAAAACTAAGCCTGACAAAGTGAACGCGCTTAGAAATGCAATTTCGATTTTGAAAGCGAATGGTGAGTATGCTCGAATATTAAAAAAATGGGGCCTTGAGCCGATTGAATCGGCACAATAGCCCCATTTGCTCTATCTCGCTAGACTCGTTTTCCAACGCGTTAATTTAATGACGTATCTTCGGTTTTGGCATTTTCTGAATGCGCGCTGTCGTATTTTTTAAACCACGCCAAAATATTCTCTACTTTACCAATCATTCTTGAAGGTTTAGAAGCAATGCCATGAGGCGAGCCGGGCACTTTTACCAGTACACTATCCACCTTCTGCAGTTTTAATGCTTGATAAAACTGTTCAGTCTCAGACATTGGAGTACGTTTATCTTCCACCCCCGTAATCAACATGGTGGGCGTAGTTACATTGCCTACAAGGGATAGTGGCGAGCGCTTCCAATAATGTTCTACGTTATCCCACGGCTTGCCCGGAAATTGAAAAGGTATTTGGTACAGGCCCGAATCAGCGGTCAGCACTTTCGATAACCAGTTAATAACGGGTTTCGCGACCACAGCCGCTTTAAAACGATCTGTGAGTCCAATCGCATATGCTGATGCAATGCCACCTGCTGACCCACCCGTTATAAATAAGCGCTTTGGATCGGCAATACCTTTTTCAATCAGGGCGTCTACTCCAGACATATGGTCAGCAAAGTCATACTCAGAGCTATATTTACCTTGAAGTAGCAGTGCAAAGCGCTCACCATACCCCGTACTGCCTCTGTGGTTATCATAGAACACCACATATCCCTCTGCTGCCATACGCTGTAGTTCAGCGGTAAAGACTGGGCCATAAGCTAGATTAGGTCCACCATGAATTTCTAGAATAAGAGGGTATGCCTTTGAACTGTCATAGTTTGGTGGGAGAATGTACCAACCTTGAATTTCTTCGCCATCAATAGAAGACTGATAAACTATTTCCCTAACCTCACCTAATTGTTTGTGGCCTAAAACGTCCTCATTTAGTGCGGTAAGCTGTCGCTCATTTCGAGTAGTAACAAACAAATCTGCAGGACGGTCTGTACGCCCTTTAGTGTAAGCGACGACATCACCTACCGCATGATAGGTACCAAACACATATGGTCGACCCAAAGTAGTGCCGCCAAGTCCACTCGCTACTGTTTCCACTTTGCCCGACAAAGACACTAAATCGACTTGTGCCAAACCACGAACCGATTGCTGAAAGTAGATACGTTTGTTGTCTTTCCAATGAAAATTAGACACCGAGTTATCAATGTTTTTTGTTATATTTCTTTTTTCAGAGCCGTCGCTATTCATCACATACAAATAGCTATTTTTGTACATCACTTTTTCGTCGTCACGGTACGCATAAGCAATATGCTTTCCGTCCGGCGATACAACAGGTGACGATTCTCGCCCTTTATCCTGCGTCAATTGTTCAATATTGCCCGACATATCAACAGAAAATATATCTGCCTCAACCGGCTCATACTCCCAGTTATCACTGCGATTGGCAGAGAAATAGATTTTGTCGCTATCAGGAGAGAAACTTAAGCGCCCATTATGGTGGTAGTTCCCTGAGGTAAGCTGTCGTGCTGTGCCTCCGTCAGCAGGAACAATAAAAATATGGGTGTAAGCAGGTTCAAGAATGCCTCGGCCATCGGCTTGATAGCGAGCCTTGGTAATATATTGAAAGCTAGGTGACCACTTTGCTCCGTCAGGCTTTTTAGGCATCTTGACGTCTAGCGGCTTTTCCTTGGTATCTACGCTCATAGTGAAAGCAATGTGCTTACCATCTGGCGACCAAGTGATGTTACTTGGGTTTGAGGTGACATTTGTTACGAGTGCCGTTTGCCCTGTATCCATCCAACGCACATACAATTGCGGTTTACCTTCTTCATTGGATAGGTAAGCCAATCGGCTTCCATCTGGTGACCAACGAACAGAGTAGTAACTTTTTTTAGATGACAGTAGTGGGCGATGAGATTTGCCGTCTACAGACGCTAACCAGACGTTCGCTCGACTGCTGTCCGTCATAATGTCGTTTGAACGGCGCACATACGCAACATATTTACCATCTGGTGACACCTGAACTTCGCTCACGTACTCCAAATTAAAAATATCTTCCGATTTAAAATAGTGTTCAGAGTCGGTAGTAAAAGATTCTATCTCATTGCTTGCAAGCGTTGTGGCTGGCATAGCTAGCGTGCCTACGCTAAATAGTGCAGCCCATATAGCAAACCGTTTTTTGACTGAAGGGTACCTGTGATTTATCGTAAAGGACATATCTCACCTTAATCTATTTGTTCTTATCCGTTCTTTTATGGGGTGATCACGATGTAGTGATGCATTTTTCTTCTCCATATTACTGAATATATTCAGCCAATAAAGATTAAACGTTGAGCGACATCGCTGGGCGATTAAGCGCATGAAACAGGGGCGTTAGATTTAGCCGAGTGGTTAGCTGCGTGATAGCGGTCAACTGCACTCTTAACAGCCCGCGGACCGTGGAATGAGGTTTATTTACGATATTTGTCTTTGCTCACTAGGACAACAGCGAAAAGTGAACAAATAGAAAGAGCGCCAACGGCGCTCTTCCAAAATTCAATAAAAATAATATGAAAGCGTGTAATTATGCTTTAGACGCTTGGTAGATACCTTCAATTGCAGTATCAAGCGTTGCTTCGAACTCTTCTTGAGACTGCTTTGCAGAAACGCCTTCGGTTAATGCTCGAGAGAAACTCGCAATCATACCTTGGTTTTCTGCCAGTTTTGCGTTTGCGTCGTCACGGCTGTAGCCACCAGAAAGTGCAACCACTTTAAGTACGCGAGGGTGATCAACAAGCTCTTTGTAGAAATTAGCTTCTGTTGGAAGCGTTAGCTTGAGCATAACTTCCTGGCCTTCGTTTAGAAGGTTTAGCTGCGTTAGGATCTCTAATTTAAGAAGAGCTTCAGCTTCCGCTTTTTGTGGGCTGTGGATGTCTACTTCTGGCTCAATAATCGGAACAAGGCCTGCGGCTAAGATTTGTTTACCCACTTCAAATTGCTGAGCAACAACATCTTTAATACCTTGGTGATTCGCAAGCTTTACCACACTGCGCATCTTAGTGCCAAACACGTCTTGCGCTACCGCTTTAGCTAGCAGTGCATCAAGACCAGGCATTGGCTTCATTACTTGAACGCCATTACTTTCTTCAGCTAGACCTTTATCTACCTTTAAGAAAGGAATAACACGCTTTTTCTGCCACAGGTAGTGTGCAGAAGACATGCCTTCAATTTCTCTATCAAGGGTGTTTTCAAACAAGATTGCGCCAAGAACGCGCTCGCCGCTAAAAGGGGTGCTGGTGATAATGCGCGTACGCATTTCGTGAACAAGATTAAACATCTCTTCATCTGAGCTGTATTCAGACTCTTCGATGCCGTATAAGCGTAACGCTTTAGGTGTACTACCGCCGCTTTGATCTAACGCTGCAATAAAACCGGTTTGTGTTTTCAGTTTATCCAGCATTGCCTGCTGAGCTTGTGATGCCATTGCAACACTCCTTTTGTATATTACTGCCTTAATAGACAGGTGTAGGGTTTATTGTTATACCAATTCTATTAAAGATCTGTTTGTCTCTTACACGGCTTGCCGGCACCTAGAGTAAACACATCTGTAATAAGATTGGTATTTATGCCAGCGTACTTCACTGTTTCGCTGGGATAATCGTTTCCGATTAAATGGTCACGCTCAAAAATGCTGTTACTGAACGTGACACATGTTGGGGCAACTTTGCACTAGGCCTTAGCTATCGAGAGCTTTAAAACGCTGCGTTTACATGCAGCGCCCAGGCTTATTTATTTTTTTCTTCTAGTACTGCTACCGCTGGTAGTGTTTTGCCTTCCAAGAATTCTAGGAACGCACCACCACCTGTTGAAATATAAGAGACCTTATCGGCAATCCCGTATTTATCAACTGCTGCTAGTGTATCACCACCGCCAGCGATTGAGAATGCGTCGCTTGCCGCAATCGCTTCAGACAGCGCTTTCGTACCTGCACTGAACTGTTCAAATTCAAATACGCCGACAGGGCCATTCCATACAATGGTTCCCGCGTTCTTGATAATGTCCTCTAACGCCTTTGACGAGTCTGGACCAATATCAAAAATCATATCGTCGTCGGCAACGTCACTGACTACTTTTAGCGTCGCTTCGGTATTTTCATCAAACGCTTTGCCAACGACAACATCTGTAGGCACTGGAATATTACCGCCATTCGCCTGCGCTTCATTCATAAGCTGCGTGGCTTGCTCGGTAAGGTCCATCTCTACTAGTGACTTACCTACATTATGGCCTTGAGCAGCAATGAAAGTGTTGGCAATACCGCCACCAACAATCAGCTGGTCAACTTTTTCAGCCAATGTTTTTAACACGGTCAACTTGGTCGATACTTTAGAACCACCCACAATAGCAACCATTGGGCGCTTAGGGTTGTCTAGCGCTTTGCCAAGTGCGTCTAATTCTGCAGCAAGTAATGGGCCAGCACAGGCTTTTGGTGCAAATTTAGCAACGCCATGAGTAGACGCTTGTGCACGGTGAGCAGTACCGAACGCATCCATAACAAAGATATCGCAAAGTGCTGCGTACTGTTTTGCTAACGTTTCGTCGTCTTTCTTTTCGCCGTTATTAAAACGTACGTTTTCAAGGATAACCAGTTCGCCTTCGCTAAGCTCAACACCGTCAAGGTAATCTTTTACAAGCTTAACCGGTACGTCTAGGGCGTCATTAAGATAATCAACAACAGGTTGAAGAGAGAATTCGTCTGCAGGCTCGCCTTCAGTAGGACGACCAAGGTGAGACATCACCATAACTGCCGCACCTGCGTCTAGGGCTGCTTTAATCGTAGGGATAGATGCTTTGATACGCGCATCTGAGGTTACTTTGCCGTCTTTTACCGGCACGTTTAAATCTTGTCTAATTAGTACGCGCTGACCTTTTAGGGCCATATCGCTCATGCTTGGAATTGCCATCGTCTTTCCTATGTTAATTTAAATTCAGTAGAGCGTGTTTTGAAGGTAAGACACGCTCAAATTAACTGTGAAAGCTGCGCGGGCTGGTGCTACCAACCCTTGGCAGCATCAATGCTTTATTTTGCTTCGAACATCACTTTTGCGGTATCGAGCATACGGTTTGCAAAACCCCATTCGTTGTCACACCACACCAGTGTTTTAACCAGTTGTTTGTGGCTGACTCTTGTTTGTGTGCCATCTACAATACACGAGTGAGGGTCGTGATTGAAATCTACCGACACCAAAGGCTCTTCGGTGTAGTCCAAAATACCCTGTAAACGCCCCGCTTTTGCATTGCGAAGGGCTTGGTTCACTTGCTCAATCGTAACCTTAGATTGAAGCGTTACACTTAAATCCATGGCAGTAACATTGATAGTTGGCACTCGAACCGCAATGGCTTCGAATTTTCCCGCAAACTTAGGCAGAATGCGCTCTATACCGGCAGCAAGTCGGGTATCAACGGGAATAATCGACTGACTTGCAGCACGGGTTCTGCGCAAATCTTCGTGATAGGCGTCGATAACTTGTTGGTCATGCATAGACGCGTGAATGGTTGTGATCGTACCACTTTCAACACCGAACGCAGCGTCTAGCGCTTGGATAACAGGAACAATGCAGTTTGTGGTGCAAGAGCCGTTGGAGACTAATTTTTGTTCACTGGTCAACGTGTCTTCGTTGGTACCAAAAATGACCGTATTGTCTAAATCTGGCGACCCAGGTGATGAGAAAAGCACTTTGCCAGCGCCTGCATCTAAATGTGCTTGCCCCGACGCTCTGTCATCAAACTTGCCCGTACACTCAAGCACAATATCAACGCCCAAGTCTTTCCAGGGTAGGTCTTTAATATCGCTTATCGCGAGCAGTGTAATATCGTCGCCTGCCACATTAAGCGTGTTATTTTCTAAGGCCACATCAAAACGGAACCGCCCGTGGGCGGTATCGTATTTAAGTAAATGTGCTATGCCTTCGGGTTTAGCTATGTCGTTAATGGCCACCACGTTAAATTCGTTGTTGCGCCCACTTTCATACAGCGCGCGCAACACGTTACGACCAATACGACCAAACCCATTTATGGCAATATTTACCATAGGCTTATCTATTACCTCTTACAGAGACAGTGCAGCCTCTACTACAGCGTCAGTGGTAATGTTGAAGTGCTTAAATAGGTCGCCTGCAGGCGCAGACTCACCAAAGGTGTCCATGCCCACGATAGCGCCATTAAAGCCAACGTACTTGTACCAGCTATCTTTAGACAGCGCTTCAACCGCTACGCGTTTAACAACGCTAGAAGGCAGCACGCTTTCACGGTAATCAGCAGACTGACGGTCGAATACGTCAGTTGATGGCATAGACACTACGCGAACCGCTTTGCCTTGCTCGGTTAGTTTCGCAGCAGCTTCAACGGCTAGCTGAACCTCAGAACCAGTACCGATAAGAATAAGCTCTGGCGTACCTTCGCAGTCTTTAAGTACGTAACCGCCTTTCGCGATATCAGCAACTTGTTGAGCCGTTCTTTCTTGCTGCGCTAAGCCTTGACGCGTGAAGATCAGCGTGGTTGGGCCGTCAGTGCGCTCAATAGCAGACTTCCACGACACAGCAGACTCAACCTGATCACAAGGGCGCCAGTTATCAAGGTTAGGCGTTGCTCGTAGCGCTACCACCTGCTCTACCGGCTGGTGTGTTGGGCCGTCTTCACCTAGACCAATTGAATCGTGGGTGTAAACGAAAATTGCAGGCTGCTTCATTAGCGCTGCCATACGTACCGCATTACGTGCATATTCCATAAACATTAGGAAGGTTGCACCGTATGCCTTGAAGCCACCGTGAAGGGCAATACCATTCATCATGGCCGACATACCAAATTCACGTACACCGTAATAAATGTAGTTACCTGATGCATCGTTTGCTTCAACGCCTTTGCTACCTTCCCAGATGGTAAGGTTAGAACCAGCAAGGTCGGCAGAGCCGCCTAATAGCTCAGGAAGTAGCGGACCAAACGCGTTTAATGCATTTTGCGACGCTTTACGTGAAGCAATGTTTTGTGGGTTAGCTTGAAGTTCAGCGATGATAGCGTCTGCTTTGTCGCTGAAATCTGCTGGCAGTTCGCCATTTACACGGCGTTTGAATTCTGCTGCAAGCTCTGGGTAGGCGGCTTCGTATGCTGCGAAAGCGTTATTCCACGCGCTTTCCGCTTTTGAGCCTTTCTCTTTGCCATTCCAACCAGCGTAAATATCGTCAGGAATTTCGAACGCGCCATGGCTCCAACCAAGCTTCTCGCGAGTAGCGACAATTTCGTCCTCACCTAGTGGTGCACCGTGACAAGACTCGGTACCTTCTTTATTAGGCGAACCGAAACCAATGGTGGTTTTACAACAAATAAGCGTAGGCTGCGCAGTATTCGCCTGTGCCTTTTCAATGGCGGCCTTCACTTGCTCTGCATCGTGACCGTCAACGCCATCGATCACTTCCCAACCGTAGCTCTTGAAGCGTGCTGGTGTATCGTCAGTGAACCAGCCTTCAACTTCGCCATCGATTGAAATGCCGTTGTCATCCCAAAAAGCGATAAGCTTACCAAGGCCTAGTGTACCGGCTAGTGAACATGTCTCGTGTGAGATACCTTCCATTAAGCAGCCGTCGCCTAAGAATGCGTAGGTGTGGTGGTCAACAATAGTGTGACCATCTTTGTTAAATTGTGCAGCTAGTACTTTTTCGGCAAGCGCCATGCCCACAGCATTACTGATACCTTGGCCTAGTGGGCCAGTGGTCGTTTCAACACCTGGCGCATAACCGTACTCTGGGTGACCTGGCGTTTTTGAATGCAATTGGCGGAAGTTCTTTAACTCTTCAATTGGCAGTTCGTAACCTGAAAGGTGAAGAAGAGAGTACAACAGCATCGAGCCGTGACCATTTGAAAGTACAAAGCGATCGCGGTTAGCCCATGATGGGTTTGCAGGGTTGTGTGATAAGAAATCACCCCATAGTACCTGTGCAATATCAGCCATCCCCATTGGGGCACCTGGGTGACCAGATTTAGCTTGTTGAACGGCATCCATGCTTAATGCACGGATTGCATTGGCGAGTTCACGACGAGAGGGCATGTTGTCTCCTGATTTATTTTGTATCTTTTGGTACCATGGTAGTAATTGATGTGAGCACTGGAGAACATCAATTGTCTGCTCTTGCTCTACTTCTAGGCACCTCTTAATGTGGGGCTATTCTTACCCATGCCACCTTTCAGTTCAATGGATTTTCATTGCCATTATCGAAAGTAAATCCAAAAACTTCAAAGAAGCTTATAAAGCCCACGGCATTGCCGATAACGTTTTATATGCCTTTGTCTTTGTTCTACATCGAAATAACCCCAAATATGATCGGGTCATGTCAACTATTCGTAACAAAGAGACTTTTAGACGTCTAGAAGTAAAGACTGGTATTTATAACTTGTTTTAGTACAATATACGACTATTTTGATAATTTAACGCTTACGGAGCATTTATGGCCACGCATTTATTCACATCCGAGTCAGTGTCTGAAGGACATCCGGACAAAATTGCTGATCAGATCTCAGACGCGGTTCTTGACGCTATTTTAGAACAAGATCCTCGCGCTCGGGTGGCCTGCGAAACGTATGTAAAAACCGGTATGGTTTTAGTAGGTGGTGAAGTTACCACTTCTGCATGGGTAGATATTGAAGAACTTACTCGCAATACAGTAAAAGAAATTGGCTATACGCACTCAGATATGGGCTTTGATGCCGATTCATGTGCCGTATTAAATGCTATTGGCAAACAGTCTCCTGATATTAATCAAGGTGTTGACCGAGCAAGCTTAGAAGAACAAGGCGCGGGCGACCAAGGCCTTATGTTTGGTTACGCTAGCGACGAAACTGATGTACTCATGCCGGCGCCTATCACGTACTCTCACCGTCTTGTTCAAAAACAAGCTGAAGTACGTAAGTCTGGTAAGTTAGACTGGTTGCGTCCAGATGCGAAGAGTCAAATTACATTTAAGTACGAAAACGACAAGCCTGTAGGCATTGACGCCGTTGTACTTTCAACTCAGCACTGTGACTCAGTAAGCACTGAAACAGTGCGTGAAGCGGTAATGGAAGAAATCATCAAACCTGTGCTTCCAAGTGAGTGGATCGATGGCAACACTCGCTTTCACATCAACCCAACAGGTCGATTCGTTATCGGTGGTCCAATGGGCGACTGTGGCTTAACAGGTCGTAAGATTATCGTAGATACGTACGGCGGTATGGCTAGACACGGCGGCGGCGCGTTCTCAGGTAAAGATCCATCTAAAGTAGACCGCAGTGCAGCATACGCGGGTCGTTACGTGGCTAAGAATATTGTTGCCGCGGGTCTTGCTAAGCGCTGTGAAATCCAAGTTTCTTACGCTATTGGTGTTGCAGAGCCAACGTCTATCAGCATTGATACCTTTGGTACTGGTGTAGTAGATGAAAAAACACTGGTAGCTCTAGTGCGCGAACACTTTGATTTACGTCCTTACGGCCTTATCCAAATGCTAAACCTTGAGCGCCCAATTTATCGCCCAACAGCTGCATACGGTCACTTTGGTCGCGACGAATTCCCATGGGAAGCAACGGATAAAGCTGAGGCGTTAAAAGCATCGGTCTAATTCTACAAGCATATAGCGCTTTTTTGATAACGCCGCTAGGTTGTAAGGTTTCGTATCGAAGCTTTACAACCTAGCGGCGTTTTTTATTGAAACCTGTAAAGTTACTTAAGTTAGCCAGTTAAATTAAAAACGGTAAAGAGTATTTCCATCCTTTGTATTTGGGGCTATTCTTAAATAACGAACACACTATTGCTTGTAATCATTTTTTGTTTACTGGCTACAATAACAACAACTTGGGCTTTTCCATGAATGTGGTTACCGGTACTCTCCTTGCCTCTACGCTGACTGTTTCGATAACAGCCCTACCCGTGTTCGCGGAAGTTAATAGTACCAACTACAGCCCAATACAGTTTAAAAGCAAAAAAATAGCTCGGTGGCAGCTAAACAGTATGTACCGCGTTCAATCTACGACTGAAACCTACCTTTACGACAACAGTTATACCTATCCAGCGGGCTCACAAGGTATGTTTAGCGCCAGTCGGCGTTTTAACACTTGGGTACCTCAGAAGGTTTATGCAACCTACAAAACAAACAATACCGCTTTTCAACATTACGCCGAGTGGCTTTATTTACCTCACGATGTAGGTACGTTTACGCGATTAGGTTGGCTACTTGGCCAAAGCGAAGGGTTAAATATGGCCGTAGAACTTGAGCATAGACAAATCGGGGAAGAAGAGAATATGGCGCTTTCTCTAGGCGTTAATTATCTGTTTTAGTCTAATTTTCGTTTTAATTATTCAGTAGTTGTGAAGAATCAGTACTTTATTCTAATTGTGACAATACCTCAGTATCACTTTGTTGTCAGCGCCATTGTTTGAGCGTAGGTTTGTTGAATTATCATTGCATCAGAACTTGCTCGATGACGTTTTACGTCCAGTTTAGCAGTCAGGCTATTCTTAACGTCGTGCCACTTCTCCATTTGAGGTTCACTTAATATATACTCCAAGGCACGGCAGGTGAATGACATTTCAACTTGCGCAGTAGAGTAAAGCTTAATTAACCAAGGATTATCAACCACCCACCCGTCACTGTACACAATGGTGTTCCCTAAAAAGTTATTTAGCTCGACGCACACTTTGTGGGGCTCTTCACCACGTGCTTGCAACATTTGTTTAGAGATGCCGTGCAACGATTCCGCCTTGGTATCCCAGTGAACCCAAGATTCGAACGGCCTCAGTAGCTTGCACCATTTTGCACCATCATAGCGCACAATGCCTATTTCTATGGGGTAACTTGCTGCCCCAAACCCACTTGCTTCTACATCTATAATGGTAGGCAACGTTGTATTTCGCACTTATACTCCAAACTACTGTTCTCCTTTATTTTTAATAGTAAGAGAGAATATCTTCAACACAGGCACAAATGTTTTTTAATTCTAGCTGCGCGCTGGGCTCTTGCATGGATGCTCACTATATAACCGTTTAGCTTCACACCGTTTGTTTAATAGCAGAATCGTGCCACATTGCTCTTTTTTCAGTAAAACAATAAACGTTGCCTTGAAAGAAACTGTTTACATAGCAAACAAAATTATACTAAAGAATAGTGCGTAAATAAGAAAACGCTCATCACATTGCTATACACTTTGAAGGGTAATCAACAAGGTGGCTAACCCATGCGTGTACAACTTCTTCTAACAGCGCTTTTCTGCTTTACGCTCTATGTCAATTCATGCCGCGCTGACAGCACTCAAGAACCTCTAATTATAGGTATAGATGCAGACCTTTCGGCAGTTGCTGTAGAGGGAGGCGTAGCTATTACCCGAGGCGTAGAGCTAGCCGTTGAAGAGATTAACGCAAATGGAGGAATACTTGGCCGTAAGCTCAAAGTGATTGCAAAAGATCATCGAGGGAACCCGGCTCGCGGCATATACAATATTGAACAGTTTGCAAAGATGCCAAACTTGCTAGCCGTAGTCGGTGGAGTACATACTCCCGTAGTGCTTGCGGAAATCGATATTATACATAATGAAAATATTCTCATGCTGGTTCCATGGGCCGCTGGTACCCCCATCATCGATAATGAGCGTTCCCCCAATAACGTATTTCGGGTCTCAGTACGTGACGCTGAAGCCGCTCCTTTACTGATTAACTTTGCAAGATCTAAAGGGTTGTCAAATGTCGCTCTGGTTTTGGAACGCACAGGTTGGGGACGCTCTAATCTTGAATCATTAACGAAAGCGGCAAGGGAAAAAGATGTAAACATTAGCGCCACACATTGGATTAATTGGCAGCAGAAGAGTTTCTCTGAAGATATTGCAGCGATTAAAGATGCGAAAGCAGACGGTGTCATATTAGTGACTAACGTACCCGAAGGCGCTGTCGTTTTGAATGCCTTGGCTGAACAGGGGCTAAGCTCGCTTCCGGTCATTGCTCACTGGGGCATAGCATCTGGGCAGTTAGCATCTAAACTAGCTAACCCAATCAGCCACCACAACATTTCAGTTCTTCAAACGTTTCACTTTCATCATCAAAAAAATGATAAAGCAAAACAACTGTTAGAAGCCTATTATGATAAGTATGGTTTAATCGATGCTGCGGCTATTGAGGGTGTCACAGGTCTGGCCCATGCATATGATTTAGTTCATTTAATTGCAGTCGCTGCCGATAAAGCTGGTAGCACACAAATTAACGAGTTGCGCAGTGCCCTAGAATCACTTGAAAACATCCAGGGTGCCGTAAAATACTATGAAGAACCATTCACAAAAGAAAGGCATGATGCACTTTGGTCAAAGGATTATTTTATGACAAAATTTAATGATAAAGGCAACTTGGTAACAACGGACGATAAATAATGCAGCATGAACCTATGAGGCTGCGCTCTCTATTACTCTCGAGCATGATTCCAAGGCTAGCATTACTTATAGCCGTGCTGTCTTTCGCGTTAGTTGCCCTTTCCTTTCACTTCATTGTTAAGCAAAGCAATGCCCTCCAGCAGCAGTCAGTAGAAGGCCTAGAGCAAGATATCAGTTTCATTGTAAGCGATACAACTCGTCAGCTTGCTGATCTAGCGGCAAACGACATTATAATTAATTCGCTGGTTGATTTAGAACAGCGAGACAATTACCTACCTATGTTTTTTCGCTCTTTAAACCTTACCCAAGCGAAAACTGTTGAATTCGCACTGTTTGACTTTGCAGGTAAAAAAGTTATCGATAAAAACTGGAGTGCTGCGCTACCTGAGTCGTTGAGCAATGCTTGGCGTCAGCAAACACTTGGCTCATCAAATACATTTTCTTCTGTATCTAAATACGGAGTAGTATTTAGCGTTCCCGTTTTACTCAATGGCGTCTCTGAAGGTGCCCTTGTTATGTACGTCGATAGCCTTCAATCACTACTTGAGCCTTATCCTCGACTCACTAATCAATTGGTCACAGATTCAAACGGAAACGTACTATTTAGTAGTGATCCCTCTTTAATCGCACTCAATTCTAGCTTTTTAGCATTCAACCAAAGCGGCTATTCTATTAAGCAAACTAGCTGGAAGAATCTTCAATTATACAGCGTTAAGCCAACTATCAAGGCGTACAGAGAAGTTGCTTGGACGGGTATCGTTTTATTAGCGATGGTCGTAGGATTCATATTCATTGTACTGCATATGGTGAGCATGACCGGAACGTTAGCTGAGCGAACACTCTCAAAGCTTTATGACGATATTAAAAATCGTCTTACCAGTGACAATGCGACCTCTTTGAACGATGAATTGCAGGAGGAAGCGAAAGAGTTAGCCGACATTCGAGCTGCCTTTGATAAACTTATTTGGGATCTAACCGAGGTCTCACTGTCAAACGAACAGTTTTCCAATGTATTAGAGTCGATGGGCGACATGCTGGTTGTAGTCGACCAGAAACAAGAAATACTCATTTCAAATAAGCGCTTCGATGCTTTTTGTGATGATCAATACGGTGAAAAGAATTCGATTTTAAAACTGATAGTTCGCAAGCTTGCGGCAAAGCAGAGCGATGAGTTGACGCACTTTTCAGTGAATTCGGGCAAAGAACGTTATATTCGCTGGACAAAGGCATCGCTCGCTGACGTAAAGGGTAATATTCGTGGCGACATATATGTAGGTAGTGACGTTACCGAGCAGCGCGCGTTAGAAAGCCACATAAACATACTTACCCATGCGATGGATGAAGCAACTGTTTCGATTATTATTTCTGATGTCAAAAGGGTCGGGCAGCCAATTATTTATGTAAATAGTGCATTTGAAGAATTAACTGGTTACAAACGAAGTGAAATAATTGGCCACAACTGTCGCTCCATGCAGGGTGATGAAACCAGTCAGCAAGCCGTTGACCAAATTCGCAACGCTATAGCAACACGAGAGCCTATTGAAACCACGTTACTTAACTACAGAAAAGACGGCAGCCCATTTTATAACCGATTAATCTTAACGCCTGTTAAAACCGATGGTGAAGTGACGCATTACATTGGTTTTCAGCAAGATGTCACGCAACAGCGACAAACGGAACAATACCTTCAAGAAGCAAGGGAGAAAGCCGAAGAATCTGCTAGATTGAAGTCTAGTTTCCTAGCGAGTATGAGCCATGAAATACGCACACCTATCCACGGGATATCAGGTGTATTACAGCTAATGGCAAACTCTGATCTTACCGAAGACCAAAAACATTACCTTTCGCTCGCTAAGTTTAGTATTCAAGGCCTTTTACATATCGTAAATGACATTTTAGATTTTTCTAAAATTGAAGCAGGTCAGCTACAAATCGAAGATAATCCTTTTGATATTTTAGAGTCACTTGAGAACCTGCAGAGTCAGTACGCCATCATGTGCCAAGAAAAAGGCCTCGAATTACACTTCCACTTTGACTTACAGGGCTTCCACGTTGTGCAAGGCGACGATGTACGCTTCAGGCAAATCTTGTCGAACTTGTTGGGTAACGCCGTCAAGTTTACTGACTCTGGATACGTTGAAGTTACCACCAGCATTAAGCAAAACGCGGACGACAGCCTCACACTTTTATGTAGCGTGAAAGACACGGGAATAGGTATTGCGCAAGAAAAGCAAAGCACCATTTTTGATGTCTTTACCCAAGAAGACCTATCAACCACCCGCAAGTTTGGCGGAACCGGTCTAGGTCTATCAATAAGCAAACAGCTTTGTGAACTCATGGGCGGCAATATTAGACTCGAAAGCGTTAAAGGACACGGAAGTACGTTTTCTTTTAGTGTTTCCCTCAAGCCTGCAGACGAAGCTTTACTAGATCCCGTGTACCAAGCCTCTTCGTTTAAACGAGAAAAAGGTAAAAAGCGTAAAGTGCTCATTGTGGAAGACAACGATATTAACCAAATTATCGTGAAACAGCACCTGAGCAACCATACCACCCTTAGCGCCAAGTCAGGCTTAGAGGCGCTAGAAGCATTGAATAAAATGAAAGTGACCTTTGACGTTATCTTAATGGATTGTCAAATGCCAGAAATGGATGGCTTCGAAGCAACCAAGCGCATTAGAAACGGGGAAGCTGGAGAGCGCTATTTACACGTCCCGATCATCGCCCTCACTGCTAATGCGATGAAAGGTGATAAAGAGCGCTGTGTTAATGCGGGAATGGATGACTATTTAAGTAAGCCCTTCGACGCTGAAGACCTTATTGACAAGGTTGAATACTGGGCAAGCACTGAAAGAAATAGTGAATTGGTATAAAGGCATAGCTAGGGGGTCACTTTTCGGCCAAAGCGCTTAAATTCAAGAGGCCCCCTTACGGATTGGATAAAAAGACACAGGCTTACCAACGCCATGCCAACCCACCCTACCGGTTTGAATACTTCACCAATGAGAAAGATAGCGAATAAGGTGGCTACCAGTGGTTCTATTAACGTGATAAGCGTGGCTTTACTGGCTTCAGTAGTGCGAAGACCATAACCAAACAATAGATACCCTAGAAACATCGGTACTACGGCCATATAAAGTGAAACACTAGTGTGGATAGTGTTAGCAAATAGGTTCTGACCAGTAAGCCAAAGAGAAGGAAGTAGGACAATCGCAGCACAGCCGAACAGGCCGGCCATGGCAGATTTTGAATTTGCTCCAGCATCAATGTGTTGCTTTGCAGCCCATGAGTACCCCGCGTAAGTTAAACCTGCAATTAGACCCAAAATAACGCCAAACATCTGCTCGTTTTTAGATGCTGACAACGCCATTGCGTCCTGTGCCTTCCCCACGGCTAACATGCCAATCCCAAACGCACCAAACACAAAGCTAATAAACCATTTTAAAGACACGGGCTTTTTACTCAAAAAGTACTCTAAAAGCGCAGCGAATAGTGGCGCACTGGCGATAGAAACCACGGTCCCTATGGCAACGCCTGACAAACGCATTGAGCTGTAGAAGGCCAGCGGATAAATTGCAACACATGCACTGCCAAACAGAAAGGTCAATGGAATGGAAAAAAGAATAGGTGCATCTTTTACCAGTGATTTTCGGGCACTGACACAAAGCAATACGCCGCCTATACCCATTGCAAATGCACCGATTGCCAGCGGACTGATTTCTGGAGCGAACTGAGCGGCAGTGCCCGTTGTACCCCACAAAAAACTCGCGACAACGATTGCTAGCATACCTTTTAGAAGTTCATTTGCGCGCACTGTTTTTTTCATTGCAGTTCTCTTGTATGGCTTTTGTTTTGGGTTTTGGGCTTGTATGAGATTTACGCACTGAGCACTTTTCCACCAAGGATTGCGACAACCACGGTATTTCCTTAAGCAATAAATGCAGCTCATCTAAAACAAATCATACCTAAACTATTACTGATGTAATTAGCCTGATAGACACTTGTTTTGACCTTTTAGACGCATTTTCAGGCCACAACAACATTTAACAAAAAATAAACATATAAAAACAAAGACCGCACTTTACAACTAAAGTTGAAATATTTATCTCACCAGATATAGAAATAGCCAAGTTTTTTTGCCACATTACGCTCTTGCCTAACAACAAAATAGAAACAACCAACCTGGATGGACTTATGTTTAAACTAGAAAAACCGTCGTTTCGACGAAGCACTCTAAGCATTGCAATAATGGGGCTGCTTAGCTCTGGCGCAATTGCACAGGACACACAACAAAAGGATGATGACTTTGAGCAAATCATAGTAACGGCAACAAAACGCGCTGAATCCATTGAAGACATTCCTTTTTCAATTAACGCACAAACGCAGCGAGACTTTGAACGCAGCGGTGCTGGTAACCTGGAAGATGTAGCTAGAAATGTGGCAAGTGTCTCGATTCAAAATTTGGGGCCGGGGCAAAGTCAGGTTTCAATGCGTGGTGTTTCGGCTGGTCAAATAGTACGAGACCAACCTGGAGTCAAGGAACAAGTTGGTGTCTATCTTGATGAAAGCGTTATTTCGCTGTCTCTGTTTACTCCAGATCTCGACCTTTTTGACCTAAACCGCATCGAAACCCTACGTGGACCACAAGGTACGCTTTTTGGCTCGGGATCTATCGGCGGGACCCTTCGTTACATTACCAATCAGCCTGAATTAGACACCTTTGAAGGCAAGTTTGAAGCTAACCTTAATAGTGTGACAGACGGCGGCGTGGGCGGTCACGTAAAAGGTATGGTGAACGTGCCAATCTCAGATACGGTTGCCATGCGCGCGGTTGTCTACCGCACCGATTACGCAGGGTTTATTGATGCCCTTGGCGAAAACGGCGCGTTTAACGAGGACGTCAACGACGGCGATAGAACGGGCGGACGGGTAGCGTTTGTTATCGCACCTAACGATAAACTTACCATAACACCACGACTTATTTTCCAAGAACTCGAGATGAACGGATTTAATAGGGAAGAAGTCTATAACGTGTTTGCTAACCCTTACACTACAACGCGGCCTGCTATTCAATTAGGCGAACGCGAACAGTACCTGTTACTTGAAGAAGGGTTTACTGACGAAACCTTGATAGCTGATGTAACGGCTGAATATCAAGCTGACATTGCTGACTTTACATTTGTTTATAGTTACACCGATCGCGATATTCTTGTAAGTCGCGATGCCAGCGCGCTTTCAGGCTCTGTTAGTATCGACTTGGGCTTTCCAGATGAAGCCGTGCTATTGCCGTCGAACTTATTAGATAGAACCGAAGTAGAGCAAGACACCTTTGAGCTTCGCGCCGCGTCTAATGACGATGGTGCTCTAGATTGGCTAGTTGGCGCTTTTTACTCTTCAACTGAGCGCGTTTACGATCAATCTCTTCCGACTCCTGGCTATGACGCATTTACAGACGCTACGCTAGGTGAAGGCACGTCGGCAGCAGTTGCCAATGGCTTTGAAGCCGATTCACCATATAACGCCTTCTTACCTTACGACTTAAAGCAACTTGCTGTTTTTGGCGAGGTGAATTATCAGGTCAATGATGACTTCAAAATGACCGTGGGCTCACGTTTCTACGATTATGAAGAAGAGCGTCAGTTTATCTCCGGCGGCTTATTTGCCAACGGCGACAACCAGACTGATTCTACAGAGTCAGATGGCTTTACATCACGTGTAATTGGTCAGTACAGCTTGAATGAAAACGTAAATTTCAACGCTCAAGTGTCGCAAGGCTTCAGACTGGGCGGCGTTAATGACCCGCTAAACCGCAGTCTGTGTACCGACCAAGATGAAGCCATCTTTGGATCGTTCCAAGACTATGACGATGAGAAGCTCACCAACTATGAGATAGGCATGAAGTCGTCAGGACGAGGCTGGACAGCGAACGTTTCAGCTTTCTATAACGACATTGAAGACCTTCAAGTTACGTTAGATGCAGGTTCTTGTTCTTCACGGGTGTCATTTAACGTACCTGAAGCCCACACCCAAGGTATTGAATTTGAACTTACACGTCAGTTTACCGACCAGCTATTTTTCTCATTAACCGGAAGCATTATCGAAGCTGAGTTCGATTCAACGGTTGTTGACGGTGATGGTGCGGTACTAGGTGGCGTTGAAGATGGCAACCGTTTGGCGTCAGTACCTGAGGAAAGCTTCGCTATCGCATTTACCTATGATTTAGCGCAGCCTTTATTTTCGTCAAACAGTACCTACTTCCAAGGCTCTTATCAATACGTGGGCGACCGCATTACTCAACCTAGTGACCAAGTTGCTGGCGCGGGTATCTTCACATCAGGGCTTGCATTTGGTGGTGCCACTGGCGCAGAGACAACCGAGCTAGATTTGTTGCTAGACGACTACGGCACACTGAACATGAGCTTTGGTCTTACCTACGATGACTACGAAATCTTGCTATACGCCAACAACCTGTTTGATGAAAACGCACAGCTTTCGTTTGATAGAGAGCGTGGAGGTCGTGCTCGACTTGGCTTTACCGTCAATCAGCCTCGTACAGTAGGCGCAACGTTCCGTTACTTCTTCCAGTAACGAGCGATAAATGTCTCTGCCTGAGGGTTTACTTTCAGGTAGAGGCCTCACCTGCTAAAGGAAAAGCCTTCACCGGCTAAAGGGATAGCCTTCATCTAATTTAGAAAAAGTATCGTCTAAAAACGGCATAATAAACATGCTTTAAGAAACTATCTAAGGAAAGGGTGGAGTTGGCCATAAGCCGGGTTCTGTCGTGGGCAACCATTCCTCTAGATCAGCAATCGCTCACTGATTCAAGCAACCTACCCGATCCCCATGCGGGCCACACGTTGAGGGATCCTATTTGGTCTTGCTCCGGGTGGAGTTTACCTTGCCACACTCTGTTACCAGAGGTGCGGTGCGCTCTTACCGCACCCTTTCAGCCTTACCGGCATGTAAACATGCTTAGGCGGTCTTCTCTCTGCTGCACTTGTCGTCGGCTCACGCCGCCCAGACGTTATCTGGCACCCTGCCCTTTGGAGCCCGGACTTTCCTCCCCTTTCTGACGAAAGCGGCGATTGCCTGGCCAACTCCGCGGCGCATTCTACATGAAGTACCCAACAATAGCACCCTATTCCTGCTCGCTGTAAAAGCAGCGCTCAACGGCGCTTTTATCAAGCAGTTTGGTGATAATGAAAATTTGATCGCCCATTTCTATTTTGGTACTTCCTTTGGGTATTATGGTTTCTTCACCACGAGCAATCATCGCCACTACCGTATTATCAGGAAGGGCTAATTCACTTATGGTCTTATGTAGTGCCGGCGATAACTTGGATACTTCTATTTCTATAAGTTCGCGCTTGCTCTTAGCAACTTTTACAATTTCCAGCGTACTCGACGCCTTTACTTCATCGTCCAACACTAAGCCTAACTTGCGCGCCGCGAAAGGTAGGGTTGAGCCCTGCAACAAGGCGGAGATAAGCACAATAAAGAACACCACATTGAAAATAAGTTCAGCGTAAGGCATACCAAATATGAGCGGGAAAATAGCTAAAATAATCGGCACCGAACCTCTCAAACCCACCCATGATATAAGGAGCGATGCTTTGAACGAGAACTTCGAGAGAAGCAAAATAGGCATAACCACCAGCGGGCGTGCAATAAAAATAAGCACAAATGCAATGAGTAAGCCTTCCTTCCAGTTTACGAAAAGCTCGGTGGGTGTAACAAGCAAGCCGAGGATAACGAACATGGCAATTTGCCCCAACCAAGCCAGCCCGTCGAGAAACACAAAGGTATTACGCTGATACGCAAAGCGGCTGTTACCCACGATGACGCCAGTGATGAAAGTAGCCAAGAAACCGCTGCCATTTAAGTTCGCAGCAAGGCCAAAAGACAATACACCAAACAACATCACAAATACCGGGTACAAACCGATGGCCATTAAGGTAACGCGTCTGAAAAGCCATACTGCAATACCGCCAATGGCAAGGCCCACTATCGCTCCCACTCCCATTTGACTGGCAAACAGCGAAAGTAAGTTAATGGGCTTAGTGGTGCTGTCTTGAATAAGCGTTATAAGGCCAATTGTGAGGAATATGGCCATTGGATCATTCGACGCACTTTCCAGCTCTAGTGTGGATTTTATTTTTGAAGGAATGCGTATACCAGCGTTGCGCAGAACAGAAAATACTGCTGCGGCGTCTGTCGACCCTACAATAGCACCAAGCAATAAGCCCTTATAAAGCGGTAAATCGAGAATAATCATGGCCGCCACACCGGTAATCACTGCTGTCCCCACTACGCCTAAGGTGGCGAGCAAAGCCGCTGGCTTCCATGCTTGAAGTATGGACTTTTTAGAGGTTTGCAGTCCGCCATCAAATAGAATAAGGATGAGAGCAAATGTGCCTATAGCATGGGCGGCATCGGCATTATCAAAGAAGATTCGGCCAATCCCATCTTCACCAGCCAGCATACCAACACCAAGGAATAACACCAACACAGGTACGCCAAAGCGCGGAGACAGCTTGCTGGCCAGCACACCTAAAATGGCCAGCACTGCGCTAAGCAAAATAATGTGATCAACTGCAAACATTATGCGTTCCTTATTGCCACTGATGCATGCTTAAGCAAACTGAAAGTACGCATCGAAGGTTCCTGCTAATATTGCTACCTTACCGCGTTTTCTTGTCAAAGTATTGAGTTACAAAAACGCGGCAGGGTAATAAAGTTAAGGCAATCGTGTCGCTTAAGGGATATGCGACAACGAAGCCTTAATTTCTTCGGCAGTGGGCTTTAACTGTGCTTTGCCCTGCTTTTCCCTTCTAATGCCCAACAAATACAGTAATGTAGAGGTAATAAACAAGGTTGAAGACGTGCCAATTACAACAGCAAAAACCATGGGCACTGCAAAACTTTCTACTGCGTCACCACCAAATAAAGCCATTGGAAGCAGCGCTAACAGAGTAGTAACAGACGTAAATACCGTTCGACTTAATGTGCTGTTCACCGCTTCGTTGATGGTGTTTGCTAGAGGTTTGGTTGGGTCTAAACGCAATAGTTCGCGAATGCGGTCAAGCACCACCACTTTATCGTTTATCGAATAACCAATAAGCGCTAATAACGCTGCAACCGCAGTTAAGTTAAACTCGATACCGGTTAACGCGAAAAAGCCTATGGTTTTGGTTAAATCAAGTAACACGGTAAGTAGCGCTGCGCTCGCAAAATGCGCTTCAAAGCGTGCCCACAGATACACCAACATGCCACCGCCGGCTATAAGCAGCGCAAGAATAGATAGCTGTGCGAAACCGCCGCTGACTTTCGGTCCAACCATATCAATTTTATCAAAACTTACCTCACTGTCGGCTTGCGAAATTGCACGCTTTAGTGCGTCAGTCTGCTTTGCGTTGCTATTTTCAAGCTTGCCACTGCTATCCAGAACAGCTGCTCGCAATAAATAGTGATGTTCACTGCCATATTCTTGAATGGCTATCTGATCAAAGCCATTGCTTTCAATCACATATCTTAGCTCATCGGTAGTAAGGGTTGGTGCGGTCAGCTCAATCATGGTGCCGCCGGTAAAGTCGACACCATAATGTAAACCTGGTTTGGCAAATAATCCGATTGAAAGCACTGTTAGCACTATCGAAACAGCTAGTGCAATTTTACGCTTGGCCAGAAAATTAATACCGCTTAGCTTATCGCTCAAGCGCAGTAGCGGTGAAGAAAAGCGTAATGGTAGGCGCTGCTGCGCGCGATCTTGCGTATTTTTTTGCTTCGACTTAACCACTCTAAGCATAAGCATTTTAGTTAAGGCAACCGCAGTAAATACTGAAGATACAAGCCCAAGGGCAATGGTGATAGCAAACCCTTTGATAGGCCCACTACCGAACATAAACAACAAGCTGACCGCTATAAGCGTAGTGAAGTTTGAATCTACTATTGTTGCGAATGCTTTTTCAAAGCCCACTTCGATCGCACTGGCCCCAGGACGGCCTTTTTTGCTTTCCTCACGAATACGCTCATTAATCAAAATGTTCGCATCTACTGCCATGCCCATGGTCAGAATTAAACCAGCAATACCCGGCAGGGTTAGCGTTGCGCCAAACAGGGTTAATGCGCCAAACACCAACACCATATTGATACAAAGAGCAAAACTTGCGATAGCGCCCCACCTGCCGTAAATCGCCACCATGAATGCCAATACCATTAACGCACCTGCTATACCGCTTTCTACACCGGTTTGAATAGCGTCGCTACCTAAATCAGGCCCAACCGTACGTTCTTCTATAATATTAAGAGGCACAGGTAACGCACCGGTGCGAAGCATTAATGCGGTATTACCTGCCTCGGGCAACGTAAAGTTACCGGTAATTTCTCCACGGCCGGCTGGGATCACGCTGTTAATAACCGGGGCGGTCACCACTTTGTCGTCAAGAACAATAGCAAGCACACGGCCAATGTTGTCACGGGTCATAGTGGCAAACTGTTTAGCGCCGGCACTGTCTAAACGAAACGTCACTACGGGCTGACCGGTTTCGCTACTTAAAACACCGGCCGCGTCAGTGATATGTTCGCCTTCTAGCGCCACTTTTTGTTCTAAGCGATAGGAATTACCCTCCGCATCTTGTTTGCTCATTACTTGTTCTGAACGGCTGTTTGCAGACCAGTGAAAAGTCATTTGTGCGGTAGTACCCAGTAGCTTTTTAACCTGGGTCGGGTCAGACATACCCGGCATCTGAACTAAAATGGCGTCTTTACCTTGTAGCGTAACGCTAGGCTCAGTAAGCCCTGTTTCATTCAAACGCTTCCGCACTACCTCAACACTTCGGCTTAACGTGTCCTTAACCAACTGCTCTGAATAGAGTTCGTTAAGTGTAAGGGTGACGGTGTTTTGCTTTATCGCGACATCAAGTGCACTTGCTCCGCTCGGTTGAGCCGAGATTTGATAAGCAATATCTTTAACCTTTCTAGCATCGTCTGCATTGCGCAAGGTAAATACAACGCTTGCTGCACTATCTTCACTACTCGTCTTTGAAGAAAGCGAGTGAGATGTTCTGGTATAGCGTACGTTTTGGGTACGCAATTCGCTAAGTACATCGCTGGAAAAACTGTTGAGTTGCTTTTCAAACAAGGCGTTGGTATCTGCGGCTAAAAGCAGATGCGAACCGCCCTGTAAATCTAAGCCTAAAGAAAGTGTGGAAGTGGTGTACCACGTAGGTAGCTGCTGTTTAATTGATTGTGGCAATATGTTGGGCGCAGCGCTCAGTAAACCGAGCATAACGATAAGCACATACACAAAGCCACGAAATGAAAATCGTGCCATTTTAAATCCTGAATAATTAAGTTTTAAAACGCTTGAACGAGAAACAAAGAAGCTTTGCTTTCACGTTAGCGCGTGTAAAGGAGTTAACTCAGGATGGAAGGTGGAGCTCGCGGGCTCGCTTTTACCCACGTTTTATCAGTAAAGGAAGGGCCTGCTGATGGTACCTTGGTGGATGACGCTTTGTAGAAGGCAAAGTTTAGCGATACAGATATTAAACCTGGCGGCTCTGCGTCGGTAGGCTTTTCGTCTTTATCACCGGTTAGCTTGTTTGCGCTAAACCTAAGAGAGTAGTTTTGCGCACTGTGTACAAACTTGGCCAACGGAGACTGCGAAGTGACTTCGGCATTATTCGCTACATCAGGTGTCTGAAACCCCGTACTAACAATTAGATACGACAATACCCACGCCACAAGAAACGGCGTAAATGAAGAAGGGTAAAAGCGTTTTATAAAAGCGCGCACGATATTTGAGCTGTTTGTTCAATGATACGATTTCAGACAAGCATCGAGATGGGGACGACCAGGCTATTTTCAACGCTTATTTGTACGAGTCTTACAAATAAAAAAGCGCCGTTGAGGGCGCTCTTTAACACTTAATACTCACTCAGTTGGCTGCTCTGTAAGGATTAAACCACTGCAATCACGTCATCTTTTGGCAAGCGAGCCTTTGGCAAACCGTGGTTCCAGTCTTGTTCAGTATCAGGGTACCCCATAGCCAGTGCTACTTCACAAATATGACCGTCTAGTTCGTCTTTGAATAATTCGCCAAGTAAATCAGGGTCAACGCCTTCCATCGGTGTAGAGGCGATCCCTAAACGCGCTACAGTATGCAGTACGTTACCCAGTGCCAAGTAAACTTGGGCTTTAGTCCACGCCGCGTTGTTTCCATTCTCATCGGTGTTCGCTTCGGCAAATGCGTAAGCGCCCATGAAATTTTCTCGCATGTCTTCTGGTAAATGACCTGAAGATACTTCCGCATCTACGCGCTTAGCGAACTTTTCTTTAGTGAATTTAGGGTCGTACGCAAATAAAATCGTATGCGATGCTTCTTTAGCGTGATGTTGGTTAAACTGATGCTTATTTTCAAAGCTATCATGAAGGCGCTGTTTCGCTTCGTCGCTTTCTACTACAACAAACTTCCAAGGCTGAGAGTTGATAGAAGACGCTGATAGACGCAAAGCTTCAAGAATGGTAGCAAGGTCATCAGCTGAAATACGCTTGCCAGTATCGTACTTCTTAACTGTATAACGCTTGTTTAAATCTTCGATAATTGGATGAGACACAACTGACTCCTTAATATATAAATAGGAATAATCTAAAAGTTGTGCTCATGGTATTAATTCCTCTTTTCAATGATAAGCCCTTCGGAAGCTGAATCAGTTTCAATGTATTTTTGACAATAGTTTGAGTTAAGAGGAGTGAGTGCCTTCGTTTAAATAGGTTAGTTGAGTATTAGCGAAGTGCTTTGTACGTTCTGACAAATGAAAGTTGCTATAGCGCCCCCCAAGTATTAAGAACCATAAAAATAAGAAAGCACTTATGTAAGAGCAAGTAATCTATACTTTTTCTCTACTATTCTTTTCAACTAAAGGTAAGTTGATAAGCTTATCTAACTCACCTACTATGAAGAGCAAAACTAATTTTTTCGTTAGACGATTGAATTGACGCCTTCTAGTTACCTTATATGGCTTTTTGAAAATTTCACCTTGATATGAACCAAACTCACGAAATTACGTCCGGACAACGAGAGATGATGCAGGTTCGTCATCGCCGTCGATTTGTCCTTTGCCAAGTTCTTACTAATATAGGCGTAATTTTTCTGTTCGCACTGGGCGGATTAAGCTTATATAACGATGCCTTTTTGCTCGGTAGCATATTAGTAAGTAATGGGCTAATTGGCTTAGTAAACCTTTATCTCTTGAAACGCTCAGGAAATGTAGAAAGAGCCGCTCTAATACTAAGCGGCATCTTATTTGTGTTATGCATGAGTTTGCTCATTACTGGCGGAAAGGACAATACAGGCATGCTATGGATATACCCCATAGCGGCGATTAACCTATTCATTAATCGATTTTGGCCTGCGGTCGTCGTATTCTGTATTTTTAGCGTCACTAGTACCCTTCTTCTATTCACCCCGCTTTCTAGTTTATTGATGACGAGTTACACGCTTGTAGAAGCCATACGTTTTATTTTAACTACGTTAGCACTTAACCTTATATGCCTTGCAGCCCTCCGCTCTGAAGAGCAATCTTACGAAACAATCATTAAATTGCATGATGACGATATTAGGCAAATGGCGTTCTACGATACGTTGACGGGCCTTCCCAATCGCTGGAATTTCAAAACAAACCTTCAACGCGTGATTGATAGAGCAAGCAAAGATAAGCAAAGATAAGCAAAGAGTTGGCCTACTTTATATCGATCTAGATAACTTCAAACAGGTGAATGATCAGTATGGTCATGAAATGGGTGACAAGCTCTTATTGAAGTTTAGCGAACAGTTGTGGAGTGAAATTCGTCCATCTGACCAAGTACTTAAGCCTCAAGAGGAAAGTATTGCTAGACTTGCTGGCGATGAATTCGTTGTTTTGCTGCCGGATATTAAAGATACAATTAATGCCGGAAAGGTGGCATCGCGAATTTTAGATATTTTTGATGGCGGCTTCGAGGTGGAGGGTATTACTCACCTCACATACGCCAGTATTGGTATTGCAGTTTTTCCTGATGATGCAAAAGAGCCCTCTGAACTGCTTCATTTTGCAGATACAGCAATGTATGACGCAAAACAAAATGGTCGAAATTGTTTTAGATTTTTCACGCAAGAGATTGCCGACACTATAAAACAGCGCCAGAAGATAGAATACGGGTTAAGAGCATCGTTAGAAAACGACCAATTATCCCTAGTATTTATGCCTATTTTCGATTGTGATAATGACGACATTGTTGCCGTTGAAGCGTTACTTAGATGTAACGCTCCCGAGCTAGAAAAAATAGGACCAGATCAATTTATTCCAGTTGCTGAATCTACTGGGCTTATAAAAGACATCGATTTATGGGTGATCGACGCAGCTTTGCAACGCCTTGTCACATTGCAGCAGCAACACAATTTCACAGGAAAGATGTGCATTAATATATCTGGCGTTGAGTTAAACAATGAGCATTTCCCTTCCCAGGTTAAAGGTTTACTTGAAATATACGCGGTCGCGCCATGCAGTGTAGAGTTAGAAGTGACTGAAACTGCTCTAGTTGCAGGAAATAAAGCCTGTTTAGATACGCTACATGCGTTGCGCGAAGTTGGAGTTTCTCTAGCACTCGACGACTTTGGAACAGGTTATACCGCATTTAGTCAACTCATCCATTACCCAGCCCATTGCCTGAAGATCGATCGTTCTTTTATCAGTGATTTATTTTCAGGAAACGATCCAAGAAGCAAAATGGTTTTGATTATACAGAACCTTGCCGAACTCTACGGATTACGAGTTATCGCTGAGGGAGTTGAAACTGAAGAGCAGTTAAATTATCTAAAAAGGCATGGCTGTGACTGGGCACAAGGGTACTTCTTATCTCGCCCCATGGCTTGGGACGATTTACTTAAACGCCTAGCCATGTAAAGGCAATATGAATGGTAAGATAACATCCAATCTGTAACAAAAGCCCCTCAAAAGAGGGGCTTTAAAGTTAAGAACGAGAGATTTCGTTTTTAGTGTTTACAGTAAATAAGTCGTTTAATACTGCCCAGTAAAATCAATAAGTGGGTGGAACCTTATTTTTAATAAAGATGTTTAAAAAAATCAATCTCATAGTCGAAACTTTGTAAGTAGCTGCCTTCCCCAAGCTAGTACTTAAGCGACAGCTATGAGGCCTTTAGCGGATGTTGGACATAACTTTTGCGAAAGTCCGCTTCAGACAAACAGCAGACCTTCAGGCTTTAGGTTTTACACTTTCGATTGAAATTGATTTTGATGGAATGAGTATGTAATTGACAGGGTCCGTTTGATGAGCCCTTTACTTAAGTACCTTCAAAAACTAAAGTTTCTCTTCGTATTCCTTTTCGAATCTTTCTCTTAATTTTAACCAGTCATTTTCAGAGTGCCTATCAAAGCGTGCAACAACAAGCTGTGATGATATACCAAGAATTAATTGTTAAGGCTAATGCACAAATCAAAATGCAGTAGAATTAGCCTCGTGTTTTCAGAAAGCAAGAGGGCAATAGGTCTACGGGCACTTCGAACTTCTTGTTGGCGGGTATTTCGGGCCTATCAATTGGGCTAAATGTTTTCGTTTTCAACACGGCGGTTGTATCGCCAATGTTGGCTTTCACATCAACACCCAGTTTACGACCTACTATGGTCAATAACGTAACGGGCTCACAAAAGTAATGATTATTTTCAAGTGCCGTTCTGAAGTATTTGGTTGTGTGTAAGTGCTTGTCAAACAGAAGGCGTGCACCTTCTTTCATTAAACTGGGCTCGTTGTTTACAACGCCTCTTACAAGCTTGCTAACCCCGGGTTGAATATAGAATTCACTTTTTTTGCTTTCCAGCTTTTCTATACCATCAAGCATTTGTATAGCGGCATCGGTTTCACCGCGCCATAGATGGGCAAGCATAAGGTAGAATTCTGGCGGAGCTCTAAATCTCATATCGTTGGGAATGTCCAGTGCTAAAAGTAGAGCTGCCGACTCCTCAACCTGTTCTTCATAACCGAGCAATAGTGCGTAACTAAATAGGGCGTATTGATAGCTGTTATCATGAGATACTTTATTCTCTGCTACGGCCATCCTAGAATTTGGAATAACGTCGACAAACAACTTTTCTGATAAATTTTCATCACCGAGTAGGTTCGCTTTAAATCCCCCTACAAAGCTTGTGCCAGCTGTACCATAGTAACTCGTCACCTTGTTGGCCGCAGTGGCTGGATTATAACATTCGATGGTCTGAAGTGTATCTTTCAACTGAAGTGAAAGCTCTTGTTTAGTGTCGTCTGGAAGTTGTTTCATTCTTTTCCTTAAAGAGGCCTCGCAAAAGGGCCCCAATTACTTAACGCCTTATTTTTTTAGTGGCAATTCAATAATTACGATTTCATTAATTTGAGATGACCCGCCAACACCCAGTTCAGTTTTTTTTGTGAGCCCCTGCGTAACACCTGCGCCAGCATGCCTGTCTTTCACAACAGTGTAACGGGTTTTAATCTTTCCACTGTTAAATGCATTCCTAATCTCTTGCTTTTGAGATGCGCTGAGGCCTGAGGTTCGAGACAATGCGCCACTTTTTCTATCTATCCCAAAAAGGTAGTTATCTGTAAGCTGCCTACCATCTGCTGTGGAACTTAGGCCAGAAAGCCCTGCGTTGCCGCTGCTGTCCAATCCTTGTCTGTCACTGCATTTAAAGTTAGATATGAGCCAGTGACTTAACCCCAACTCATTTGTTGATTTGGCAAGTTTTTTTTTCTTTCTAAAGACAGCAATTGTAGAAAACGATGCTTCAACAGTACCGATTAAATCATTAAGGATATTACTATCATCACTCGAATAAAGCCGTTTGGGCTTAATGATAGTGTTGAGCACGGCTTTTTTATGCGTAAGACTGTCTGCCTCTGAAAATGATTCTCCCCAAGGGTGTTTCACACTTACCTTTTATAGTGAAATAGAGTCCAGTGTCTTCAACGAGACTTTGGGTTGAAATTTAAGCTATACTATTTTTGAGGTTGTGTATTATCGCGATTATACAGGGGGAGAAACGCTACCTACGTTTCTCTCCCTCTTTATTTGTGTTCGTCTTAAATGACACTACAGCTTCGCCAGTCATTAATTGTAATTGCTCTTGGCCTGTCAGTTGACGCTCGACTATCATTCCGACATAGGCCCACTGCTCTATTTGCTCACTGGGTGTTTTTGGGTAATTAGCTATCGCTTGCTTTGCGTCATCTATCAAAGAGCTATCAAGTTGCAACTTAACACTCCTCTGACTCGCTCTATTACTTTCAGATTTTTTTGTCATTCGCTCTTCCCTTCATTGCTCTGTGTTATTTTGAACTTGACCATGTCATACATGCGCTTGCACCTCGAAAGCTTAGTAAAATTGCATGTAAACCAGCGATGATTACCAAATGCTTTGTCTAACGCATATTTACTAGGCAATTTATTGGTTGTTTCTAATTGTTGTTTAAGGAACTCTTTGAATTTTGGAAAAAGAGATGTGTCTCGCTTCTCCCAAATTTTTGCACTGTGATTGGCATGGTTGCCTTGGATGGGAAAGGTAGCATCAAGCCACGTTTTGTCGTATTGATATGCCCAGTTCAAAGCGTTTCCTTGATGCTCTTTTAACTCTGATCGATTAAGTAGGCCACGGCGTTTTCTCTCCTCGATTAAAGTCGCTCTTACGGCATCCCGCTTTTCGTACATTCTTAAATATTGACGCCATAGGCTTAGCCCATCAACAGACTGAACTACTCCAGTAATCGATGGTTCTGACACACCAAGTTTGGCTGCAATATCCTTACAACTCACATTTTCGATTGCCATTTTTATTGCTTGTCGCTCTATGTCAGCGGTGACAATTTGTTTTCGTTCTGTTGTCTTTACGCCAATTCGGTTGGCTAATTGTTTTACGTAGCCATGACTCACTTTCAAGCGCCTGCTTATCTCCGCAACGTTAAATTGATAACTTTGTAATAATGCTATTGCTCGTGACTCAATGGTCTCAGACATTTTTAGGGGTTTAGGAGCAGGTATTGGGGGAGGCGCTGATTCTTCGCGCAGTCCTTTTACTACAAATTCAAGCAAAATAGGTTTCAATGGATGAATGCTTAAATCTTGTTCGAAAACTATTCGACGAATACTTCTGGTATTCAACACACTGGGGAGACAAAGCGCTTCAGCCACCTCGTTATAGCGCTCTAACACCGTAGACATCCGAATATGCATTTGCGATGTAAACAGCCCCCGTGAGTGAAATAGACGTTTAAAGTATTGCTGACCAACATTTTCGATATTGTTGCTACGTAGCAATTGCACAATATGCTTTGCGAACTCTATCTGCTGTGCATTAGCGTCTGAAGGAATAACAGACTGTATTGACTCAAAATAACGTGGAAGCCGATATTTTCGATGGTTAAAAGGAACACTGGTTAATTCACACCCATGTTTGAAGCATGCATTCACTCCCCACAATTGGTGTGACAAATGCCAATAAGCGATACCTATTTTAGTCATATCTTCTTTAGCACATTCTGGGCAGAAATTGCTTTGTATTAAAGAGCCAAATGCCAACTGTGGTGAGCATGAAAGGTTTGCTATGTTCATATCACCAGCGCCACACATTGCCGCCTTCAGCGCTTCATGGCGGGCATTATAAAGAACATGCAAAGGGTAAGCTGTGTGGTTATGTAAGAGATAGTCTATACCGTATTCAGAGTGACAAGAGATATCCTGAATATGGCTAGGCAAAAGCTGATTTAAACACACCCCTTCATAGCCGAACCATTCCAACGAAGTATCCGTGTATGAGACATCTCCCCATAGCCAATGACACCGAGCAACATACGAAAACAATGTTTCATCAGGTTGAATTCGAGGTGTGTAAAAGATTCTACTCATGGCCGATATTCATGCAGGTAGAAAAACTTGAATAACAAAAACATTAAAGGATGAATACTGCCATTTTCAGCCATCATAGCACTGGCTTTAAATGCAATATTGTTAGCAGTGACTTCAGCAAAACGTTGTAAATTTGGAAACAATACAGTGAAGTATCTTTGGAGCGCACTTTGCCATTGCTTGTTGAGAGTAACGCTCACTTTACTTGGAGAATGGGAATAGAAGCTACTCTCCATAAACACACGCTTGTGAAGTTCGACTTGCTCCCGCTGATATTCAACACCTCTTCTCATCATCAGCTTGGTTTCCCAATCAAGCCAACGATGAAAAAGTGTAATATGAGGAGTGCTAAAAAAAGATTTATCAAAAAAATCGCCTGAGCATTCAAACCCATTAAACTCGCTCACTAAACGTTGCCTCAGCGCGGTATTATGCTGATGACAAATAAAAGCAGTCATTGCTTGATGATCTGCTTTCCAAATAGCAAAGCCCTTGGCTCTTATTTCTTCATCATGGCACTTTGAGCAGTATTTTAGAGAGTGATAAGGCATTAGTAGCTTTTCAGCATTAAACAGTACGCGTCCAGTTGCCTTGTCATTCAATTGAGTTTTCACATGTGCATTTAATACATCACGAGAGATGAATCCTTGCCAATATTTGCCCACCATATTGTCAGTCAATACATCCTCGAATCTTTTTCTTCCATAGGCTTGTACTGCAAACTTCACTGCCCACCTTGGCATGGTCTCTCCTATCAAACGAGGACTTGATATTTGAAAAAGGCTTAAAAATTCCTTTGGAGCGAAAAAGTCTGCATACTCCTTGAGTCGATAGAAATAGGTCGGAAGATACTCACCGGGTTTGATGTTAATATTCTCTAGCATTATGGATGAAAGACTGGTGTTCAACATGAGCTCACTCGTCCCCCATATCTAGGGCTTGAAGTCGCTTTATCCGATCAATGCGTTCTTGCTTTTTTGAGTCCTTTTTCTGCGTAGTTTTATCAACTATTTGCGCTGTTTTTTCCGCAGAATTGGCTGGCGTGACATCAACTTTAGGTAGCTTCGGTTTAATCGATTCTTTGCGTATGTGAGTGGCTACATGCGCTGTATACAAAGAGTTAAATCGATTACTTTTGGTCATACTCAAATTCGCACTTAGTATATGATTTACTAGTCGCTTCAACTTGCTTATGTTCCCTTCACAATAATAAAAAATTGCATGTTCAAACTCCTTATCAACTAACTTCTCGCCCATACCTAAAAAGTTCGTGCTTAAGGCTTTAACCATTGTCTTCCATGTTAGGTGTTCAATAGAGTGATCACTTAGAATAAACTTACCATCACTGATTAAACGCCGTTCAGACTGCTCGCTCTGTTCAGGAGCACTGAAAAGGTCGCCAGCTTCAGGCGTACCAATGAAAATCATTGGCACGCCTAAGTCGTTGAAAAACTCTTCTAAAAAAACATTAGTAACAACCTTGTTATCCTTCGTGGTTTTAGAGTTTAAAACCCATTGGACATCATCTATTACAAGTAAACCAAGGCCAACCATTCGACATATTTTAATGACATAAATAACCTGCTCACCAACAGTGTCTCTGCTTGGAAGCTTTGCAGTGAAATGACTATTGAGCTTTTTATCGATGGCATTAAGAATTGAAACTAAGAAAGCTTTTTTACTTGTCGCACTTTTAATATAAGTTTTTACAAA